>PBAY01000026.1 GCA_002717655.1 Phycisphaerae bacterium | reverse complement strand
ATTCGCGACGACGCTCAAGGGTGTTCAGCAGCAGCGGACGGTCGGAGATACCTTCAGTCAGCAGACCAGTGGCCAGACCATCGTCAACAACATGACGCTCGATCTGCTTGTTGCATCCGGTGGTGTTCTCAGTCATGCACCTCGCATGCATCAGACCGCCATGATGCTCATCGACGCCTTCGAGCCCGAGGGTGTCACGATGCTCGCCAAGGATTCAATCTTCATGATGCCTCATCTGGGTGTGCTTTCAAGCGTGCATCCCAAGGCGGCTGAGCAGGTCTTCGACCGTGATTGCCTCGTGTATCTCGGCACGTGTGTCTGTGCGGCGGGACAACCCAAGCCAGGCAAGTTGTGCTTCAAGTATGAATTGACCGGTGATCGCACGGCTTCCGGCGAGATCGTCGGAGGACAGATGACCCTTCTGCCACTGGATCAGGAGGAGACCGGCACCATCACCCTGACGCCTGCTCGAGGCATTGATCTTGGTGAGGGGCCGGGCAAGAAAGTACAGAAAGCCGTTCGCGGCGGTACCGTGGGCTTGATTCTTGATGGACGAGGGCGACCGCTCTCGCTTCCTGAAGATCGGGCCTCATGTCAGTCGACGGTACAGGGCTGGCTTGATGCCCTTGACGTTTACGCAGAAGAATCACAGACCGTGGGCGCCTGAGGCGCCCCGCAGGAGTTGTATCGTGGCCAAGGCCTATACCCCAGGATTGTTGGTGACCCGGCACAAGACGCACCGGATCATGCGGCGACTGCCCATTGAAGGCGATGTTCGTGTTGAAGTCGGCCAGCAGGTCACGGCTGACGACATCGTCGCGGAGACCAATCTTCCCGGTGATGTTCATCCCATCAATCTGGCCAATCAGATGTCACTGCCTCCAGCGGATGTCGTGGGTTGCATGGTGAAGCAGGAAGGTGACTCGATCAAGATCGATGAACCACTTGCACAGACCAAGGGCATCTTCGGGATGTTCAAGACTACGGTGAACTCACGCTTTGAAGGAACGGTGGAGACCATTTCTCCTGTGACCGGTCAGGTCATTGTTCGAGGCGCTCCGCTGCCAGTTCAGGTCCGGGCGTATCTAAGCGGCAAGGTCGTCAGCGTTTCGCCGGGTGAAGGATGTGAGATCGAGACGGACGTGGCCTATGTGCAGGGTATCTTCGGTGTCGGCGGCGAGACCCACGGTGCCATCAAGGTTGTCGGCAACAGTCATGATCAACAGCTGACGGAAGATCTCATCACGGCGGACATGGCCGGATGCATTGTGATCGGCGGCGCTCGCATGACGGTCGAGGCCATCAAGAAAGCCCAGAAGATGAAGGTTGCGGCCATCATCTCCGGCGGCATCGATGATCAGGATCTCAAGCAGTTGCTGGGCTACGACCTTGGCGTGGCGATCACCGGTCGTGAGAGCCTCGGTATCACCGTCATCGTGACCGAAGGCTTCGGCGACATCGCCATGGCCGAACGGACCTATTCGATGCTTCAGGAATTCGAAGGACAGGAAGCATCGGTCAATGGGGCGACACAGATTCGTGCGGGTGTGATGCGGCCGGAGATCATCGTGCCGTTGCAGTCCGCTCCGACCGAAGACAAAGACAAGAAATTCGAAGAAGGTCAGCTGGAAACCGGCCGACAGCTTCGCGTGATCCGGGATCCATGGTTTGGCATGATCGGCACCGTGTCCGGTCTTCCTGCTGAACCACATGTCCTGGGTTCTGGATCAAAAGCCCGTGTGCTGGAGGTAACGTTCCCCTCCGGTGAGAAGGCCATCGTGCCTCGGGCAAACGTGGAACTGATCGAGGAGTGAGCGGTATGACACGAGCTCTCGTTCTCCTCCTGGCCCTGCTTGCCACCCTGTCTGCGTCTGCACGCGGCCAGGCAGTCACGCTTGCAGGCCCCACCAATGTCACGGCTGCAGATGTCCCGGATGACATCGGCGGTCAGGTTATGGTGAAATGGAGCTTATCGCCGGAAGATCGGCCTGCAGCCGATGGTTCCCATCCAATCAGTGGATACGCCATCTATCGCATGGTCGTTCCTACTGCGGCTGGTCTTGAAAGTGGTGCGGAAACTGCTGCTGGCAGTGGCGAGCTCGGCTTTGGAGATGACTTCGACTACGAAGCGAATCAGCCAGTGGGAACCGTTCCCTATTCCGTCAGTCAGTTCCTCGATGAAAATGTCGAAGCTGGTGTGACCTATCTGTATGGCATCGCCGCGACAGCATCGGATGGCAGTTATTCGCCACTTGCCGAAGCAGTCGCGCCGGTCACCGCGGAACTGGAATACATCAATCAGGGCAAGCTGTGGTTCTTCATCATCATGATGTTGATCAGCATCGTGATCGTCTACTTCGTCTTCTACGCCAAGCGTGGCGGCGCCATCAAGGTGCGACCGATTGCGGGTCTTGAAGCAGTCTCCGAAGCAGTCGGTCGCTCCACTGAAATGGGCAAGCCGGTTCTCTTCGTGCCCGGCATTCTTGACATCAATGACATTCAGACCGTCGCGGGAATCACCGTGTTGTCGAATGTCGCTCGTACGGCCGCTCAGTACGACGCCGAGTTGAAGGTCCCGACGGCACGTTCGCTCGTCATGACGACCGCTCGCGAAACCGTCGAAGCCGCCTACCTCGGTGAAGGTCGACCCGATGCCTACAACGAGGACAACATCTACTATCTCACCGATGAGCAGTTCGGCTACACCGCCGGTGTCCAGGGTGTCATGGTTCGTGAGAAGCCGGCTGCCTGCTTCTACATGGGTGCCTTCTACGCCGAATCGCTGATTCTGGCTGAGACGGCCAATTCAATTGGTGCGATTCAGGTTGCCGGTACGGCCATGCCATCCCAGCTTCCGTTCTTCGTCGCAGCCTGTGACTACACGCTGATCGGCGAGGAGTTCTTCGCTGCATCCGCGTACCTCTCGAATGATCCCGAGCAGTTGGGTTCACTCAAGGGACAGGATGTCGGCAAGGTCGTGGCAGCGTTGCTTCTTGTACTTGGTTGTCTGCTTGCCACGCTTGCGGCAGTCATTCCCGACAGCAAGGCGATACGTGTCGCTGATCTGTATATCACCAACAATGTTCTGGGCGAAGATGGCCTGGTTCCTGATGAACTGAAGGTCGCCGTCATCGACGGTGATCTGGATCAGATGATGGAGGCCGACCAGGACGCTCAACCAGCCATTGACGAAGGAGGAAACTGATGCTTGCAAAGCGGACGATTCCCCTCTTGATCGCGGCCTTGATCGGCTTTCTGCTGATCGCCACCTACTTCATTCCCTACACGGAGGAGTGGGGGGCCACGGCCATGGAGATGTTCATCATTCTCGCGGCCGGTGCCATGGTGCTTGGTGCGGGCAACCTCATCATGCTGAACCTTGCCAAGATCTCCAATCGTCGACCTGGTTGGGCCTATGGCGCGATCACACTGCTGGCCTTCTTCATCACGCTGGCCGTAGGTGTCTTCAAGATCGGTGCCTTGCCCACCATGACGGCTCCTGACAATCCATGGACCGCTCCACTGGTGTCGCAGGAAGGTGTGCCATTCTGGTGGATCTATTCCTATGTCTACAAGCCACTGACGGCCACGATGTTCGCGATGCTCGCGTTCTACATCGCGTCGGCGGCGTTCCGAGCTTTCCGTGCCAAGAATATCGAAGCGACCCTTCTGCTGGGCACCGCCTTCGTCGTGCTGCTCGGTCAGATCTACGCTGGCGTCTGGCTGACAAGCTTCCTGCCTGATCTGGAGTCGTATGTCGCAACCTTCCCGGAGGAAGCCAAGGCATTCGCCATGGCAATCGGCATTCAGGTCGAAAATGGAGTTCCACTCGTGGACATGTCGTTCGCCGGCACCGCCTTTGACCAGCTCACGGCTGCTCAGCAAGCGACCGCGACCGAGATCAATGCTCACATGACCGGCTGGTGGTACCAGTTGGCCAATGGGCTCCGTCTCGAAAACCTCACACAGATCATCCTGGATGTTCCGCAGAAGGCGGGCAACAGAGCCATCATGATCGGGATTGCCCTCGGCATCGTCTCGGTCTCGCTGAAGGTTCTGCTGGGTATCGATCGTTCCTACCTCGGATCGGAGGACTGATCCATGATGAATTTCCTCCGCACTGTTGACCGACGTTGGATCTTCCTGCTCATGGGTGTTGCCGTGGCGCTGCCCATCCTGCTTCGATTTCTCCCGCCAAACAAGGCGACCATGATGGATCGAAGTGTCTTTGATGCAATCGAGGACCTGCCGGACGGATCTCGTGTCCTTGTTTCATTCGACTTCGACCCCGGGTCACAGGGTGAGCTGCTTCCGATGGCGATGGCCTTCGCGCGTCATTGTGGATTCAAGAAGCACAAGATCTACTTCATGTGTCTCTGGCCACTCGGCGAGCCATTCATCGAAGATGCGATGAAGATTCTCGAGACCGAGTTCGAAGATCTCACCTACGGCGAAAACTTCATGTCCTTCGGGTACAAGCCCGGCGGTGAAGCCGTGATCAAGAACATCATCGTGGACTGGAAACAGCTCTTCATCACTGATTCCCGCAAGCAGTCACTCAACGACATTCCCATGACGGCGAACATCAAGTCGGCCAAGGCCATGGACCTGATCGTCAATGTCTGTGCGGGTGATCCGGGTGCCAAGCAGTGGGTCCAGTATGCCGCGACGCCCGCAGGGTTGCCGATGGTCGCTGGATGTACCGGTGTCCAGGCACCACTTCTGTATCCCTACATTCCCGATCCAATGGCCGGTCTGCTGGCGGCGATCAAGGGTGCGGCGGGTTATGAACAGATTCTTCTTGAGGAATATCCATCTCTCGCAACGGAAGAGATGATCAAGTCCACCTTCTCGACCACCGCTGCATTTCAGAGAATGGGGCCGCAGTTCGTGGCGCACCTGTTGATGGTGGCGTTGATCTTTCTTGGCAATGTGATCTTCTTCGTTGACCGTAAGCGGGGTGCCCGATGAGCAATGAAACCAATACTGCAGTCCCTCAGGGTGCCGGCGGGGCCAAGCTCGGCTGGACCCTTGTCGTCCTGCTCATGATCGTGGGCATGGTGGTTGCGTACTTCACGCTCGATGCAGGCAAGGTCTATGTCGAGACCAAGGAGCAGAGCTACACCCAGTATTCGACCTCTACGGCAGTTGACATGTGGGTGCCGATGGAATCCGGTGAGGCCCGGGAGGCGATGCATCAAGGTGCGGTCAATTCCGGAACAAGGGTCATCTCAACCATTGATGAGAATGATTCACTTGCTGCAGAAGCGGGTGATTCCGGTTATTCCTCCGAGGTGTCTGCTCAGGTCCGAGGAAGGATCGAGACCGGTGCTTCAGTCGAGATGGTTCATCTCACCGGGACAACCACTTCGGTTTCCTGGCTTCCCACGGATGAAGCCCCCGAGGAGGGGATGACCGCCACGGGAGAAGTCTCGAAGTGGAATGTGACAACAGGCTTGCCTTACAACATGCCCGCTGCGGACAGGCCGGAAAACTCCAGCTTCTCCGTCAGCCGTACGGTCGGACTCTGGCTTGCAGCGATTCTTACGCTGGCCATCATGTCCTTCCTCTGCGGTGACAACCCTTTCTACAAGACCGCCGAAGCAATTCTTGTCGGGTCATCCGCAGGCTATGCCATGGCTTATGCCTTCTACACCGGCATCGTAGATCAGCTGCTGATCAACCTGTTCCCGGCGATGGTTCGGGAATGGACTTCGCCAGGACTTCCCTGGAGCTACAGCTGGGACTGGGTGTATGTCATTCCTGCGATTCTGGCTGTGATGCTGGTCTGTCGACTGCTGCCCAAGGGTGGTTGGATTGCCAGATGGCCATTGGCCTTCATCATCGGCGCAACAGCAGGTTTCAGACTTACTTCGCATCTCGAGTCAGATTTCCTGCTTCAGATCAAGGGAACCATCACGACACTCTGGGCTGAGAATGCCAACGGTCAGTTCGACCTCTGGAACTCAGTGGGTGCCATCGTCATTCTTCTTGGTGTGTTGCTCTGTCTCGTCTACTTCTTCTTCTCTCTGGAACACAAGGGAGCTGTTGGAAAGGCTGCTCGAGGCGGAATTTTTGTCCTGATGATCACCTTTGGTGCGGCATTTGGATTGACCGTCATGGGTCGAATCACGTTGCTGACCGAGCGGTTTGACTTTCTCTTCAAGGAGTGGTTGCACCTGATGTGATCTTGAAGCCCTCAAATCGCCCTCTTTATAGGGCTGAGGGCTGTTCTGGAGCTCACCAGGGTCGGAAAGGTGAGCGTGGAGCAGGCTTCAATAAGGGCTGTTTCATTGACACTCAGGGGCTTGGTAACTACATTGGGCCCTTGGTAGAGACCTGTCAGGCGCTGTCTGGTGGGGGCCAAGGGGCCATCTCTGTCGAGAATCGTTTTGAAGTAACAGATGCAAGGGTCGTGACATGGCTGTTCCAGCTTTTCGTACATCTCCGAGTCGGAAGCGCAAGCGCCGTTCACATCACGCAATTAGCCGTGCGCACCTCGTAACCTGCCCAAGCTGTGGCAGCCCTCGTCAGCCGCACGCTGCTTGTCGGCAGTGTGGCTATGTTCGACCTGGCCTGACGATTTCAACCGGAACCGAGTAGTTCATGCGCATCGGCCTCGATGTCATGGGTGGAGATCACGCTCCCCAGGTGATTCTGGATGGAATCCCAATGGGTCTGTCGCATCTTGGTGATGACGATCAGCTGGTCCTGTTTGGTGACCAGTCGATCATCGAAGCGTGGCTCAAGGACAATGACTGCAATGACCCCCGAGTCGAGGTCATCGGCACCACACAGTCGGTATCGATGGACGAGTCTCCGGTTGAAGCGGTCAGAACCAAGTCCGATTCCTCTCTGGTCGTTCTGTGTCGCGAAGCATCCAAGAAGTCTGAGAACGGACAGCTTGATGTCGTGATTTCAGCTGGTAATACCGGTGCCTTCGTCGCGGCAGCTCAGATGCACATGCGGCGCATGCCCTCCGTGGCTCGCCCTGGTATAGCAGCGGTGATTCCGACGTTCGGTGGTCCGGTCACCTTCATCGACGTCGGTGCGAACATCGAACCAAAGCCTCACCATCTCGTTCAGTACGGCGTGATGGGAAGTGTCTATGCCAGTCACATGCTGGGTATCGATTCGCCACGAGTCGGTGTCATGAACGTCGGTGGCGAGGAACAGAAAGGCACCGAAGATCTCAAGCGGACTCGGGAGATGCTTCTTGAGTGTGAAGCAGTCAATTTCGTCGGTTTCGTCGAAGGTCGTGCCGTCTTCGATGGCGCAGCTGACGTCGTCGTCTGTGATGGTGTGACTGGAAACGTCACGCTCAAGCTTGCTGAGGGCCTCTCCAGCGGGATCATCAAGAAACTGGCTGCGCTGGCTCAGGCGGAAGATCCCAAGCTTGCGGAGCAGTTCAAGCCCGTCCTCAAGCAGCTGTATCAGGAATACGATTATCACGAATATGGCGGCGCGCCGTTGATGGGCGTCAATGGTGTCTGTCTGATCTGTCATGGTTCCAGTGAAGCTCGTACGATCGGCAACGCCATTCATCGAGCTCATCGTTACGTGGGATCAGGCGTCAATCAGGCCATTGCAGATCGTCTGGCTGCTGTTGAAGTGGAGGCATGATGCCATCTGATTCCTCGATGCCCTGTGGGGCAAGGATTGCCGGAACAGGTTCTGCTGTGCCAGCAACCGTCTGGACCAATGACGATCTGGCCAAGACACTCGATACCTCAGACGAGTGGATTACTCAACGCACCGGGATTCGTCAGCGTCATGTCTGCATCGCCGGTGACGAGTCTGCGTTTTCACTTCAGTGCGAAGCACTCTCCAAGGCACTTGCCGATGCGGGGATGGAAGCCTCCGAGCTGGATCTGATCATCGTCGCTTCGGTCACGAATGAGATGACCTGTCCATCGAATGCCTGTCGCGTCGCGGCGGAACTCGGGGCGGCACCGGCGGGGGCCTTTGATCTGGTCGCCGCCTGTTCAGGATTTGTGTACAGCCTCAATCTGGCGGATTCGTTGATTCGAACCGGCAGGCATCGGGCCATCGGAATCGTCGGTTGTGATGCCATGTCGAATGTCGTGGATTTCAATGAACGAACCGTTTCGGTTCTGTTTGGAGATGCGGCAGGTGCGGCGGTGATTGTTCGTGATGACGATCCCAACAAGGGTTGTGTGTATCAGACGCTTCAGGCAGATGGATCAGGATGGAAAGCCTTGTTCCTGCCTCGCAAGGAGTCGGATGTTCCGCCTGAATCGCCACCTTGCGACATCGAGATGGGGTTCCTGCGAATGGAAGGCCGGGAGGTCTATCGCTTCGCAGTTTCCAAGTTCAAGAATGTGATCGAAGATGCGATGCAGGCCACTGGCCTTGGAGTGGACGACGTTTCACAGTTCATCTGTCATCAGTCCAATATCCGCATCATCGAGTCCGCCAAGGAGAAGCTTGGACTTCCAGATGACAAGGTGTATGTGAACATTGACCGTTATGGAAACACATCTGCTGGATCCGTTGGCTTGTGTCTGGATGAGATTCGTCGAGCCGGGAAGATTCACGAGGGTGAGACCATCATTCTCGTGGCGTTCGGAGGCGGCTTGACCTGGGCTTCATCGGTCTGGAATCTCTGATTCAGTACTCAATAGCACGGATTGAGGCGGCTATTTCACTCGACAAAGGTCTGCTGATCTATGATGTCCAACATGAGCAATGCAAATGATTGCGTCATTCTGTGTCCGGGTCAGGGTGCCCAGGCTGTCGGTATGGGGCAGGTCTGGTGCGAGAGTTCACCCGAGGCCGCAGCAGTCATGGCCGAGGCGGATAGCATTCTGGCAGAGACGCTTGGCCGTTCCTTGAGTGAACTGTGCTTTGGTGGTCCTGCAGAGGATCTGAATCGAACTGATGTCAGCCAGCCGGCCATTCTTGCCTGCAGCGTCGCCTGTTGGAAAGGTCTTCAGGCCGTAGAGCCTGATCTTGCCATCTCGGCTTCTGCAGGCTTGTCGCTGGGCGAGTACACCGCTTTGTATCTGGCCGGTGTCATGAGTTTCAAGGATGCTTTGGAGACGGTCGCGGCTCGCGGAAGGTTGATGCAGGAAGCAGCGGAAGCCTCTCAAGGCGGAATGGTTGCCATCATGGGTGCTGCGGATGAAGAGGCCGCTACGGCTTTCTGCTCACAAGTTCTGCAGACGCAATCAGCGGACGAAGTACTTGTGCCCGCCAACTTCAATGCCCCGGGGCAGATTGTCCTGAGTGGTTCTGCTGCAGCCTGTGACGCCGCTGTTGAGATGGCTGCAGAGGCTGGCTTGCGAGCCAAGGCACTGACTGTTGCAGGGGCTTTCCACTCGCCATTGATGCAGCCTGCTGCGGATCGAATGGCAGAAGTCCTTGATGGAATTGAAATGAACGCTCCCTCTGTGCCGGTCTGGTGCAACGTTACTGCAGCTGCTCATGACCCCCAGATTGAGACGATCAAGAATCATCTTGTCGAACAGATCACACACCCTGTACGCTGGTCCCAGTCACTGGCGAACATGCTCGAAGTCGGTTCCGCCAATTTCCGTGAATTGGCGCCTGGCAAAGTGCTCAAGGGATTGATGAAGAGAATTGACCGTAAAGTGGAGGTGCGAAATCATGACGTACCCGATCCGTCGTATCACGCGTAGTTTGATGTCCCGTCTGGCCATGCCGCTGGCCATGGCTGTCGCAATCCCTCTTGTTGCCGGGCAGCTGGTCGGCTGTGGTGAAGAAGAGGTCAAGAAGCCGGTGGCCAAGGCCAAGAAGGCGGTTGCACCACCACCTCCTCCAGTCAAATCAGTCGAGGAGCTGTGTCAGGAGTTGCAGATCGACTCGATGAGAGTCCGCATGCCCGAGGACGAAGCTCCAAACAGTACCGACGCACGGCGTGGAATACTGATCTTCTTCGACGCCTGGTTGCGGGGTGATGATCAGACGGTTGTGGGAATGCTCAACTCCTCCGATCGCATGGAATTGATGGCGATGGTTGAAGATGGCGCCTGGCAGGATGCAACGGAAGATGTTGATGCAGTCTTCATTCGAACCGGCATGTCCAATACCGGTGATCGCTGTGTTCTGGCCATCTATGAAGTCGGAGTAGATACTCAGGCTCAGTTGTGGACCTACAACGGATCCGGGCAGTCCATGAACTTCACAGCAGTCCCGACGCCTCCTGGCATGGTTGATCGTCTCAGTGGCGACATGATTTCTGATTGGTACAGCATTCTTCAGGAAGAGAATTCACTCTGGAGCGTTGCTGATGAACAGTTGGAAGATCTGATGGCCGAAGAGGATGAAGAGGAAGAGAAGTCCGGATCAGGAGCCGTTGGCCTTCAAGGCCAGGGTGGCGGTGGCGGTGGCGGCGGTGGTCGCAGAGGCCCTGCCGGTGGCGATGCCCCCGATCAATTCTGAATCAGCTGTTCTGCTTTCACTTCACCACTTCTCCTAGATATACAACGGGGGCCCCATGGGCAATGATGAACGCCGTGTCGCAGTTGTAACCGGAGCCAGCCGTGGCATCGGACTTGCGATAGCAAGGCAGTTGGCTGAGGACGGCTTTCATGTCGTTCTAGTCGCACGTGACGAGGCCAAGCTGCAATCGGCTCAGGCTGAGATTGAGTCCAAGGGTGGTGTTGCGGAGTCACGAGCCTGTGATCTTTCCAACAGTGCCGATGTGGAATCGCTCATCGAGGGAGTCGTTTCGGATCGCGGCCGAATTGACGTTCTGGTCAACAATGCCGGAATCAATCGTGATGGCTTGATTCTGCGGATGTCTGACGAAGATTTCCATGATGTTCTCGCCGTGAATCTGACCGCCGTATTTGTTGCCTGCCGTGCTTCTGCTCGTCCAATGATGAGAGGTCGCTGGGGCAGGATCATCAACATCAGCTCTGTTACCGGCTTGATTGGAAATCCAGGCCAGGCCAACTATGCAGCAGCGAAGTCCGGCATCATCGGGCTGACCAAGACCCTTGCCAAGGAGCTGGGTTCCAAGGGCATAACCGCCAATGTCGTTGCCCCAGGTTTCATCGAGACCGATATGACGGACGCCATGAGCGAGGAAGTCCTCTCAGAAGCAGCCAAGCGGCTCCCTTTGCGTCGTCTGGGGCAGCCTGAGGAAATTGCCCATGCTGTTTCCTATCTGGCCTCAGAGGGGGCTGGCTATGTCACGGGGCAGGTTCTCACCGTCGATGGGGGGATGGTCTGTTGACAGGTGGTTGGTGCGTTGCACTGGCCCCGGCTCAGCCGGTACACTGCCCTCGTTCAAATCGCATCGATAAGGCGGCTTGGCCCGCCTTCCACTCTCAGGAGAATTCCCCGTGTCGGACAATGTCATCGAAACCAAGGTCATCGAGATCGTCTCAGAGCAAATGGGCGTCGATAAGACGGAAATCACTCGTGAAACCAGCTTTGCGAATGACCTCAACGCAGACAGTCTTGATACGGTTGAACTCGTCATGGAGTTTGAGGACGAGTTTGAAACCTCAATCCCTGATGATCAGGCTGAGAAGATTCAAACAGTCGGTCAGGCTATTGACTACATCTCTCAGGCAACCAAGTCCTGAGTGTTTGAAGGTCACCTTGACCTCTGTTCATTCCAGTTGCAGATTCCTGCTGGAGTTCAATGAACTCAAGCATGTGATTTGGCGAGTGAGCATGTCGATCTTTGGTAGTGGTCTGGTCTGTGATGAGGAGCCCATTGTTGAGTAGCCAGGCACATCGTGTGGTGGTCACCGGTATGGGGGCGGTGACTGATCTTGGGTTGAGCGCAGATCTGCTCTGGGATGGCCTTGCCAATGGCCGTTCGGGTGTCGGCCCCATCACTGCATTCGAGCAGGATGATCAGTGGGATGCCCGCATCGCAGGAGAAGTCAGTGACTTTGATCCCAAGGTCAGGCTTGATGTTTCCGAGCGGAAGCGGATGGATCGCAATTCCCAGATGGGTGTCTATGCGGCGATAGAAGCTGCTGAGTCATGCGGACTCGATTTCGAATCAGGAGATCCAACCAGACGGGGTGTTGTCATCGGCACCGGCATCGGCGGGATCATCACGATCGAAACTGATCACAACAAGCTGTTGGCCAAAGGTCCAAAGCGGATCAGTCCATTCTGCGTCCCCAAGCTGATGGCCAATGCATGTTCAGGTAATGTCAGTATTCGTCTTGGGTTGAAGGGGATCAATCTGGTCCCGGCGACGGCTTGTGCCTCAGGTGCACACTCCGTGGCGCTGGCGGCTCAGCAGATTCGACTCGGGCTGGCAGACGTCATTCTGGCTGGCGGTACGGAAGCAGCGGTATCTGGTTTGTGCATTTCAGCTTTCTCGGCCATGAAGGCGCTGTCGACACGTAATGACGAGCCAGAGAAGGCCTCGCGGCCATTTGATCGTGATCGCGATGGATTCGTTCTTGCAGAAGGCTCTGCCATTCTGGTTCTGGAATCACTGGAACACGCCAAGGCTCGTGGTGCCGCGATTCTCGGAGAGGTTCTGGGTTACGGCATCAGTGGCGATGCGCATCACATCGCGGCACCTGCGGAAGATGGTGATGGAGCGAAGCGAGCCATGCTTTCAGCATTGGAAGATGCCGGAGTCAATGCAACGGATGTTGATTACATCAATGCCCATGGGACATCGACTCCTTTGGGAGATGCGTCTGAAGTCAGTGCCGTCAAGACTGTCTTTGGCGACCATGCTTACAAGCTTGTCATGTCGTCAACCAAATCCATGACAGGTCACGGGCTTGGTGCAGCGGGTGGTATTGAATCGGTGGCTGCGCTCAATGCGATTCGCCATGGAGTGATTCCGCCAACGATCAATCTTGATAACCCTGATGAAGGATTTGATCTGGACTTCGCCGCCAATACGGCGCAGGAACGTCCGGTGAAGATCGCACTGAACAATTCATTCGGCTTCGGCGGCCACAACGTCTGTCTGGTATTCGGTCCAGGCGAGTAGTGTGCCTGGTTGCTTCAGAGGCCAGTAGTTCCTCTGATTCAGCCTAGAACGGGAAGTTGATTCCGGTATAAACCAGAATGCTGTCGCGCCCCGGGTTGTTCTGATACAGGCTTGCATTGGAAATATGGTGCCAACGTACACCGGCATACCATCGGTTGTTGTTTCCAATATCCCAGGTCACGCCGAAGCCAGCTTGTGGTGTGAAATTGAATTGAGATCCGTCGTAGGGAACGTTCTCGGTCGTGCCAAGAAGGCCGATGCCGAAATCTCCGTAGACCGACCAGGAGTCGCGGCGGAGGAAGTGCCATTGGAACATCAGGTCAAGACTTGCTCCAAACGAATTTTCTCCGGTCTGAAAGAAGCCCCAGAGATTCAACTCGGGTGCGAAGGCAAACCCGTCAATGAGGAAATACTGCAAGCCGACACCAGCCTGTATTTCCTGATTCGAGCCATGGACATCAAGGCCCCATCCACCATGAATGGTCCATCGTGTGGAGCCTGCGGTGCCAAACTCAGGCACTTCGCCTTCGCCAGCGGTGGAGGTCGAACCGGAGCTTGTGTCGGCAGCCTGACCCAGCGTGAATGTCATGACTTCAGCCGCAGGGCTGTTGTCCTGAAATGCTGCAGGTGCAACACGAAACTTGCTCAATGATTCTGCAAGATGCTGGCCATCTGATGGTGGTGGAATCTTCAGCCCGGTATGGGGAGTGGCTTGCTCCACCTGCCCGAACATCATTCCAGAAACAATCAGTAGAACGCTGAGGCCAGTCATGACGAGATACCTTCTTTGGGCAAAGCCCTGTACAGAGGGAGAAATTCAGTTGCCGACAGGCTACCACGTAGCATTCAGGTCGGTATCCGTAGAACGTCTGCAACAGGTGTGCTGATCGGCCTGATACAGGCAGCTCGCCAGTGAATGAAATGAATTCGTTTCGCTTGGTCTAAACCATTCAGAGTGAACAAGTTGTCATTTAAAAAAGACCGCCGTCTGGAGCTCCGACACTTCCAGACGGCGGGGCGCCACGGAGTTAATCCGCGGATAGTTGATTTTGGGGGTTCGATGCGGGTGCGAATTCGATTCGCAACGTGGTCACGGTAGCCACTCTCGCCTGCCTTGGTCAACGGTTGGAACGAGGATTCTCAAATATTGACACAAGTCATTTGTAGAAATGTATTTACAAGCCAAAATGGCGGGCGTCTCGCCACAATCATGGCCTAGCGGGTTTATCTGGGGTCCCGACTTTCTCATGAATCAGTCGGCTGACCCCAGCCATCCCGAGGTTGACGCTTCGGGCCAGATGGACCATCGCGGGTATCCGCCAGGGGTGCAGGGCCAGAGAAACCAGAATTCTCCCGATGCGGGGGTAGCCTCTGGCATCAATGAAGTGCTCACATCCCGGTGGGATTGCACTTTCCACATCATCGCTGACCCCCCTGAAGACCATCCAGGCGACTTCTCTGGGCTCACAGGCCTTGATGAAATGGGATGACTCCATGTCCACAAGATCGGCTCCAGTCGTCTCATGGAGCTTCAGACGGTCCTCGAGGGTCTCTACGATCGCATCAACCGTGCACAGCGATGGTGTGGTGGAGGTGCTGTCGACTGGGGTAAGGCTGGTGCCATCAGGATCAGTCACATGGGTGATCTGAAAGGCCTCTCCAATCGAGACTCCATGAGACAGCCCTCCAGCAACGCCAGCCAGAATCAGCCTCAGATCGGTCCCATGAGAGGCTGCGACCTCTTTGACCGCCTGTTCGGTAGCGTTCTGGCCCATGCCTGTAATTCTGATTGGCCACCTGATGCCAGCTCTTTTGAGCGCATCTGCTTCGACCTTCATGGGGCACAGAATGACCGTTTTGGCGGGGGCTTTGGGCATGTCTGGAGAGGATACTACGGCAATCAGAAGGGTTCACATTTGAACACCAGGCCTGATGAACGTAGGATTTACACTTCCTGACCCCATCGTCTAGTCAGGTCCAGGACACCTGGTTTTCATCCAGGCAACAGGGGTTCGAATCCCCTTGGGGTCGTTTGCATGGTCGTCAAAGGGCGACATCGCCAAGAAATCAAAAGAGCCTTGGCCGCGAAGATCACGAATTTCGTGATCTTCGCTGTTGCATGGGTGCCTTCCGCAATCTCTTCTTCAGCACCTCCATGGAATGCTGAAGTGCAGTTGGTATTTGATCAGGCGCTGGACGAGACGACCATGCCTGATGATTCATTTGAAACGCTGATACCGTTTCTTCATCAATGGTTTCAGACTTCAGATGAACGTGATGAGCATGCTGCAGCAAAGAAGCTGTCTGTAGAAGATCTTCTTGAGTCTCCACCATCGAACCGAGGTCTGCTCTATTGCATTCAAGGCCGCGTTCAGGAAATACGAGCTATGCGATCGCCATATCAGGAGATGGAAGAATGGTTCATTCGCCTTTCCTCAGGTGAGCCCTTGGCGCTGTACGTCCCGGCAGGTCAGATCGAAGTTGCTGCGGGAGCGCATGTTGAGGTGAATGCCCTCTTCTACAAGATCCTCAAGGCCAGAGCCATGGATGGGCAGATCAGGCGGTATCCGGTGTTTCTGGGAGGCAGAGTCGAACGACGTGATGATGCGGCCGGCAATCAGATGAACTGGCAGCGCATGGATGTGCTCATGTTGCTGGGGTTCATGCTGCTGCTGGCGATGGTTCTGGTCGGCGTCATGTTGCTGGCTCGTCGACAGCTGCCTTCAGAAAGGCGTAAGGTGGTCCCCATGGTTGATGGAGCCGTCGACTTGCCGGATGATCCAGCAGAAGCGCTTCATGAACTTCGAAGTCGAGCGGGTGGAGACCAGATGTGAACAGGATTCAGGTTTCAGTTCCAGGCGGCACGTATCCGGTGATCATTGAGCCGGGTCTGCTGCCGTCCATGTCTCAGCACATCGAAGAAGTGCACAGTGGAAGACGTGGCCTGTTGGTCATGGATGAACAGGTCGAACATCCTCATGGGGAACAGTTGCGTGCAGAATTCGGTGAAGCCTGGCACCTTCGCACTCATCTGTTCAAGGCTACGGAAGCCAACAAGCAGTTGGATTCCGTAGCATCGATCTATCAATCAGCGTTGAGCCAGGGGCTCGATCGTGGTTCCTTGATCATGGGTGTCGGGGGAGGTGTGACGGGAGATGTCGCAGGGTTCGCGGCCGCCACCTTCCTTCGTGGAATCGATCTTGTGCTGATTCCAACTACGTTGCTTTCGATGGTCGATGCCTCAATCGGAGGCAAGACTGGTGTCAATCTCCCCCTTCCAGATCATCGAGGTGTCGGCAAGAATCTTGCAGGGGCTTTCTGGCAGCCCAAGGCGGTCTTGATTGATCCTCTGGTGCTGTCGACACTGGACCCTCGAGAGATTCGCAGCGGAGTGGCGGAATGCATCAAGCATGGATTCATTTCAGATCCTTCTCTGCTTGACTTCATTCGACAAGAGCATGCGGCCATTCTTCAGGCAGAGTCAGAGACCATCACCAGACTGGTCAGCCGTGCGGTTCAGGTCAAGGTGGATGTCGTTCAGGGCGATGAGCGGGAATCTGGTCGCCGCGCCGCACTGAACCTTGGCCATACCTTCGGACATGTCATTGAACCGATTCCGGAGCTGGACCTCCGGCATGGAGAAGCTGTTGCAATCGGAATGGTTGCTGCGGCCGAATGTGCGTGTCGGCTCGGTCGCTGTGATGCATCAGTCGTTGGCGTTACCAGAGAGATGGTCAGCCTCATGGGATTGCCGGCGGATCTGCCAGCAGAACAGCCGGTGGAGGACCTCCTTGAAGCCATGAGATTCGACAAGAAGACTCGTGATGGCCATCTGAGACTGGTACTCCCTGGCGAGGCAGGGGTTGATCTGATCGAAGATGTTCCTGAGGAGATGGTCCGAGCTGCATGGTTGGCTGTCGGCGCCACGACCTGAGCGGCAGGCACTCATGTTGCGACTCAAGGGGAGAGCGCACGGGGGCCGATAAGCAGAGGTGGCCGTTTGACTCTGCCTGCCTACATGGGATCCACCAGCGTGCGCACCATCGCGATCGTGAATCAGAAGGGCGGTTGTGGCAAAACCACGACTGCGATCAATCTCGGTGCGGTAGCTGCCGCCCGAGGAATTCGAACTCTGCTGGTGGACATGGATCCCCAGGGCCATTGCGCGGTGGGGCTTGGTGTCCCAGCCGATGGAATTGAAGCCGGTGTGGTCGAGGCGATGCTGGCGACCCATCCTGACCCCCACGCCTTTGATCGACTCTGGCCTGTTGGCAGGAATCTCTCCCTGCTGCCCAGCACCATCATGCTGGCACTTCAGGAGTCTTCCGAGGGGGAGCTGTCAAGATTGGCGGATCGAGATCGACGCCTTTCGTTGGCCTTGGAGGCCTTGTCGCCTCAATACGATCTTTGTCTCATCGATTGTCCACCATCTGTCGGCCTGCTGACGTTCAATGCCTTGCGGGCATCTGCAGAAGCGATTGTTCCGGTTGAAACCGGCTACTTTGCGATGCAGGGGGCTCATCGACAGCGTCAGACCATCGAGGCACTGGTACATCGTCTGTCTCGTCCGTTGGCCTGCCACATGCTTCCGACGCTGTATGACCCAGCTTCGCCGCTGGCGATTCGGATTCTGGCAACGCTCAGGCAGCACTTTGACGATCTGCTGGTCCCAGTACAGATCCGGGAGCATGAGTCATTCAGGGTTGCGGCAAGCATGGGGCAACCCGTCATCGAGCATGACCCGACATCTCAGGCAACTCGAGATATGGAGACTCTTCTGGAATGGCTGGTTGCGAATCCTCCAGGCGAGTCCGAGCCCGAGACCTTGCAGTCCAGTCAATCAAACTCAAGAGTTGCTGAAATCGCTCAGCGTGTGGAGAGTGGCGATCAGTCGAGTCCTGAGCCGCCGGTTCCAGTGACATTCGGTGTCGAGATCACGAATCAGGGAATTCGCTTCAGGCAGCCTGGTCAGCAGGAACAGGCCATGTCGGTCTGTGGAGATTTCAATGGATGGTCGGTATCTGCCACGCCCATGAGATTCGATCCGAAAATCGGCGCATTCGAGGCGGTCATCGCCTTGCCTCCTGGTCAGTATCGATATCAGATTGCCGTCGATGGACGGATGCATCCTGATCCATACAACAAGCAGCAGCAATCAACGGATCCTGATCGTCCAATCAGTGTGCTCCAGGTTGAAGAGGCTGGTGGATGAGTCGTATTCGAGATGACATCACTCGTCTGACGGCGTGTCTGACAACCCCATCGGAGCATGTTCGTGATCGTCCGGAACTGGTGACTCTGCTGTTGGGACATCTGCCGATACGTGCGGGTTTGTGGCGGTTGCCAGCAGCTCGATTGCTGCTTCCTGATGCCAGTCGTATCGTCGTCGCCCGTGAGGATGAGCAGGAACTTGTGGTTGAGTGCATCGGAGATGGATTTGATCCGGTTGCAACGAATCTGATTCCAGTGTGCTGTGCTTGTGTGATGGTTCCTCCTTCAGGCGCCTCGCCCGAGCTTGTGGCCGATCTCGATGCTGATCGTCTTGCCATCATTACCGGTGGTGATCAGGCTGCAGTTGTTGCTGCCTACGCCTTGATCAAGGGATTGAGTGTTCCGCTTGAAGTGCCGATTGAACTCATCATCGTCGGTCAGGAAGAAGCGGAGGCCGCCGCGACAGCGGAACGTCTGGCGGATGCGGTCATACGTCATCTTGGTCGTGTGGTGGACTATCGTGGCGTCATATCGGCCATTGGTGCAGATACTGGTTTGACGCAGTCACGCATGTTGCCTCGTCCCATGGATGGGTTGTTGACCATTGCCCGGGAAGCTCGAGGCGGCGTTTCACCCGATCATCAGCCCGACTCAGAAGCTCGTCATCGTGTTGTGAATGCAGCAGGACAGGATTCGTCTCTGCCTGAGCATGTGTCGCCTGAGTTCGAGGCAGACTCGATTGCTGTCCCCATGCGTGATTCGGAACGTGTGGTACTTGAACCACTGCCAGTTGCATCGCAGGTTCAGATTCCGCCTGTCACCGCACCCATCAATCCTGAGACGCAGGTTCAAGGATCGCCTTTGGAAACCATGGATCGAGACAAGCCATTCCGAGGTGTCGAAGGCTCAAGAGAGTCGCAACAAGCAATGTCGCTCTGTGACCATCTGCCCGGCTTGAGTGTGCTGGGTTTCAGATGTCCTGACCATGACTCCGCAGAGTTTGCACTGGATGAGACGGGCGCTTTGCATCTGGTGGTTTCAGCTTCCGACTCGGGCGGAATTCCGGCAATCATTGGTTGGACGCTACGACATTGGTCGTTGTTGGGCGAGGTGATCTCTGGATTGCCCGGTCAGTCGGTCGAACCTGTGGTTCATGTCCTGAGTCAGGATGCTCAGTTCCTGATCGGTCTTCGTGACACGCCCTGGCAGACTCATCTGCTGGTGCCTGTGACACAGGCAGGCCCGCAGGGATTGGCCTGTGTCCCACTGAGTCGCCAAGAGGCCAGTGAGCAGGGACGATAACAGCCATCTCAAACGCCTTTCCTGTTGCGAAACGGCTGTCATGATTGCCGTTGCTGTTCAGGCTCGGTAACGTGTCCGGAATGGTGACCGCAAGGAACATGCAGAACGCTGGATCAAACCACGCTTCAGGTGAGATGATTGCTGACGGCGGGATGAATCGAACACGTTGGTTCGCCCTGGCCGCAGCCGTCGCGGCTGCTGCTGTACTGGTTGTTGCGGCGACCTTGACCCCCTCAGAATCCGGCCACGGTACGCATCAGCGTCTTGGCCTGCCTCCTTGTGGTTGGATTGTCTCCATGGGTCTTCCCTGTCCGACGTGTGGGATGACGACCTCATTCAGTCATACCGTACGTGGGGAGTGGGGCGAGGCCTTCATGGCTCAACCCATGGGGCTGGTATTGTGCATCGTGACCGCCATGGTCTTTGTGGGTGGCCTGGTCATGGCATTTACGGGTGCACCCCTTGGCCGGCTTCTGGCTACGGCCTGGAATGGCTGGTGGACCTGGGGTCTGATCATCATGTTCGTTGCAGCCTGGGGTTGGAAAGTAGCCGTGCATAAGGAATTCGTCTGATGAATCTGAAACGAGTGACAGCGGCATCTCTCATGTCGGTCCTGATTGCAGGCGTGATTCTGTCATCTGGTTGCAAGGCGGTCGGTGTACTTGCAGGCGGCATGGCGCAGAACTTCGAGTACCAGAAACTGGTCGAGATCCTTCCCAAATATGAAGGGCTGGAGCACCAGACTGTTGCGGTCGTCGTTGATGCCGATCTGGCGACGCTTTATGAAAATCCAACGTTGTGCGACACGGTTGCGGCGGGTGTCACGAAGCGTCTTGCTGACAAGGTTTCGGGTATCCGGCTGCTCGCGCAGCGTGTGGTTCGAGACTGGCAGTTCTCGACACCGCAGTGGAACGCCTTGCCTTATGGCGATATCGCCAAGAGGCTGAACGTGGATCGAGTGGTGCTGATTGATATTCAGAGTTTCAGACTTCATCCACGCGGCAATCGCTGGATGTGGGATGGGGAATGCGTTGCGATGGTGGGAGTCATCGAACGTGATGGTGTTGAGCCTGACGAGTTCGCCGACTTGTTTCATGTTTCCGCCCGCTTCCCCAAGCTGAAGGAATTGGATCGTGAGGCTGCGTCTGAATCAGCCATTCAGACCGGCTTGTATGTGGAGTTCATCAAGCATGTTGGCTGGTTGTTCTATCCACACCTCGAGCCGAAGTATCCGGACAAGTACAAGCCTGAAATGGATCGAGACAACGATTATCTGGAAATGTGATTCATGTCCTCTCTAAACCTGCCCGTCAATCGTGCGTTGCTTCTTCTGGCCTTGTGTGCCTTCGGCTTTCTGGCTACGGGGTGCAATGTCGCAAGTGGTGTCGCTTATTTCGTGACGCCGAATCCGACAGTCGAGGCACAGTATGAAATCAGAGATATTCCAACGGTGATCTTCGTCGATGATCGTCGCAACACGGTGAATCCGGTCCGGTTCCGTCGTTTGATTGCAGAGACCGCCAGTCAGGATCTGCTCGATGAAGAACTGGTCAATGAAGTCTTCTCTCCTCGTGATGCGGATCTTGCGGCACGTAAATTCGACCGTGGATCGACCCCGGTTGAGATCAGTCGTATTGCGGAAGCGGTTGAAGCAAAGCAGATCATCTATGTCGAGATGATTCAGTTCGTCCTGAGCAGGGATGGCGTGAGCCCGGACCCATATGCGTCCTGCAATATCCGAGTACTTGATCTGGAACAGAGGAAGCAGGTGTTCCCGGACAAGAAGGAGTTGTCAGAAGCGGGTGAGTTCAATGTGGAGCAGACGGTCTCGGGCAACAAGTCCTACACCCTTCAGGTCAGCCTCCCATCTCAGACTTCTCAGGGGCTTACTGATGCCAGAGTCAGGCAGAAGCTGGGAGAGTCCCTGGCCGAAGAGACCGGGCATCGGATCGCAAAGCTCTTCTACGAACATGAAATTCCGGCCGTGGGCGCCAATCTGATCTATCAATGACCGTCCAAGTTCCCGATATCCGTGGGCGCAATGCGGGCAGTCGACGTTCGGATTTCCGTGTGCTGCATGTGGTTGATCATGTCATGCAGGATCAACGGCCTGCCATTTTGGATCGTATTCTCGAGCAGCGTCCTGATGATGAGATCCTGACGCTTCCGCCGGGCGGTCATGCTGGCCAGCCTTCGTGGCTCATGTCGGTTCGTTGGATTCTGGGCGGCGATGATGGTGGGATTTCCCTGCTGATCAATCGTGCCAGAGCTGAAGGACGACCGTTCAGCCTGATTCATGGTTGGGGGACTCGTGCCCTGTCTCTTGTTGGATACACCGGAGGATGCGGTGGTCGATTGGCCACGATTGACAGTTTCGTGTCGGATGCGCCTGCAGCCACTCAGGCTTCCAATGTACTTCGGTCAGGCCGTCTGCCTGTCTTCGTGAGTTCTGACATCGCCTGGCGTTCAGCCATGCAGTTGACGGGTCCGGCAGGTATTAGAACCGGTCGTGATCAGCTTCATTGTCCAGTCGTCCACCCTGATCAGCTGGCGAGTGACCGTGATGAGGTGCGTGCTCGATGGAATGTGGGTTCGGACACCATGGTCATCGGTCTGCTTGGAAATCCGATGTGCGAGATCAATCTTCGCGATCTTTCCGGCATTCCGGTTCGATGCCGTATTCTCGGAAGAGATCCTGTTCTGGTCATTTCGTCAACTGGTGCGCGTCGTGGTGATCTATTGCGATGGATGGAGCGTGTCGCTCCGGAGATACGAATCGTGGTGGACGATGCGTTGGACTGCTCCAGAGATGTGGTGGCCGCCATGGATGTTGTTCTCGCGCCTTCTGCAATGGGACGGGAGACCAGGATATGCAGCGTAGAGCCAGTGATGGCGGCCGTTGCGGCCGGACTTCCGGTCATACTCGGCGATGACCATCCGGCATCCGAATGGGCTCATGAAGAACCGTTGATCTTTGTGGATGCATCCCATGATGAACATGCGGCCATTCAGTGGCTGTTCACCCGTGCGGAAGAATCAATGGAATCAATCCGTCAACGAGTCGTTCTGCGATGCGATCATGTACGTGATTCCATCACGGAGTCCTATGGGCGGATTCTTGAAAGCAGCAACTCTTCTGCCGCGTCGTGATAGAGCGATTTCAGAACGTCGACGGGCAGCGCCTTGCCTCGAAGGTCCGGTGAATCCAGAGGACCATGGGAAGCAGGGTCAACCAGTGCCAGGTCCGGATCGGCAATAGGTGAAGGTCCGTCGTACTTGCTTTCAAAGAGCGTGCGAAGTGCCCAATAGCGACTCGCATAGAGATCCCGTGCTTCCTCGGGAGAGGTTGCCTGTGGCGAGACTCCATCAGCTGTTGTTTCAGGCGGTGACAGATGACTTTCATTGGTCACGATGTCCGAGCCGAAGAGTACCCGTCCCTTCCATCGTTGCAGAAACTCACGGAGTCGATCAGGACTGTGCCGACTCAGTTCCCGCACCATCCATTTGGTTGCTGAAGAGTCAAGATGGAGATTGTCGTGACGTGTGAGCAGCCCGTCCAGAAAGTCGAGATCTTCCGGCCAGCCACCCATGTGGGCTGCAATCCAGGGTTGCTTGTAGATCTCAAGCAGTCGTTCAAGTGGCTCATACTGATCTTCCTTGGTTCCATACCGTGCGGCATCCGAATATTTGGATTGGAACCAGGTGTCTGGATCCGCGACATGGGTCATAAAGATCATGTCGAGTTCGGCTGCCAGATCCATTGCCTTGATCCTTGCGGGTGAATCGAGATGAAGAAGCCCGGGGTCTCCAACTTCGTGGCCATAGTCGCGGCCTCGCGGTGCGGCCCAGAACTTCACGATTCTGGATCCGGCCTCATGAAAGCGACGGATTTGATCGAGAAAGGCGGGGCCATGCGCCTTTGTTCGATCAGCGTCAGACCAGGCGGGGATTGCAATGAACTCCACCGCGTCGCCCATGATGTCACGGATCGTATCCAGTTGATCCAGCGGACTCATGCTGAAGGTGAGCGTGATACCGTACGCCTGAGCAATCTCGTGGTAGCAACGTACGGCGTTGACTCCCGAGAGGTGGGTATGGACGTCGATGATTGGGGCCGGTGCCGGTGTGGCAAGATCGAGATAGTCAAGTTCAAGCAGATTGGTTGGGTGTAGATTCAAATTGGACATGATTCCTGAATGATAGAACAGCAAGACAATCCAGATGTGGTACTTGTCCACGATTGGCTTGTTGCCGTACGAGGCGCTGAACGGGTACTCGATCGATTTGCCCTTCAGTTCGGTCCTACGGATCTGTACAGCCTGGTTCATGACGGTCGATCCTTGACGCCGGCCATCGATGCCTGTCGATTTCATCTTTCACCGATGCAGCGTCTCCCTGGCGGAGCGGGTCGATTACGTCGCTGGTATCTGCCGATCCTTCCGCAGATGATTGAGCGACTTCGGATACGCCCATGTGATCTGGTGCTTTCAGACAGTTCATCTGTCGCCAAATCAATCATTCCACCTGAAGGCACACCGCATCTGTGTTACTGCCATTCACCTGCTCGTTACATCTGGGAACAGACCCACGATTATGAAAATGGGTCGATGGGCGGTTTGCGAGGCTTTGGTCTTCGAGCATTCCGCAAGAGATTCCAGAGATGGGATCGTCGGACTGCTTCACGGGTGGATCAATTCCTGGCCAACAGTCATCACATCGCCAGAAGAATTGAACGTTGTTGGGACCGCGAAGCAAGAGTTATCTATCCCCCGGTCCGCACCAACCAGTTTCAACATGATCCAGACGTGGACCGAGAGGGTTGGTTTCTGGTGGTCGGAGCGCTTGAGCCCTACAAGCGAACCGATATCGCGATTCGGGCAGCGGTGCAAGGTGGGCATGCCATCAAGGTCGTTGGTGTGGGAACTCAACTCGAGTCCCTGAAGAAGTCATCTCCACCTGAAGTGGAGTTCCTCGGTCGTGTTTCAGATGAGGATCTTCTGCTTCTCTATCAGCGGGCGCGTGCGCTGGTCTTTCCACAGGAGGAGGACTTTGGAATCGTTGCAGCCGAAGCTCAGGCTTGTGGCTGTCCGGTCATTGCCTTTGCATCCGGTGGTGCAATCGAGATCATTCAGGATGACACGGGTCTCTTTGTCGAGACTCAGGATGTAGACGCATTTGAGGCAGCCATGCGTGAATCCGCGAACTGGTCAATTCAGAGTGTGGCCTGTCGCGCCAATGCTGAGCGTTTCAGTTGCAGGATCTTCGATGATTTGATCCGACAGGAAGTGCAGTCGCTGCTTGGTCGTGGATGATCAGGAAGCGTTCAGATGGCCGTTGCCATTGACATGACCGTTGCCATTGACATGACCATTGGAATGTCCATTTCTGCTTACGGTCGCACCATTCATCGATTCGACTGGTTCAAGTATCCGGGCGCTCAGCACCTGTCCGATGTAGATCCGACAGTCTGATTCCATGGCGAGTTGGCCAACCAACTCGCAATCAAGATAGAAGCGACCTCGTCGCAGAATCGGAGACCCGCTGGTGTCCGTAAAGCATTGAAGGCCGACATAGGGATCTTCCTGCTGATCCAGCGGCTCCTTGAATCGCCTTTGGATGACTCGATCGTCAGCGTGAAGTGCACACAAGGCAAAGCTACGGCTGTCACGAAGGACGGGCTCGATGGCGGTGCCTCTTGGTATGGCCACGCTGACCTGGAAGGGAACTCGGCTGCACTGCTGGACCCATTGAGTGATGAATCCGCATCGAACATCGCCTTCGGCAGCAGTCATCAGGAACAGTCCCTGAGGCAACTGCATCGAGATGGCCTCGTCGATCTGGCTATCGTTTGAAGCATTCACGTCAAGATTTCTCTGCGCGCGGTCCATCAACCTGTCATTTCCTCTCGATAGGGCAGTTGCCAATGACAGTCTGCGCTCAATTTGGGGATATGCCGCAGAGTTTTTTGTTGGTTGGGCAACTCATTCCAAACCCTTGTGAATAGACCGATAAGGAGCGTATTCCAATGGCCATATTGGCTTGATCACCTCATGGCGACCAATCCAGCCGCTCAGGATCTCTGCCTGTGCATCGACTCAGATTGTGGATTTTTTGGGGGCAAGTAGGGGCAGAAGGGGGCAGAAGGTCGAAATGTGTTGCATTGTGGGGGATTGTGGGGTACGGTTGCCAGCAGTGGTCAGGCGTTATCAGTGCGGAACTGTGAAGCACAGCCGGCCATCCAGGGGCGAGGACTTGATGCGTGCTGTTTACAGGCGAGTACGAGCACACGATCGACGCGAAGCATCGCGTCGCCATACCTTCGGACATTCGTTCGAGGTTGAGCCCCGAGCATCACGGGGATGCGTTCTATTTGGCGCCCGGGCCCGATACCTCACTCTGGCTTTGGCCCGAACGCACCTTCGAATCACTGGCAGCAGCTTCCGAGCAGTCACTTCTTCCCGACGAAGATCTGATGGAATTCGAGGAGTTGCTCTACAGCCAGTCCTCGAGAGTCGAACTGGACTCAGCGGGCAGAATTCGAATTCCCGAGCGGCTGATGAAGCTTGCAGGTCTGGAAAGTTCAATTGTCATACTCGGGGTGAAGGATCATCTCGAGTTGCGAGATCCGACAGCTTGGGCAAGGCGGCGAGACGAGAAACTCGCCAAGCAGTCCGAGATCGTCATGCGGGCCAGAAGGGCCCTTCTGCGTCAACGTGGTCAAGGAGGTGAGTGACAGACCGTGAGGGTCTGTGCATCCAGTCATGTCTCCGGAACAACAGGGCAAGATGTCAGCACGGAAGTTGGCATGAAGATCGCCGCACCATGAGGCCAGGGATGGCCTTAGAGATCTCCATGAAAGCCCTTGAAAGGCCGGAAAACACGAAATACAGGCCATGGACGGCCTGTTGCCAGGCAGGGACTCCTCCTCAACGACACGGATGACGTTGTGGTCCTGCCATCTGGCTCGACTTCCGAGCCTCTGCGTGAACGGTTTCCTCACGATGCCGTTAACGCTTCCTCACGATGCCGAGGAACCTTCGGGTGCTTCGGCTCACCCCTTCCCGGTTCGTGGCGTGTCCCACCACACGTCACGAACTTTTTTTTGGCCAACTCGATACCTCGTGCAGGCACGTGTGCCAACACGCTGCATCCCGGCCTGGATGAACCTCAAACAGTTTCGATGTATGTGGAAGTAATCCCGCTCAGCTGCCTGCCGGCCTGATCTTGCCGACAACAGTTGGATTCTCGGAGACGATCTGGTCCGCTACTTCCCGCCGATGTACCTCGACATCGCGTGGAAAGTTCAGCGCCAGCCGAACTCGATCACCCTTGACGGAGGCGACGCGCACAATCCCTATGGGGTTGCTTGGGTCGCCAATCACTACTTCTTCACCTTCTCGTCGCGTAATTACCAGCATCGAAAGGACCTCCTGCCCAGTCTGGGGGATGCTGTAAACAGGGCGGCATGCCCTGATCCACCATCCTTCAGGGTACACGACAATGAGCGTTCGCCCAACCCCTTGCCCATGTTAAGAACTCTCCTGGCAAGGAGATCAACCTACTGTCCGATAAGTACTTGTGATGTGCCCTCTGGGCGGCTTCTGAGTGCCGATGGCAGCCTGGGCAGGTCTCACATATCTTCAGCGACCACCGAAGTGAAGCCAGGAACGTATTCCTTGAGATTCCGTTCGATGAGGGTCTGAAGGGTGAGTGCCCGGGAAGGGCAGCTTACGCAAGCACCCTGAAATCTGATTTGGACCTCTCCCTCAGCTGAAACAGACACCAATTCGATGTCTCCGCCATCCTGTTGGATGACTGGTCGCATGGCATCCAATACCTGTTCCACTTGAGTTTGGATGTTTCCAGGGTCAATCATGGATTGTGGCTCTAAGGGCATGGTTGAGTGTTCTTGCAAGGGACCAAACCTGTGCTGGCCTCACGTGATGCGTAACACAGTAATACAAGAGTACCATAGCTGTATGAACAGCGCATCATTGACCGTCAGAAAGGCGTTTCAAGGCTACTGCCTTGCCTTTGCAGCCATTCTGGGGATGATCACTGCCCTGGCCGGGTGCAAGGCCCCCGTGACCAATCCAGTTGGAGAGCTGGCTGATTCAAGCGCTCACAGCACGCGACATTGGACCAGCATCGAAATGCTCAGGGCATCACCTGAAAGCAGTTCTGCGGATTCAATCGATGCGCTACAGGGTTTGATCTACAGACCGGGGTACAGCAATGACGTCAGAGTTGCTGGAATTGAACTGCTCATGGAGACGGACCCGGATCGATTGGTCAGAACTACACGACAACGGTTGGCCAGAATCAATGATGCTGAATGGCTCGAAATCTACTGCAAGTGGTTAGGTAGTCAGAAGTGGGCGGCACCGGAGGACAAGCGATCCATCAACGAGGCGCTGATAAGCAGCTGGGGGGTCAGATGGTCCCAGTGGCCCGATGAGAATGAAAGACCGGAGCGATTGGCGCTGGTGAGTCTCAATGGGGGAGATCAGGTGATTCCGCTGATCTTCGAGACGTTCCAGATCAACAAGAAGGCATCAAAGCAGGGACTTCGTAATCGTTGTTGGGAATTGCTGCATCGTCTTGATCAACGTGAAGCACTGATTGAACTCGTCAGAGAGTCACCCTTGGACAATGAGAATTCCATGATGGTTGATCTTCGGGCCGCCGCGGATGACCTTGGAATGGTTCCATACAACCGTGAAGAGATTCTCTGGTTGAGGAAACTGCGAGAGCCCGAACGTCAGGAATTCTGGGAGCAGGCCAGGCAGGATGTTCAGCGGATCTCCGAGGATCGTCGGCGTGACATGGAATTGCGTGATATCGCAGTGGTCGTCGCAGCCTCTCGCCATCGTCCTGATCTGCTTTCGGCGAGCAGCAGTCAGCTGTATCAACAGGTCGAGTCATCGATGCGTGGTGCGAGACACTACTACGAGACGGAGCCGGGCATGCCGACTGACAGTCGTCACCGAGAACGGCTCTACACCCACAGGGATCAGTTGACCTGGGGGGATCTGGCGGCCATCAGTCTGGCTCAGGAAGCACTGTCACAGCCTGCGATCGTTCGCCATCTCTTTGATTATGGCTCCCGCGACGAGCAGGACAAGGGAACGGAGTACGGGGGAATCATCCAGCTTGATGATCAAGGTCGCTTTGAGATCCGGGAATTCATTCCCAAGATCAGGCACCATGACCGGCGATTCAATGCTTCGCAGGAAATGTTCAACGCCGGCTATACCGCGCTGTATCACATGCACTTTCATGCTCAGCGTTACCGGAATGCGCTTCATGCCGGACCGGGTCTGGGAGACATGAACTACGCTGACAATACGAGGACGAACAATCTGGTCTTTACCTTTGTCGATAAAGACACGATGAATGTCGACTTCTACCGTCACGGACAGATCATTGTCGATCTCGGCACGATCAAGCGTCCCGGTTCCTCATAGCCAGACGTGTCGATGCTCCCTCTGCTTCTGTTGGCTGCAGTCATGGTCGCCCATGCAGGGCATGGGCTGGACATGTGGTCTCTGGAAGATCGTCTCTGGACGGCGTTGTCGATCTGGGCTGGTGTGCCTGCGCTTTGCGTGATTCTTGCTTTCGTCTGGTTTGGTAGATCTGCTGTCGCAATACGTCGGGGCCGAATTGAGTTCTTGTCCATTGCTTCCAGAGTCCTGAGATTCTTGCGCGCCGTTCTCGTATTGAGTGGATTGGTCAGCGTGCTCATCTTCAATGGTTTGTCCATGGTTCGGCAGTGGTTGGGCGACTTGGTTCTTGTCGACGAACTGGTTTTGTTGCTGCCGGTACTGTCGGGGTATTACCTGATTGGCGTTGCGTGGTATTCGGTTGATCGCGCAGTTGCCTGTCGCCATGAAGAAGAATCGTTGGCCACAACTAGATGGTCATGTGCCTGGAACATGTTTGTCATTCAAGTGCTCCTGCTTCTTGTTCCCGCAGGACTGATTCTGGGAAGCGTCGAGTTCCTCGGAACGCTTGATGAAGAGACCATTGCTGAAGAGGTTCGCCAGTTGCTGGTTCTGCTGGTGACGGCAGCGATTTTCATCTTCGCTCCCTTGATCATGAGAGCCATGCTGTCGGTGGCGCCACTTGAAGCAGGCCTGCTCAGAGATCGTCTGGAGCGGATCTGTCAGCGTCAGGGTGTTCCAGTCCGGGACATCCTGTCCTGGGACACGGGCGCCGGCTTGGTCAATGCGGCTGTGGTCGGAATTCTGGGCAGGCTTCGTTACATTCTGCTGACCAGGAGCATGATTCGCTGGATGCCGGAGCATTATGTCGAGGCTGTGATGGCTCATGAGGTCGGGCATGCAAGATGTCATCACATTCCATGGTTGCTTGCTTCAATCATCACCCTGGTGCTTGCATTGGAAGTGGTATGGATGGCGATTCCAGCGATTCCCCATGTGGAAGGTCTCCTGCGCCTGGTCAGTCTGGTCCTGATTCTCTGGTTGGTATTCGGCTGGATATCGCGGCGATTTGAATGGCAGGCGGATGCTTGTGCAGTCCGTGATCTGAGTGAGGATCGCACCTCTGATCAGGTCATCACAGTGGAGGCCACCACGGCCATGATCGGGGCTTTGCAGTCGATCTCGGCGTTGAATGGGGATGATGGACGTCGAAATGACTGGAGGCATGGCTCCATACGTCTGCGGTGCCACCGTCTGACAGATCTTGTTGGACGAGCTCGCGACTCACTGCCGATCGATAGAGTTGTAGGTCGTATCAAGATCACTACTGTAGTGGTAGGCTTGGCTTCTCTTCTTTGTCTGGCCATGTTCGTGCCCGATTTTTCAACCTGAATCAGATCTAGACATGTCTTTGCTTCCATCACTTACTTTCATGCAGGGGACCGGTAACTGCTTTGCCATCGTTGATCAGGTGGATCTGGTGTCCCGTGAGCCAGTGGGGCTGATGGCGGACCTCCTTGGGCAGGGGATCCCTGTTGATGGACTACTGGTTCTTTCCGCCGGCGATTCGGAGGTCGATATCCGAATGGGAATCATCAATGCCGATGGATCCTCCGCAAGCATGTGCGGCAATGGACTTCGTTGTGTCGCCTTTGAGCTTCATCGTCGAGGAATTGCTGCGGGGAGAACAATCAACGTCGCGGTTGATCAGCAGCATCTGAAGGCAAGGGTGCTGGAGTCCAGTTGTGACAAAGGGGTTGTCTGGGCCCGCATGCCATCGGCGCGAGTTGAGTCAAGAGATGATCATGAATTCGTCGATCTGGGGAATCTTCATGGAATCATTCAGTACGAAGAGCTTCCAGGTGAATTGGAATGGAAGCAGGAAGTCGAGTGTCGGCTGCAGAACAATGGCGACTCGCTTAACTGGCATGCTGTAGAAGTCTGTCATCCGGGTTTGATCAGAATGAAGTCATGGGAACGTGGAGTGGGGCCAACGCTGGCCTGCGCTTCAGGTGCCACGGCTACCGTTGCGGCGTTGGCAACCAAGGGCATCTCTTCCAGATGTGTGGATGTCCATCAACCAGGCGGTCAGATCCGGGTGAACTGGCGTGGCGCTGGCCGGCAGCTGACGAATGTGGGTTCTGTAGGGTTGGTTTCAATGAAATCAGAACAAGCCGGCAGGGACGATCTGGCGGAGGTGATGTGAACGCTATTCAGCTTCATTGTGTAACGGTTTCAGGTACGCCGGCCATCATGGGTGAAATGCTGGGGGAATCCCTGCGTGATTCGATCGCTGGACTGGTGGACCACCGATTGAACAACGCCGCAAGCTATCTGGCAGAGCGAAGTATTCACGGAGGCATGGAAGCCTATCGTGACGCAGCTCGAGCCTGCCTGGCGGTGCTTCAGGAATGGGATCATGATGGATTCATCGAATTGCAGGCGACAGCGAGGGGTGCCAAGGTCACGCTGGAGGATCTGTACGCAACCTCGAACTTGACGGATATCCGTGATGTGGCCTCGATCGGCGCATTGCCTCCGGGTGCTGATGAAGGGTGTACGGCCTTCATGTCACCAGCTGCGGGAACCTCGCCACTTGTGGCAGGGCAGACCTGGGATCTCAATGCAGGCGATGTTCATTACGTCGTCGGTGTTCATCGATTGCCGGATGATGGTCCCGAAACCTGGAGTGTCACCGTTGCCGGCACACCAACGCTCATCGGAATGAACGAACACGGCTTGTGGGTCGGAACGACGAACCTGAAGGTACGAGGCGCTCGTCCTGGAGTTGGATATCTGGATATCCAGCATCGGGCGATACGTGAGCGTACAGCTTCAGAGGCAGCGAGAATCGCGATCGAAGCACCGCGTGCGGCAGCCCATTCCTACTGGTATGCCGATCCTGCTCAGGGGGTTCAGCTGGAGTGCTCCAGCGACCGTGCAGTTCGGCGAGATCTCGGCCAGCTTCCTCTTGTCCAGACCAATCACTGTCTGGATGAAGCGCACGTGGCCTGTGAAAGCGAGCCGGTTTCGCCCAGCAGTCGTTCACGTCTGGAAAGAGTCGGAGCCTTGCTCGAGGGAGGACTGCATGACGCTGATGCCGCTCGAGAAGTCATGATGGATCGTTCGGGTGGTTCGCTGGCCATCAACCGTTACCCTGAGGATGGAGAGCCGACAACCACGAATGCCTGTCTCGTCGGGATTCCAGCTGATCGACGCCTTGAGGCCTGTCGTGGGCCTGCCGATCGTGGGAAGTGGCTCACCCTCGAATTTGAGCGTGGGAACTGAGATTGTTCATGTCAGGTTCGTCCACGATTGCGGCACCCCCTACAATCTGGCCATATGACCACTGATTCAACACATCCGGGGCTCTATCCGGCCCTGGCGAATTCCGAAACCGATTCGGCGATCGCGTCGATTCTGGCCCAGATCGATCAAGCTCAGCAGACCCTCACAGGTGTCAAAGGGCCGGATCCGGATCTGATCGCATCTTCTGAACCCTGCATTGATCAGTTCGCCCGTGAACGGGGGCGTGGTCTGTTCTTTCCTGTCATGGGTGCAGGGCTTGGTCGCGGTGCCCTTGTCGCCATGACCGATGGATCCGTCAAGTATGACTTCATCACTGGGATTGGAGTTCATTCCTTCGGTCACGGTGATCTGGATCTGATCAGAACCGCTTTGCTGGCTTCCATGAGTGACGCCGTCATGCAGGGCAACCTTCAGTGCAACGCTGATGCCGCAGCATTTTCCGCCTTGCTGGTTGAATCTGCCGCACCCGATCGTCTGAAGCACTGCTTCCTGACCAACTCAGGCGCGTTGTCGAACGAAAATGCACTCAAGATCTGCATGCAGCACACCGGCGGGGCGGCACGAGTATTGACCTTCGAGCATTGTTTTGCTGGCCGCACGACCACCATGTGTCAGATCGGTGACAGTGCGGGCGGTCGACAGGGTATTCCGCTGAATACCGATGTTGATTACCTGCCGTTCTATGATCAGCAGGATCCTGAAGGCTCCACTGCGCGTACGATCGCCTGTCTTGATGAGTTTCTTCGTCGTTATCCGTCGCAGCATTCCTGTTTCATGATGGAACTGGTTCAAGGCGAAGGCGGTTTCAATACCGCTCCTCGGGAATTCTGGATTCCACTGCTTGAGCGAGCTCGTGAAGCGGGAGTTCCAATCTGGTTTGATGAGGTTCAGAGCTTTGGTCGAACCGAAGAACTGTTCCAGTTCCAGGCTCTGGATCTTGCGGAGTATGCGGATGTTGTCACGCTGGGCAAGATGTCCCAGGTCTGTGCAACGCTTTACACGGAAGCCTTGAATCCAAAGCCTGGTCTTCTCAGTGCGACCTTCATTGGATCGACGGCGGCACTTCAGGTCGGACGTCGAATCATCGAACGATTACGTTCAGGAGATTCCTATGGTTCCGATGGAAGGCATGCAAGACTTCATGCGACTTTCCGGCGACTGGCCGGGACGCTTCTGGAAGCACACCCGGAATGCTTTCCTTCAATGTTCAACCCCGGACAGACGGCCGATCTTGATGAAATCGTCGGAGGAACTGGTGGGATGATGCGATTGACGCCATACGGTGGGGAAGGATCCCGCGTCAAACCTCTGATCATGCGTCTGCTCGACGCAGGAGTCATGGCCTTTACCTGTGGACATGGCCCATTTCATCTCAGATTCCTTCCGCCCGTGGGTGTTCTTCAGGATGCGGATATCGAGGCAGTCATGGAAATCGTAGGTTCAGTTCTGGAGGATGAGTCCTGATGTTTGTGGTTCGCAATGCCATTCTGGACGATCACGAATCCTTGATTCGGCTGGCTCGAACGGTGCATTCCAACAATCTGCCTGCTGACTCGAATTCTCTTCATGACATCCTCACGCTTTCAAGAGCCAGCTTCAAGGGTGAAGTCGATCCTCGAGATCGACAGTATGTGTTCGTACTTGTCGATACCGATTCGGATCGAGTGGTTGGAACCTCCTGTCTCATTGCCGGCAAAGGCAGTGAGAAGATGCCACGCCTTGTTCTGAAGGTCAGAAAGCGGGAGCATTACAGTCGGGATCTGCAGACCGGTCATGTCCAGATCACCTTGCAGTTATGTCAGGATTCCTCAGGTTCCACCGAAGTAGGAGGCCTGGTTCTTGCTCCTTCGCATCGAGGTACGCCGGACCGTCTTGGTTCGCTGTTGAGCAAGGTTCGATTCTCCTTCATGGGAACATGTCCTGAACTTTTCTCGGAGCGGATCATCGGTGAGATCATGGGGGCCCTCACGCCTGACGGTCGAACCATGTTGTGGGACCACCTCGGAAGAAGATTCATCAACCTTTCCTATCGCGAAGCTGATGCGTTCAGTCGTACCTCCAAGGAGTTCATCACTTCGCTCTTTCCAGAGGTGGAGATCTACGCATCGTTGTTGCCGGCTGAAGCTCGTCGGCTCATCGGCCACGTGAGCCCCGATGCGGTGCCGGCTTTGCGCATGCTTGAGCGTCTTGGATTTCATCATATTGACGAAGTCGATCCATTTGATGGCGGTCCTTATCTGGAGGCGGTGCGGGATGAGATTCCGCTCGTACGAGCTACTTCGACCACTTCATTCAAGGGAGTGGTTTCTGCAACGGATGAATTGACTCAATCGATCGTCTGCACGCACCGTGGAAGTGATTTTCGTGCAATCAAAAGCGGCGTGAAACTCGAAGGTGAAGCGTTGTGTCTTCCAGAGGAAGCCGCCAAGGCACTGGGTCTCAAGCCCGGGATGTCGGTCAGCTGGACGCCTCAGGAATCTTCAAGCGGCCTTGCCGATCAGTCGTCTGCGGGTCAGGAGTCGTTGACAACATGAGTGAAGGCTTTCAGCCACGCGACATCATCGGCGGCAAGCATCGGCCTATTGAAGGAGACTCGCTTGTCTCGACGGATCCGGCTTATCCAGATCGAGTGATGTGGTCTGGCAATCCTTCTCTCGCACATGTTGATGAGGCAACGGTAGCTGCCCGTGCGGCCTTCGGTCCCTGGGCGGCATTGTCCATGGAAGAACGAGCTGAACATCTTCGAAGATGGCGGGATGTCACACGATCGCATGTCGATGAACTGGCGAACCTGATTGCCAGAGAGGTCGGCAAACCTCTGGCTGAGTCAAGAATTGAAGCATCGGCACTTGGTGGCAAGGTTGATCTGACCCTTGAACGAACAGTTGCCGGGCGACTTGATGACTGGACGGCTGAAGCCGGTGCAGGCCGTGAAGGCCGGTGCCGTTATCGTCCTCATGGCGTCATGGCGGTGATCGGTCCCTTCAACTTTCCCGCTCATCTGCCCAACGGTCAATTCGTGCCAGCTTTGCCGGCTGGCAACACCGTGGTCTTCAAGCCATCCGAGTTCGCGCCCGCAGTAGGTCAGAAACTCGGTGAAATGATGCTTGAAGCAGCGCTTCCTCCGGGTGTATTCAATGTGGTGCAGGCCGGGCCGGAGGGTTCGCAGCGTCTGTGTACCAGCGATGATGTGAATGGCATTCTGTTCACGGGCTCCTGGCCGGTTGGACGCATGATTCTCGAGCAGAACATCGACACTCCGGGTCGAATCGTGGCCTTGGAACTTGGAGGGAACAATCCGGCAATCGTGCATGAGGATGCCGATCTCCGGTTGGCGGCCATCGAGTGCGTCAGGGCCTCCTTCGCGACTACGGGTCAGCGTTGTACCTGTACTCGTCGCATCATGGTTCATGAACGAGTTGCCGAACAGTTTCTCTCGGCTTTCTGCAAGGCCGCTTCAACGCTTCTGGTCGGCGCTCATGATGATCCCGTGATGCCATTCATGGGACCTCTTGTAAGTGAGCGTGCTCGTGATCGTGTTCTTGAAAGTCAACGGCAACTGGTCGATTCAGGCGGCAAGGTGCTGGTGCCTGCCGTGGAGTTGCCTCGAGAAGGCTGGTTCCTCTCTGCAGGTGTGGTGGAAGTCGATGGATTCGACATGGAGCATGATGATGAGATCTTCGGACCCTTGGTTCAGATCTGCGTCGTCTCTTCTCTGGAGGAGGCGATCGCGCAGGCCAAGTGCACGCGTTATGGACTCGCCGCCTCGATCTTCAGCAAGGATCGAGCAGTATTTGATCGTTGCTTTGCCGAGATACCCGCAGGCTGTCTGAACTGGAATGTGGGTACTGCAGGAGCTTCCAGCCGATTGCCGTTCGGCGGTGTTGGACAGAGTGGTAATCATCGTCCTGCTGCGGCCCTTGCGATTGATTCCTGTGCCTATCCGGTGGCCAGTCTGCTTCAGGAAGGGCCTGAGATCGAGCCTCCTCAGGGCATGGAGTGGCAGGATGGATGGCTTGGCTCTTCCTGAGCATGAGCTTGCTAGCATCAAGAAGTGATTGATCAGATCAACCAGCCCGAAGGTGAATCCTTGGTGCCTCTGGAGGCACGTCGTCATGGTGTGGTACATGAGATCGGGCGTGGGTTCCGCATGGCCTGTGAGGATCAGCGACCGGGCCCGGTCGTTCTTGCAGTAAGTGGTGGCCGTGATTCTCTTGCGTTGTTGATTGCAGCGGTTGTGCTTCGTGATCATGACGACTGGTCGATGCTTCCGAGAGTTGTCCATGTTCACCATCATCTTCGCCCCGAAGCGGATGAAGAAGCAGCGCATGTACTGGCGATTTCAGAGCAGTTCCAGATTCCCGCGGAGATTCGTCATGTCGAGGTTGCCGATGGAACCTCTGCTACTGCTCGCAAGATGCGTTATGAAGCCCTTGAGCAGGCGGCTTTGGATTGTCATGCTTCCTTCATTGCAACAGGCCATCATGCCGAGGATCAGTTTGAGACGATTCTCGCTGCCATCGGCAGGGGTGCCGGTCCAACCGGGCTTGCCGGCATGGCCAGAAAGCGCGTGCTTGCAGATGGCATTCTGCTCATCAGGCCGCTGTTGAGGATTTCGCGAAATGATGCGGAGTCTCTTTGTCAGGCTGCGGGCATTTCCTGGTGTGATGACCCTGGAAATGTCGACCCCGCGACTCAGCGAGGGAGGCTGCGTCGTGATGTACTGCCAGTCTTCGAGTCGCTCTGGCCAGGGGCAGCGGTTCGGGCGGCAGCATCAGCTGATCTACAGGCTGCGGCCGCTACGGCGCTGGAAGGTCTCATCGCATCCATGTTTGGAGATGCGGCGGAACGTTGCTGGGATCGATCTGAACTTTCGCGGCTTCCGGTTTCCATTGTGGCAGGTGGTTTGAGACGATCGGTGCTCTGTGTCACCTCACTGACTCCTGATCGTCTTTCGCATGATGCACTGTTTGCCGCAGCGGAAGCAGTAGGTGATCATGGGATGCATCAGCGAAGTTTCCAGTTGGGTTCTGGTGTGAATCTGATTGTGAATGCGAGAGAGATCAGGATTGAACAGGGAGATACATGATGCGAATCGTGCTGGTTGGACACTGTGGGCCGGACAACTACATGCTCAAGTCGATGGTTGAGCGTGTTCTTGATGATGCAGAGGTACATGTTGCCAACGATGATGCTGCCTTGGCTGATCATCAGGACGAACAGGACACCTGGTTGGTCAATCGGGTGCTTGATGGGACCTTTTCAGCAGGACATTCAGGTCTTGATCTGATCAAGTCGAGAGTCGAGCAGCTCCCCGGGGCGAGGGTCCTGCTGATCTCCGATCTTGATGAGCATCAGGCCACCGCTGAATCCCACGGGGCTCGGCCGGGATTTGGAAAGAAGGCTTTGTATGAGGAGTTGTCCGCGAATCGTCTACGGGATGCAGCAGGCGAAGCGGGGCTCTAGGGGTATCTTCGAGATCAGGATGATATTCGTTCACATCCGCCCATGAATGGACGCAGCACATCCGGGATGATGATGCTTCCATCCGCCTGTTGATGCATTTCAAGAATAGGTATCAGGATGCGTGGGCTGGCGACAACAGTATTGTTGAGCGAGTGACAGAAGATCGTCTTGCCGTCCTTGTCCCGGTAACGGAGGTTGAGCCTTCTGCATTGGAAGTCATACAGCCTTGAAGCGGAATGAGTCTCACCAAATTCGCCCGCGGGCCTTCCATTGGAAGCTTCATCTCCTCGACCAGGAATCCAGCATTCAATATCGATCATGTCCGCATTCTTGCTGCCCAGATCTCCAGTACAGCACTGAAGCAGGCGATAGGGAAGTTGCATCGCTTGCAGGAGTTCCTCCACGATCGAGATCATGGTCTCGTGATGCGTTCGACTGGTCGCTTCATCCGCCTTGTCGATGATCACCTGTTCAACCTTGTCGAACTGGTGGATTCGATAGAGTCCAGCCGTATCCTTGCCGGCAGCACCTGCTTCTCGTCGAAAGCAGGTTGAAACCGTGGCGTACTTCATCGGAAACTGATCCGCATCGACGATCTCATCGGAATGGAGGCTCATCAGGCCCACTTCGCCGGTTCCAGTGAGATAGAGATCCTGTCCCGGGCCAGGTGTACTGTCAGAATCGATGTGATAGGTCTGTTCAATCCCCCCGGGGAAGAAGCCGGTGCCGACCATGGCCTGTTCCCGGACCAGAACCGGTACCGATGTGGCGCGGAAACCATGCTTTTCACAGATGTGCTGCATGCCAAACGCCAGAACTGCTTGATGCAGTCTCATTCCCGCGCCGGTGAGGACATAGCTTCTGGAACCCGCAACCTTCACCCCTCGTTCAAAGTCGACCATGTTCAGGTCGTGTACGAGTTCCAGATGTGTCTTGGGTGCAAAGCCACGATTTTCCTCGAATGATTTATCCCAGTCCCATCCCTCGGGCGCCCATCTTCGGATTTCCACATTGTCGTCGGATGAACTTCCTCTTGGAACATCATCATCAGGAGGCTGTGGTACCTGGAGTTGGATCTTCTTCCATTCCGGCTCGATGACCGCGAGTGATTCATCCAGATCATGGATCTGCTGTTTCAATGCGGCAGGTCTGGCCTCCAGTTCACTGATCCGGGCTTCCAGTTCGGGACGTTGTGAATCTTCGACTGACTTCAGCTGCCCCTTGAGCTTTCCGATCTGGGGGCCGGTCTCCTTGCCGATCTTCTTCTGCTCAGCACGGAGTGTCTCCTGTTTCTGGAGCAGATCCCGACGCTGTTGATCGAGCTCAAGAAGACGATCGATATCGACATCGATGTTCTTGGCCTCAGCACCCTGGATGAAGCGTTCTGGCGATTCTCGGAGTTGTTTCAGATCAATCATGGGGTGGACATCGTATCGTCACGCCCGCGTGGCGGTGCTGCCCATCCCAGCTTGTCGTGGAGGATGCGCCAGAATGGGTGTCCGGGGCAGTTCACGAAGCCCATCGGCTGGCTGTATCTGGCGAAGCGGACCCGATCGTGCTCATGCAGTTGAACTCTTTTCTGGCCGTCGAGTACCAGAGAGGTGCCTTCGTTGACCTGTGTCAGCATGACTTCCAGTGTGGAGCCGCCTTCCAGTGCGAATGGTCGAAAGGCCAGAGATTGAGCCGCAATGGGTGTGACAATGATTGCCTCGACTCGAGGATCGACGATGGGTCCGCCTGTTGAAGCGCTGTGTCCAGTTGAGCCTGTCGGCGTGGCGACAACCAGTCCATCTCCTGACAGTGGTGGCCCTTGCTGACCATCCATGGCCGTCGACATCTGGATCATTCGAAACGGTGAGCCAGCGGTGATGATGCCGTCATTCATGGCACGCCGGGTGATGGTCTCACTCCCATCGCTTCGTTGCACTTGGATCTGAAGCATCATGCGATGCTCGAGTTTGCGGTTTTCCGAGAGAACGGAGGATGCATGGATTTCGAATGTCTCGGGGCTGAACGGTGCAAGGAAGCCCAGTCTGCCGCAGTTGATTCCGATCATCGGTATTCCATGATCGACCAGACGTCGGGTCTGGGAAATCATCGTCCCGTCGCCACCAATGACGATGGCTACATCGGGTTTTGCTCCCGTCCATGCAAGTGCCGAATCTTCAGGTGACTGCTTCGTGAAGCTCACCTTGAGATCGAGAAGAATACGCTCGATCTGACTGCACGCTTGCTGGGCTTCCTCGCGATCAGGATCGGCCAGAATGATGGCAGTGGTGGTGGAGAGAGATGTGTCGGGCATTTCTGACATCTGAATCAGCTCACAAGTCCCTTGGTCAGTCGCATGAATGCGGTTTCCAGATTCACTTCAGCAGGGCGGAATGACTTGATCCTGAATCCCTGAGCGATCAGACGGCTGGCAAGCTCAGGGATGGGTAGTTCGGCATCGCTTTCAATCACGACCTCAAGCATGACCTCGCCCCGGTCACGGGTGAGTTCGACACGTGAGATGCCAGGTACTTTCATCAGCATCTGTCCTGCTTCCTTGACTCGATCTTCCACGCAGATCTGGACAAGTTGGCCGACATGTGCGCGTTCCATGATTTCTTCCACGCTTCCGGAGAAGAGGAGCTTTCCCTGTTCGATGATGCCCACCATGTTGCAGAGTTCGGCAAGTTCATGAAGGATGTGGGAGGAGATGATGATGGTCTTGCCCATCCTCCGCAGTTCCTTCAGCAGTTCCCGGATTTCGACTCTGGCGCGTGGGTCCAGTCCAGAAGCGGGTTCATCAAGCAGAAGGACCTTGGGGTCGTGAAGCAGTACACGTGCAATCGACAGTCGCTGGCTCATGCCTCGGCTGAGACTGTTTACCTCTGCATTGGCTTTATGTACCAGATCAGTGAGATCCAGTACATCACCAACGACTTTCTTTCTCTGTGCGCCGTGGAGGTCATAGCATGCGGCGAAGAAATCGAGGTACTCGGTCACGACCATGTCGTCATAGGCGCCCATGAAGTCTGGCACATAGCCGATTACAGGCCGGATCATCGGATTCTGATAACCCACGACATTTCCATCAATCCTCGCTTCTCCCCAGGTGGGTTTGAGGAGCGTCGCGAGAATCTTGATGGTTGTCGTCTTGCCGGCGCCGTTGGGACCAATGAAGCCAAAGCAGTCGCCTTCTTCAATCTCAAGATTGAGATTGTCAAGGGCGGTGAGTTCGCCGTACTTCTTGGTCAGGTTGACAGTTTCGATGATGGCCATGTGTCAGGTCCAGATTATCCGCTTGGCGTGTCGCCTGGCATGTCATTGGGAGATGAATTCACGCTATCCGGGGTTTGAGTGGGTGAAAGAGTGGCTGGGCCACTTTCATCCGGCAATGGGTAGATCCATCGAACCATGACCAGTCCATTGCTTTCATCCACATTGTTACCGTCAATGAGAAGTGGCAGGGGCAGCTCGGATGCCGGCATGAAGCCGGTCACGATCAACGCCGGGCGAGAAAGCCAGGCAGAAAGATCGAGTTCTCTTCCGAATACTCTTGTCGTCTTGGCCCAGTCGCGGTTGCGTTGCGACCAACGCTGGTTCTTGGCAGGATCCATTTCAGGGCTTCTGATCCAGTCCGGTGGTTCAAGTTGGTGATAGAAGGAGAGTGATTCAAGGGCACGCTGTCGTCCTGATTCGCCGAGTGGGCGGAACGCGTCGCCCATGTTCGACTGAATTGGTGCGGTATACCGCAATCTCAGTGACCGCTCCAGATCGACAGTCGGGTCGAGTGTGAAGTTGTCAAGGATGATTTCGGCACCCGGTTCAACCGGTCGATTGATCGCCCAGGCCCATCCATTCCGTTCCAAACGACCGGATTGTGATGGTCGCACCCAGAGCTGTGGTTCCCCGTCCTTGATATCAGGTTGCCGTGGACCGTTCCGTAGTTCATCAACGAACAGGATCTGAGGATTGATGAGTGCTTCGGGAAGATTGCTGATGATCGTGCCACGCAGCATGAGCGGGTCGCCCATGGAGTTGCGGATGATCTGAATGGGTCGGGATGGATCCATTCGAAGCATGTCTCCCCATTCAGTTTCCTCCAGTGAGCCACGCCAGTCGGCCTGAATCGAAGTCGTTGTAGCTCTGCTCGGGATGGTGATGCGTGAACTTTCCTTGGCGATGTCCACAAGTGTCTGCCGTTTGTCTGGAAATCCACTGATGTTGATTTCCTCAGGCTCCCAGGGAAGCAACAGGCTGTCGGGTTCGCCGTTCAGGCTGATGTCATAGTTTCCGTATCCCGGAGTAAAGATGGACATCCAGCTCTGAGCCTGCTGGAGGTCCTCGCCATGCACATGGTCGAGCACCGTCAGATGCAGGATCTTCACATTCAATTCTCTTGTCATGGAGACCGTGACCCATGCAACTGCTGTGAAGATCAGTGAAATGGCGAAGAAGCCAAACCATGACCACTGGAGCATCCTTTTTTTCTTCAGGATGGCCCAGCACAACGGTATGGCGAACAGCCAGTACAGGAGAAACACGGCGAATGCCAGAAGGATCGTTCCGCCGACAACTCCGGCATCTTCGATTTCATTCAGAATGACATTGTCGCCTACCGTCTGGGTCGACCCCGGGGTCTGGACCACGCCGTTTTCTTCATTAAGTTCATCTACCGCTCTGGAAGAAGGCGTGTCACTTCTTCTGCCCAGAATTCTGTTCCAGAAGACATCTGCTTCCGGGACGATTTCAGTCAGGAATCTTGTGCCCGGCATGCGAAGCATTCCAACTGCTCGAAGTGCGTTCGAAGTGAGGTCCACTCCGAGGATCGTCAGTTGTCCGCGGCCTATTGATCGCTGGATGCCGACGGTGCCTGCTTCCGGAAGGTTCCAGATCGAGATCCATCCATCGTTTTCAGGAGCAACATTGATGTCGCCATTTCTGAAGAAGAGGACGGGGATGGTTCCGGGTGGAACGGCGGGGGGATCATGTTTGATCAGATCAGGGAGGATGTCCTTGATCGGGACTTCCTCTGCTCGTCCGGGAGCGCCGGGAAGCACGCTTCCAAGTGGACCATCTTCGCCCATGCCCAGGCTCCAGGGGTTGCCAGTCTGTGGCAGGATGATGATCAGGTGTCCACCTCGTCGGATCCATTCAAGCACAGCTGCTTCCTGTGGAGGAGACAGCTCTACTTCAGCATCAGTCCAGACAAGAGCTTCAAACGGGCGAAGTCCCATCCATCGATCCGGCAGCCTTGAGGTGTCAGGAATACTCGTGACGGTCGTAGGCTCTGAAGCAATGAGTACTGCCGGTTGGAAGTTGGGAATACGCTCGTAGGCGTCGAGCCCGGCCAATTGGGTTCCAATGACGCCAAGCATTCCAGTTTCCCTCGAAACTGGTCGGGCATTTGTGTTGCCTGGCTCCATGCGGAGTATGCCCAGATCCTCAGTGGGCTGATTGTCTTCGAGTCGCCGCACTCGGACGATCTGGAGCGTGTCTGACTGCAGCGATGGCGATAAGGGCACGTACAACCAGAAGGGGCGTGGTTGATTGGGTGAAATGGTGACCCGTCTGCCGTAGCCGATCACATCTCCGTCTGCCGTCTCATGATCCCATTGCAGCCAGACGGATTCGTCCTCGGCGAGCTGGCTTGTCAGTTCGATCTGGATGCCGACCATGTCACCTGGTCGATAGATGTTCCCCGTGCCAAGTTGTTTCAACTTGATGTCAACCAGATTCGGGTTGAATCGTGGTTCTGTCGTAACGACTTCCGTCGAGGCGGCGATGTCCTCGACGTCAGGTTGATCCTGACCCTGAATCAGGCAGAGCATCATTACCAGAGTTTGAAGTCCAATGATCACGTCAGGTCCAGTGCTTGTTTCTAGAGCTGCATCTGTCCGAATGCCTCAATCATGGCTGCATGGCTTCTGATTCCATGGCGATATCTGGCAATGGAGAAATTCTCATTCGGCGAGTGGACCCGGTCGCTGTCGAGCCCGAAGCCGACAAGCAGTGAATCCACACCGAGAATTTCCTGGAAGGAGCCGACGATCGGCAGTGATCCACCAGTACCGATCAAGACTGTTTCATTTTGGAATACCTGTCCCATCGCGTTTCTGGCGGTGGTCAGCCAGGGGGAATCGGTTGGAACACAGATCCCCGGATTGCAGCCGTGTTCCTCGAAGGACCAGCGGCAACCTTCGGGTGTGCGTGCTTCAAGAAATGACTTGAGCGAATCCATCACCTTGCGGGGATCCTGATTGGGGACCATGCGGCAGCTGATCTTGCATGACGCTTCTGCGGCAATCACCGTCTTGGCACCAGGGCCGGTGTAGCCGCCCCAGATTCCATTGAGGTCACAGGTGGGGCGTGACCAGACACGTTCCAGAATGGAACGGCCGGCTTCTCCAGTGGAGGACTTGAGTCCAGCGGTATCAAGGAAGCCGGCTTCATCGAAGTTCAGCTGCCCCCATTCCTTGAGCAATTGCTCGTCGACTTCGACATCGTCGTAGAAACCCTCGATCTGTATCCGGCCATCATCATCATGAAGCTGGGACACGATTCGAGTCAAGGCGTTGATCGGGTTGATGACTGCGCCTCCATAGACTCCTGAATGAAGATCATGTGAAGGACCATGGAGTGTCGCTTGCAGATAGACGATGCCTCGCAGCCGTGTTGTGATCGCAGGCGTGTCGGCATCCCACATTCCTGTATCACTGATGACGCAGACTTCCGAAGCCAGTTCATCCGTATGTTCATGCAGAAACGGTTCGAGACTGTCGCTTCCGCTTTCTTCTTCACCTTCCAGAAGAACGCAGACGGGAACGGGGATGCTTCCGGTCACGGCCTTCCATGCTCGGAAGGCTTCAATGAACATCATGAGCTGGCCCTTGTCGTCTGCGGAGCCTCTTGCGACGATCATGGGTCCCTCTGCGCCTTCGACCCGTGCGGGCTCGAATGGTGGGGAGTCCCAGAGTTCGAGCGGGTCAGCTGGTTGGACGTCGTAGTGTCCGTAATAGAGGATTCGTGGGCCGGATCCCGGTCCATCGTCATGTGCCACGACCATCGGTTGGCCGGTGGTGGGGTGGACCCGGGCCTTCATGTCCAGTTCGCTCAGAAGTGAACCGGCGAACTCGGCCGCCTTTCGCGTGTCTTCATCATGGGCCGGATCAGTCCCGACGCTGGGGATGCGAAGAAAGTCCTCGAGCCGTGTCACCGATTCTTCAAGGTGTTCATCAATCCAGCTGAGTACCTGTTGCAGCGTCTCGGTCGTGGTCATGGGTCTTCATCCGTAGGGTTCAGAGGATCAGGTTGGCGGGGAGTGGTTAGCGATTGGTGGGCAGGAGGATGTTCAATTGAAGGGAAGGCATTCAGGAAGATCTGAATCCTCGGCTTCCTTCGCACAGATGACTTCTCCATCTCGCACGGCAAGTACAAGAGGAGGTGTCATGATCCAGTTCACACCAATTGGAAGTTCTGCAAGTTGGCAATCCAGACAGGGGTTTTCGAGAATGCCATCTGCTTCAAATCCTTCCTGATTTTCCGGAACGGCTACCAGTGTGGTTGGTACTGGCACGCCGAATCCAAAGTGGAAATCAAGCAGCATCTGGCAATGGTCGCAGGTTCGACTGTAGAAGATGATGTACTGTTCGCCTTGCTCGATGTCATCCGGAAGACCGCGGACATACTGGACCAGATCGATGTCTCTGACGTTCTTCCCGACCCAGTCACTTGCATCAAGTTCATACCAATCGCGTGAAGGAACGGCAGCCGCCTGTTCAGTGGGCGTTGGTGCTTCTGTTTCATTGGATTGAATCGGATCAGTGGATTCAACAATGACGTCCTGACCTGTTTCCGTTGCTTCCTCAATGGCTTTCGTCTGAGGTGAACTTTCCTTCAAGGTCGAGCCGACGATGTTGGGTCGATCAAGTACCCAGGTGAAGGCGATCAACGAAGCGACGAGAAAGAAGATCGAGGCCTGAACCCATCCCAGACGTGCTGCACAGGAGGATCCGAGTGTTGCAGGTCGAATGGCGACCACCAGAATGAGCAGTCCTACGTCAATGGCCATCATGAGCCATGGAGGAGGTGAATAGCTGCCCAGGCATCCGCAGTTGGTGAGGTTTCCGGCAATCATCTCATTGAGAAGGACCAGAACGAACGAGGCGAGCATCAGGACGGCCATGAGGCGAGCCAGCTTTGGCACAAAAAGCATGATGAGGATGGCGGCACATTCGATGGCCAGAATCATGGCCAGTCCCATCTTCAGGTCTATGCCTGCTCCCGTGACGATGGCTCGAAACTGCTTTGGCAGCAGCGATGGATCACGCGAAGCGAACTTGAAAAGGACACCAGCCAGAATCCAGGCAGGAACAATGACCCGAACCAGAAGCGTGCCGAACATCTCAAGGCCAGAGGGCTTGTCCGTCGAGCAATTGATGTCATTGGAAGTCGTAGCCATGAAACCCGTTCTCCTGAGTGGTTCGAGCCGCACAGCCGGAAGCTGTGCTCAATAACGGTTCTTTTCAGTTCGATGAAACGGATGCCTCGATCAATTCGCAGAGCAGATGAATGATGAATTGATGTACATCCTGAATCGTCGCCGAATCCGGTTCTTCGACGACGATTGCCTGATCGCAGAGTGGCAAGGCCGGGCCACCATCGCGTCCAAGCAGTGCCATGGCGGTTACCCCCATGTCACGAGCAGCCTTCAACGCACGAAGAATATTCTCGCTGTTTCCAGATGTGCTCATGGCAAGCAGCACATCGCCGCTGCGAGCCAGACCTTGAAGAGGGCGTTCAAAGATCGTCTCAAAGCCGAAGTCATTTGCAATGCAGGTCATCGCCGAGGGGTCGCTCACCAGCGAAATGGAGCGAATCGGAGGACGATTGGCCTGATATCGCCCGATGAGTTCCTCGGATAGATGCAGGGCCTGAGCCGCGGATCCACCATTGCCGGCCGTGAAGAGGCACCCGTCCTGTTGCAGGCTTGCGATGATCGTCTCTCCCATGGCAACTACTTCAGGCAGTCGGCTTTCCATGGAGTTCAGTGCACCCGATGTCGAGTCGAGTCTCGCCTTCAGAAGGGCTATGGAAGAAGCTGATATGGGTGTGGAGGGCTGGCTCATGTCGGGTCTCCCGCTGGGACTTCAAGTATAGGTGGCAGGGACCCTGAGGGGCAGAATGGCCCATGGTGGTATGCCTCGTGGGGGCCTGCTAGACTTCGACTCTCGATCCACTTGAGGAGAGCCCCATGTCACGCCCGATTTTCCGTCTATTGCTGGCAGTCATCATTGCAGGTGCCCTGAGTCTGGGGGCTGAACGTGCCCAGGCGGCGGATGGAGCCATCACCAAGGAGCTTCTGGCATCACTCAATTCGGATGACAGCATTCGAGGCGATGAGTCCTCCAAGGCCTGGCAGGTCTTGTTTGATGCCTACTTGAAGATGTCTCCTCCTCCACAGCCTGTGGGTCCGCTCTTCAATCTGGACACCATCTGGCCGGGGATGTCCGACTGGTCTTCAGTCATGCAATGGGCCAAGTCCAACCCTGGTATGGCTGATGCCGTCATTCAGGCTTCTGAAAGAGCCATCATCGGCTTGCCGTATGGTTGCCAGAATGTGCCATCGACCTATGCGGAGAAGGGGCTCTGCATCGATATCGACGTCAGCGAAGGCCAGAGAACCTTGTCGTTCGGATATCTCGATGCGGTAGACGTGATTGCCGCGTATTGCACGGCTGAGATCTATCGTCGGCTTGAATCAGGAGATACCGATGGTGGTATCAAACTGATGATGGCTCAACTGACGGTCATGCGAATGTTCTGTGATCGGCAGTTCATGGATGAAAAACTTTCCAACATCCTCATGTTGACCAGATGCCTTTCCAATGCACGGGATTGTTTCTGGAAGTACATGGATCAGATCTCGGTTGAGCAGTTCCAGCAGATCGCAATGCGGGAGATTCCCTATCTTCGGCCTGATCGAGCACGGCTTCTGATTCCGGAAGCCGATCGTCTGGTGGCTGATGCCGTCCTGCAGGACGTATTCGATGAAGTGACCGGTGATCCAATTCCAGAACGGTTTGCCGTGGTCTTCACTCGAATACAGGCTGAGCAGGAGCCTTTGACCCGCCTGGGAGCAGCCAAGAGATGGCGCAACATTGCCATGCAGCATGGCAGCTTTGAAGCAAGTCGAGAGCGGCTCAAGCTCATCTACGATGACTGGTGGAGGCGTTGGCGGCTTCGCGAGTATGGTGACCTGGTCACCTATCCGTCAGAGTTCGACAAGACCAACGCCATGCGTTACGCAGGTGTTCTTCTTTCAATCGAGAATATTCAGCAACTGTTTCTGATCCGCAACAACCTGAGAGTTGCCGTGTATGGAACAGCAGTCTCCGCGGCGCTCTGTGCATTCAAGCGGGACAACGGATCCTATCCAGCTTCGATCGATAATCGGGCAACTCGCCTGTATGGTTCGTATCTCTCCAAGAAGATGGATGCAGATCCGTACTACTACCGTGAAGAACTGAACGGTCTTGACAGTTTCCGTTATCGAGTGCTTCGGAAGGAAACCTCGCTTGATGTCGGCGTCGATAGACTCTGGCTTGAAGCAGGCGAGGCATTGCTCTACAGCCTGGGTGGGAATCAGGAAGATGATCTTGGTGCCGAACATGTTGATGGTGGCGATGAGCAGGACATCGTTCTGTGGCCACCTGTGAAGGCATTGTTGCGCCAAGAAGGCTTCATTGAGTAGTAAATCTGGCGACAAGGAGTGCGCGTCATGTCCGATGTGGAACAGGTAGTCATCATCGGCAGCGGTCCCGCTGGCTGGACAGCTGCAATCTATGCGGCAAGAGCGCAGCTGAATCCGATCTGCTATGTCGGGGTGCCCCGTCAGGATCCTGCTCCTGTGCTTCCTGGTGGTCAGTTGATGCTGACGACCGATGTGGAGAACTATCCAGGATTCCCGGAGGGTGTGGCCGGGCCTGAGATGATGAGCATGTTCCAGAAACAGGCGGAACGATTCGGTACCCGCGTTGTTGGTGAGGACATCGTCTCGTGTGACTTCTCATCCAGGCCATTCACGATGAAGACATCCAGCGGGGCCGAGGTAAAGGCCAGCTCTGTGATTCTCGCGACAGGCGCAACAGCCAACTGGATGGGGCTTGAGAACGAGTTGCGTCTGGCTACTTCAGGTGGTGGTGTCAGTGCGTGTGCGGTCTGCGACGGCGCGCTTCCAATGTTCCGTGACCAGCCACTGGGCGTGGTTGGCGGTGGTGACAGTGCGATGGAAGAAGCTCATTATCTGACGAAGTTCGCTTCGAAGGTCTACATCATCCATCGTCGTGATGAGCTGCGAGCATCCAAGACCATGCAGAAGCGTTTCATGGATGAGCCCAATGCCGAAGTCGTCTGGAATTCCGTCGTCACCGATGTGACCGGTGACGCTTCGATCACCGGTGTTGATCTGGAGAACACGGTCACTGGCGAGAAGTCGCATCTTCCTCTCAAGGGGCTGTTCATCGCCATCGGGCATACGCCGGCGACAGGCTTTCTGGAAGGAAGCGGCATCGAGCTGGATGATGAGAAATACATCAAGCTTGCTGGCAGAGGAAGTACCACCAATATTGAAGGTGTGTTTGCCGCAGGCGACGTGGCCGATTCCGTTTATAGACAGGCCATTACCGCGGCAGGAATGGGCTGCCAGGCAGCTCTGGATGCTGAGCGGTGGCTGGCGGAACAGGCCTAGCCAAACGGCCGCCAATTGGAGGTTTGTCCGATGCAGAAGTGGATTATCAGTGCGGTCGTGTGTGTGATGCTTGCTGGCTGTACGCCTCATTTCGAGTCGGATCTCAGCAGTCTCGAGCGTTCCTTTCAGGATCAGCAATCAGCTGTCGCCAGAAACAACGGGACGGCTTTCATTCGTTCGCTTGAGAAGATGCCGGGACTCATGAAGCGGACGATGCGGGCCGTCGATCAGATGCCGGTTGCAGATCAGATGGCGGCCGCACAACGATTTGCAGCGGTCGGTGATGAAGGTGAGAAGCTCTACTACTCGAGTGAGTTTCGTCGTTTCATGGATGTCGAACTCCAGTCCAGTGGAGATGCCGCCCGTGTGAAGGCGGTCTTCAGTGACTTGAGGGCACTCGATCTCAATGGTTGGATGGCGTCCAAGAGAACCTCGCCCGAGTGAAGACCTGTAGCTCTGCCCGTATCTTGTCTTGCCGAATCATGGCCAAGATCATACGAATCACATCTCTTCTTCTACTCATGTCAATCTGTGCAGGTTGCTGTGAGACCTGTGGTCATTCAACTCATGCTCATCGCCCGGCTTCCTCGAGTAGGTCTGTTGACATCCAGCCATTGCAAAGAGTCAGCACTGGTCTGCTGGCTATGAAACATTCGGTTCAGGGTCAGAAGGCTGCAGTCAACGAAGGCGATCTTGACGCGTTGCTTGATGACATGGACTGGATGTTGAGGGCGACCAGATTGAGCAAGTTCGACATTGATTCGATTGCTGCGGCAAGGCAGCCTGAGTTCGTGCGGCAGTTCATGCTGCAGGTAGAGCAGGCTCAAGCCCTGTATGCATCGAATCGGTTCGGTTCATTCCGGCAGGGTGCACCTTCGGCCGTCAGGATCCGAATCGATGCCGTGATTCAGCAACTCCGTGACATGAGCCTCGGAGAGTGGTCCAAGAGGATCCTCCAGTCGACATGAAGATCACAGGGGTTCGGCTGGTTCCGCGACGTCATCCGGTGTGAGCTGCGTCATGATGCGGGCTCCGACCGCATCGCCCCAGACGTTGACCGTCGTGCGGCACATGTCGAGGATCCGGTCGACCCCGAGAATCACGCCGATGGCGGCGACTGGGAGGGTCAGTCCTGAGCCTTCCAGTGAACCGTTGACTGCAGCGATCACGATCACCATGGTGACCAGGCCGGCAGATGGAATTCCTGCAGCACCGACGGCAGCAAGCGTGGCGGTGATCACCACGATCAACAGCTCGGTCATGCTGAGGTCAATGCCATAGAGCTGGAACAGGAACACGACAGCCACAGCCTCATACAACGCGGTGCCATCCATATTGATCGTCGAGCCCAGGGGCAGAACGAAATTGGAAGCACGTTTGGAGCATCCCGCATGCAGTTCCGCGGTTTCCATGGTCACGGGAAGGGTGGCTGAACTGGAGTCCGTGCCGAACGCCGTGAGCAATGCCGGTTTCATTCTGGCCATGAAGCCGAATGGATTGATTCTGGTGAACAGGAACAGAATCAATGGAAGGATGATCAACATGTGCAGGAGCAGGCCGACGAAGACGACGCCCATGTACCAGCCCAATGGGCCGATCAGCTGCGCCATCCCGATCTTCCCGACCGTCCAGGCCAGAAGGAAGAAGACGCCGATGGGGGTCAGCCAGATGATCCATTGGATCAGGATCATCAGTCCTTCGAATCCTGCATCGAAGAAATCGCGTGCAGCTCTGGTTCGATCCCCGCCAGCGGCAAGTGCCAGACCAAGGAGAATCGCGAAGACGATCAGCCCGAGTGGGCGACCTGCAGCCATTTCAGCAATCACATTGGAAGGGATGACCTGTTTGAGGATGTTGGTCCAGGCTCCACCCATGGACTGGTCTTTGACCTTGCCTTGCAGATCGGTGTTGTTGTCGAAGGCTGCTTCGCCACCTGAGACCAACTCCGCCTGGATCTCCTGAGGGAGATCGCCGGGCTGGACAAGCGTCACGAGTGTCGTTCCAAGCACGACCGCGATCAACATGGTGGCGAAGTAGTAGAGCAGGGTGGCGCCGCCGAGTTTGCCAAGCTTGGAGGGGTCTCCGATTCGAGTGATGCCTACGACAACGCTGAAGAAGATCAAGGGGATGACCATCAGCTTCAGCGGTCGGATGAGTATCAGGTCGCCAGCAGTCTTCGTCCAATGCGTACCGGTGATGGTGTTGTCTGGATCAAACAACAGGAACTGGCCGAAGAGAACGCCCAGAACCATTCCGAGAATGATGAGCAGCGTGAGCAGGTTGGCAGACTTCTTCATGCCTGCAAGCCTACCCGATCAATCAGCCTCAGGTGTCAGGTTGCTCCACGACCTCGAGTTGAAGTTCCTCCAGCTGAGCATCATCGACCGGCCCCGGCGCCTGTGACATGAGGTCGCCACCGTTCTGCGTCTTGGGGAACGCGATGACGTCACGGATGTTGTCGGTCCCCGCCAGCAGCATCACAAGTCGGTCAAGCCCGAAGGCGATGCCGCCATGAGGGGGTGCACCGAATCGAAGTGCGTCCAGCAGGAAGCCGAATTTCATCTTGGCTTCCTCGTCCGAGAGGTTCAGCAGTGAGAAGACCTTCTTCTGAACCTCTGGATTGTGGATACGAATGGAACCGCCGCCCGCTTCCGAGCCGTTGACTACGAAGTCATAGCCGTCGGAGAGGCATCCGCCTGGATCGGATTCAAGGATCTCCAGCTGGTCGGCGCGCGGGGCGGTGAACGGATGATGTTCACTGGCCCATCGCTTGTTGTCTTCATCCCACTTGAACATGGGGAAGTCGACGACCCAGAGTGCCCGATAGACGCCTGCTGGAATCAGGTCCTGATCCCGTGCCACCTGCAGTCGTACGGCGCCGAGACTCGTGTTGGCCAGTTCCCGTGTGTCAGCTGCAAACAGCACGGCATCTCCGTGTTCCAGTCCGAGTGCTGAAACCAGATCGTCTCCGATGTCGCCAAGGAACTTGGCGATTCCGGTTTCAAATCCGTTGGCGGTGTACTTCACAGTGGGAAGTCCGCCCGCACCATGCATCTTGGCGATTTCCGCGTAGCCGTCGGTGATCTTGCGGCTGAATGAATCTGCAGCCCCTGGGACGCGGATGGCCTTGACGACACCATCTTCCTTGGCGAGTGCTTCGGTAAACACGCGGAAGTCGGTTCGTCCTGCGATTTCCGAGATGTCCTGCAGTTCAAGATCGAATCGTAGATCAGGTCGATCGGATCCATATCGATCCATGGCTTCCGACCAGGGCATCTTTGGAATGTCGCCGAGATCTTCTTTCAGGATCCGATTGAAGACCTCTCTCATGAAGCCTTCCATGATGTCCAGAACTTCATCCCGATCGACGAACGAGAGTTCGAGGTCGATCTGCGTGAACTCCGCCTGGCGATCAGCGCGAGGATCTTCGTCACGCAGACACTTGCAGATCTGGAGATAGCGGTCACAGCCGGAGACCATCAGGATCTGTTTGAAGATCTGTGGGCTCTGTGGAAGTGCATACCACTGTCCGGGATAGATCCGGGAGGGGACGATGAAATCCCGGGCTCCCTCCGGGGTGCTCTTGATCAGCAGTGGTGTTTCGATTTCAAGGAAACCCTGCTGGTCGAAGTATTCGCGTGTGATCCGTGCAAGATCATGTCTGATTCGCATGATCTCCTGCATTCGTGGTCGCCGCAGATCGATGTATCGATAGGTCAGGCGAACTTCTTCGGAGATCTTCTCGGCCTCATGGTCATCGGGAAGAATGGGGGGGTTGTCTGTTCGATTCAGGACTTCGACCGCCTGTCCCATGATTTCGATACTGCCGGTGGCCAGTTTTTCATTGGCCTTGCCTTCCCGTGGCCGAACCAGACCACGGACTGCCACGACGTCTTCGCGTCGGAGTGATCGAGCTGTTTCCACGGTTTCATCATCACAGTCTTCAAGGTCAAAGACGATCTGGCTGATCCCGCTTCGATCACGCAAGTCAATGAAAACAAGGCCTTTGCCTTGATCGCGGAAGGTGTTGACCCAGCCGGCCAGAACAGCGGTCTGGCCGTCATGTTCAATTCTCAGGTCGCCACAACCATGGGTTCGCTTCATCATTGAATCAGTTCCTCGTTTGAAGCCCGCTCAGGACGGGTCGGATGAGATAAGGAGGGCATGGTAACGGCCTCGGCGAAGCCTGCCCGTACAATTCCGCCCGATGGGCCAATCCCCGCCACGGAGGCCTCTGGAGCTTTGATGTCCGACTCGCTTCTCATAACAGCTTTCGAACCAAGTGGTGATCGACTTGCCGCCAAGGTGATTTCTCGACTGAGGGAAATACGCCCCGAGCTGACCATTCATGCCTGGGGTGGCCCCCTCATGAAGGAAGCAGGCGCGGTTGTCCATGATGACACGGTCTCACATGCCGCCATGGGACTTGGGGCGCTGGCTCATGTACAGAGAATTCGTAGTCATCACCGTGACATTCTGGCGTGGTCTCGTGAGCACCAGCCTGTCGGGTTGATACCGGTTGACTCTCCTGCAGCGAATTTTCCGATCTGCAAGAAGCTTCGTCCAAATGGTGTGAAGGTCATTCATCTGGCCGCTCCGCAATTGTGGGCCTGGGCACCTTGGCGTTCCCGCAAACTCAGACGTTGCACGGATCTGGTTCTCTGCCTGATGCCATTCGAGCCCGAGTGGTTTGCGCAACATGACATCCCGGCACGTTTCGTCGGGCATCCGGCGATTGATCGCGGACTGGATTCGGAAGCGGATGCACGGGTCGCAGCCACCATGCCCCAGACCGATTCACGCCTGCTGCTGATGCCTGGTTCGCGTCAACAGGAGATCAATCGCAATGTTCCATTGATGCTCAAGGTCGTCTCCCAACTCCGGGAACACCGGCCCGATCTGGGAGTCGTCATGACGGCGGTTGATGAAGAGAAGGCAGGGATGGTTCATCGTGAGCTTGCTGCATCAGAGGGCCCGATCAAGGTCGTAGTCGGTCAGCGAGACGCTGCGTTGCATTGGAGTCAGGTAGCGTTGGCGGTTTCCGGAACGGTGACGCTGGACATCATGAGACATGGCAAACCGATGGTTGGCCTGTATCGCACCGGAGTGGTGGGGGTACTCGGTGCCAAGGTGATTCTCACCATCAAGAATCGTCTTCTACCGAACCTGATTGCAGGCAGCAGGATCGTGCCCGAGTTCGTTCCCTATCGGGGTGGTCCAGGACCGGTTGCCAGAGCGGTCGGGCATCTGCTTGATTCAGTTGAGGCAAGAACCTGTCAAGAAGAGGCGATCGCCGCGGCGTTGTCGCCATATGCGAACACTTCATTCGCGACTTCCGCTTCCGATGCGATCATCGAAGTGCTCGATCGTCAATAGTGACGCACGGGATAGATTCTCGCGGTGCAGCATCGGTTGCCGAGTCGGTCCGTGATCGAGATGACGCGACTGGCCGGTGCCGCAATTGGCAGACTTCGTTCAAGGCATCGATCCTGCCAGATTCCCAGATCATGTTCCGCAATGGCTTCTTCGGCGGTGAAGAGCAGGATGAGCAGGCCGGCATGAAGAATGCCGCGGTCCTTGCTCAGTTTGGTGATGTCGCCTCGTACGGTGGATAGCAGCTGGGATGAGTAGTTCGAGTTGCCGCCAAGTTCCGTGAATTGTGACACCACCTTGACTTCAAGCCAGAAGGCATCTTCAAGTGCCACCGCTTGTGGGTCCGCGAAGAGCGTCGCATCAGCTTCGGGAACTTCAAGTGGGCGATTGTCGGGAGTCAGCACCAGATCGCATCGATCGCCCTCTGAACGCTTGCGTCGATCGCGTACCGCGGGATAACGGATTTCTCGATGCACGCCATAACCCGCTGCCGCCAAATCGGCAGCGAGTTGTTCATGGATCGTCACTTCATCCCGTGCATCGAGTCCGCAGACCGATTGTTCCACCTGCAGCCGTTGCTCCTCACGGAGCAGTCCGGCTTCGAGTGAATCGGCCAGTGACGCGACACACCAGCGATGCATGGTGGGTTCGGGACTCATTGAATCAACGGATCATCCGCGATCCGCTGGTTTGATCTCACCATTCTTGAGACGCTTGAAGTAGCCATGCCATGCGGCCATGGCGGTGCCGCCGAAGATCAGCATGATCGGGATGTTGACCCACAGCATGAGCCCGGTTCCAAGATCGGACAGGTTTCCGATTTCCTTGGTCGTTGACACGATGCCGGCGGTCGCCACGATGATCAGCAGGCAGTAGATGATCTTGTAGATGCCGACGGCCCATTCGCCCAGGAGGAAGACGATTCCCTGTTCGCCGTAGTAGGACCAGGAGATCATCGTGCTGATGGCAAAGAGCCATGAGGCGATCAGAATCAGCCAGTTGCCGAACCCCGGGAACTGTCGGTTGATGGCGTAGGCCGTCATGGTGGCACCCTTGTAATCCTCGTAGATGATCGGTGCGACCAGTGTCGGGAGGCCACCATCAGCCAGGGCTGACCAGTGGGCCACTTCACTCTTGTCCGTCTTGATCTGATCCCACTTGATGTATGGGTTGTCATCGGATTTTTCAGGGATCACGACTGTTCCGGTCATCATGACCCGGTTGGAGGAGGTGGCTTCGTTGTCATCACCACCCTGTGCAATGGCAAAGACGTTGTCTTCATTCTTCCACTCGCCACCCAGTTCGACGCCGCGTTCCGTGCGATCTGGCAGTGGTGTCACGCCAAAGGTGGATTCCTGTCCCGAGTCATCCGTGAACATGGTGGGTTCACCCATCGTCCAGTGTTGAATTGTTTCGCCATCTTCATCCTTCGTTTCCTGAAGTGAAATGACCGGCGCTTCCGCAAAGATCCCGTCGGCGCCTTCTTCTGCCTCGCCTCGAGTGAGTGCACCGGTGGAAAGAATCACGAGTGCGGTGAGGGTGCACACGATGATGGTGTCGATGAATGGCTCAAGTCCAGCCACGACACCCTCACTCACAGGCTCCTTGGTCTGGGCAGCGGAGTGGGCGATGGGGGAGGAACCCTGGCCTGATTCGCTTGAGAAGAGGGCACGCTTCATGCCCCACATGATGGCGGTGCCGAAGGCTCCGCCGATGAAGGCACCACCGGCTTCCGATGCACTGAAGGCACTGCGGAAGATGTCAGCGAAGACGCCTGGGATGGCTTCGATATTGAAGCCCAGAACGACGATGGCAATGATCACATAGAGAATGCACATGAAGGGCACGAGTACACCGGCTACCGAGCCGATGCGCTTGATGCCGCCGATGATGACCAGCGCGACGACGACTGCCAGAATCAGGCCGGTGTACAGCTCAGGCATATTCAGCGTTTCACGGGTGATGTCACCCACGCTCCAGGCCTGGAACATGTTGCCGCCGGTGACGGCGGAGATCAGGAGCGTCAGGCAGAACACGACACCGATGATCTGTCCGATGGCACCGAGGCCCCATTCCTTCATGCCTTCGGCCACAACGAACATGGGACCGCCGTGCGGATTGTCAGGGTCATCCGTATTCCGGAAGAGCATCGACTGGGTGACTTCGGCGCTCTTGAGCGCCATGCCGATGATGCCGACGATCCACATCCAGAAGACGGCGCCGGGGCCACCGATGGCGATCGCGATGGCGACGCCTGCGATATTGCCGAGACCGACGGTTGCTGACAAGGCTGCTGACAACGCCTGGAAATGGCTGATGGCACCCGGATCATCCGGGTCGTCATACTTGCCTGTTGTCACGGCGACACCATGTGTCAAGGCACGGAATTGACTGAAGCCGCTCCAGATAGTGAACAGTACGCCGGTGCCAAGCAGGATGTAGAGCATCCACTCGGTCCAGATGTATCCGTTTACGGCGCCCAGAAAATCGTTGAAAGCTTCCATGTCTACTCCGTTTCAGGGTTCATCAAGCTCAGTGCATCAGTTGATAGGAGATCTCATCGACGTTGATCAGGCCGATCTTGTCCAGCAGCACGATGACCACCAGAACAGGTGCGACGACCCGTACGAGGAACAGCCAGGTGCTGGACCAGAAGCCGTTGAGATCCGAAAGTTCCGCGTTTCGAATGCGTGCAGGAAGCACCCATCCGGCATAGATCGAGACCAGCAGGCCACCAAGCGGCAGCATCCAGTTGCTGGTCAGCAGATCCATGGTGTCAAAGTAGTTCTGTCCGTAGCCCGGCAGCCAGGAGACCATCTTGAAGCCTGCGCTGTTGGCGAAGGCGGCTACGATTCCGAAGCCGAAGATGGCGCCGCCGACAATCCATGCCGCTTTGGTTCGCGACCAGTTCCTGCCGTCGATCAGATAGGACACGACGACTTCAAGCAGGGCAATGGCGGAAGTCAGTGCGGCAAAGACCAGCAGCCCGAAGAAGACGATGCCAAGCAGCATGCCGACTTCACCCATTTCCGCGAAAGCCAGTGGCATGCTCATGAACACCAGGCCTGGGCCGCCGCTTGGATCCTGTCCATACGAGAAGATGATGGGGAACATCATCATGCAGGCCAGCAACGCGATACCGGTATCCAGTCCGGCGATCGCAATCGACTCCTTGACCAGTCCTCCACTCTGGGATTTCTGGTACGAGCCGTAGGTGATCATGGCACCCATGCCCAGTGACAATGTGAAGAAGGCATGGCCAAGTGCTTCCAGTACACCTTTGGGTTCAAGTCCGGTGGGGTCTGGTTCGAACACGAAGGAGACCGCTCGGCTGAATCCTGTCTGGAAGAAGCCGTAGACCACCAGCAGAAGAATGCACAGGATCAACAGTGGCATCAGAATGCGACAGGTTCGTTCAATGCCCGAACCGATGCCATTGGCCACCACGATGATGGCCACGAACATGAAGAGCGCGGCCCAGAAGGTGCTGGTCCAACCGTCTCCCAGAAGTCCAAGGAAGACCGTGGTGACGCCCTCGTTGATCTTGCTTCGCCGATAGAGATCCTCAGCCTGATCCCGCAGTTCCACGGGTGTCATGGCGGCGACCGCATCGGCAGCTTCACCCTTGATCGTGGCTCTGGTTGATTCGAGGTCCGGTTGAGCGGCAATGACGATATCAGCCGCCTGAGCAAGTCCAGCGTGTTCGCGGAGCTTCTTGTCATCGCCGCCGGCCTTGATGGCGGCGTCGTAGTCCGTCCAGTTGTCCCAGGTTGAGGGCGAGAACTGTCGTCTCCAATTGCGTTCGGCACGATCCAGATCAAGCCGGGTCATGTCATCGATGACCATGACCTGCATGTCGTCGATCGTGGCTGTCGATCGATAGATGAGCGCTTCTTCTTCTGCCTTCTCCGCAATCGGGGTTGTGAAGCCGACGACGGACTTGAGTGAATAATCCATCGCCCAGCCTGCCACCACGATGTAGTAGGACAGGATGATGAAGCCTGCGATGACACCGAACCATCCAACAATGCTCCAGACCGAACGGCCACCCAGAAGTTTGTTGAAAGCCAGAATGCTTTGAGTCTGTGCAGCCCGGCCGATCATGATTTCAGCGATCAGGATGGGCAGGCCTACGAGGACGATGCAGGCGAGATAGATCAGGACGAATAGACCGCCACCGTTCTCGCCAGTGATGTATGGAAACTTCCAGATATTGCCAAGGCCGACAGCGGAGCCGGAGGCGGCCAGAATGAAGCCAAAGCGGCTGCCCCAGTGAGATCGTTGTTGCGACATGCTTGGTACGGCCTCCAAAGCTGGATCAAGGGAGTTTCACGGCACGTTGGCATCATAACGGGAGACCTCAATCGCTTGCAGAGTCCGGGCTGTCTGCTGATATGGCGATAGGATGGCAGTGTGTCTGACGCCTTCCGAATCCGATCCGACCTGAAGCGAGTCGATGTCGACGGTTTTTCATTCCCTCTGGGAGTCGAGGCGACCGCTGCCTGCCCCCCGTGTCAGGGCTATGCAGTCGCCTGGATGGAAGGAGAGTCGGAGGGATCTGATACCTACAGCTATTTCGTGGCAGTCTCTCATGAGCGACTCAAGCCGCTTGTGGATTCCCTCTTCGAGTTGCTGCCTGATCAGGTTGCGGGCATTGTCGAAGTTGGATCCAGAGATGCCTATCGGGCGGTCGACGTCTTCCTCAGTCAACAGGTGATTTCACGAGAGTCCTTCCTTGAAATCTGGCAATGCTATGAAGCAATCTTTCTCGAAGATGCTTCACTGGCGGTTGGAGTCAATACAAGTAAGCCGTTTCTGGAAATCTTCATCGATCAGGACAAGCGTGTCACGGTCCATGTCGAGCCTGAAGGTCGTGAAGCAGTTGATCGTATTCTGGCCAGTCATGATCTGGTCGAGCGCGACGAACATGAGATCGCTGTTCCAGAGCATCAACTTGAAGGAACTCTTGTCAGGCCGATTCTGGTTGAGGATCCAGATCTGCTTTGTGATCTTGATCAACTTCTGCTTACCTTGCGAGATGGTTGGGATCTGATGCTGGATGAAGAGTTTGATCGAAATCTGGACTCTGCAGGTCGAGAGTTGGGCCATACGCTCTGGTTTGTCACAGCCTTGCTGGCCGCGGAAGATCCTGCCCAGATCCAATCAGCCTGTGTCACGGCATGGGCGGTCTCCAAGAGCCGCAATGAATTGGAATCTTTGATTCAGAACAAAGTGGAATCAACCAGTAACTGGTTCGTGATTGATTTCTATACAGTCGATCGAGTCGCATTTGATGATCGTCCCGAGTCGATGGTGGATCTGTCACCGCGTTTCACGAAGGCTGACATCCTGTCATTCGAGATTGAAGAAATGGATGATCCACTCGGCAGTGGGGGGCGGCATGTCTGACTCGTCCAACACCCCTGCAGATCAGGAGTGGTACCGGGATGGGCTTCGATTCGAATGCTCGCAGTGCGGCAACTGCTGTACGGGGCCACCAGGAGCTGTCTGGTTCACCAAGAAGGAAGCGGGAGCCATGGCAACGGAGCTTGGCATGTCTGTTCCGGATTTCATGTCGACCTGGGCGAGAAAGCTGCATGGGAACTGGTCCTTGAAGGAGCATCTCACCGAGTTCGGCTGGGATTGCGTCTTTCTTGATCGTGAGTCAACCCCAGGGCGTGCCATCTGCCAACTCTATGGATCCCGGCCCAGTCAATGCCGTACCTGGCCATTCTGGGATGAGAATCTGAAATCGCGGGAAGCCTGGGAGGAGGCTCGAAGAACGACACCGTGCCCCGGGATGGGGCAGGGCAAGCTGGTTCCGATCGAGTCGATTCGAATCCAGCGTGATACGCCGATCTGAAACATTGTTGAAGGCCCCGTGAGGGCGATTTGAAGGCCCCATTTACCCCCTGAAACCTCTGGCGGGGTAACCTGTAGGGTCTGGTGGCCACATGGCGTGGCAGCCTTGTTCTGTTATTCGAATGCAAGTGAGTCAGTCATGCGATTGTCGACCAACCTGTTGTGCTTCCTGACCCTTTTCATACTGGGATTTACTGGGCTCAACTGTGCTCAGGCTCAGGACGGTGCTTCAAAGGAAGCCGATGCTGAACGTTCCAAAGTCGATGCGGCTGAAGATGTCATCAAAGGTGATACCTATGAGTATGCCTTGATGAAAACCGACAAGGGCGACATCGTTCTTCGGCTCAATGCGACACTTGCACCACTTTCGACCGCGAACTTCCTGAGTTATGCCAAGGATGGCGCGTACAACGACACCATCTTCCATCGTGTGATCGATGGATTCATGATTCAGGGCGGCGGCTTCGGAGTTGATCTTCAGAAGCGTCCAACCAAGGCGCCCATCAGGAATGAGTCCACCAACGGTCTTCGCAATGATCGCTACACCATTGCCATGGCCAGGACTCAGGATCCCAACTCCGCGACGAATCAGTTCTATATCAATGTCAAGGACAACAACAACTTGAACCCGAATGCTCGCAATCCTGCAGGATATGCAGTCTTCGGACATGTGATTGCCGGGCAGAAGGTGGTTGATGAGATCAAAAAGACACCGAAGACCAACCGAGGCGGCCCCTTCACGGATTCTCCTACGAACCAGATCGTCATCAAGAGTGTGACCCAGATTGACAAGGCCGAGGCGGAGAAACTGGTCGTCGCCGATGGCGGAAAGGCATCAACAGTGACAGAGCCAACAGCAAATGAGATTCGTGCAAGCAAGCCAAAGATGGATCTGACGACGACGGACGTGAAGCCGGAGCAACTGCCGGGCGACTCGGTCAGTCGTGCCGCAGACGGTGAACAGGATGGGCTGAAATGGTGGATCCTTCAGGAAGGTGCAGCCGATGCAGCGAAGCCTCAGAAGATGACCGACACGGTCAAGGTGCACTACACGGGCTATCTTCTGGACGGCAGCAAGTTCGATTCTTCCCTTGATCGAGGTCAGCCAATCGAGTTCCCATTGGACCGAGTCATTCCAGGCTGGACGCTTGGGGTCTCAAAGATGAAGGTGGGCGAGAAGCGGAAGCTTCTGATTCCAGCCACTCCTTGGGGTTATGGGGAACGTGGTGCCGCTGGAGCCATTCCACCGAACGCCACGCTTGTCTTCGACATCGAGCTTCTGGGCATCAAGCCTGGCCGCTGAATTGGCACTTGAGACTCGAATAATCGTCAAAATCAGCAGACTTGAGCAGAACAGAGTCTGGATTCAATATGAATTCAGACTCTTTCTGCTGTTGATTATGGGGCCCTGAGTTCGATATAAATACCTCAGGGGAGCATGATGGACTTGCCTCTTGGGCATACCGGGCCATTCTGTTCTCAGGAGGTTCGCGTTCTTCATGACCGCCATTTCATCAGTGCTGAATGAACCTGTACTGGTTCTCAACCGTGGCTACACGGCGGTCAGAGTGGTTCCGGTGAGAGAGGCCTTCGTACTTCTCTTCCGTCAGATTGCCGAGGTGATTTCGGTCAATCAGGGACGTTACGAGACATTTGACATCTCATCATGGCTGGAGATCGCGGATCTTCAACGTCGCTATGAATTGAGTGAGCACGAGTGGATTCGCGCGGCGAGCAGTTATGTCGCCGCACCGACCATCATCCGGATCACCTCATCCAATCGCCAGCCCGATTTTCAGGTTCGTCTCAACAGGCGAAATCTCTTCGCACGGGATCGCAACAAGTGCCAGTACTGCGGCAAGAAGTTTCCTGTTGCGGGTCTTTCGATTGATCATGTCGTTCCCATTTCACGTGGCGGTGGCAACAGCTGGGAAAATCTGGTGTGTTCATGCGTGTCATGCAATACCCGCAAGGGAAGTCGAACCCCTCGTGAAGCAGGCATGCGTCTGATTACGCGTCCCGTGCAGCCTCGCCATTGTCCTGATCGAGCACTCTCACTTCGTCGCAAGCACTATGAAGTCTGGAAGGTTTTTCTGAATGAAGCGTATTGGACTGTCGAACTTCGAGATTGAGTTCATCTTCAGACTCATGATGGCCGGCCTTCCGGTCAGCCCGTCATTTCATTCATCGCGTCAGTTCTGTTTCAATCGCCATGTCTTCGGCAAGCGTGGTCGCGCTCATGGGCCGATGGGCCATCAGGGCTCACGTGGCAGGACATTCCGGCGACGCCACTGAAACGCTAGTCTTCAAGCATGCCCAGGGCATCTTCAATGCTCACGAGATCCTTCTGTTGGATGGAATCAGGCAGATCCTTGAAAGCAGTGGCATCAGTAATGCCAAATGGTCCGACGGCCGTTCGATGGATTGACCGACAGAAGCCGCCGGTTCCAAGTGCGGCGCCCAGATCACGTGCCAGAGATCGGACGTAGAAACCCTTGCCACAGTGCACGTCGATGGTGACCGTGGGCCACTGGTACTCAACCATGTGGATGTCATGCACGATGACCGGCCTGGCATCCAATGATTTGATCTTGTCCTTTCGAGCCAGCTGGTAGGCACGTTTGCCATCAACCTTGATCGCACTGAACGTGGGTGGAGCCTGCATGATCTCACCCTTGAATCCTTCAATGGCGGCTTGCACTGTTTCAGCATCCGGAATCTTCTCGATTTCAACCGGTTCGGGTTCGTGTTCCAGATCGTCACTGGGGCTGAAGGCGGAAAGGTCGACGGTGGTGAGATAGCGTTTCGAAGCACCCATGATTCGGGCCAGTTGTCGAGTTGCAGGCCGCCCAAATCCAATCACAAGGACTCCGGTTGCAAGTGGATCCAGTGTTCCAGCGTGTCCACTCTTGCCGCCCTGAGACGTATCACGAGCCAGTACCCGCACCCGTGCCAGCGCTTTCATGGAACTGAGGCCGAGAGGTTTGTCGATGATCAGAAATCCCTGAATGGGCTCCGTATTCATGAGTGAGCTGTCCATTCAGGGAGGCCGTTTGAGATGTCGAGTGAAGGAACCATGTCCAGTTGATTGTCTGGTCATCCTGCCTTGGTGACAACCAAGACCGCCGCTGTTATCGGTGGTCATCCAGACTCGGAAACTGGTTTTCCGCGAGCATGCCACCCTCACGACAGCCCTGTGGGGGAGATCTGCCGGGGCGGGTGAATTGTCTTGCATCGTCTGGCCGGGGTCCTGCTAAGCTATGTCCCCTCTGGACAGGTGTCCGAGTGGCTTAAGGAGCACGCTTGGAAAGCGTGTGTACGTTTTTGCGTACCGTGGGTTCGAATCCCACCCTGTCCGCTTTGCATTCAACGATCGCGTTGAATGTCACAATTCAGAGTGCGGGCTGTAGCGCAGCTTGGTAGCGCGCTTGACTGGGGGTCAAGAGGTCGACGGTTCGAATCCGTCCAGCCCGATCCCGGCTCGATTTTCCATCTTGGAAGATCGAGCCTTTTTTCATCAATAGATGCTGTATGGATCACTCGGCAGGAGGCGGGGGCGTGCTGCTCGACTGCTGTTTGGCGGCGAGCGCCTCTCTTTGGATGCGGCGGTCCGAGAGATGGAGGTGGATCAGGAGAACGGCCATGCCGGTCAGGAGCAGGACATCCGCCACATTGAACACCCAGGGAAAGATCTCCGTTCCACCACCTGGCCAGTTCAACCCAAACGGGAGTTCCCGGCCAGGGAACATGTGGAGGAAATCCCGGACTCTTCCGATCAGGAGCCGGTCCCAGAGATTGCCCAGTGCACCCGCGAGTACCAGTGCGATTCCGACATGGGCCAGTCTGCTTCTTCGATCAGTCTGCCATCCGAAGATGTACAACGCGACACTTACGGCAATCAGCGTGAAGCAGATGAAGAAGACGCGTTGATCGCTGCCGATTCCGAAGACGGCACCGGAATTCAGGACAAGATGAAAATTAAGCAGACGGCCGGGAATCGCCACAACCCCTTCATGCGGAGGGATCGGGTTGTAACCTGAATTGTCCAGCAAGGCATGTCTGGATACCGTGACAGGAGTTCCTGCAACGTTTTCAAATGCCCACGATTTGGATGTCAGATCAGCAAACAGTCCAACTGTGATGATTGAAAGCAGGACCACCCAGCAGGCAAGGGATGACCAGGCTCGAGGCTCACTGGACGAGCTCGTCACAGGCCGCGCTCGATCTTTCTTGCCGCATCAATTGAATACTTGGCCCATGGTTTGGCATTCAACCGTTTCTTTGAAATGGCTTTTTTGGTGAGATCGCAGACGCCATAGGTGCCATCAACGATGCGTTGGAGCGCTTCGTCAATGTCCTTGATCCGTTGTCGCTCACTCGCAGCCATTCCAAGCATGAGATCCTGCTCATAGACATCTGATCCAACATCAGCCATGTGGATCGGCATGTTCGAGGTGTCGCCATCATCAGACCGCAGGGCTTCATTCTCCATGGAGTCGACCGCTGAGAAGAGCTCTCTGCGTTTGGAGATCAGTAGAAGGCGGAAATGATTCAGGTCAGCCTTTGACAGCTTCGTCTTGACTGGCTTTTCATTCTCGTTGCTTTTGTTCTTGGTTTCTGCTGCTGTTGTTGAAGACCTTCGTTTGGTCTTCTTGGTGGCTTCAGCAGAGATTCTTCGAATGCGACGGCCATTGATGATGACGAATCCGCGATCATCCGTTTCTGATGCAAGAACAGCTTCGACCACCGTCTGGCGTCGACGTCTGCGTGAGTTTGTGCCCTCTGTAGCAGCATCCTTTTTGCCAGCCTTCTTGGTGGTGGCCTTCTTGGCTGGGGCCTTCTTCTTCGAGGCTTTCTTGGTGGTGGCCTTCTTGGCTGGGGCCTTCTTCTTCGAGGCTTTCTT
>PBAY01000025.1 GCA_002717655.1 Phycisphaerae bacterium | reverse complement strand
GATGGCGCCGCCTTGCCAGGCGGTATTCCTTCTGAATCGTGAATGGTTCACTTCAAGCATGCCGCCATTCGTGACATGAATCGCACCGCCCATGTCCGCACCGTTCGATACGAAGTCGCAGTTGGTGATGAAGAGGTCTGAGTAGAAGCCGCAGACAGCTCCGCCGATTCTTGTGGTGTTCTGGCCACTGTTGATGATGTTGTTCTCAAAGCGGCAGTTCCTGATGGTCGCCGAGCTGAACTCGACATAGATCGCGCCGCCTCGTACCAGACCGAAGATGTCCGAACCGACACCGTTGCGAAAGGTGATTCCTTCGATGGTGCAGGGATCGCCATACATGACGATGGGGCTCCAGTCGTGGCCTGTTCCATCAATGATGGTCTTCTCGGCTCCAGCACGTCCCTTGAGCGTGACGCCTGAGAGTCCATAGACATTCTGGTACCAGGTGCCTGGCCCGAGATCGATGATGTCACCATTCGTCGACGCTGTGACAGCCTCCTGAATGGTGGGGTAGTCCTCAGGTACCCGAAGGGTGTCTGCCACGGCAACTTGGGCCATGATCATGAATGCCAATGTAGAGGCGTGGAATTGGGCGAAGCGTTTCATGGGTTCTCCCGGTAACTCCAGTATCCCCGTTGGAAGCCAGTGGCCCAAGGAACATCTGGAGAAAGAGGTCTGAATTCCGGTCGAGGTGTCATTCAGGGCGTTCTGGCGACGTTTCCTCAGCCTTGGCCCAGGGAGAACCCTGGCGATAATCAGCAGGCTGATAGCCGCCTCGATGGGTTCCAAATCCAAATGGGGTTGGTTCCCAGGGGCCTACCAGTGGGGCATCAAGCCCCTTCTCTGGAATGTCATCTTCATTCAGAAGTTGCCAGAGCGTGGCGTTGGCGAACAGGCGTCTGAGGTCCTCGCTGGACCAGTCATCCGCGGTGCCCATGGTGGTAGCAAAGATTCGCTGCGAGCTGCCGTCGGGCATCTCACGCTCTCGGAGCCAGGCCAGAGGCATCATTGGATCATTCTGCTTGCCTGCAACGGGCTCGTCATCTGCGTCCATGCCATCAAGGACGGCACCACGCAGGAGAATAACGGAGTCATCAGGGAGTGATCGGATGCCGTATACGTCAGTCGGACCGAAGACATCCTCGACTCCATGGAGTACGGGATGCTTCGCATTTGCAGGTTCGATCACGCCTCTTGTCGCCTGCCCACCATGATGTCCGTGATGATTGACCCAGGTTTCCCCAAGGATCGCTCCGCCGAAGCCGCCCGAGGGCTTCTGCGAGTTCCACGTCCAACTGGCATGCGGGCTCTCAGGATTTTCGCGATAGAAGAAGGCGTGGGTCGAGGTCCGGAAACCAGCGACGGGCTTGCCTGATTGGACATGTCGGACGATGTGAGCCATCTGATCATCGGGCAGTTCACGGAATCGGAGAAACATGACCAGTGCGTCTGCTTCATCAACGAGATGCAATCCAGGGATGTGATCAAGTGTCTCTGGGTCAACTTCGCCGGTTTCGTCATTCTGGCTGAAGAGCACGATGCATTCGAAGCCATGCTGATTCATCATGCGTGCGAGCATCGGCATGACTTCCTCGGAACGGTACTCCTCATCACCTGCTACGAAGACGATTCGACGGCCATGCCCTGGGGCAACGGCCTTGTCTCCTGGATAGGTCAGCCACCGATCTCCTTCAGGGGATTTGGCAGGTTGTTCAGCCATGGCTGCAGCTGGCAGCAGGCACATCATCGATAGCAACAGGTAGGTAAGCATGTGCCGATGGTACCTGCCGTAGACGAAAAAGACAGCGACCCGAACAAAGTCGGGTCGCTGCGTGTCTTGCTTGGTCCAGTGATCTATCAGCAACTTTCGCCGAAGACGGAAAGGATCAACAGGATGTCATTGACCGTCGTGGCGCCATCGCCATCGACATCGCCGTTGGCGGTTCCCCATTCGCTGATCACAGCCAGAACATCATTGACATTGACGACGCCATCGCCGGTAAGGTCACCAGGGCATGGTTCGTCAGGGCATTCGTCTTCGAAGACGTTTCCGCCGCCATCAGTCCAGTTCGGGCCGATGTTGTCACTGCTGTTGCTGCAGAAGTAGTTGTCCTGAACAGTCGGATTGCCAAGTGAGAAGATCACATAATCGCCGGTCGAGCTGTTGTCTCTGAAGATGCAGTTCTTGATCAGCGGATTGCCGTTGGTCATCAGTCCCGAGCCGAGGGCATCGAATCCGTTCATGACCGTGAATCCATCAAAGGTTTCGCTGCCACCTCCGAGAAGTCTTACAGCGATGTTGTATTGCTGGGCATCGATGATGGTCGTCTCAGGTCCGTCAGTACTCTTGAGCGTGCAGTTTGCGCCGTTGAACTGGAGTCGCTCGAAGTACGTGCCAGGGGAGACCAGAATGATGTCGCCATTGATTGCGTTGTTCAAGGCGTCCTGGATTTCAGTGAAGTCGCCGCTGCCATCAGGCTTCACGGTGAAGGTGCCTGGAGGGCGGACGGTGTAGTCCATGAAACCCATGTTCAGGATTTCGAGGTTGTTGCCGCTTCCATTTGAACCAGGTTCCTGGGCGAAGCAGTAGAAGGTGATGTGGTTAGCATTCGTCGCGGCGGTACTGTTGAGCGTAAACGTATGTTCGATGGTTGTGCTCTCTCCACCTCCAAGCGTGATTGTCGGCTCGTTCAGATGGTCGACATGCGTGTCGTAATAGTAGATGCCTGATTGTGGGTATCCGCATTCGGCATCAAGTGTGTAGCCAAGGCGGATGACCATGGTCTGGCTTGGGGCACCGGATTCAAGGCTGATGTCAACACTGACCTGATAGTTGTTGCCGTCGGCGGGTTGTCCCGAGAGGCTGATGCTCACATCTGATGGGACATTGAGCCTCTGGTTGAGGTAGCCGAGGAAAGCGTTGTAGTCGCCGGCCTGTCCTGAGGTTCCAACCTTCTTGATGACACCATCAATCTGTGTGGTTGGGATGCCATTGACGCCATAGTACGAAGCTCGTGATTCACACCAGGCATCGTCAAAGCCATAGGCGCTGCTCCAGATGTGCATCTGGACTGACTGAAAGCTATTGGGGTAGTCATCCGTTAGATCGCCAAGTGCGTAGCCGACACTCTGGCATGGTCCGCACCATGAGGCCGTGAATTGTTCAAACATGACTTTGCGTGGTGCTGCAACTGAAGATGCGGCCATGGCGCAGGTTGTTGCCAGTAAGACAAGTCCAGCCTTCTTGATTGTCATTTCTCTCTCCGGTGGATTTGGATTTGAAAGAGTAGTGAAGTCCATTTTAATTGTGGGCCTCCCGTTTCCGGAAGGCCCACAGATGAGGTTCATGTCAAAGAGTGATGGATCACTCTGGGTCATCCCAGCTGGCAGTGTAATCAGGACCGTTGTCGCCCCATGGAGCGTCGTCGGTGTTGCCGTTGAACTCTGTAATCAGAAGGTTCAGGGAGTCATTGCCATAGGCGTTGCATACAGGAGCGCCGTCTGGGCAGTCGAATGTGTAGATGTTGTCGGGGCATTGTCCGTACTTGTTGGAGTAGACAGAACGTGTTGGGTACATGCTGTCCTCAACAGAGGTACTTGCATCGTTGAAGACGCAGATGCCGCGATATCGCTCGACTGGTGAGTACTGTGAGTAGGTTTCCGAGTCTGGAAGTTGCTGACCCATGCGTGGGCCGCGGGTGCAGAGAACGACGACGTCAGGACGTCCGCTCATGGCCCAGTAGCCGGTGCCTGGCTTGATGCGGCTGCCCATCAGAGCGGTTGAGGCCCATGAGGTGTGGCATTCGTCTTCAAGATCACAATTGAAGAGGGGATCCCAGTGGGTGTCGCCATCCTGAGCTTCAAGATAGCTCTCCACATCGTCGTCGCCAGCAGGGTTGCTGCCGATGTCGCCATATGGGTAGTAGTTGTTGAAGTTGTAATCGCAGGCGAAGACTGCTGGGGAGTTGTCCGAATTCAGGACACAGTTACGTGCTTCGTAGATTCGGTTCATGATGCACAGGGAGTGGACATTGTCGGTGGTGTTGAGTTCCCAACGCTTACCGCCACGATCCATGATGTTGACCAACTGGCCACCCTGGCTGATTGGATCACGATCGACATTTCCTGGAGTAGGAAATTCCGAGTCGTTCTGGGCTGCATAGGTTGTCCAGCCTTGATGGAGTGACTGGCCCCGCTTCTGATCTTCAGCAAGTCGGGCAGCGCTGCGAGCGCCAGCAAGAGCCGGCAGGAGAATGCCCAGCAGCACGGCGATGATGCCGATGACTACGAGCAGTTCAACAAGTGTGAATCCGCGTGTCTTCTTCATGATTCCTCGTCCAGGTACGAAATTGGTGAACACAATGGCTATATGTGACTTCGTCAACTCAGGGGGAAGGGTTCCCATCTCCATGAGAATTCGAAACGAACTGACTCTTTACTTTACTGTGAAGTGGGTGAGGAAGCATCCATAATTGCTAAAGGGCGGCCGCATTTCTGCCTTAATGCACCTCTAAATTCGGTTTGGCTATGCTTTAAAAGCCGTTAAGCTCGTTGCAGACCAACTAAATCCGCTTTTTTGACACCTCGGAGGCCTATTTGCGATGCCAGAATCAGCCCAAATACCGGACCTTGTAGACCGGCTCAATGCTGAATATTGTCAGCTCCACCACGCCAAAGAAGACGCTTTCTGGCGTTCTTACATGGGTTTAGGAGAAAACCCAGAGCAATCGCAAAAAGAATTCAATGAGCATGAGCTGGCCTTGCAGGCCTGGTTGCAGGATCCAAATCGACTCTCTGAAGTCATGGACGCTCAAGAATTGGCAGAAACTCAAGGTACAGATGATGATTCCACCGCACTTCAAGGATGGCTGAAGACCTTGTCTGCACATGCCATTGACTCTGAAGAAGGTCGGACACTGGCTGCTGAAATCGTTGAAGCGGAAGGGCGACTGGCTCAGGCTCGTGGGGGGATGGAGCTGGGCTACCGTGACCAATCTGGTCAGTTTCATAAGGCCAGCAGTGTCAAGCTCGGCGTGATGCTGGGAACGGACCCTGAGGAATCAAATCGAAAAGCAGCCTGGGAAGGCCTGCGGTCCATTGAGGACTTCGTTCTGCAGAACGGTTTCATTGAAGTCGTCAAGATGAGAAATCGACTTGGTCGCATGCTTGGCGGAGAGGATTACTACGACTGGAAAGTGCGTCGAGTAGAGGGACTGACCAAGGCTGATATCTTTGCTCGACTTGACGAGCTTGAAGGGTTGACTCGTGAATCGGCGCAACGTGGCCTTGATGGGATCTCCACTGATCTGCCTGTGACGCCTTGGAACATGAGATTCCTAACAGGTGGTGATCTCACCAGACAGCGAGACCCATGGTTCCCCTTCAGGGAAAGCATGAATCGATGGGGCCGCTCCTTCGCTGGACTTGGTATCAAGTACGACGGTGCCACCATGGTCCTTGATCTGCTTGATCGGGCAGGCAAATATGAAAATGGATTCATGCATGGCCCTGAAGTGAGTTGGATTGGCCGTACTGGTAGAAACCATGCAAGGATTCACTTTACGGCCAATGCCATTCCTGGCATGGTGGGTTCGGGTGAACGCGCCACAGCAACCTTCTTTCACGAGGGTGGTCATGCCGCTCACTTCGCCAATGTCAGGATGCCTGCACCATGCTTTGGCCAGGAGTTCGCACCGACCTCGGTGGCCTTTGCGGAAATTCAGTCAATGCTTCTGGACAGCCTGATCGGTGATGCCGACTGGCAACGGCGGTATGCGATGGATGCTTCCGGTCAGCCCATGCCGGTGGAACTTATTGAGCAAGGTATTCGTCAGGTCCAGCCTCATGCGGCCTGGCAGATTCGCGCCATGATGGCGGTCTGCTATGCAGAACGGGCGATCTACGAATTGCCCGAGTCAGAGCTGACGCCGGAAGGGATTCTGGCTGCAGTCAGAAAGGCGGAGCAACGGCTGACCCTGCTTGCCGATGGAAGCCCTCGACCCGTTCTGTCTGTTCCACATCTTCTCTCTGGTGAGGCCAGCGCCTATTACCATGGCTATGTACTGGCCCAGATGGGAGTTGAACAGACTCGCTCTGCAATCTTTGCCAGTGATGGCCATATGTTGGACAATCCGAGACTTGGTGGGTTTCTGGCGAAGAACTACTGGAATCCCGGCAATGGACGTTCAATGGATGACATGCTTTCTGATGTGACCGGCAAGCCCCTGGCGGCTGCTGATCTGGCTGCCAAGGTCAATCGGAGTGTTGAGGAAGCGTTGGCCAAGGCACACGAGTCGATTGAGCGTGAAGCTGACATTCCTGGATTCAGCGGACCAGTTGAACTGGATGCGTCAATTCGTGTCGTTCATGGCAAGGAATCAATTGTCGAGCTTGGTTCTGATGGCTTCGAAGCATTCGCCAACGGATTTGCCCAGTGGATTGATCAGATGTCAGCCAAGGCGAACTGAGAAGGATTGGAGTCGCACAAGCAAAAAAGAAACCGGGACGCGACCGAAGCCGCGTCCCGGTGTGGGTCAATCAAAGACTGGCGTTCAACTGATTCAGCAATCAGTATTGAATACTTCAAGCATGCCGAGAAGGTCGTTGACGTCAGTATCATTGTCGCCATCGATGTCGCCATTGGAGGTGTTCCATGCTGCAATGAGCAGGAGCACATCGTTGACATTGATGGTGCCGTCGTCATTGAGGTCGGCAGGGCAGTCGCTACCGCCGCAGTCTGGCAGTGGGCCACGGGCAGCAACCTCGACGCTCAGCGCGTCAGTTCGCCACATGCCGATATCCACGATGCCGGCGCTTGGTGGGTAGTTGGCGTCAAAGCTGAAGGAGTACATCGTGCCCCAGCGGACTGGATTGCTCCACTCATTCTCCGCGTAGGTCTGGGTTGACCAAGTCACAGCGGTGTCAGTGACTTCAGCCTGCCAATCAGTATTGGCGACGAGTTCACAGGAGTGGTACTGAGGGGCATGGAAGCTCACGTTGCTGACTTCGACGCAATCAGAGATTGGTACGCTGAATCGTCCAGCAGACTCGTGTGAGTTCTGGTTGTGGACGGCATAGCGGTATGTCCAGGTGCCATCGTTGTTGTCAGTCACCTTGACACCCATGTGCATCAGGCCTTGCCAGCCATCTGCTTCTGGAGTCCAGACCTGGCTGACTGAAGCGCCTGCTTCGGCCCACATGCTGATTGCGGATTCCATCACCACGGTAGGGCCTACTGGCTGCGTGTTGGTGGAGCCTGTCCAGCGAATCTCACGGAAAGAGACGTTGTTGAACTGGCTGTCATAGTCGTACTCATCCGGATAGTCGGGGTCGGAATCCGGTGCGATGTACTGGCTTTCTACGAAGTAGCGTGCACCCGCGTTGTTGCTTGGGTTGACGTCGTCGGCATCGATCTGAATCTTGCCTCGCATCGCGCTCTGGCCACAAGGTGACTGAACGAATGGATACTCGAAGCGTCCCGTGGTTGGGTTGATTTCGGAACGAGGTGCGTCAGCATCAGCGTTGAGGCCTGCCCAGTAGGTGTCGGCGCAACCAATGCCGAGATTCGAACAGTTCGTTGCCTGACAGCTGCACATCGCCTCGCTGACAGCGCAGAAGGAGTGCTTGAGCCAGCTGATGCCGACCTGTTCAAAGCTGCCATCAGCGCCCAGTCGATAGACGCCTGAGCCGATGACTGGGGAGTATTCCCCGGTAGGACCTGTCCACTGGGAAACCATGTTGCCTGGGTTTCCTGACGTTGTTGCTACGGCATAGGCAAGGATGCCATCATCCTGTCCGTAGTAATCAAAGTCATAATTGCCGAATGAATCAGCCACCTTGTAGGTGATGATGTCCGGACCTTCGACGGTGCAGTAATCTTCGCCGCCAATGGAGATTGTTGCGGTAAGTGCAATGGCTGAACCCGCAAGTGGTGCGAGCAGAGCTGTTGACATCTTCATTGTGAATCTCTCTCTGAATTAAGTAAAAGGTTTCGGGGGATACGGCCTTTCAGTGTAACCCCGTATCAGGGCGAGTCCGGTACAAATATCGTGATGAGTCAATCTTGGACGGTTTGAAGGGGTCCAGGAGAGGCAGGTCGCCCTTTAAACACCTTTCAGAGCTGATATTAGACCCTGCACAATCTTTCAGAACAGGCCTTCATGGGGTCCTGAGGAGGTCTCTGGCCCTGATGTAGAGCCAGAGGGTCTGGCCCGAATTGGCGATCGTGTAGGTGGTGATGGCCACAATCAGTCCAACCCATCCTCCATGGAGGATGCCTGATCCAAGCCCCAGAATCGTGATGCCGAGATAGATCACAACCGATTCAGTTACGGGTCTTGTCCGATGATGATCGACCAGAACGCCCTGATAGAACGATTGAAGGAAGGTCATGAGGGGAATCGGTGCACCAAGCCAGAGAACGGAAACTCCCAGTTGTGCAAGTTCAGGTTTCAGCCCGACGATCTGCTGGAACCAGATGCCAGCAAGTGGTGTGAGTGAAATCACAAGCATCACGCCTGAGAAGATCAGTCCGGCGATCCAGGCAAATCGGCGAAGCACAGGCCCACTTCCCTCCTTGCTTGTAAGCCTGATGACAACTTCGTTGTAGGCGATTCCAACGCTTCGCACCAGAAAGATGATTCCCCCAAGAGGTGCCCATACGGCAAGTGATGCCAACGCATCCGGCATTCTTGTCATGCCAGCGGCGCCAATGGGCTGGGCTGCCAGTACGAGCATCGGTGTAAGCGCAAGCGGGACATAGAAGCGAAGAAGCTTTGTCAGTCTCAATGGCTGATCTGATGCTGGAGCGGATTTGAGGGGGCCTGCAACAACAGGCCTTGATCGGATCCGAACATATGCGGCTTCAACGATGACTCCGGTTGACAGGGATGCTGTTGCAACGACGGCTCCCATGACCCCCAGCTGTGCAAGCAGAATCAGCATTCCAACAGTAGCCAGTAGTCTTATTCCAGTTCCATAGGCGATGACTTCACGTCTTCCAAAATGGATCAACATCCCTTGCCTGAAGCGTCGATCGGCAATAGCCCAGGTCCAGGGCAGCAGCCATGCGAAGGCCAGACGTGATGGTTCTTGTACTTCAGTTGGTATGTCCAACAGAGGAATGACGGCCCAGGTCCAGAGGGGTGTAAAGGCCAGTGCAGCGTGGAGGATCGTCAGGCCGATCGAAACGATGGTCATGAAGTGCTGCAACTTGAGGAACTGATCGTAATTGCGACTCAGTGCCGTTGAGGCAGCAAGCATCATGATGATCGGCGATTCAACGATCAGTCCAAGTGGAAAGGCAATGCCACCGAAAGCCGCAAGCATGATTTCGGCTTGTGGGAGATGTCCGATCACGATGCTGATGGCAGGCATCTCGAGACCCATGAGCCCCCAGCTGATCGCCAGTGGCCACCAGTCGTGCATCACAGCTCTTCCGGTCAGCTTCGGGTCGTGGGGGGGGGATGTTGGATCGGTATCACTCATTTGAGTGGTGGAGTATCCCGTCCACAGGCGGTTAATGCCAGCTGGATATACTTCCGATCGAATACCGGTCATTGGCCTCGAGGAGAATGCATCATGGAAATCCTGCTCGGAATCATGCTGTTGCTGGCGCTGCTGGTGATCATCATTCAGTTCGTCTTCTTCAAGCGGGCTGCGGGAGATGGAACAACCGGATCATTGGACTCCCTAGAAGTAGCGCTTCAGCGAGTGTTTCTTGAAGAGGCGCAGCGAAGTCGTGAGGCTGACGACAAGGCCGCGAGGGAACTTCGTGCGGAGATCCGAGATACGCTTGCGGTGACGCAGGAAAGTCTCACTGATCAGGTAGTCAAGTTGGGTGCAGCTCAGCAAGGCGGCCTGGAGAAGCTTTCTCAGGACACTCAGAGGCTGCTGGGTGATACCCAGAAGAGACTGGCGGAGATTCATCAGGCCATCGCCACCCAGATGGCGACGCTGCAGGCTGGAAATGAGAAGAAGCTCGAGGAGATGAGGCAGACTGTGGATGAGAAGCTGCAGAAGACTCTGCAGACACGTCTTTCCGAATCATTTCAGCTGGTCAGCAAGCATCTGCAGGAAGTACAGCAGGGTCTGGGCGAAATGCGATCACTTGCTGAAAATGTCGGTGGTCTTCAGCGTGTACTTTCAAATGTCAAGACAAGAGGCACCTGGGGTGAGATTCAGCTTGAAGCGATCCTTCAGGATCTCCTGGTGGCCGACCAGTATGAACAGAATGTCGAGACCGTCCCAGGAACGAACAGTCGTGTTGAGTTCGCCGTCAAGATGCCTGGTCATGGCACTGGCGATGTCGTCTGGCTGCCAATTGATTCCAAGTTCCCACAGGAAGATTGGATGCGACTTCAGGATGCGATTGAGAAGGGTGACGTGGCTGGCAAGGAGGGGGCTGAGCGAGGACTTCGCCAGGCAGTGGTCAAGTCTGCCTCGGATATCCGCGAGAAATACGTCAGCCCTCCTCACACGATTGACTATGGAATCATGTTCCTGCCTACGGAAGGCCTGTATGGCGAAGTGCTTCGCCTTCCGGGTCTTGATGCAGAGCTTCGTCAGAAGTATCGGGTTGTGCCAGCAGGTCCGACAACTCTGGCAGCGATACTCAGCAGCATTCGTCTCGGATTCCGTGCCTTGGCGATTGAACGAAGATCAGCCGAGATCTGGGATGTTCTGGCAGCCGTCAAAGAGGAGTTCGGCAAGTTCGAGGGTGTCATCGGACAGCTGGAGAAGCAGTTGTCCACAGCCCAGAACACGGTCAGCAAGATGGGTACTCGCAGCCGTCAGATGAAGCGGAAGATGCAGGATGTGCAGGAGCTTCCGGAGGGTTCGGATTCTGCGGCGCTGCTCGGTCTTCCCGAGTCGATTGAAGATCAGGTGCCTGACGAACAATCCGAAATTGACTGAGAAAATGACAACGGGCCCCGGCGATCGCCGGAGCCCGCTGGTTCAGGGTGTGCTTGGCGATCAGCAGTCGCCGTAGTAGCTCAGCAGAAGCAGGATGTCATTGACGGCGACAATTCCGTCACCATCGAGATCCGCGTCTGGATCACTTGTACCGAAGGCTCCGAGAATGGCCAGGATGTCATTGACATCAGCGAGTCCATCGCCTGTGACATCGCCGGGGCAGTCTGGCTCGTCATCACAGCCTTCTTCAGGGCCATCGAGGAGCAGCAGGCCGGTTCCCTGATTGCCTTCATTCCATCCGCCGACGCGGACGAGGTAGGCCTGATCGCGGGTCACGGGGATCTCAAGGAAGGAGCTGTAGCCTTCGCATCCATCTCCATCGTCATTGCAGCCAAGCAGTGACAGATTGCCACAATCATCGCCGTCATAGACGACCAGATCGGTGTCGTAGTCTGCAGTGTTGCAGGTGCTGACGGTCAGCGTGCCGTCATTGCAGGCCACATAGCGGAACCAGATGTCGTTGTATGTCTGACCATCGAACTGACAGTCGGCATGCGATGGACCGTCGGTCGTCGCAGCAGTCGTGTCGAATTCGAAGGTGCCGTTGCCGAGGGTGTAGGCGTCGGAGCAATCATCAGACATTGGAATCTGGCCTACATCGACGGAGACCATGCCCTCTTCAGATGGTGTTCCATCATCAACTCGGTAGGTGAACAGGTTTTCGCCAACAAAGCCGTTTTCTGGAGAATAGGAAACGATGTTTCCTCCATTGGCCAGGGTGTATGGCGTGTTGGTGATATTGCCGCCGTTTGGATCGGAAAGAGTTCCGTCATTGGGCAATGAGGTGATGATGTACACCAGAGGATTGCCCTCGATGGAATAGCCGGTCAACTCAATGTCGATCGGTGTGTTTTCATCAGTGGCAACGGCGATATCTTCGCAGTATGGCGGGCAGGGGTCTCCAGTCGAGGCGATCTTGAGAGACCAGCCGTTGAGTGTTCCGACATCAGCACCGGCATTGTCACGGACAAGAAGAGTCCAGACGCCGGTTCCACCTTCGGTGAAGAAGTCATTCAGTTCACCGGGGCCGTCCGGAAGTACGCCTTCGCCATCATCGTCGTAGGTGACCAGGATGTCGTCCGCACTTCCGCCTGATCTATTGTGGAGGTAGACGGAGCTGCCTTCAGGTGACGTCAGGATGACCTCGAGGTCGCCGATGTAGGTGTGCGTGATGTCCATCACGACATCCACGTCAGCCACGCAATAGGAATCACTCACCTCAATGGTGCTTGTGAACTCGGAATTGTCCTGAATGGCGATCGGGGTATCAGTCGAGACATAGGTGTATCTCCCGACATCCAGCGTGACCGTGCGGGTCACTGTTGGCATCAGTGGATCGGTCATGTTGGTGAAGCTGACTGTGCCGGTCTGAATGCCTGCAGGAAGGTCGTCGGCAGCAGATGAGAAGCCGACAGTCAGATCACTGGATTCACCGATACCTCCAAAGACGAATTCGGAGGCGCTGATCTCGATCCAGGGGACATCAGCATCAACGGCCACGACTGTTGCCGTTGGACGAAGGCTGGTGACCGTATAGGTCTGGCTGGTGGTGAACGGACCACCAACAGGGCCGCCGGCCGTGAAATCGAAGCCGGGCTCCACGGAAATCAGACTGGTGCCGATTTCAAGAACATGATCACGTGAGATTTCAAGATCATTGGTTTCGTCGATGATCCTGACTTCCGCGGTATAGACACCATTGCTCCAACTGGAGACATCGATGACTGACACGACCAGATCCACGGTTCCATCCGGTGCGATGGTTCCGGAATTGGGTCCGACCACTTCAAGGAAGGGGATGCCGCGCATCCCGCTGCTGCCGTAGATCACGGCGGACCATTCGATTGTTTCAGGGGAATTGTTGGCAATGGTGTAAATGGTCTGGGTCGGCTCGACATCCTGGCATCCTGCAGAGCAGAGATGTTCAACGAGTCCGGCCGGCGTGATGCTCATCCCCACGCCCGGGAGCGTGTCGCAGAGGAGCGAGCCGGTGTTGTCAGGATCGAGATACTGGCTCAGGCCATTGTTCCATGAGACGGCGAATCGTCCGTACCAGTCCTCGAGATCATTGCCACAGGCGGCATAGCCACCGTGAAGCTGGCCAATGACCCGGTGGTTCTGGTCGAACAGTGGGGAGCCGGAGGAGCCGGGCTCGGTCGTGCCGAGATCCCAGTCCACGATCCGGAGATGCGTGTCGCCAGGGCCGTTGTAGCCATAGATCTGGCTAGGTTCGTAGTCGATCGACCATCGTTTGTAATCGGTTGATGGATGGTGAATCGCGACGGAATATTCGCTGACGACATCTTCAGCGCTCCAGCCACAGTAGGAGATTTCCCATTCCTGTGGTGGAGACTGGTTCAGTTGTACCAGTGTGAAATCAGATGCTGCATAGGAGGCGCGGAACTGTGAACCTGTCAGGTAGAAGTCCTGGGGGCCTCCGTCAATGGAATTGCCGGGGCAATCGAGCGGCCCGGATTCAGGATCCTGATAGTTCCAGAATGTCACCAGTGAGGCGGCATTTCCGGAATTCACGCCGCAGTGATTGGCGGTCATGAACATCGGAGTCCGGTCATTGCGAATGGTATTGACCATGAAGCCGGTGCAGAACGTGGAACCGCCTGTGGAGATGACCGCGACACATGGAATTTCGTTTTCCCAGCCTTCGGTCTCGTCGCATTCGACATCGTAGTTGCATGAGCCGGATCGGTCTGCATGATCAAAGGCGCCGTCGTAGAAACCACGGTAGCCGACATTGATGCTGGTCAGCACAATTCCATCTTCGATGAATGGCCTGATGTCAGCATCCATCTCGATGCTGATGAGAACCTCTGAGTCCGGTACTGGGGGAGTCCAGTACTGGTTGTCAGGATTGTTGTCGAGTGAGGTGATTGGGCGGAGTGAGAATCGCTCATCATGTGAAGTGATGTGCATGACCGCACCATCGGGCATGATGAAATGCTCGAATGCGAGGTTGATGGACAGGCAGTCGGGAGAGGCTACACGCATCTGCCACAGCCACGTGTCAGCATCAGGCTGGCTCCAGGTGCCGCCAAAGGCCGGGCCGGTTCGAACTTCATGTGGAACCGCATACCGTGGAGGAAGACCTTCGGCATCACGTCGGATGTCATCCTGAGCAAGTGCTTCGAAATCGAGGGTTGGAATCTCGATCAGATCGACTGATGGATTGCCATCGAAGTCACCTTGAGCACTGGCTGTGCCAGCAATGGAAGCCATCATCGCTGCAGCGATGCCGAACCGAATCTTTGAAAACATCTGTGGGATCTCCCCTTACAGGCCCAATTTGATACATGGCTTCGGGAAGTTGAGTACCCGAAGCAGTCTCTCTCACTCTGTTTCAGAGTACTCCGCCGATTGGGGGCAATCAATGTAGATCTGGCCACGAAGAGCCAATAAGGCTCTTAAATGGGGTTCTGGGCAACTTGATCACCATCGAGAGCGGCCTGTTTGGCGGTTTCTCGATGAATGGCCTTCACGGCAACTCGGGCAACGACAAGGCTGGCAATGATCGAGACAACCAGACCGCCATAGACGGTGATCTCATGAACCATGCTGTCTCCATGGGCCAGGTGGTGGGGATCTGCCTTTAATTGTCGTGCGAGATCAGAAGTATGCTTTGCCACGAAGCCCATGTACACCGTCGAGAAGTTGCCGGGAATCATGCCAATGCAAGCGATCATGTACGACCGGAATGAACAGGGGCTGACCGCAGCCAGATAGTTGAGCAGGGAGTAGTTCACCGGTGCCAGTCTGAGGAGAAAGATCACCTTGAATCCAGCGTGCCCGGTGGCTTGTTCCACGGCATAGGCCTTTGGATATTTCTTGAGTAGACGTTCAATACGCTCGCGAAGAAACAGTCTCACGACAGCGAAGGTGAAAGCAGAGGTAATGACCCCTGCAACCACGACCCAGAGCCAGCCCCACCAGAGGCCGAACAAGGTTCCGGCCGCTATGGCGATGATCGATTCAGGTAGAAAGATGGTTGTTGCTATGAAAAAAATGCCCACATAGACCACGGGGCCCCATCCACCCAGCTCTTCCACAAAGGCGTCGATTTTGCCCATGTCCGGCTCAAGGACATAGAAGTACAGTGCGGCAACACCTCCAACAATTGCCAGAAGCAGCAGGATCCGAAGGCTGATTCGCTTCCAGGAATGGCGATGGGGCTGAAGCGCAGGCAAGGCTGGGCTTGGGCTGTTGGCGATGTCCGACATGCTCATTTGAGTGTAGCCGGCTACCGGAGGGCCTACAACACCGGCTACAGAGCCGCTCTGGATCGCAGACTGGTGCCGGCGCGGTATGATTCCCGTCCGAGGCGGGTGTAGCTCAATGGTAGAGCGTCAGCCTTCCAAGCTGAATGTTGACGGTTCGAGTCCGTTCACCCGCTCTTGAAGAACAACGCCATGCCTTCCAGCGTGGCGTTGTTTGTTTTTGAATTCAAATGATCTTGATTTCGGTTTCGTGCCTGTGGCTTATTCGCGTGTTGCCGGATCGGTGTAGAGGTCGACATAGAAGTCGAGTGTCTTGTGGCCTTCCGTTTCGCGTGTTCTGGCCAGAAAGAAGCCTGCTTTCTCAAAGAGGTGAATGGCTGGATCCCGTTCCTTCCGAACATCAAGGACGATTTTCATGTAGTCCTGTCCACGGCAGAACTTGACGGCATGGTCGAGGAGGTTCGCTCCGATGCCACGACGACGAAAGCCATCACGCACTCGAAGCCGACGTATCTCGGCAATTTCATCGCCAACGTTTTGAACGCCGATCATCCCAACGACTTGTGAATTGCTTTCAGCAACCCAGAAGCTGCTCCGTCCTTCATCGGCAAAATAGCCTGCCTCAAGATTGTCGATATCAGCTCCAGTGTCATTGATGCGGATCTGACCTGCATAGACACCACTGTCGAACAATTCCCTCAAAGCAGGAATGTCCGTCGGGTTTGCCGTCCTGATGGTGAATGTGTCTGACATGTTGAACTGCCGGCAGTACAAGCTGGGCAGTCACAGTATATAGAGCCGTAAAAAGGCTCTTTCATGGTGTGCTACGGGGATGTTCAGGAGGGATCGATGCGTGAAGCGCCAACCAGCTCCCGGCACCAATTGTGGAACTTGATCTCAAAGGAAGGCAGGTCCGTGGTGACGAATACCTCAAGCAGTGCCATGCCTGCATCCGATTCCTTCTTGATCTTCTGTCGAGACTCGTCGGAGGTTCGTTCAGAACGAAGAAGCTGGCGATAGAGATCACCATTTGCCGCAAGCAGAAGTGCGTTTCCAATCTGATCTCGATACAGGCCATCTTCGGCCTCATCCAGAAATCTCGCCAACGCCCAGATCTGGGCGTAGTAGTCGAGCAACGTCTGCTTGCGGCCATCAAGGAATCCTTCGGGGTGAGCCGACAGCAGCATGTCGAGCGGAATCAAGCGATCTTCGTACACGCATTCACGAAGTCGGCCCCATCGCTCACGATTCGCAGCGGGAAGGAACGACAGCCCGCCACGTCGCCAGGAGAAGCCTTCCATCGTGGTGGCGATTCCTTCATCAAGCCAGGTTGGAAGCTGATCCTTGAAGGTGACCTGGACATACTGATGCCATCCCTCATGTGATCCCAGTGCGAGGGTATCTCGATGCCACCCATAGCCGTCGATGTCATAGAGAACAGCAATGCCGTTGGTCGTGAAGCCACCTCGGCCGATGCCCTCGAAGGACTGGGCTTTATCGGGAAGAATCATCCGTGTCTTGTTCTTCCATTGTCTCCTGTCAGAGAACAGATAGGTCTCGAGTGAACGATCAGGTGGGGGAAGTTCTACTCCAAAGGCATTCTGGTACCGATCCAACGCCTTCTCGTAGAACGTTGGAAGGATGCTTCTGAACCTTTCGCTGCGCATCGTCGTTCGGATATCCCAATGCCGCGTCCTGATCTGTTCACCCTTGATCCCAAGGAAACTCCATTGGTTCGTCTGTACTTCGTCTGAGTTGAAACGGTCGTCGTCAGAAATGGCAAGTGGCGTTGACTCAACGGGCTTGCCTGACTCGCATGATGCAAGTAGCCCGACAGTGATGGCCATGGTGATGAGAATCTTCAGATTCATGAGGACTCCAGTTCCTCCAATGCCTTGCGAGCTTGAGCGAGATCATCTTCCGTTGTCTTCAGCGTACCGCGAGTCTCCTCAACGAGATGGGCTGGAGCCTTGTCCACATAGCCCGGGTTGTTGAGTCGGCCAGCCAGTGCCCCGACCGATTTCTCCAATTCCGAAATACGTGTTCTGAGCCGTTCGATTTCCTGGTCGGAATCGATCTCCTGCTCATGGCCGGTGAGGGACATCGCCTCGCCTTCGACATGGACCTGAATGCCTTCACTTGAATATTCCGTCACAGCATCAAGTGTGGCCATTGAAAGTACCGCTGCTTCAGCCTGATTGATCAGAGGTCTCAGCTCGGGACTGACTCCAAGAGTCAGTTTCGTCTTGGGTGGCACGCCATGATCCGCGCGGGCACGACGAATGGCGTTGACGATCTCCTTGATTCGCTCAAACTCAGCCTCAGCCTCTTCGTCGATGCAATCATCGAGTTGAGGCCAGGCCGCTTGTGCGACAAGCGAGCTGGGTGGAAGTGTAACGCCGGGAAGCCCTGGGTCCCCAGCGGCGCTGAGGTGAGGCCAGAGCGCTTCGGTCACGAATGGGCAGACCGGATGCAACAGGCGTGTAATAGCATCAAGCATGCTGAGCAACGTCTGCCGTTGTCTGGGGTCATCACCAATCGTGGCCTTGACACCTTCCAGATACCAGTCACAGAAATCCCGCCACACCAGGTCGTACAGAAGCTCAGCGGTCAAGCTGAATTGATAGTTCTTGATGGCTTCGTCGATTCGATCCTTGGCATTGGCTACACGGGAGATCATCCAGCGATCAACCAGTTCCAGCTCTTTGATGGAGTCCACGGTCCCTGGTGATTCACTCCTACCAAGCGCGAACCTTGCGGCATTCCAGAACTTGTTCGCAAAGGACCGACCGGCATCGAACTTCGCAGAAGAGTTTCGTGCCAACGGCTGTTCTTCGGATGACTGGGCTTGTCCGCTCAGTTCTCCATAGACCGTCACCATCTTCTTGGAGGGGTCGCCTGGGCTGGTCTGTACCGGGGCGGTGACTTGATGGCCTGAGGGTGTTGTGACGAATTCAGGTGTAAAGGTCTGGCCTGAATAGGGGCAGACCAGATCCAGAGGCAGCCTCACGTCCTGAGTTGCTGTGGCGAGCTGGGTCATCACGAAACGCAGTGCATCGGTGCCATGGCTCAGGGAGATGTCCCGCGGGTCGACACCGTTGCCGAGTGACTTGCTCATCTTCTGGCCAAATCCATCCTGAATGATCGGGTGGATGTAGACATCACGGAATGGGATCTCTCCATTCTGGAAGAAGCGATTGAACATGACCATCCGGCTGACCCAGAGCGTGATGATTTCCCGGCCTGTGCTGAGCACATCGGTTGGATTGAAAGCATCAAGCAGTCCATCCATGTCAGGGAATGCCGATGGGTCTGGCCAGCCCATGGTTGAAATCGGCCAGAGTGCTGAAGAGAACCACGTGTCGAGTACATCCTCATCCTGAACGTAGCCCGAATCGGAGAGTTCTGCTTCAAGTTCAGGAGCATCACGACCCACGCAGGCGAGGATACGGATCTCTTCTGATTCAAGATCAATCTGAATCCTGACAGACAGGGCGTCATCTGTTCGGCTGCAGATTGAATCCGTGCACCAGGAAAGATCATCAGTCATCCCGTTCTGAAGATCAGCAGGAGCTTCACCAGCATCGGAGAGTGAAAGAGTCTTGGACCAGACTGGAATACGGTGGCCCCACCAGAGCTGTCGGCTGATGCACCAGTCACGGAGATTCTCATGCCATTGCTGGAATGTGCGGGCGTATCGTGGGGGGTAGAACCGAATGCAGCCGTCTCGTTCATCCGGGCCAGATTCCCGTGATGGGGGATCTCCTTCGTATTGATCCGAAGCCATGGCACGCATGGCTTCCCCACGGAGTCTGTCATCCGTTACACGGACGAACCATTGGTCACTCAGGTAGGGCTCGATGGGTACATGTGATCGATAGCTGTGCCCGACACTGTGGCTGTAGTCGCGAATGTCTTCCAGAAGATCCTGTTCGCGGAACCATGAAATGATGGCCTGACGTGCATCTTCTCGACTGAGCCCGAGGAATGGTGCTGCTTCGTCCGGAGCATCTTCCCATCCATGACGATTGGAGATCGAACCATCGGGGGCCATCACATTGATGACCTGCAGGTCATGACGCTGCCCGATATCCCAGTCGTTTGGGTCATGCGCGGGAGTGACTTTGAGGAATCCTGTTGCGTATTCCGCCTTGGGATCGTCTCCTGATCCAGCCATGACGACATAGTCGTCCTCGACAAGAGGGATCGTGCGGCCAACGATTGGAAGTGTGATTGACTTTCCTTTGAGATCGGCTGCACGAGGGTCATCTGGATTCATGGCGACCGCGGTATCGCCAAGCATGGTTTCAGGCCTGGTGGTCGCAACAGTGACATGCCCTGATCCGTCACTGAGTGGATAACGGAGGTAGTACATGTGGCCTGCGACTTCTTCCATCTCGACTTCGTCATCGGCCAGCGCCGTCTGCGTTGCTGGATCCCAGTTGACGAGCCGCTTGCCACGGAAGATCAGATTGGCATCAAACAATCTGAAGAAGGCCTCGCGAACCGCGGCTGCGCACACCGGATCCATTGTGAACCGTGTGCGGGGCCAGTCACATGAGGCGCCCATTTCCTTCAATTGAGAGAGAATCGTAGCCCCGTATTCATCTTTCCAGGCCTGAACAAGCGCTACGAATTCTTCACGTTCGAAATCAATTCGCCTCTTGCCATCCTGAAGCAGGCGACGTTCAACAGCTGTCTGAGTCGCAATGCCCGCGTGATCGGTTCCAGGCATCCAGAGTGCCTTCTTGCCGTTCATTCTGGCATGCCGTACCAGAACATCCTGAAGACTCGCATTCAAGGCATGGCCGAGATGCAGAATCGACGTGACATTCGGCGGTGGCATGAGCACGCCAAATGGCACATCATGGGATTCGAGTGGAACGGGGGTATGGCCCAGGCCACAATCGGCCCAGGATTGACGTATCTTCGGCTCAAGCTCACCTGGATCGTATGATTTGGGCAACTGAGGAGTAGTGCTCGACGTGGACATGTGCCGCATCATAGCCGTGGGTTTGCTTTCAATCGGATTCAGCCTTGTATTTACAGGCTGTGAGGATCGTGAATCGAACCCGGTATCGATTGATCCTGCCAGCCCGAGTGCTGAATCAGTCAGACATTCTCTGGAGGCCGCAGAGGCCTACCTTGCCTCAGGGGACATTGATCGGGCCAGATCGATACTGGCCCGCCTGCTGGAGCGTGCTTCAGATGACCCGCGTCCGATGGAATTGATGGCTCGTCTGGAGCTGACAGGTGGTCTGGATCTGCGAAAGCAGGGGTTGTCCGATGCCGCCCGACGCCAGTTCGCGGTTGCCCATGACTGGTACGAACAGGCGTTGGAGCTGGATCAGGACAGTGGGGGGCTTCATCAGTCCGCGGGCGAAGTCGCCCAGCTGGCAGGCCGTCTGGATCTTGCCAGAGAACGATATCGACAGGCTTCGAAACTTCTGCCAGACAATCCAAAGCCAAAGCTCTGCATTGCTCAACTGATCCTGGAGGAGAATCCTGCAGAAGCAGAGATCTTTCTGCGTGAATCACTTCAGATCGAACCTGATGAACCACACGCTCTTGCTTCCTTGGCGCTCGCAAGACAAAGACAGGGGGCCGGGGAAGAGGCTTCCACCTTGGCGTCCAAGGCGTTGGTCCATGCAGGCTCGAGTGCTGCCGTGCGAATTGCCGTAGCTCGCGTTCATCGAATCGCCGGTCGTCCAAGAGAATCACTTGAACTGCTGCTTGCCTTGCCTGATCAAGTGAGAGTCGGTGAATCTGCTACTGAGGAGATCTCACGAAGCTGGGATGCCATTGGTCGTCCGCTCAATGCAGGCCAGGCTTGGGCTGCATGTTTCAAGGCAAATGCCTTTCGAACAGATGCCTGGCGATTGGCGCTTCTGGCAGCAGAGGCCATGGGCCGAGCAGATCAGGATATCGAAGCGGCCTCATGGATTGAGCAGGCCATCATGCTTGATGCACCTGAGTCGGAAGTTGAAGCAAGTCGTTCAAGGATTGCCGGTGCATCGCAATAGGGTCAGACTTCGTCTTCATCAATCCATGGTTTTGGATCGATTCCGTCCATTCGACGGCCAGCCTCGGACCAGGCATCAATCGGCTGTTTGAATTCCCGGCGCGCGCCAAGGGCTGCATTTCGATTGAGGAGTCCTGCCTTCATTCTCCGGTATGACCAGAGCACGATGACAAAGCAAAGCAGTCCCAGTAGTCCTGCGATTGCCACCATGAAGAGCAGCATTGGCATTTCTGATGAGGGCGAATCGGGCTGGATCGGGCTCAACGCCAGCAAGATGGACATGCGCTGAGTATAGCGCCCCGTGATGGCCAAGCCCGCCGAACTGCCAAAGGGGATGGGTCGTATGGCTGTCATGGTCCTGCCTCTTCCACGAAGGTCAAGGATTCACTTAAGCGGGGTTGTGAACCAGCCGATCCACCCGCTGTCTCAGATGCCAGAAATGGGCGATATCGCGTCCTGGGGGTACTGAGGCCCCCTTAATGGCAATTGAGCTTTGATGAGGGACATGAAAACCGCATGTCCAGAGAACTAAAGAAAGAAGATGCAGCCAATGACTTATCGCCTTCAAGACTGTGCACGCCTGGGCCGGATCGGACTTGCAGTAGGAACGCTTGTCGTCACCTCCGTAGTCGTACATGCCGATACGCAGGCACTGTTACCAGCAGATCAGGCGGAGATTCTGACCCTTGATGATTGGGCTGATTCAGTCTGGACGGCTGGCCTGGATGGTGATTCACTTCGATTGAAGGATCTCATTGCTGTTCCCCCGGCACCTCTGGCCGACACGAAGCAAGCGGATGGATACCGCGATCGACTTGGACAATGGCAGCGAACTCAGGCTCATGCAGCAGCCGAGTTGAGTGAGGCTCGCTCAGAGGCCCTCGCGTCGTTGCGCGAGTCCTACGAGCAGGGCAATCTGACTGAATCGTTGAAGCATGCCGTGGCCTATCAGGAACTTCTGCAGGAGTTTGATCTTGCACTGGAGCACAAGGATGTCAGGATGGCGGTCAACAAGGCTGCAGCTCAAGTCGAAGGTCTGATTGAAAGTGGTGATCTGATGCAGGCTCAGGAGATCCTGTTCATGCTGAAGACTGCTTATGAGGACACGGATCGCCTTGCAGAGTTTCAGGTCTACGACAATCGCCATGAGGAGATTGCGACCCAGCTTCAATTGCTGCGTCGTTATGAGCCAGAGCGTTTCTATGAGATGTACCGCGAACGAGCGGTGGCTCGAGGTGATGACGTGGCTGATATTCGCGCCTTCAACCCTGCGTTGGCCGATCGTTGGAGACAAGAGGTCGGTGGTGTCCGTGTCGACATCCTTCGCAGCGTTCTTGATACAGCGGCTCCTGAACACATCAATTCCCAGGGGTGGGAGCCGCTGATGAGCGGAGGCATCGACGCCTTGCAGTCATTGGCAGTCACCCCAATGATCAATGAAACATTCCCGGGCCTGAGCGACCCGGCTGCTACGCAGGCATGGTCAAGTGGGCTCGAGATGATTGATCGTGAAATGAAGATTGCCTTTGACTCGCTCGGAAAGAAGTCGAGTGTGTCCAGGCATGTTGGTCGGGAAGTCATCGATCGAATCTCAGAACTCAATGCACAGACCGTCAAGCTGCCGGATTCAGTCATCTGGAGAGAGTTCGGTGATGGAGCCATGGACGAGCTTGACCGCTTCACTGAAGTGATCTGGCCTTATGACATCGAGGACTTCAACAGGCAGATGCAGGGTGAATTCATCGGCATCGGCGTGTACATCGAGGAAACAGAACTGGGCGAGATTCGAATCGTCAGCCCACTGGAAGGCAAGCCGGCCAATCTCGCTGGCATCCAGTCAGGCGACATTGTGCTTGATGTTGATGGAGAAACCACGAGTGGATGGTCTCTTCGAGATGCCGTGCGTGAAATCACCGGACCCCAGGGAACGGATGTAACACTTGGTATCCAGCGTCAGAATGAGGAATCACGCCTCGAATTCAAAATTGTCCGCGATCGCATTCGAATGCATACGGTCAAAGGTTGGGATCTGCGTGGTCTCGACGAGGAAGGAAATCCTGATTGGAACTGGTTCATCGATTCTGATGAGCGAATCGGTTACATCAGAATGACTGGATTCGACCAGCAGACCTATGGCGATCTTCTCGGGGCAATAAGTGCCATGCGAAGTGAACGTGGCATGCCTTCTGGCCTGATACTCGACTTGAGGCATAATCCAGGCGGTCTCCTTGAGACTGCAGTGAATGTCAGCAATCTCTTTGTCGATGAAGGGCGTATTGTTTCAGGAGAAGACCGCTTCGGTGAAGCGAGCTTCTATGCAACGGCGAGAAAGCGCAAGGCATATCTGGCCGGCACACCCGTGGTGGTTCTGATCAACAATGGTTCTGCGAGCGCCAGTGAAATCGTTGCCGGTTGCCTCCAGGCCCATGATGCGGCCATCGTGGTCGGCGCTCGAAGCTTTGGCAAGGGATCAGTGCAGACGGTCCATCCAATCACTGACAATGCCAAGTTGAAGCTGACGACTCAGTACTACCGACTTCCATCGGCAGATGGCGTTACGGCGGGTCGCATGGTTCACAAGGTTCAGGGCAAATCCGACTGGGGCGTCGAGCCTGATCTGATCGTCGGGATGACTCCAGAACAGATCGTGGAATCAATCAAGATTCAGCGGTGGGCTGAACTTCAGCAGGCGCCAAGCGACTGGAATGAAGAAGAATCAGGCGCATGGACAGCGCCTGAAATCGAGACGCTTCTTGAAGACGGCCTTGATCCACAGTTGCATACGGCCCTGATTCTGCTGCAAGCCAGAGCGTATGGCGATCATGCCACCATGGCCGATTCACGTTGAAGGATCAACTGCCGGGCAGCATGTCATGATCTTCCAGAAGCCGCTGTGCTTCGGTCACATCCTTGTCACCGCGGCCTGAAAGATTGACCATGAGAACCTCATCTGATGATCTGCCTGCTGCGAGTTCAACAGCTGCAGCCAGAGCATGCGAGGTCTCAAGAGCAGGCATGATCCCTTCTCGTTCCGAGAGTTGGCAGAAGGCTTTGAGCGCAGCTTCATCGGTGACGGATCGATAGGTGACCTGACCTGAAACATGCCAGGCAGCATGTTCTGGCCCGACACCGGGATAATCCAGACCAGCTGAACAGGAGTGGACCGTGGAGGTCTGGCCATCGCTGTCTTGAAGCACATAGCTTCGAGAGCCATGGAGTACACCTGGTGCACCATGGCTCATCGTGGCGGCATGATCTCCCTCGCCTTCTCCTCGACCACCTGCTTCGATTCCGATCAGTTCGACTTCAGGGTGTTCCAGAAACGGATGGAAAATACCGGCCGCATTGGATCCGCCGCCTACGCAGGCGACTACGCAATCAGGCAACTTCCCGATGGTCTCGAGAGATTGGCTGATTGTCTCGCGACCGATGACTGATTGGAAATCTCGGACCATCGCTGGAAACGGGTGGGGGCCAACAACAGAGCCGATGATGTAGTGCGTATGTTCGACGGATCCCATCCAGTCACGCATGGCTGCGTTTGTCGCATCCTTCAGTGTTCGTGAGCCATCTTCGACAACATGGACCTTGGCGCCCATCAGTTTCATCCGGAAGACGTTCAAGGCCTGTCGTCGGACATCTTCAGCACCCATGTAGACTTCGCATTCAAGGCCGAAGCGAGCGCAGGCTGTTGCCGTGGCAACACCGTGCTGGCCGGCTCCGGTTTCGGCGATGATTCGTTTCTTGCCCATGCGAATGGCCAGCAACGCCTGAGCGATCGTGTTGTTGATCTTGTGGGCGCCGGTATGGGCTAGATCCTCACGCTTCAGCCAGATCGCAGCACCACCGATATCAGACGTGAGATTCGGGCAGAAGGTGATGGGAGTTGATCGGCCGACGTAGTCCTTGAGAAGGGCAGCGAGTTCCAGCTGGAACTGATCGTCCGATCTTGAGGCGTTCCATTCCTGCTCAAGCTGGTCGAGTGCCGCAATGATGGTTTCGGGGACATATCGTCCACCAAAATCACCGAAGGCTCCTGAGGAATCAGGTTGTGTAGGAAGCAGACTCATGTCTTGTCCTTGTCTCCATCAAGCAGGTGCTGGCAGAAGAAGTGGCGTTGTTGTTCCTTGACATCTGCCGAGTATCGGCCGAATCCTGCATGTTCGTGCAGTGCACCGGTCTTCTGGAATGTTACGAACTCAATGGCATTCGGGTCGTGATAATTTCTTCGCAAACGCTCAATGAATTCATTCTGAGCCTGATAGGGAACCCATTCATCTGCTCGAGTATGGAAGGCCTGGAGTGGAATTTCTCGCCAATTCCCCAGATGTCTGATCGGATCAGCCTCAGCAATGCGATCTGCTTCAGAAGCCTCGAGCATGGGCAGTGTTGTCTGGGCGGCCCAGTTTCCGGTCGTGGCCTCTACTGAGCATGCGGCATAACGGTGGGGCCTGCAGAGTCGGGCCAGGGTTGCCATGCCTCCTGCTGACATGCCTCCGACTCCAATTCGATTTGGATCCGCGTTGAGCCTTTCAACGGCAGCTTCAGTGACGTCATCGAGTTCCTGCACCATCTGAAGCACGACATCCAGTACCTGAGCTGACTCCTGCAACTGAGGGCTGCTTCGCTCCCCGTGACCCGGTAGATCCACCGCGCAGACTGAAATACCACTTCTTATGAGCCTCAAGTAGCGTCCAGGATCCAATTCCTTGTAGGCCGTACGTCCATGAAGCCAGATCACCAGCGGACCATGCGGCAGCCCGGACTCGGCAGGCACGAGAAGTGCCGGGACTCCAGTGCTGCCAAGGCGGTCGAGGTAGCCATGGCGACGCAGGGCGGAAGGAAGTTGGTCGAATCTTGAAGTCACGGGCCTGAGGCGTTGACGGAACTCGTTTACAGGGCGATGCTCTTAGTGATGATACGAATCATCGCAGGCCAATATAGATCGCGTCAATTGAAGACGCCTGAGGACGCCCGACATACACGGCCCTATGCGCACCGTGTGAAGGAGTCGGTCTTCAACATTCTTCGTGGGCATATCGAGGGTGCGAACGTGCTTGATCTGTTCGCCGGGGTCGGGTCGATGGGGCTGGAGTCCCTCAGCCGCGGTGCAGAGCGAGTGTTGATGGTGGAGCAGGATCGAAGAATCTTCAAGCTCCTTGAATCCAATGTAGAGATGCTGGGCTGTGGCGATCGTGCAGATCTTCTTTGCGGAGATGCGCTGGGTTCAGTCGCGATCCTCAGGGCACCTCGCCCGATCAGGGTGGCATTCGTGGATCCGCCATTCAAGATGATGGAAGCCGAAAATACACGCAACAGAGTGCTTGAGCAGGTACAGCGTCTGGCGCCGCTGTTGGCTGAAGATGCAATCATCGTGCTTCGAACCCCCGTGGATCCAAATGAGGTTGATCTTCGGATCGAAGGCCTTGCAGGGCCCGAGGCTCATCGGCATCGGAAGAATCATGAAGTCATGCTTTATGGCCCGGAGCAGACTGCTGCCCCGGAGAACGAGGACCAACATGGGCTTTGAGTCGATTCAAGGTCGAGGGCGTGCTGAGGATGCGGCATGTGAGGTCGTTCGCGCGCTGCAGGAGGCGGGCCATGAGGCGGTCTTTGCTGGTGGTTGCGTACGCGATCAGCTGATTGGTCTTGATGCAGAGGATTTTGATGTAGCCACTTCGGCGACTACGGAGCAGGTGAAAGCCGTCTTCGCCCATGCGTATGGAGTCGGGGAATCATTTGGAGTCAATCTGGTCCGAAGGCATGGATGGCCGATACAGGTAGCCACCTTCAGGACTGAGGGCCCATACAGCGATCATCGACGACCTGATCATGTGACGTTCGCCACGATCGAAGAGGATGCTGCCAGAAGAGACTTCACCATCAACGGCATGTTCTGGGATCCGGTCAAGGAAGTACTGATCGATTTTCATGACGGAGCAAAGGATCTCGAAGGAGGGATCATTCGAGCCATCGGTGATCCAGTTGCCCGATTCGATGAAGACCATCTCCGAATGCTGAGGGCGGTTCGATTCGCCTCTCGATTGCAGTTTGAAATCGAACCACAGACCGCTTCAGCCATACAGGCGAATGCAGATCAACTTGCAAGCATCTCCCGCGAGCGTATTGGGGACGAGATCCGGAGAATGTTGCTGGGGAAGAGCAGGGCCAGGTCGGCCGATCTTCTAGACGAGTTGGGATTGTCAACCATGGTTCTGGGTGATGATCGGGGTGCTCCTGAAGGACATCGGCATCTTGCCGCATTGCCATCCGAGCTCGACCGGATTGCCTACCCGAAAGCGTTGGCATCCTGGGCGGTTGACCGTGGGGTGGGTGAGATCAGCGCACTCGTTGATCAGTGGCGGGAATCATTGATGCTTTCGAACGATGACCGCTCGGGTCTTGAGTCAATCCTGAAGTTGCACAGGCAGATTCTTGACAACTGGCAGAGCCTCGGAGTCGCGGCTCAGAAGAGGTTGGCGGTTCTTCCCTGGTTCTCAGCGGCGGTTGAACTGGTGGCTGTTGAAGAGCCTGAACTGGCCACTGAAGTAAGGAATCGCATTGCTGAACTGGCTTCTGAAGGTGAGATGGCTCCGGCAGCCTGGCTTTCCGGAGCAGTACTCATTGAAGCTGGATTCGCTCCAAGCCCTGAATTTACGCGTGTCATCGATTCGGTCTATGACGCTCAGCTGGAGGGCCGGATCGGGTCCCCTGAGGAAGCCCTGGCTCTGGCACGAGATTTATTCGAGAATTAGCTCGGTTTATCCCTGAAGCGGCTCATTGGGTTACGCATTCCCATTGGGAACGTCTTCAGGGCCGATTCTGGCCGCCATTGGCCTTTCAGGCCCTATACTGAAGCGTAACTACTCCTCAGGTCGCCCTCTGTGAACGGCCTCAGGTTCATTTCATGGCTGTACCTCCCTCGGGGTGGACTGTCATGGTCTTGGCGGCGTCGTACTTGGAGAATTTGCCGTGACTGGACGTATCTTGATCCCCGTACTGCTCAGCCTTCTGTCAGTGTTCGTCTTGACGAGTCTGGCTGCTGCTGAAGATGTGATTCATACCTCTGATGGCCGCGTTCTTCGTGGAGAGATCGTCGGCGAAACTGAGCGACAGATCATCTTCCGATACGAAGATCCTTCATTGGGAATCAAGACCAACATACGACTTCCAAAGTCCGCGATTGAGAAGATCGAGCGCAATGTCCAGCCTGTTGCAGCAGAGCAGGATCAGCCTGTTGCGGACACTCCAGCAGACAGCGGGAACGATACGAACGCTGAAGGCAAGGAAGAATCAAAGCCGTCCAGATCCAGTTCCGCGACCTCATTCTATGTAGTCCCATTCAAGGGACAGATTGGCACGGACATCACGGCGAGGATCTATGAGGAGATCATCGAAGACATCAAGCAACAGCGGCCAGATGTCGTCATTCTGGAGCTTACGAGCAGTGACATCGAAGATGTCTTTTCTGAAGGTGCCGTGGACATCATCGAAGGTGAGTACAAGCCCCAGGAGCGCAACGACTGGGACAAGAAGAACATGCAGGACATCCGATTGATGTTCAATGATGATCTTCCGCGAGATATCGAACAGGTCATCTGGGTCAAGAATGCAGTCGGATCAAGTTCGGTTCTTGCCATGGCCTGGCCTGACATGTACATGTCACCTGATGCCAAACTTGGTGGAATGGATGCCTACGTCCGCATGTATCGAAATGCAGCGGGAGATGCCCATGTCGCGGCCAAGTTCGGCGATGCGGCATTCGGCTGGCTCAAGGGTATTACGGACTACGGCATTGATCCTGATGATCCGAATGAATCCCGTGACAAACTCATTGAAGCGATGGCCAAGCCTGAAAAGAAGCTCAGTGTTTCCTGGATGGGACGAAAGCCATGGTGGCGTGCCACGACGAATGGCGACAAGATCATCGATCCAAGTGACAAGGCTGCAGCCATGCTTGAAGCCTGGCAGTGCGAAGATTTCTGCCTCTCAGACGGCACGGCCGAAACACTTGACGATCTGGCAGTGCTCCTAGGAGAGCGTCAATATCAGGTTGTAGAAGGAATCGCAGCCGAGCTGGTTCAGAAACATCACGAGGACTGGCGTGCGGCGTGGGAAAAGGCGATGAAGGCCTATTCCGATTTCCAGATGTGGATGGGACGAGTCAACGGTCCGAATGCCATGGGCAATCTCCGCAAGGCTGAGAGTTCGCTGCGTCGCCTTCTGGTTCTTGTCAAGAAGTGGCCTGAAGTACAGGCAAAGATGCGTATCACTCCTGTACAGCTTGAAATTCTCCTTGAGCGCCTGAAGGAACAGCGAAAGAATGGCGGTCGAGGCGGCGGTGGCAACAGCGGTCGAGGTGGCGGTGGTGGTGGTGGCCTTGGCAGCCGCTGATTGAATCACTTGTGAAATGAATCCCCTCAGTGGAGTAGTAGCTATGCGATTTGTTGTGACATTGATGATTGCCTGCCTCGTGATTCTTGCTGGGCATGCCCCTGTACAGGCACAGGATGGTGCCGCAGAAGCTCGGCAGTCTGTTCGACTCAAGACAGGGCACACCTGGCGCGGTCGAATTGGTGACATCGTTGAGGTTCACTGGAAGCGTGGTGCCAGCCGCCCATCCTTGACAGGACGTGTAGAAGCGATTGATCGTCTTTATCTGAAGGTTCTTGCTGAAGGTGCGGAAGCTCCTCAGGTGATCCTTGTTGATTACATCACCAGCTTGAAGACCCTTGAGCGTCGTGATGTCGATGGGGGTGCACAGGCTTCTGATCAGGATTCGACTCCAGAGCCAAAGAAGGAAACAGCCAAGCAGCCTGCTGCCGCTTCGGAAGATCAGCCCAAGACTGAAGAACAGAAGAAGTCCGGAAAGGATGGCACGGGGATCTTCATCCTCCCGCTGTCGGGCACGGTAGGTATCGAGTTCCGCCCTGAGGAAATCGAGAAGATCACTGCACAGGCGGATGCTCGAGGTGATGGTCAGGTAATCGTGCTTGAGATCGACTCCGGTGGCGGCCTCGTTGCCGAGGGCTTGATCATCAAGGAGGCAATCGATGAAGCTCGCAAGCGTCATACCCTTGTTGCCTGGATTGATCATGCCATTTCAGGCGCGTCCTGGACGGCGCTCTGCTGTGACCTGATCATCTTCAAACAGCATGGTCACACTGGCGGAATCACGATCATGCGTGGCAACACCATGCTTACCAACCCTGCGGAAGTCGAGCAGTGGATCAAGACCATTGAAGACCTCCTCATCGAGCACAATCGCCCGAAGCACTGGGGTCGGCCATTCGTGGTCCACGACACCTATCTTTCAGCTACCAAGGATCCTGATACAGGTCAGGTGAACTGGTATCCCGATCAGAGTGGCGAGAAGATGTTCTCCGTTCCAGGCAAGAACCTGATGTTCAATGCCCCCGAAGCGGAAGAGTATGGATTCTCGTATGGCACCGCCAACACTCCTGAACAGCTTGCTGAGATTCTGCAGCTGAAGGAATGGGAACTTGATGGCACCGGTCAGGAAATGCACGACGAGCGCTATGAACTCAAGGAACGATTCATGGCAGCAATGCAGAAGGACCAGTACAAGCTGAGCACGCTTGGCAATTCGGTCGCTGATATCAACAAGCGGATCAAGATCTTCCAGTCATGGCTTGGCTGGTGGAGAAAGGTCCCGAATCAGTGCCGCATGAATGGCGTACCGCCCAAAGAGCAGATCAAGAAGATGATCGATGATCAGAAGTATCTGCTTCGCCGAATGAGTGGCGGCGGCTAGTAGGTCAGGTTGAACTGATAATCAAAGCAGGCCCGAGGCATTTCGCTTCGGGCCTGTTCTATTAGGTTCAGTTGAGGATTGACTAGAGGCCGGAGTCGAGGAACCGCAGGACGGCTGGGCCAACCGTGATTTCCATGCCGTCTTCGATCCGGATCTCGTTGATCCGCTCGTTGTCACAATAGGTGCCGCCTCTGGAATCCATATCACGGATTCTCATCTCGCCATCGACCTGTTCGATGACGCAGTGTTCCCGTGAAATCGATCGGGCATTGATACGAACATCACAGGATTCATCGCGGCCAATGATCAATTCCGAGGAATCACCAAGCGCAAACTCGCCGAGCGTGTCACCACTTGCTTTGTTAAGAATGTGCAGTTCCATCATTGGTATTCACCCTTGATCCATCCATGGTATGCCAAAGCCTGACCCTCAGGCAAAGGAAGCCTGATTTCGCCAGCATGTTTCATTCTGACTCTTCCGGAGACCAGAGGCCAGAAATAACGTTGAAAAATGCATAATCTGGGCGGGTCAACCCCTTTGCAAGCCAGTATTTGCACTCTTCTGGGACCCGAGCCACCAATCTGCATTTGCGGTTCCATCAAGAAACAGGGAGCATGCCCGCCTCATGAGGTTTATCACAGACTTCCTCTATCTGGTGACGGTTCTGCTCACGTCGCCAATCTGGTTCACCAGGATGGTGTGGCGGGGGAGATTGCGCACTGATTGGCGAGGGCGATTTGGGCATGCAGCCCATTCGTCCAAAGAACCTTGCCAGCGACTGTTGTTTCATGCCGTCTCGGTTGGAGAAGTCAATGCCTTGAGATCACTCGTGCTTGGACTTGAGGAGATCGAAGGGCTGGATGTCGTGATTGCCACGACGACTGACACGGGGTTCAAGCGTGCTACCGAGCTGTACGGATGTCGTCATCAGATTGTGAGATATCCCCTGGATTTCTCCTGGGCGGTTGGTCGCTTCCTGAAGAGAATCAGGCCTACTGCCGTGGCGCTGGTCGAGCTGGAAGTCTGGCCGAATTTCGTGGCAGCATGCCGTCGTGGCAACATACCGATCGCTGTCGTCAATGGTCGCCTCTCCGAGCGAAGTTACTCCAGATATCGCCTTGTTCGTTTCTTGTTGCGACCATCGTTCCGTCGTTTGTCATGGGTGGGGTGCCAGACCGAGGAATATGCCGCCCGATTTGAAGGGATGGGTTGCGAAGTTGATCGTATTGAGGTCACTGGAAGCATGAAATGGGACAACACGGCACTCCCTCTGGAAGGTGCCGAACAGCTGGCCATCGAGCTCGGTATTGATGCTGACAAACCCTTGATTGTCGCTGGCTCAACCGCACCTGAAGAACACAAGTTGCTTCATGAAGCCACACCTGAAGGGGTCCAGCTTCTCTGTGCTCCTCGCCGCCCAGAGTGGTTCGAGGAAGCCTCAAGAGTGATGGTGGGTTGTGCCAGACGAACTGAAAATAAGGTTGGATCCGAGACCGGCAGATTTCTACTGGATACCATCGGTGAGCTTTCCCATGCCTATCTACTTGCCGATCTCGTTGTCATTGGTCGTAGCTTCGGAAATCGTCATGGTTCGGATGTCTCCGAGCCAGTAGGCCGTGGTAAGCCAGTCGTGGTCGGGCCTGCTGTGGCAGATTTTCAGGACATGGTTGATGAGCTTGTTCAAGCAGGTGGAATCATTCAATGTGATCGCGAGTCGCTGGCAGGTGAGCTGAACCGTTTGCTTGATGATCAGCAGGCACGATCAGAAGTCGCCGCAAATGGCCAGAAGGTTCTTGAAATCCGACAAGGTGCTTCCTCTCGGACTCAATCGCACCTGCTTCAATTGATGAAGTAATGGTGCAAAAAGTTCGACGTGCCGACCTGATGGTCAGCACGTCGGGGGAGAAAAGAAACAGATGGATCGGTGGTCGGGGAGAAGCTCCCCGCGGGAAGAGGTATTTGTTGTCAGCAATACATTCGAATCCTCAGCCATTTGGTTTCAATAAACTTGCCAAGAACACCCCGAAATCTAGCCTGGGACTGATTTAGGGCCCATGGGGGGCTGCAGGCGGTGATCTGAGATCTGTAGGATGGTCTTGAGATGAGCTCAAGCAACCCAGATTCAACCATTAGGGAATTCAACGTTCTGAAGCAGATCTGTGATCCAGGACTGCCATTGGACTCCCGTGTGATCGTCGGCCCCGGGGATGATCTTGCCGTGATGCTTGCTCAGCCTCCTGGTGAACATGCCGACGATGGGCTTCGATTGCTTCTTGGTGTTGATCAGCTGATCGATGGGATTCATCTATCGCTTGCCGATTGTGGCCTTGAACTGGCTGGCCGGAAGGCTGTTGCAAGAAGTCTGAGCGATCTGGCCGCAATGGCAGCCAGGCCCTTGGCGACTCTGGTCTCAGCGGCCGTGCCCGTTTCATTCACGGATGATCAGGCCATGATCCTGTTTGAATCCATGAAGCGAACAGCGGAGGAATACCATGCGCCGCTTGTCGGTGGAGATCTCTCTGTTCATAAGAACCCTGAGGCGCCTCTCTGCTGCAGCGTAACGGTCGCCGGCGTTGCCCCCGCAGGCGGCGAGGTGACTCGATTCGGAGCATGTGAAGGTGATGGCATCTATGTGACTGGATGTCTCGGGGGCGCCTGGAAAGGCGATCATCATCTGAATTTCAGGCCAAGACTTGCTGAAGCCAGCATGTTGCGAGCCATTCTTCAGGACCGCCTTCATGCCATGATCGATATCAGTGATGGGCTGGGTCAGGATGCCGGACATCTGGTCGAACGCTCTTCGCTTCAGATCATGCTCGATGCTGATCGGATTCCATTGCGAGAAGGGGCGAATCTTGAGCAGGCCCTGAAGGATGGGGAGGATTACGAGCTTCTCTTTGCTGCGAGCGGTGAGGTTCCGGATGGCCTTGGTAATTGTGTGGTGACCCGAATCGGGACAGTCACAGCTCGCCTCGAGGATGATGCGCCAGGTGTCATCATTCAAAGTGCCGATGGTCACCGTGATGTTGCCACAGACGGATGGGAGCATTCAGCTTGATGGGCAACGAGAATGCTGAGCAGATCATTGTCACCAGATCGGTTTCAGAGACCATGGGACTGGGTCGATCGATCGCCAGGTCACTGAAGTCTGGTTCAATTGTGGCCATGGATGGTCCGCTGGGCAGTGGAAAGACCGTATTGGTCAGAGGCATGGTTGACGAGTTGGGCGGCAATACCGCGTTGGTTGGAAGCCCTACGTTTGGACTTGTGCACGAATATCCAATCAGCGGTGACCGAAGGCTGGTGCACATGGACTGTTACCGAATGAGCAGCAGAGAGGACCTTGACTCAATTGGCTGGTCTGGATTTGCAGGTGAAGAAGACTCGATCACCGTAGTCGAATGGGCAGATCGGATTTCAGGTGCACTCCCTGAAAACGTAGTCAGAGTTCTGGCGGGGCATGTTGCTCAGGACTCAAGAGTCTTTGAAATTCAGGGCGTCAAGATTCAGGCAGAATCATCTTCATCTTCGCCCGGTGAAATGCCGTAGATCACCATTCGATGGGCTACCGGATGCCATCCATTTTCCTTGCAGATTTCATCTCGAAGTGCCTGGACTCGATCATCGGCAATGCGAACACGTTCTCCGGTCTTGAGGCAGACGAGGAAATTCAATGGTTCTCGTCCATAGACCAGGTGGTAATAGGTCTGACGTGCATCGAGCATCACTGGCGTAATGATGCCGGCATCCTGAAGCAGTTTCAGCGTGCGATAGACTGTCGCTTTGGATGATCCATGCCCGCGTTTCTTCATTTCATCGAGAATGATGTCTGCATCGAAGACATCATCTGTTTCCATGATGGTGTCAAGGATGTCCGCACGTTCACGCGTGTACTTCAGATCCTGTGATTTGAGATGCTTGCGAAAAACAGCGCAGAGAGGCATGACGACATCAAGGCCGCCTTCTGGCTTGAGTGTTGAGGGCACATCGGGTTGCTGTTCGTCGACCATCATGCGAAATTGTATCTGTGCCTTGGGATCCATGTATTCCTTGCTCCGTTCCATTGAAGTAGCTTACGCCAAGTTGAGACTGTGTCTCAAGAAGAATCGCGTTTATGTCTTGTGATGATTAAATTGTTTTGCCATGGATGAAATCGGATCACTGAAAGTGCTTGGGTTTGAAGGATGGGATGGAGGATCGCACCTTCAGGTTCGTGAAGTTCTGAGCAGTCATTCGGTGCATCGGTGGGATTGGGTAACTAGGCCAGCAAGAGGTTGGAAATGGAGGCTGAGGACTGGTGGAATAGAACTGCTTGATCAAGCGAAGATGCTTGGACTTCTCGAGGAGGCTCCTGATGTCATCTTCGCCACATCAATGGTGGGGGAACTTCGATCCCTTCTTCCTCGTCACTTTTCAGGCGTGCCACTGGTCCTCTACATGCATGAGAACCAGGCGGCCTACCCATTCAGGCATCATGCCCATCATGAAAGAGAACGTGATCATCAGTTTGCAATCACGAATCTTCTTTCGATTCTTTCTGCTGATCTGGTGATCTGGAATTCAAATTGGAATCTCCAATCATTCTGCGCTGCGATTGATTCACTTCTCTCAAAATCTCCAGATGGCTTGATCAAGAATGCAGGTGAACGAGTCAGGCGACGTTCTGTAGTTGCCTGCCCGCCAATTCAACGTCCCGCTCAGAATTCGAAAGTTTTACATAAATCGAGAGTAGGCCGGACGTGCAACAGGCCGCCATCGCCAGATGAGCCGGTCCGCATCGTGTGGCCACATCGATGGGAGCATGACAAGGGGCCGGATACGCTGCTGAGGTTGGCGAGATACCTGAGGCATCGTGCTCCTGGATGCTACAGGTGGACTCTTCTGGGAGAGCAGTATCGCCAGATCCCCGAGTCCATTGATCGCTTCCTCAGGGAATTCGGCAATGAGATCGACCATGCGGGCTGGATCGAGTCGCGTGAGGATTACTGGAATCATCTGCATCGATGCGACTGGGTGCTTTCCACAGCCAGACATGAGTATTTCGGGATTGCGGTAGGGGAGGCGTTGCTTGCTGGCTGCCTGCCGTGGTTGCCCAATAGGTTGAGTTACCCGGAGCTCGTAACAAAGGAGTCGCTACGGCTCAGCCCAGGCAGGTCCGATCTCGCAACTGAAGAGGTTCGTGAACAGCTGCAGCAGCATCTGATGCGTACGGATCCATCAGTGGCAACAGGGGTAATTGATGATCATCTGCATTCTGTCGCAGGACCACAAGTCTGAATGAGCGAGAAAGCAGGGGGGCATGGGTCAATTATCCTGCAGAGGAATCGGTAGCCAGTTTGCGTGCCAGTCGTTAGTCGGAGTCGTTTCATGCTTGAAGGTGTGATGTTGCTATGGTTCATTCTTACAGCACTTTCGTTGGTATTCGTAGTAGTCGATATTCGACGTACTCCTGAAGCAACTGTGCTCAAATGGGGATTTGTAATCCTCACCATCTTCACAGGTCCAATAGGGGCCTTCTTCTATGTCCTGGGATGTCGAGAGCCGTTGCCGGGCACCCATGAGAAGTATGTCGCGGCAACCTGGCGACAGGTGCTCGGTTCCACCATGCACTGTGCCGCTGGAGATGGTCTGGGAATCGTTGCAGGTACAGCACTGGCCAGCGTGATGGAATTTGGCGGTGCAGCTGATATTGCAATTGAATATGTCATTGGATTCGGGTTTGGCTGGATGTTCTTTCAAGCCTTTGCGATGCGAGACATGGCCGGAGGTGATTACCTGAAGTCGTTGAAGATGACGTTGATTCCTGAATTCTTCTCCATGAACATGCTCATGGCGGGAATGATGGTGGTATCAAAGCCCTGGATGGCTGAAGTCGAGGGATCCATGAGCCCCGCCAGTGCTTCATTCTGGTTCATCATGTCCATGGCGCTTCTGGCCGGCTTCATCTGTGCCTATCCGATGAATTGGTGGCTTGTGACCCGGAATCTGAAGCATGGCATGATGACTGTTCGGAAAGCCCAGACGGCTGCTCCTGAAGGAAGTGCGGACATGGGCTCCATGTCCCATGGGGAACACTCTCATCATTCCGGAGATCATCAAGGGCATGATCAGAGTGGTGAGCATGGCGAGATGTCAGGCAGGCCATCTGCGGGTGCCGTTGCGGCCATGGGCCTGCTTTCGATACTCATCCTTGCAATTGGAGTTGCGGTGGTTCTCTGAGCAGGGTTGCTGAATGTCCGCTGCAACGAAGAAACGGGATGGAATCCTGCCTCAAGACCCCCCTAACCAACTTCGCCGATAATGAACATTACGTTAAATTGAGCCCAGCAGGGCTCACAGGGCCTGAGCTCACGAGCCCCTACAGGAGGCATTCATGTCACTGAAGAACCTGCCGCTGCTGCTGATCATCTCATCCTTCATCCTGATGCAGAGTCATGGGCTGGCCCATGATGATGAAACCAGCAAGGATTCGAAGCCGGCGCCGGGGGCCTATACCCCGACCGCTGACTATCAGCGCCTGACGATGCATGGCTGGCCCGTGCTGGTCAATCCGGCTCTTGATGAACATCCGCAGTTGAAGGCTGACACGCTGGAACTGCTCAATGATCATCTGTATCGAATCACCAGGAAGATTCCACAGCCTGCTCTGGATCGAATTCGTGAGATCGAGATCTGGGTTGAACTCGACATGCACAAGACGGCCTGCATGTGCTACCACGTCTCCAAGGGCTGGCTGGTTCCCAATGGCTACAACCCTGATAAGGAAGGCACAGTCGAGATCGGCAATTCCCAGGCATTCCTTGACTGGACCCAAGGCCAACCCTGGATGGTTCTTCATGAGCTTGCCCATGGATTTCATGACAAGGTCTATGGTTATGAGCATCCCGGAATAAAGGCCGCTTGGCAGAACAAGGTTGATCAGGGTGACTATGAGAGAGTTTTACATATCTCCGGCGGCACCCGGAAACACTATGGCCTGACCAACCAGATGGAATACTTCGCGGAGACGACCGAGGCCTATTTCGGGTGCAATGATTTCCACCCCTTCGTCAAAGGCGAGTTGCTCAAGGTTGATCCCAAGGGGGTCGAATTGATCCAATCCACCTGGTTCGACTACCGCCAATGACCCCCCAGGCCCCCTGTCTTGAAATCCTGTTGCCACAGCACCTGCTCCAATTAGAATCAAATCATGCTTCGACTGGTACTTCTTCTGCTTCTTGCCTCCTCATCTGCCTTGGCCGACTGGCCCGGACAGGTGCCGCCTGATGAGGTGCCGGTCTATGTTCCGTCGGACTACGATGGCCAGGAGCCAACCCCCCTGCTCATCTTTCTACATGGCTATTCGCCATTGACGACCGCCTGGTACAACATTCTTCTGCCGCTGCAGGAAGATGCCAATGAGAATGGCTACATCTTCGTCAAGCCAGATGGCAATCAGGACGCCATAGGCGAGTTCTACTGGAATGCCACGGATGCCTGCTGTGACATGTTCGACAACAACCCGGACCATGTCGGTTATCTGATGGCGTTGCTGGAATCGATTCAGGCCAACTACAACATCGATCCACGTCGTATTCACCTGATCGGCCATTCCAATGGCGGTTTCATGTGCCACCGGATGGCTTGTGAGCATTCCGACACATTCGCCTCGGTCGTTTCCATCTCCGGGGCGATGTGGAATGATCAGTCGATCTGCCAGCCAACTGATCCCATCCATGTGCTTCAGATCCATGGCACGCTTGACCCCGTGATCTGGTGGCTTGGTGGCCTGATCGGCTTGACGCCCTACCCGGATGTCAACACCAGCATCGAATACTGGGCGACCCACAATGGTTGTTCCACCGAGGCATCCCTGGCCGAAACCTTCGATCTGGACTGGCTGGGGTGGGTTGATGAAACCAGCCGCCGGGTCTACGAGAGTTGCACCGATTCGAATGCTGGATCAGCGGAACTCTGGCAGATCACTGCTGGACTTCATTTTCCTTCATTCACTGATGAAGGGATCGAGAAGCTGTTCAATTATCTGGACACGCATTCCAAGCCGGAAACAATCTGCTCATCTGATATCAATGGCGATCAGCAGATCAATGTTCAGGACATACTTCTTCTGATCAACGATTGGGAACTCGCTGATTCACCAGCTGATGTCAATGACGACGGCATCGTGAATGTCGTCGACCTGCTTCAGGTCATGGGCGATTGGGGCGACTGCGACTAGGGGCAGACTCGATAGGATCCAAGCAGGATCAACGGAAATCGATGACATTGTCTCCGGTTCCGGTCCAGGTGCCCGGGGCAACGACGACTTCATCACCATTGACCGCCGCATCGATCGCGGCCTGGATGGTGGGATGATCACTCGGCACATTGATGGTGGCCGCTGAGACAGTCTCGGCCAGCAGCAGGCTGGCACCAATCAATGAGGCAATGAACCGTCGCATGATTCTTCTTTCCTCCTGCTGGGTTCCAGAGGCCAGACAGGCACACCCCCATCCTGTCTGACAGCCATACGCAGAGCAAGAAAATACGGCGCTCCGTGGGCTTGTGAGCTCCCCCACCTGCCTTGGGGATATTGAAAAACGCTACCCCCACCACCTTGGATTCAGAGGGTCTGTGGGAATGCCTGATCAGGAATCGTTGAAGTTGACTGAAGGGCGTTCTCGTTCAGCATGATCGTCAACTTCGAAGAAGCCGGCTTCCTTGATCCCGAAGATGCTGGCGATGATGGTCGAGGGAAAGGATTCGCGAAGCGTGTTCAGGTCACGAACATTGCCGTTGTAGAAACGACGGGCTGCCGCAATTCGATCTTCCGTATTGGTCAATTCCAGTTGGAGATCCTGAAAGTTCCGGTCAGCTTTGAGATCGGGATAGGCCTCCCCGACCGCCATCAGCCTTCCCAGTTGGGTCACCATCTGCTGTTCATCGACTGATTGACGAGCAGGATCGCCAGTGTTGGCCATGGCCTTGCTGCGAGCTTCGGTGACGGACTCGAAGAGGCCCTTCTCATGGGCGGCATAGGCCTTGACGGTCTTGATCAGGTTCGGGATCAATTCATAACGACGCTTGAGTTCGACATCGACATCCGCCCAGCTCTCCTTGATGTGCTGGCGGAGGGTGACGAAGCTGTTGTAGGTCGCGATGAACCAGATCAGAATGATCAGAAGAACAACGCCGATGATGATCCAGATCATGTCAGTCTTCTCCTCGATATCGGCCTTCGGCAAGACCACGCACGACATGGTCAGGCCAGCGCTGCAGGAATGCATCGCCATACTCGAGCATCGGGCGGAACTGTTCGACCTTCCATCGCCTGCCTGTGACGAAGAGCACCCAACCATGATCAATTTCAATGGTGGGTGATTCCGTATCAAGAAGGAATTCGATCATCCTGGGATCAATGAGATCCCAGGCGAACCGCTTGCTGTCGGAAGAGACATGGAACTTCTTGCTGAACTCGGCGGACTCGAAGTCAATGTCATCGAATCCGATGGCGGCCCCGATCTTGTCGAAGAGGCCTTCCTTGCGGATGATCACTTCAGGTGCATCGATGCCTGGCGTTGAAAGAAGCAGGTAGCTCAGATTGGTGGTCTTCGACTTCTTGTCACTTCCTGAGCCAGTTTCGATGGTGTACTCGTAATCACCCATGAGAATCTGACGATCGGATCCAGCCAGTTGAATTGAACCGCTCAGGGTATTGGTCGCTTTTCGACGCTTGCCCTTGCAGAAGATCCGGAATTGGCGGAATCGGTCGTCGACCGTCGTGTCGGGCGTGTGATCAAACTCAAGGCCGAGTTCCTTGGCCATCGCACCCATGGCCTCGATTCGTTTCTTCCATTCAAGGTAGGCCACGTAGAGAAACCCACCGAGCAGAATGATGACGACCGCCACGATGATCACGACAGTTCCTGTCGACAGGGCAAGGAGGGGTTGGTATGGCACGCTGTGATACCTCGCTTTCGGAGGCTGATCATACCCTCGAGCAGGAGAGCGTGATCAGTTGCAGCTGTCCCAGTTGCCGATCAGGACAAGCAGGTCCTCGATGTCCGTATCGCCATCGCCGTCACAGTCGCCGCCCGGTGTTCCCCACAGGTCGATGACGATCAGCAGATCGGCGATACCAACCGAGCCGCTTCCGTCGAGATCACCCTCACAGGTCTCGCAACCATCGGGGGTGCCGTCGCCATCACTGTCCAGCGTATCGTCGAAGCCCGGGCAGACATCGACGCAGTCCGCAACCCCATCCCGGTCCATGTCCAGGTCGGGTGCGTCCGGGCACTGGTCATGGCAGTCGGCGATTCCATCTTCGTCAGTATCCACGTCTGGGATACCGGGGCATTGGTCCATGCAGTCGGGGACACCATCGGCATCAGCGTCATCAACAAGATCAGAGCAGTTGGTGGTGATGCAGTTGCCAGCTGCTTCCGTATAGGTGCCATTGATGGGATTCAAGTCGTTTGAACAGATCTTGCTGTAACTGATGATGGCAAGGCTGTCGGCATCAGAGTCGATGCTGGCTGTTGGACACAAGTAGGCTTCATTCCCGGAAATTTCAGTGGCGATGACATATGAGGTTGAATTCGTGTTGATGATGGCACCGGAAACCAGATCTTCGACCTGGTAGTAATCGCTGGTTCCATTGTTCTTCATGCGGCACCCGAGAAAGGTCACCTCGCTGGAGAAGTTGAGTGCTCCATATCCGTTGTAGCCACCTGTATTGGAAGATAGGTCGCAATTGACGAAAGAAGCTTTCGTCCCTTCATTCCAGACCCCTGTGCCCCATTGGACGTTTGGATCATTGTTGCCAGACAGGTTGCATCCGATGAATACAGGGGCGCCGTAGTAGTTTACGGCACCAGTATTGTTGTTCGAGGAAAGATCACAGTTGTTGATCGTCGAATTGCTGCCATAGTTGTATATGGCGGTGCCCATCCCGTTGATGTCGCAGTTGTTGATGGTCACGCTGCAGTTGGAATTGGAGATGCCTCTGTAGAAGAAGGCATCGCCGGACCAGAATGTGCAGCTTTCAATGCGTGTAGTGACCCCATCGGAGTTCTTGATTCCTTCATCCCAGATGTTCCCCATGTAGGTGTAGAAGATGCAATCTTCGAACACGGGGCTGCCTTCACCATGGCAATGGATTGCGGATTCGAAATTATCGCCGATCCCATAGGCCGTAAACACAACTGATTTGAATGTGGGACTGCTGGCTTCAACCTGCGAGCCATCGCCGATGAGAACAAGCTCCTGGAGCACCGTATCTTCACCTTCACCATCCTGGATCAGAAATGCGACTTCGCCGGGTGGTGGCTCAATCATGCTGCCGACGTAGTAGCCATAGCAGATTTCATAGGCGATACCCTTTTCCATTGTTGGCGGTACGCCATCGATCGTGATCGCTTTGCCGTTGGTCGTCAGATTGCCCTCTTCGTATATGCCTTCTTCAAGTTGCACCAGCCCGCCGGGCGGCGACGCATCGATCGCAGCCTGAATCGATTCCCCCGGGGCCACTTCCATGATTGAGATGCCATCGACACAGGTCCCAGTCCAATGAGGGCACGGGTCCAGACAGTCTGGCACTCCATCATCATCACTGTCCTTGCATTCATTCTGAATGCAGTTCAGGCCGGACTCCTGATAGTTGCCGACGATCTGTTCAGGCGTATTGTCACAGATCCAACAGCCGGAAAGAACGGGTTGGCCTGACGCGACATAGAGTCCGCCACCTTCGATGATTGCCGAGTTCCCGATGATTTCACAGTCGGAGAAATCAGGGCTGCCTGAGAGGCAGATGATGCCGGCCCCGTATTCGGCTTCATTGGAAGTAAACAGGCAGTTTGTGAAGGTGGCGTGACTGTCATTCATGTTGAGCAGTCCCCCGCCGAACGAGTGGCCGGAATGCCAGGAACCTTTGCCGTTGGCAATGATCAGATTGCTGAAGATGGTGGCTGGCGTTTCTTCATCTTCACAGATGATCACGCTGCCAGCGGCGTAACCATCGATCGTAGTCAGGAGATCTCCATCGTTGCTCAGTTCTCCAATGATGGAAATCTTCTTGCCATTGGGACTGATTTCATTTTCGTAGTAGGTGCCAGCTCTGACATGAATTTCATCGCCAGCCGTTGCGGCATTGATCGCCTCCTTGATCTTGGCATAATCATCAGGCACGATGATGACATCAGCTGATGCCGTGCCTGCGAGGCAGGCCAGAACAAGTGTCACGAATCTCATGATGCCGCTCCTCCCGATTCAACTTCAGCTGTTGAATGGCAGCCATCGTGACAGCGGGCTGGCCCATTGGCAAGCAATTTCGCTCAGTATGAAAAACAGCCCTGTTACAGGCATTGCCGGTCAGGATCCCGGCCGTTCACCGCTGCAGCATGGCTCGCGAACGCCGCCACAGGCCTTGCACTGAAGATGCCCATGGACCCACACGCCCTTGGCTGGGGTTCCGCACCAGGGGCATCGTGTGTCACAGGTGACGTCTACCTGCTCACGTCCCGCGGAATCGGAATGTGGTGCATCATTCATGATTGCTTGTGCCCAACAGTGATGGCACAGATGCCCATGGTCAGTTTCTTCTGTTGAAGATCTTCGAAGCCGTTTGATGCAAGCAACGAGGACAGTTCCGCTGGATCACTGAAGGTCTCTACCGATCGTGGGAGATAGTGATAGGCCCCACTGCGGTCGCGGGCAATGAGGCTGGCGGTCAGAGGCATGATGCGTTTGCAGTAGAAGCCGTTGAACAGACGCATGGGGGCAAAGCCAGGTTCGCAGAACTCGAGAATCACCACTCTTCCGCCTGGCCGGAGGACGCGATGGAACTCGGCGACGGCCCTCTCTGGATGAGTGACATTCCGTATGCCGAAGGCGATGGACAGCACATCAAAGGAGGCGTCTGAAAACTGAAGATCCATCGCATCACCCTGGTGATACTCGGGTGCTGCCGCACCTGATCTTCGCTTCCGTTTCTGAGCCTTGACTCGAGCAAGGTCAAGCATCTGGGGCGTGAAATCGACACCCTGGACTGTTCTTGCACCGGCCTTCGCAAATGCTTCGGTGAGATCGCCTGTTCCACAGGCCACATCCAGTACATCGTCCGAGGGATTGAGCATGGACATGCGAACCGCACGTTTGCGCCAGGCCTGATCGCGGCCAAGAGAATGGAGCCTGTTGTTCAGGTCGTATCGTTCGGCAATCGCACCAAACATCCGCTGTACGCGAGAGGCTTTCTCGGGATCGGCATGGGGGTCGGCCTTGAGTCGACTGCTGTCCCAGGCCTCTGCATGAGGCTTGTTTGTCTGTTCGGAGTGATCTGTCACAGGTGAAGTGTATGCCCAGCAGGCCTGGCTGGCCGTGATTACAATCCAGCCATGCGAAATCCATCCAACCTGTCATCCCTGATTCTGGCCGCAGCCGCAGCTGCCATGATCGGAGGCTGCAACTATCTCGATGTCACTCGCCATTGGGTCGGCGGATTCGCTACGGGTGCGGATGTCATGCAGGTTGCCGAGCAGCCTCGCTATCTCCCCATGACCTTCGCCACGGCCGTCTGTGGGGAAGATCCCTATGTCGATACCTCGGTGTGGATGACCGATCTTTCCAATGATCAACTGGAATCCGGAAATCTGCAGGATGGCCAGATCATGCATGTTGAATTGCTGTTCACGCCCCGTCCAGGCTGGACTCCTATTGATGCCACCGCAACCAATCTCGCCATTCGGTACATCCTTATTACCAATGGAGAAGTCGGGATCTATGAAGGCGGAGGCTTCGGCTTTCCAATCGGCAGTGGAAGCAGCAGCTCCATGACGCTTCGAATCGAGGGTGCCTCGATGCAACTCTCTCGTTCAACGGTTGGCTTTGTTGATCTGCTGTCACCAGCAGAGCTGTCGGGCACCTTCTCGGGTCCCTGCAACACGGCTGAAGTCGAACGGGTTCGCAACATCATCAATCAACACATGACCAACACCTTTGGACAGGTGATGTATGTGGATGGTGGAATGCAGGATGCGGTTGATCAGGTATTGATCGCCAGTGGACTGGGTATCAGCCCGTGATCTCACCGACTCGGATGCGGAGATAAGGCTGGCGATGACCCTGCTTGCGCTTGTAGCCCTTGCGACGCTTGAACTTGATCACGTCGATCTTCTCACCCTTGATCTGGCCGAGAACTTCTGCAGTCACCGATGCACCCTCGATGTAGGGCGTTCCGAGCTTGGCAGGTGCGTTCTCGTCACTCTTGATGGCCAGCACGCGATCGAACACGATGCTGTCGGACTCACTGCCGCGGGGGTCAACTTCCATGATCTCCCCTTCGCGGAGGATGATCTGAGTTCCACTGTCTTCAACGATGGCGTACACGGCACTGCCCTTCCCAAGAATGGACCAATTGGTCGAGAATCGCACATCATAACCGCTCAACGGCTCACGACAAGCCCCAGGATTGACCAGACGTGATCTCATTTTCACCCTTCGGGGCCACATTATCGACCCTTGCGCCTACAGAACAGGCTTCTGAAGCCGGTAGCCACTTCCAGTTGGTCGATTGGCTGGTCGTTGCGGGCTATCTCGCCGTTGTCGTTCTGGTGGGTGCTCGCATGTCCAGAAGGAAGGAGCAGGGAGATGATTTCTTCCTCGCAGGTCGTTCCATGCCGGTCTGGGCGGTGGCCGTCTCTACGCTGGCGACGGCGGTCTCGGCGGCCACGTTCATCGGCGGACCGCAGCAGGGCTATCGAGGTGACCTTGGATACCTCACCTTCAAGTTTGCGGGTCTGGCCGCTTTCATCATTGTCGGCTTTCTCTTTCTTCCAGCGATCTTCCGGGCCAACACGCCCAGCATCTATGGATTGATCTCGGCTCGATTCGGCTCCTCCGCCGGTGCCAGTTCAGCCACCATGTTCGGCCTTGGCCGGCTGCTGGCCAGCGGTGCCCGCTTGTTCATGACGGCCATTCCATTTGCCCTGGTCGCCTTCGGGGAAGCCACCGGCCCGTCATTGATCTTCGCCATCATCACCGTTGCAGGCGTGGCCTGTGTCTACACCATGCTCGGCGGTGTACGTGCCGTGATCTGGACGGATGTCCTTCAGGCAACCGTACTGGTGGGAACCGTAAG
>PBAY01000024.1 GCA_002717655.1 Phycisphaerae bacterium | reverse complement strand
GGGTTCTTCGCGCGATGCTGGCCCGCCGTTATCTGACGCTGGCGTCGGCAACAGCGATTCTGGTGATGTCGCTTGGGTTCGTGGCAGGAGGTCGAGTCGGATACACGTTCCTTCCAAGTGATGATGCCGAGAGTGTGGCGGTCAACATCGCACTCCCCCCAGGAGCGGGGATCGGTCATACCTCCAGAGTCACTCAGGTCATTGAGGAGGTTTCCGGAAGTCAGGATGAGATCAAGTCCATGCTTTCGCTTGTTGGTATTTCAACCAGCATGGAATCCGGTGCAGGCATGGGATTTGCGACCAACATTTCGCAGATCTTTCTGGAACTCGAGCCGGCGGAGAACCGAGAACTCAATGCCCAGGCGGTGTTGACGCGGATTCGGTCCGAGCTGGATGGCAAGGTTCCGGGAGTGGAACGCCTGACCACATCTGAAATGACCGGCGGTCCAATCATGGAAGACATCACGATCAGGATCACTGGTGATGACCATGACCGAATGATGCTGCTGGCGGAGGTCATCAAGGAGGATCTGAGACGATTCGAGGGTCTTGGCGAAATTGGCGATGATCTTGATGACGGTCTGCGGGAAATGCATATTGAACTGAAGCCTTCGGCAGCTCCGCTCGGCTTCTCTGTTTCGGATGTCGCTTCTCAGGTGCGAGGGATGGTGTATGGAATCGATGCACATGTCTTCTCGGATGAGCGTGAGGACATCGATGTGCGTGTTCGTGCTGCCGATGGTGGCGATGGCGATCTCGCTTCGATCGAACAGATGTGGCTGATTGGAAACACTGGTACTGCAGTGCCGCTGTCGGAAGTTGCTGAAGTCACCGATGGCTCAGGCTATACCGGCATCAAGCGAGTCAATCGCACCAGATCGATGAACGTCACGGCTGAAACAGCTGACGGACTGAGTCCCGAACTGGTGGTGGCTTCGTTGCCGATCGATGAATGGCGCAAGGCCTTCCCTGATCTGTCGATCAATTTCAAGGGGAGGCAGGAGAATCAGCGTGATGCATTCTCAAGTCTGCCCATTGGCTTCATGACTTCCGTGCTCTTGATCTATCTCATCCTCGCCTGGTTGTTCAGCAGCTATGGTCTGCCGTTGACCGTGATGGCTGCCATCCCCTTCGGGCTCATCGGAGTGGTCTGGGGTCATTTCCTCATGGGATATGAGATGACCTTCCTGAGCATCATCGGCTTTGTCGCACTCAGTGGAATCGTCGTCAATGACTCTCTCATTCTGGTCGACTTCTACCTGGCCGAACGCAGGGCAGGGCTGTCGATCCATGACGCGCTTGTCAGTGCTGGTGGCAAACGGCTGAGACCCATCCTTCTGACCACCATCACCACCGTGCTGGGGCTTACGCCGTTGATGCTTGAGCAGTCCTTCCAGGCCAAGTTCCTGGTTCCCATGGCCATCGCCATCGCCTTCGGGCTGATGGGTGCGACCATGTTGATTCTTCTCCTCCTGCCTTGCATGATCATGATTCTCGATGACATCCGAGGAGCATCGCATTTCCTCTGGTTCGGGAAACGCCGGACTGACAAGCCCAGCGAGAAGCAGGATGATTCTTCTCCTGAGCCAATGTCCGGAACAGGTGCCCCCGCACCGTCCTAAGTTCCTGCCATGGAAGGAACTTGGGGCTTCAGATTCACCGGGCTGTGATATCCCTATACTGGTCGTTCCTGAGGACTGGCCCCTCGGGGCATGCTTAATCCACCTATGAAGACCATCCAGGGAATCGCGGTTGCTCCAGGCATCGAGATCGCTAGCGCGTTCGTTCTCGAGCAGTTTCGGCAGCGCGTTCCACATCACATCGTCGTTCCAGAGGAGCGAGCGGGTGAGCTGGAGCGATTTGAGCAGGCACTCCAGGCGGCCATGGATGATCTTGCGGCCGATCGAGATCGTGCCGCAAGAGATCTGAGCAAGGAAGCGGCCAAGATCTTCGAATTCCATCTGGGACTCCTTCAGGATCCCACCTTGCTCGATCCCATCCGGGACAAGATCGGCAACGCCGGAACGAATGCTGACTTTGCCGTGGCCTCATCCTTCAGTCGCATGATCGATCAGTTCAATGCGATGGGATCTCAGGTCTTCAGAGACAAGGCTCGAGATGTCCTCGATCTTGAACGACGGATCCTCGATCATCTGATGGGCCGTTCGCAGGAGCGTTTGTCTCGGCTTGAGGAACAGGTTGTGTTGATTGCTCACGAGTTGACGCCTACGCAGGCCGCTTCTCTTGGAATCAGTCAGGTCGTCGGTCTGGCCACGGATGCAGGTGGTCGAACGGACCACACCTCGATCATGGCTGCAGCATTGGGGATTCCAGTTGTTGTTGGTTGCCACGCGATCACGGAGCATGTCAATGATGGCGATCTCATCATTCTTGATGTCCGTGATGGCCAGATCATCATTGATCCTGATGAAGAGACACTTGAGGTCTTCCGCAAGGCGAAGAAGCGTCTTGAGCAGTTCCTGACCGAAACCGGTCAGGATGTCGGCGCCGAAGCGATCACCAGGGACGGTACGAAGATCACCTTGCTCGGAAACATCGAGTTTCCTCACGAGGTCGAGCAGCTCCTGAAGTATGGGGGAGAGGGAGTCGGGCTCTATCGCACCGAGTTCCTTTACCTGATCAGTGAAGATGAGCCAACGGAAGAAGAGCTCTACGAGCAGTACGTTCAGTCGCTTGAATTGCTGGGGGGACGAACCTTGACCATCAGGACCCTGGATCTTGGTGCTGACAAGCACACCCAGCAGCAGGCCCTCGAGCCCGAACGAAATCCATTCCTGGGTTTGCGGAGTATCCGGTACAGCCTTCAGCATCTGCCCATGTTCCGTCGACAGTTGAGAGCGATTCTTCGTGCTGCTGCAGTCGGTCCGCTGCGGATCATGTTCCCGTTGATCACGACCATGACGGAGTTGAAGCAGGCCAGAATGATCCTCTCGGATGTGGCCGATGATCTTCGTCAGGAAGGGGTTGATGTTCCGTCTGATATTCCGATCGGAATGATGATCGAGGTGCCCAGTGCGGCCCTCATGGCCTCCACATTCAGCCGTGAAGTGGATTTTTTCTCCATCGGGACCAATGACCTGATTCAGTACACCGTGGCGGTCGATCGGAGTAATGAGCGGGTCGCCAACCTCTATTCTGCGTCAAATCCGGCAGTTATCCGCCTTGTGAAGAACGTGATCAGGGCAGGCAAGCGGAGGGGGGTCGATACCAGCCTTTGTGGCGAAATCGCGGGCGATATAACGTACACTATGCTATTGATTGGCTTGGGCTTGAGATCCCTCTCGCTCGTGCCAGCCCAGATCCCACGGGTCAAGCAGGTGATTCGGCGTGTCACGCTGGAAGAATGCGAGCGGCTGGCAAGAAAGGTGGGGGCGTTCGAAAGCCACCGAAGGATCCTGAGGGTCCTTCGTGAGGAAACACGACGAGTATTGCCGGAAGCTGACGGCGGATGGAACGCCGATTGAGGCCTCCGGTTGAACGAAAAACATGGCCCTGGTTTGAAGTCTTGAGTTGAAGCCTCGATCACTCCCACTGGAGTAGGAAACGAGGCGCCCGAGATGAACCAATCCAAGGGCCACCCAACGACGGGAGGGGGCCTGGCCCCTCACCCAAGAGTCCGGGATCCTGATTGCTCTTCGGAGTTGATTGGAGATCACCGTAGACACCGGTGGGCGGCATGGCCGCGGCCATTCGTGTGGGAACTGAGAAAGGGGTGCCCCGGTGGCATCCAGAAAAACGACGAAGCAGCCACAGGAGCTGATGCTCGTCAACGACGTGCCCGGAGAGGAGACTCGCATTGCGATTCTCGAAGACGGGCATCTTGAGGAACTGTTTGTTGAGCGTGCCGCTACGGCCTCTTCGGTAGGCAATGTCTATCGTGGTCGAGTGACCAACATCGAGCCCGCTATTCAGGCGGCGTTCGTTGACTTTGGCCATGCGCAACGTGGGTTTCTTCACATTTCAGATCTTCATCCGCGTTACTTCTCCAAAGGAGAAAGCAAGGAGAAGGTTGGCCGCAAGACTGCTCGCCGTGATCGGCCTCCGATTCAGGAGGCCTTGACTCGTGGTGATGAGATTCTGGTCCAGGTCCTGAAGGAAGGTATTGGAACAAAGGGGCCGACGGTCACCAGCTACATCTCGATCCCGGGAAGAATGATGGTGATGATGCCAAATATGGATCGTGTTGGCGTCACACGACGAGTCGAAGATGAAGAAGAACGCCGTGAAATGCGGAAGATTCTCGATACGCTCGATCTGCCCGAGGACTTTGGTTTCATTCTGCGTACCGCAGGAATGGGCAAGAGCAAGGCGGAGCTCAAGCGGGATGTTGCCTATCTGACCAGACTCTGGAAAGTGATGGAGAAGCGAGGCGAGAAGGTCGGTACGCCCTGTGAGCTGTACACCGAATCAGATGTCCTGATCCGGACGATTCGTGACGTGCTTCGTCCTTCGATCAAGGCGATCGTGGTCGACTCCGATTCGGCTTTCGAGCGATGCTCCGCATTTCTCAAGGTCATTGCTCCAAGATCTGCACCGAAGATCATCCAGTATCGAAGGGCATTGCCCATCTTCCATGCCTATGACGTTGAGCGTCAGATCGAGCTGATTCGATCCAGAGAAGTTCCGCTCCCGAGCGGAGGTCGTCTGGTGATCGAGTCAACTGAGGCGTTGGTGGCGATCGATGTCAATTCAGGTCGAAGCAGAAGTGCGAGAGACAGCGAGACAAACGCGTTCCAGACGAACATGGAAGCAGCGGATGAGATCTGCCGTCAGTTGCGGCTTCGTGATCTTGGCGGCCTGGTGATTCATGACTTGATCGACATGCGGCAGTCGAAGCACCGTCGTGCAGTCGAGGACCGCTATACCGAGAATCTCAAGCGTGATCGTGCTCGATCGACGATTCTCAAGATCAGTGAGTTCGGTATTCTCGAGATGACTCGGCAGCGGATGCGTGCGGATCTTCGAAGTGGCAGTTATGTCGAGTGTCCATCATGTCGAGGTCAGGGTGAAATCATGTCAGCGGACATGGTGGCTGCCGACATCGTTCGTCATGTCGGCTATCTCCTGCATCATGAGGACATCACTCGTGTTGAAATAGTCGTTTCATCGAAGGTTGCTTCCGTTCTGCTTTCGACAAGACGTCGACATCTCAACGCAATTGAAGAACGCCTCCAGAAGAATCTGGATGTCCGGGTCAGTGAGGCGATTGCAGTTGATCGGGTCGACTACTACGCCTATGACCGTACTGGTTCGGATATCGATCTGGACAAATTGTCCAATCACAAGCCACCGACCCTTGAAGAGATTGAGCAGGATCCTGAGGATCTCGATGCGGAGGCTCCTGCAGGCCGCCGTCGTCGTCGTCGTCGCAGGAATTCAACTCCTGCGGCAGATGCGACAGCCATTGCACTTTCTGGCGAACTGGCGAAGGAGCTGGAGGAGATTGACAGAGAGGAAGCCGAGGAGGCCAGGCAGGAGGCCAGAGCCAAGAAAGCTTCCCGCTCCCGTTCAAAGAAGTCGTCTGCAAAGAAGCCTGATCCAGATGCCAAGCCAGTCCGCCTCTATACCTTGGCCAAGAGTCTTGGAATGACAGCAAAGCAGATCCTTGATCACTTCAAGGATCTGAAGGAGTCGGACCGTGGTGGGGTGGACATCAAGAGCCACATGTCCATGGTTGATCCGGAGCAGGCATTGATCATTGCGTCCTGGTTCAAGGCTGATGCTGAATCTGAAGCTGAGGATCAGGAAGGAGGCGGCGGTACCCGAAAGAGACGTCGTCGCAGACGTGGTGGTCGGGGCCGTCGCGGAAGAGGTGCTGGTGCTGAATCAGCAGCCGATTCGGCGGAGGATCCGGAGAAGGTGGAATCGGAATCGAGTGATGTGCAGGATGAGGCTTCCAGCGAGGAGGAAGCCACTCCAAAGCGCAAGCGACGAAGTCGAAGGCGAAGGTCTGGAAAGAAGACTACTGGCGATGCTGTTGTCGAATCAAGTGAATCATCGACTGATGAAGGCAACGAAGAAGCCAGGCCGGCGAAGAAGCGTCGCCGTCGTCGTCGAGGCGGTTCCAAGTCGACTTCCGAAACCGAATCAAAGTCTGCCAGCAAGGATTCAGAAGATTCTTCCGGCAGCAGCTCAGGAGGCAGTAAAAAGAAAAGCCGTAGCCGGTCCACAGCTTCGAAGAAGAAAGTGGCTGCCAAATCTTCAGCCTCTGAGGCGAAGGCTGCTGCAGCAGATGTCGAGCCCAAGCCAAAGCCTCGCCGCCGGCTGTATGGATCTCGTCGTGGACTGACCGCAGCTGAAGCAGGAAGTCGCAAGGAGGAGCGTGACTGATGCCTCAGCCAAGGCGAGTCATCCTGCTTGGTTCAACCGGTTCCATAGGTGAAAGCACCATTGAGGTCGTGCGACATCTGCAGGGGCTCGATGGGCCGGATTTCAGTCTGGTTGGTCTTGCTACAGGAAGCAGGATAGCCAGGCTTCTGGCGCAGGCGGATGAATTCGATGTTCATGATCTGGCTGTCGCTGATCCTGAAGTCGATCGTGGCGAGGCGGGTGCACGAACGCTGCGTGTCGGTCCAGATGCTGCCAGAGAACTGGTTGAATCCATTGCACAGCCTGGTGATCTTGTCATCGCTGCAGTTGTTGGTTCAGCCGGAATTGATGCTGTGCTGGCGGCCATTGATGCTGGGTGTGATGTCGCACTGGCAAACAAGGAGACGCTTGTTGCAGCAGGTTCCATCGTCATGCCACGCGTGGCTGCAATGGGTGTGAAGCTTCTGCCTGTTGATTCCGAGCATTCGGCTATCTTTCAATGCCTTCATGGGGAAGCACATCCATCTGAGATACGTCGGCTGGTAATCACGGCTTCTGGCGGTCCATTCAGGGGGATGGAGCCTGAAAAGGTCGCTGCTGCGACGCCTGCAGAAGCACTGGCTCATCCGACCTGGTCCATGGGGCCCAAGATCACCATTGACTCTGCTTCAATGATGAACAAGGCGCTCGAAGTCATCGAGGCGCATTGGTTGTTCGATCTTCCGGCAGAGAAGATTGATGTCATCGTTCATCCTCAGTCCATTGTCCACAGCTTTGTCGAATACATGGATGGTTCCGTCCTTGCTCAGCTTGGACCTCCGGACATGAAGACCCCGATTCAGTGTGCCATGACCTGGCCGGAACGAGTCGAAGGTTGTTCTGCTCGAGTGGACTGGCTCGCCATGAGTTCGCTTGTGTTTGAACAGCTGGATCATGTTGCCTTCCCAGCAGTTCAGCTTGCGCTGAAGGTCATACGACGAGGCGGGAACGCCGGCGCGGTATTCAATGCGGCGAATGAAGTTGCCGTTGAAGCCTTCCTGGCCGAAAGAATTCGTTTTGGCCAGATTGTGGAGCTGGTTTCCCATGCCCTTGACTCCATCCCGCCAGCTGAGGTCAATTCGCTGGAGGAAATCATGGCTGCTGATCAGGCTGCCCGTGCATTTGTTCGTGATGTGATTTCGTCTCAAGAGGCCTGCATGACTGCCAGCAGTCATGACTCAAGCGAGCGCAGCTGATGGATATTCTGACTGACGGTTTCAATATTCTGATCTTCATCATTGGTTTCGGCCTGCTCATCTTCGTACATGAGCTTGGCCATTTCATGGCCGCCAAGTGGGCTGGCATACGTACCGAAGCATTTGCAATCGGCTTTGGTCATCCCATCGTGGCATGGAGAAAGGGTATTGGTTTTACGCTTGGTTCTGGAAATCGAAGATTGAAGGAACGAACCGGACGAGGTCCGCGTGAACTTGATGATGAAGAACTCAGGCGTCTGGGTATCGGTGAAACCGAATACTCGATTCGCTGGCTTCCTCTCGGAGGCTTCGTTCGAATGCTGGGGCAGGATGATCTTGCTCCGGCTTCTCGAGATTCCAGCGAGCGGAGCTTCAACAGCACACCAGTCTGGAAGAGAATGATCGTTGTGAGTGCCGGTGTGATCATGAACCTGATCTTCGCTGCCATTCTTTTCGTCATTGCCTTTTCAATCGGCGTCCGTTTTGAAGCGCCTGTCATCGGTACGGTCGTGCCGGGAATGCCTGCATCGCTTGCAGCTGGAACTGGGGATGCTGAGGGACTCGTCGGTCTGCGTGATGGCGACCGAATCGTGACCCTCGGCCAGGATCCGGTTGAGACCTTCATCGACGCTCAGATCGGTGTAGCCATGGCTCGGCCTGATGAACCACTTGAGATACAGGTGGTGCGTGAAGGCTCGGATGCTCCGTTGACCTTCGAGATGATGCCCGAAAAGAGTGAGGCTTCCGGTCTGCTCAGTGTCGGGATTCTCCCTGCGACATCCACCACGCTTGCTGGGGGTGACAATGAAGACGCCTATGAGGCCATCAAGTCCTATCTGAGTCGAGATGGCCTCTGGGAAGCCGGCCTTCGCCCTGGAATGAAGATCATTGGAGTTGATGGAACATCTGTTTCTTCAGTTGATCAATTCCAGTCGCTGGTGACCGCCAGTGAAGGTGTACCGGTATCGACTCGCTGGAGTGGGCAGGATGGCGAGGTGGACATTGAACTGTCCGCGCAACCAGTTTGGCCGGTGATGAGAGCACCCGCGGGCGCTGAGTCTCAGCCTGGATTGCTGGGTCTGGTACCACTGGTCAAGATCAGTGAGGTGCGTAAGGGAAGCCCGAACGAAGGCATTCTCAAGGCAGGTGATGTCGTTCTCAGGATTGGTGATGCTCAGGCACCACGAATGTCAGGATTCCGCAAGGCTATTGCTGAACGCGGTGCAGGGGAGATCGATCTGACCGTCATCAGAAGTGGTGAGTTCGTATCACTGAAGGCTCAGGTGGTTGAACAGGGCCTCTTCGAGCCTCGAGCCTTGCTCAATGTTTCAATCGTGCCGGCATGGGACATCATGAGAGTGGCCGAGCCGATGCCGACGCTTGAATGTGATGCGGACAATCAGGGGTCACTTGAGGCCGTTCCAGCGCCATTGTCTCAGGCGGGGATCATGGGCGGCTCTCGGATCCTGTCGGTCAATGGCCATCCAGTGAATGACTGGCAGGAACTGTATCGACAGATCATGGAGGCTGAAGGCGAGCAGGTACAACTGAGTGTGGAGAACCCGACACCTGGTCGTGAGCAACGCAGCATCACGCTTTCGTTGGCGGACATCTCCTGCGGGCTTCCGCTGGAGATGGCCTATGCCATGGAATTGCCATTTGATCCGATCTATACGACACGGAATTCCGGAGGAAATCCCATCACGGCGATTTCGATGGGTTTGAGTGAGACCTTCAATCTCATCACGATGACCTATCTCACACTTGATCGAGTCGCACGTGGCAGTGTGAGTGTCGAGCAGTTGCAGGGGCCGGTGGGAATCGTGCATATCGGGACCAAGGTCATTGACCGTGGCTTCACCTATCTCCTGTTCTTCCTGGCGTTGATCAGTGTCAACCTGGCGGTGGTGAATTTCCTTCCCTTGCCCATTGTCGATGGCGGCCTGTTTCTCAATCTCGTCTATGAGAAGATCAAAGGACGTCCGCCTTCACCGGGATTTCAGAATGCGGCTGCGATCTTTGGTCTGCTATTGATTGGAAGCGTATTCATCATGGTGACCTACAATGATCTGGTTCGCTTGCTCGGTTGATTCCAATTCTTTGAAGGGATGGCGAAATGGACACCGCGGCTCCGCGCACAATGATTGTTTCCGGTGGTGGAAGTGGAATTGGGCAGGCAATCGTCCAGTTACTGGCTGCTCGAGGTGACCATGTCGTAATCTGCGGTCGTCGAGAGTCGGCCTTGCTTGAAACGGCTCGATCCTGTGAAGCTCAGCCCGGGAAGGTCGTTACCGTCGTGGCGGATCTGGCCATGGCTGGAGAAGAAGATCGTGTTGTGGATGCGGCGATGTCGATTGAAGGTCGGATCGATGCAGTCATCAACAATGCAGGCAGGACCTGGCCGGTGTCATTTCCGGAATGGGATGAGGATGAGCTCGATCATGTGCTTCAGGTGAACCTCAGAGGTCCTGTGAGGCTTGTCAAAGCGGCCTGGTCGTCCTTGGTCAAGGCCAGAGGCTGCGTGGTCAACCTGTCTTCTCTGGCGGTACTGATGCCATTTCCAGGCAACGGTGCCTATGGCGTATCCAAGTCGGCGCTTGATGGTTTCACAAGAGCGATTCATGTCGAGGCATCGGAGTCCGGTGTGCGTGCCTTCTCCATTGCGCCGGGAGCGGTCGAGACGGAGATGCTCAGGACCATTGTCGATGAGTCCATGTTGCCTCAGAACAAGACGATGCATCCTGATGAGATTGCCGGCCTGGTACTGGAGTGTCTGGATGGCCATCGAGATGCTCATGCCGGGCAGACTCTCCTGGCGGCAATCCCGGGTCTGGTGACCTGTGATCCTCAGGAGGCCCATGAGGCACTGGCCCGTTTCCATGCGCCTGACGGGGTGTGATGGTTCCATCTGATCCGTCTGTGAGGTTTCGGTCGGGCTAATTTCAACTGGAATCAAATCAGCCCGAGCGCATCAGGCATCTGGGAAATTGACACTACGCGAGGCGGAAGACCCGTTCGGTAATTCCCATGCGGAGGCGTGACCCGGTGATACCTGACCAGTTTCCAGATCCTGAAGGACTACTCCTGCCGGAGTTTCCCGGTACTTCATCTCGTCCAAGGGTGCTGGTGGCCTGTGAAGATGAATCGCTGGCCAGAGAAATCGTCTCGGCCCTTGTTGCCGCACGATTTGCTGATGATGCCGATGGCCTTGCCTTGAAGCTGAATGATGAAACTTCTCAGGATGCCCCGAGTCTTGCTGACTGTGAGATCGTGAAGACGTTGTCTCTTCTTCACAGTGTCTCCATACACAAGTTCGATGTGATCTTCACCGCGGCGTCACTTCCTGATGCAACAGCCATCGATGTGCTGGCCTATGTGCGGGGTACGGTACCTGACATGCCTGTCATCGTCATGGGACAGACCGCTGACGTCGATCTGGCTGCTGAAGCAGTGCGATGCGGCGCCGTAGAGTTTCTTCTTGTCACGGGACATGAGATGGTCACGGTTCCTCTTGCCATTGAAAAGGCCATAGCTCACCGTGTCCTGCGCCGTGAGAATGAGCAGCTGCAGGAAAGTCTGTCTCGATCCATGTCGGAACTTGCGGTCACCAACCGAAAACTTGAGCGATCCATCCGACAGCTTGAAGTCACCGCCAGGACGGATGAGTTGACGGGCCTGGTCAACCGGCGTTGGTTGAATCTCATGCTTGAGGGCCGTTGGGCGGAGGCCCAGCGTCACAACCTTTCCGTTGGTTTCATGATGATCGATCTCGACGGGTTCAAGCGGCTCAATGACACCCTCGGGCATCAACAGGGAGATGAAGTACTCAAGGCTGTCGGGGACATGCTGCGTTTCGCCTGCCGGGAGATCGATGTGGCGGCCCGCTTCGGAGGAGATGAATTCTGTGTTCTTCTTCCTCATACCGATCTTGATGCAGCGTGTCGTGTGGCTGCTCGAATCGTCGATGTCTTCCATGACCGCATGAGTCGATTGAATCTAGGAAGTTCCTGCCCGGGTATCAGTATCGGGGTCGGGCATCGAGATCTTTCAGCTCCACAGACAGCAGAGGACCTTGTTCGTCATGCTGATGAAGCGATGTATGCCGCCAAGACCAGTGGGCAGCAGGTGATGGTGAAGACGATGGCGGGACACACCGTGGGACGAGTGGCCTGAGGGCTCATTCGTTTCCGATGGACAGGCCGGTCATCAGTCCTAGATGATCGGCTCCGGGAATATCAAAGATCTCGGTTCTGACCGGCAGGATGTCGCCACGTACCAGGCAGTGGTCAATCGGGATGCGGACAAACGCAGGCAGAAACGTTGGCCATGTACCTGTTGCCGAGCCAATCAGATCGGTTCCGGTTTCAGTCAGTCTCAGGCCGGTTGTGTTCATCAGCTTCCGCAGCGCAGATGACCAGATGGTGGCATTGAAGTCGCCTAGAAGGATCGTGTCCGGAGAGAATGATTCGAGTTGATTTGCAAGCGTCAGGAACTGTTCGTCACGCATTCGAAGCATTCCGAAAGACTGTGGAGACATGGCATGGATCGCCAGCATGCTGATCGTCCGTCCATTGACCTCCAGTTCCAGATACATCGCGGGCATGGCGCCGGGTATCAGCGACATCCATCGTGCGTCAACGACCGGATGACGACTCAGCACGGCCATACCGAAGGGATTCGTCCGAAACTCAGTCCATTGATAGGGCCATCTATCTCTCAGTTTTTCGAGTGTGTCGGCCCAGTCAGGTGTGGGCTCCAGTAAAGCGATGATGTCAGCATCGGGCAGTGCAGCGGCAATGGCGTCATTCTGGTCGTTGCGGCAGAGGACATTGGCACACGCCACCGTCAGATTTGCTTCTTCAGCAGTCTCAAGGCCTCGGTAGGGAATCGTGAGCAGGAGAAGCGAGGCCAGAACCAGCAAGGCCGCGACGGAAGCCCCTGGCCAGCATCTGAGGCCAGCCAGAAGGGTCATGAGGATCAGTGCGCACAGCAGGTATCCGGCAGGAAAGTGGCTGAACCAATCGAGTTGAGGGATGATGAAGTCCAGTTGACCCAGAATCATGGCTCCGGCCAGTCCTGTCACTGCCAGCAGTCCGACGAGGGTCAATTTGGAACGAAATCCCATGTGTTGGTTGCCTCCTGCTGATCCATCGGATGTGATGTTTGCGAGTCATGAAAGAGTGTGCTGGCATCTATTGGTAGCACCGGTGACAATGGCAAATGAGGCGAAAACCTATGGCAGCCAAGAAGTCAAAGTCAAACAAGTCAGCCGAGCCAGTCATCCAGAACAGGAAGGCTCGCCATGACTATCTCATCAGCGAGACGCTTGAGTGTGGCATCAAGTTGACGGGAACCGAAGTCAAATCCGTCCGACAGGGACAGATCAGTCTTGGTGAAGGCTATGTTCAGGCTGTTGCTGAGCCACCTGGATTGATTCTTCTGGGTGTTCACATCGCGGAGTATCCGCCAGCAGGAGCGGCAACCCAGCATGTTCCAACACGTGAGCGTGTTCTTCTTGCTCATAAGCGTGAAATCAAGAAATGGGCAAATTGGACGCGAGAGAAGGGGCGGACCATCGTTCCACTCAAGGTCTATTTCGTGGATGGTCGGATCAAGATGCTTGTCGGGCTTGGAACAGGCAAGAAGCAATATGACAAGCGTCAGGCCATCAAGGCTCGAGATGCTCAGCGTGACATGGAGCGAGGCCGCTGAAACCCGTCCTCCAATGACAAACCGGCCCAGAAGGGCCGGTTTGAATCAAATGCGCGAGAGAGGACTCGAACCTCCACGGGATTTTACTCCCACCAGCACCTCAAGCTGGCGCGTCTGCCAATTCCGCCACTCGCGCAGATCGGGGAAGGGCCAAGAGGATAGCCGCCAAAACGGGGATTTGCGAGCCGTTATCATCATCTTGTGAGTACAAGCCGTCTTCAGATCAATGAGGTCTTCCACAGCGTCCAGGGTGAATCTACCCGGGCGGGGTTGCCCTGCGTATTTATCCGCCTTCGGGGCTGCCCCCTGAGGTGCCATTATTGTGATACGGAATATGCCTTTCGGGAGGGTGAAGGCCGTTCCATCGATGAGCTGGTGGCTCAGGTGGAGGAAATCGGCTGTCCGCTGGTGGAAGTTACCGGAGGTGAGCCGCTGATCCAGCCTGGGGTTCATCCGCTCATGAGCCGGCTCTGTGATCTGGGTTTCACGGTCATCATCGAGACAGCGGGGGCTCATGATATTTCTGCATGTGACCCGCGGGTCATACGGATTCTGGATCTCAAGACACCTGGTAGTGGCGAATCAGACCGGATCCTCTGGGGGAATCTGGATCATCTGCGTCCAGACGATGAGATCAAATTCGTCATTACGGATCGTGCTGACTATGACTGGATGAAACAGATTCTGGACAAGCATCAATTGATTCAACGAGTGGCCTGTGTTCTGGTTTCGCCGGTGTTCGAGCAGGCCAAAGGTCGGGATATCAAGGGATGCCGGGCGCTGGACCCCAGCGAGCTTGCGGCGTGGATTCTCGAGGATCGGCTTCAGATCAGATTCCAGCTTCAGTTGCACAAGTTCATCTGGGATCCACAGACACGGGGGGTCTGATGTCATTTGATCCGGATCGAATCCTGATGGTGACAGGCGGGCAGGAGACGCCTGGCTGGGCTACAGGTTCCTTTGAAGAAGGTCTGATGGCGTTCAACCTGCTGGACTTCGACTGCCCAGTCACTGGACTTCAGCAGGGGTCCTGTGTGGAAGGCCTGACGGTGGCATTCTCTGGTCCAAGTCAAGCTGAGATACCCTGGGGGGCTCAATCCTGGGAGACTTTGACCGAGACGATTAAGTCACTTGATCCACAGCCAGGTGTTCTGGCGATGAGAGGCCATCATGATCATGTTCTTGCTGATGCGCCTGCCTGTCTGGGTTGGCTGGACCGATCTCAAAGATTGGGGTTGGAAGTAGGTGTGGCGTTGACGCCCGCCTCCATGCTGGTCCCGGCGATGATGTCGAATCTGGATGAGCACCTGGAGCGGATGTTTGATTATCTGGGGCCTAGGGCATCGGTCGTGATCATTGAGGATCTTGTGGAAGGGGACGATGGAATGGCATGCCATTCGGCTGGACAGGGGTTGCTGCCTGGGGTCACGATGGGTCAGTTGATTGACCGATTTGTACCTCTGGAGACTCCAGTGATCGTTCATTCACTCGATTTGGAGTCTGCTCGAGGCTGGTTATGGCCAAATATGATCTGATTCAAATTGAGGGCTTGTGCCGTCGGGGCTCTTCGATTGCAATATGATTTCAGCCTCAACCGAGTCGCAGGTCATTCTGGAGCAGCAGCGTGAGTAACCCAATCCCGGATCACCCATCCCTGAAGCGGGTCAAGGACAACTTTGGCGATCGTCGACTGCGTGCCACCGAGTTTCGTGGCCAGGCATCGTTGATTGTTGAGCCTCAGGATGCTCATGAGATCCTCAGATTTCTTCGTGATGATCCGGAATGTGACTACAAGCTTCTATCAGACGTGGCGGGAGCTGACTATCTGGATTACCCAGCAGCTACTCCTGGCCGATTCGGTGTGATCTGGATCCTCAGGAGCTTGACCAACAATCTGCTGCTTCTGGTCAAGACCTATCTTGATCCGAGCATCGATACCAGTGGTACCGAGCCTGATCCATCGCTGGAAGTCGACAGCGTCTGTGATCTCTGGGAAGGTGCCGAGTGGCGTGAGCGAGAAGTCTACGACATGTTCGGAATCCAATTCCGGAATCATCCGGACCTTCGTCGCATCCTCACATGGAAAGACTTTCCGGCACATCCTCTTCGCAAGGATTACCCGCTACGCGGTCGCGGAGAACGAGAGAACTACACGGTCGTCAATCGCGACGACGCGTAGTGTGAATCTTCTGGGTCGATGTGATCAGGCGGCTTCTGCAGGAGTGTATCGGTCACAGCTGCTGATCGGGCTGACCATCAGATGATGGCTTGAGTTCTCGGGGTGATCGCAGCCGCCGACTACTCCAGAGTCTTGACTGTTGATTCGAATCTGCACCAGTTGTTCGGATGGGATGCCGTCGCCGAAATGTGCACAGGATCCACAGTGACCTTCATTGTTGTGTGACATGGTGTATCTCCAGAAACAGAAACTGAATCGTTGCAGACATGCTGCGATTGCATACAAAAAATAGTCTCAAAGTTCGGCTCTGCAATATGAATATCGCAAGTTCTGCTACTTGAGATTTTGTCTCAACAGTAGTTGCGAATGCGCCGCAACTTCCTGTGAATGCGGCGTGATTTCAGCTTCATTTTGAGAAACAGTTTCAACAAGACGGATTGGCTAGCGAATCCCGGTGCCGCTTGGTTCCACCAGCTGGATTGAATCGACATTTGGATCCATGTTCCAGATCATCTTCGTCGCCTTGACCGGCAACGGAGAACCTTCCGTTACGACGCTTACCTTTCGTCCTTCTCTTGCAATGAGCGTGGCGATCTGCGTCCGTGTGTCATAGTCGACGATGTTCGCGTCAGCACGACGGCTTCGTGTTGCCAGATATACCTGACCTTCGGCTCGAAGCTTTTCAATTTCCATGTCGCCTTCGAAGTCAAGCGGATTGGTTGTGCTTGATGATTTCGATTCACGTGATCGTTTGGTAAGTGCATCGACACGTTGGGCTGTAATGGTGGCGATGTCATCGTCGGTTGCACCGCGGTAGAGGCCTTCGACATCACCGACCATCTCGATCTCGAATCGGTTGCTTGGTTGACGTTTCATTTTCAGCCGGTTCGTCCACACGAAACGAGAGGTGCCAGGTCCGGAGAATGGTCCCGCACTCGCGGTTGCAGCTTCTGTAGTCGCGGGTTCACGAAGGACAAGGTTGCCGTCGCCGATTACTTCGGCTCGGACCTGCAGGTCATCCCAGGTGATGTGCTTGGCTGCAATGTAGAAGACGCGAGGAAGGTCGCTTCTGTCCGGCTCGATCCATTCTCGATGTTCAAGCCGGGCATCGCCCTTGGCAATCAGTTTTTCCAGGACACGGGAGTCTCCTTCAATCCCAGAGATGTCCAAGGGATCAGCAGTCGATCGAGAGCCTGTGGACGGTATGGATTCTGGTGCAAAGGCGAATTGGAGAGTCAATGCTGCACCGTCCATGGTGCTGCGTTCAAGAGGGCTTCCATCGGCGATGACGGCGACGTCACCTTTCAGGTTGATGGATCCAGCGCCTTCATTGAATCTGCTGTCATAGACCATCTCGTCGTTCCAGCGTGCCCTCATGGTCACGGGGCCGTTCCCTTTGGTTCCACCTCTTGCCTGGTTTTCCGATCCTGCTGGTGAGGCAGCTGGAACAGCTGGGCGAGTGATTCTTCTGTCAGCGGAGACATCAAGTGCCTTGCGGAGCAGACGTGCCTGCCCAGGCCCGGCCCATTTGGCAGTTCCTTCGAGTCTGGAGATCACGAGTCGGGTCCCATGATCGATCAACATCTCCTTGCGGGCGACCGTCACGTTGTCACCGGTGAGTATCGCCACTTCCTGTCGGGCATCGCCTTCGAGTCGATCAGCAAAGGCCCGGCCACCGTCTGCCAGAAGCACCTGTACATCGCCTGTGGCGAGGAAGTCCTTCACATTGACTTTCCCACCGAGCAGATCGTCGGAGGCGGCAGGGGGGGCTTCTTGTGTGGCTGGAGCTGATTCCATGGTGACGATCAATTGATCAGTCCAGAGTGTCTGGTCGTCATTGCGTGCACGGACATCTTCGAGTGCAACCATGCGTTCTGGTTCTGATTGACCATCAGCCGATCGAGTGAACTGCATCTTGAGTGAGCCACATTCAATGGTGCCATCCTGCGCATCAACGGCCACCTCATCCCGGAACAGGATTGATCTCAAGGCAGGATCTCCGTTCGCGCCCGAGGCAGGATCATTTGGGTTGTCTGGATCGAATTCGATGTCGACGCCACCTTGCCAGGTCAGTTTCAATTCAACAGCAGAGGGTTCGACTTTCTGGAGAAGAGAGTCTGCGGCAGTACCTGTGGGAGAAGTAGTTCCATCCGCCGTTACGGCCATCGCCAGAGGTGAATTTTCGACTACTTCGATCGTGCCGGGGTTGATGAAGCCTGCCTTGCCATTTTCCGGACTCGCCCACATCCAGGTGCCACTGGCCTGAAAGCGATCCGTCAGCAGGTCGACACCCATGGTGTCGTCGCCCAGAAGATCGAATCGTCTGGCCATCGTGTGGTACTGAACGACTGGACAGCTGATTCGAAGCCGCCGATCCGGATCTTCAATCAGTACGGGGGATCCAACCAGATCAAGTTGCGCATCTCGTGGATCTTCAAGGTGATCCTCGGGATTCAGCAGGGGGGACATCGTGACCATGCCTCCGCAATTCACCAGTATGTCATCGACTGAGGTTGTCTGGGGGATTCCGAGGGCAAGCGCTGGAGCAAGCATGGGCAAGGTGAGGTTTGCGGTGGTGACTGGAGGTGGAGCCTGATCTGCATTGGTCGAAGTATTCAGCTCTTCACTCTTGAGTGAGAACGTGACATGCATCTGATCGCCAACCGCGGTGCGGGCAACAGGGCCATCACCCTGGCGGATCTGTACGCCACCGTGAAGTGTCAGCTTGTAGAAGTCTGTTTCCGGTGATCCCTCGGGCTCAGCACGCTCAGGCGCTTTCCAGCTGGCCATGTGGATACGCCTTGAATTGCGTGCGGTCTCCAGTGGTCTCGGGGAGTGGATGATCAGATACTCCAGTTTGGCCATCTGGAGGTACTCGATTCGCTGGTCCTGATCATTCAGAAGAATCTGGAGGTCTCGTCCAGCCATTTCTTCCCGTGCGGTTTCAAGTTCAATACGGCCATCGCAGGTGATTTTGCCGAGAAAGTTGTCAAACGTCGCGCGAGGGGTTCGAATGACCATGGATGGTTCGTTGACGCGAGGATCGGCCGCTTCTCCGTCAACGGGATCGTACATCGCAATTCGCACGTTTCCGTTGAACTGACCTTCTTCAAGTGCTCGGTGTGGGGCATAGGCAAGTGCTGATTCCCCGCTGAGTGTCACCAGCCGGTTCTGGCTCATGTACAACTCGACCTCTGGTTGCTCCATTGCGATCCAGTAGGCGTCCAGTTCCGCTGGTTGTGGATCCAGATGCTCGCACCGATATTGCTGGGCGAGCCGCCCTTCATCGTTGGCCACCTGAATCCAACCGCCTCGCGGAAGTTCGAGTCCCATTCTTGGGTCAAGCATGCCTGCGATCGAATCAGTTGATTGGGAGCTGAGGTCACTGGGACCAATGAGATCGACGATCGGTGCTTCAGCATCCCTTGTGTTCACAGGGGTCGACTGATCAATCATGATGACGGTGATCAGGATGGCCAGTCCAGAGCCAAGGCCGATCCATGTCAATCTCCAGGGACGTCGTCCTGCACGACGGGCGGAATCGCCGGAGTTGAGCAGAACTTGTCTTTCGCTTCGGTCTGAATTCATGATTGGGGGACCTCGGCAAGGTCTGAGGTGAATGATTGAACCAGCGATTTCCATTCGCCAGTTTGCGTCAGGATCAACTGGATTGCTTCACGTATGGCACCATCGCCACCAGCACGGGTGGTCACGAGGTCTGCCATGTCTTTCACTTCCGGTACGGCATTGGCTACCGCAATTCCGACACCAGCAGCTTGAATGAGGGGGAGGTCCGGAAGGTCGTCGCCAATCATGGCACTGGCTTCAGCGGAGACGCCTGCTTTGGCGAGGATGTTGTTCCATGCAGGCCATTTCTTTTCCTGGCCGTCAGCGAGCAGGGTGATGCCGAGTTCCTGGCAGCGATCACGAACTGGTTTTGATGAGCGTCCTGTGATCACGGCAACCTGGCGACCCGTGGCCTGCCACAGTTTGATGCCCAGTCCATCATGAATATGAAAAGATTTGGCTTCACGCCCGTCTGCATCAAGCTGAAGACGGCCATCGGTCATGACGCCATCAACGTCGAGGCAGAGGAGGCGAATTCGAGCTGCGGTGTCGTGGTCCATCCTGTTGCAGTGTATGCGGGTGCGAGCGTTCTAGCCTGCCGTGGAGACCTGGATCAGGTCGACATCGTCTCCACAGTGCACATCGAGCCTTGAGGCGGCCCTGACGGCCGCACGGGCGAGGTCCTGATCATCGTCCACTCGGTCCCACAGGGCTTCAATGGCTCCCAGGGCATACTCCGAGCCGGAGCCGATGGCTGCATATTGCTTGAACTCCGTGACACCAAGATCACTCGAGACCTTGAACAGTCCGCCGGAACTTGCCACGAGAAAACTCGAGTCGAGGTCCGTGAAGGGGGTGTCCTTGGAATTGGCTTGATCATTGACGAACGGATAGCCGTCCCGCATGCCTCTCCAGAGTTCCAGAAAATACGTGAACACGGCGGACCTGCTATCCAGAAGTGGTGCTTCTCGCTCGAGCATCCAGTGATCAATGATGTCGTCATACACCGCCCAGCCCGTCCCCCCGATGTGGGCGTTGCCGATAGGGAAGATCTTTCGGGTCCGGCAGTTCTCTGAAGGTGCTTTTTCACCATCGCCGAAGCACGTGAGCGTGTCGGCTGCCATGGTGATCTGGCCGTGACGATGTATCGCAACGATGATTGACATGAGTGTGTCTCTTGAAGCGTTGGTTTCAGGACATTGAGTCGCCGGTGACGCGGAGCGTCATCAGATCCTGGATGTCGATCAGACCCACAGGCTGGCCGTTGTCATCCACTACAGGTATTTCGTCGATGCGAAACTCGGCAACCATCTGGCGTGCATCATTGAGCCGGTCGTTCTCGAGAAGGTGTCGAGGGTCCGAGGTCATCACCTCCTTGATAGGTGTTTGCAGAGGATTGTCCTGCTTGAGGATCAGCCTTCTGAGGTCGCCATCGGTGAAGATCCCGGAGAGTCGGCCATTTGAATCAGCCAGAATGATTGCGCCCGCGTGTCTGATGGCGGAGCTTGATTGATCCGGCCATGCCTGTTCGAGTGCTTCTCCTACGGTCAGCGAATCAGGCAGCACGGTCAGATTCGTACCTGCACGGAATCGAAGCAGTTCGCGTACGGGGCGAAGGCCATCGCCGAGCGAGCCGCCTGGATGGCGTTGATGGAAGTCTGATTCCTTGAAGCTTCTTCGTCTGGCGACACTCAATGCCAGTGCATCTCCACAGGCCAGCGTGAGTGTGGTTGAAGTCGTGGGTGCCAGGCTCAATGGGCAGACTTCCTCGAGTGGTCCGAGGGCCAGATGTGCGTCACACAGTCTCGCCAGATCGGTTTCGTGGGAAACGGTGATTGCCAATCTCTTGACGCCGTCTGCGCGAAGAATCGTTGCAAGATTTACGACTTCTTCCGTGCGGCCGGAGTAGCTCAGCAACAGTACGACATCCTCAGGGCGGATTGCGCCAAGGTCGCCATGTACCGCATCGGCTGGATGCAGGACGTGAGAAGGCACACCAACGCTGGAGAGCGTTGCGGAAATCTTCGCGCCAATGAGCCCTGATTTGCCCATTCCAGTGAGCACGACATGGCCCTTGCAGTCGGCGATCATGTCGATGGCTTGCTGCCAGTGCCTGGATTCGTTCGGGTCTTCCTCAACGGCCTTGGCCAGATTGCCCATCGCAGCCGCTTCGCCTCGGAGAATCTCGGCAATGAAGCTCGTTTCGCTCTCACCCGGGCGAGGGGTTCCTGAAGCCGAGTCGTCACTGATCGGTGATGCAGCAGGTGGGGTCATGGGCAGGCTTCTGGCAGAGGGGTATGATGGCGGACGCAGGGGGAGACGCTTCCCCTGATGGGCACGTGCATTGTATCGCCTCAGAGGCGTCTGCCATGGCCATCCTGTGGCCTGCTCAGGCCAAGTTTGTCACTGGTTTGTCAGGAGCGAATGTCATCTTGATGTCGGAACAGGGCCAGCAGGAATACAAGGTGCGGCTGGAGTCCTTCGAGGGCCCGCTGGATCTGTTGTTGTTTCTGGTACGACGCTCGGAAGTAGATCTTCAGGATATTCCAATTGCTGAGATCACCGAGCAGTATCTGGGCATGCTGCAGTCGGTCGAATCGATCGATGTTGAGTTGGCGGGTGAGTTTCTGGTGATGGCGGCGACGCTGGTCGAAATCAAGTCCAGGTCAATTGTGCCTGTCTCGAATTCCGAGATCGAAGACGATGAGTCGGCCCCTGAATCGACGGACGATCCCCGGTCGGATCTCATTCGACAGCTGCTGAGATACCAGCGTGTCAGGCTTGCTGCGGAAAGGCTTGAAGACCGGCGTGTGGAGTTTGCAAGAAGAATTGCAGTCAAGGCTGACAGTGATCTCCTCCAGGAGCAAGAGGAAGAAGTAGGTCTTGATGTTGAAGATGTTCATGTCATGGATCTCACCGAGGCCTACGAGCGGATCGCCAGTGCGATCAACTTTGATGCCATGGGAGATCACCGTGTGGCGGTTGATGACACGCCCATCTCGCTGCATCAGGCTGATCTGATGGACCGACTTTCTCGTCGTCAGGGCGAGCCATTGACCTTGCAGGATGTATTTGCTGGACGCAATGCCTCTCATCGAGTGGGTCTGTTTCTGGCCACTTTGGAATTGATTCGCACGCGACGAGTTGATTTCCTTCAGGAAGATGAAGGTCCGATCCGACTCACGGTTCGTCCAACGGATGAGTGGGAAGAAGATGTGCCGATGGGGGATGAGGCCGAAGGATTCAGCGAGACTTCGGACGATCAGGCATTGCCAGACGTTGAAGCGCCTTGAGTTCTGAATGCGTCAGATCCCGCCATTGCCCAGGCTGAAGGTCACGTAGTTTCAGTGGTCCCATCGCCACTCGTTGCAGGCGTTTGACCGGGAAACCAAGTCTTGCCAGCATTCGGCGAACCTGACGATTGCGTCCTTCTCTGAGAACCAGTCTGAGATTGGTTCTGCTTCGATCACGGCGGAGCACCTGCAACTTCTCAGCGGAGGCACGTCTGGCGGAATGACGTCCATCAGACAGGAAAATGCCTCGTCTCAGTCTGTTCAGATCAGATTCCTCGACATGACCGCGCACACTGATTTCATAGGTCCTTGTCACTTCGTGGGAGGGGTGCGTCAATCTTTGGGCGAGTTCACCATCATCAGTCAGCAGCAACAGTCCAGAGCTTTCCTGATCCAGTCGTCCAACGGGGAAGAGGCGGGCGCGTGATGGATGATTGACTAGATCAATGGCACGCCTGCGTCCTTCTGGATCGTCGTTTGTGCAGATGATTCCACGTGGCTTGAACAGCATCACATAGACATGGGCTGAAGGCTGTCGAATGGCTCGGCCGTTGACGGTGATTCGGTCGTGCTTGGGGTCTGCCCAGGCGGGCAGTTCAGCAACCAGATGCCCGTTTACTCGCACCGCACCCTCGGCAATGATCTTCTCACAGTTGCGACGAGAGCCGATGCCTGCAGCGGCCAGAATCTTCTGCAGTCGTTCGCCTCGAGAGGCATCGCGAAAGTCATGCTCGCGTCCACCGCGATTCCCTCCCTGCGGGTCGTCCGATTCTGGCGATTCGATGTTCCAGCCTGTCGTCACTTCATGGCTCCAAACTCAGGTACCATCCAAGAGGTACTGATCAGATTGACGCTTACATGCGCCAATTGCACAGCGTAACCTCCTCGACTGTACTTGGAGTGCTCGTGCAAGAGGAATCGCAGCAGGGAAGGTCGCCTACATGCAGGATTTGCAGTCAGATCGACGGTCGAGATTCGGCGCCATCAGTCTTGGAATGGGGATCGTGCTCTGGTTGATCCAGATTATCAGTCCCATCGTGGGGTTGAATGTACTGGGCCAGAATTTCACTGGCCATGGACTAACCGGGTCGGAAGCGATGTCGGATTCCCAGATTGGTGCCTTCATCATCATGATCATCATGGGGGCGGCTGGACTTGCATCCATCTTCGGTTTCATTCTTGGAATGATCGGCTTGACGACTTCGGCCAAGGGCTGTCGCATGGCAACGATTGGGGCGGCATTGAATGGATTCTGCTGGGTTGCGACGGCGGTCTTTTTCGTCTGGGTCTCTTCGTACTAGAGTGCCTTGACTCTGTTCTGAAGTTCAGGAGCTTGTCAACGTGATTCGACGTCGAATCAAAGCCATTGAAGGATGGTTCCGATCGCTCATGCGTCGGACAACTGACGAACTGAGCAGGCATGAACGTCTGCTCAAGTTCATGGTTGATGTCGTTCGTGTTGCTGGTCGGCAGATGAGAAGAGATCGGGCGGAGATGATGGCGGCGGCACTGACCTATCGTCTCCTGTTTGCCCTGATTCCGATCATGGTCATTGCTGCAGGCGTACTCCAGCTGGTGGTCTCGCGTGCGGATGTCGTTTCGGCGACACAGGAACTTGTTTCTCATCTGCAGTTGGAAGCCATACAGGTCAATGACAATCGTGTCACCAATGGAGTGTCGCACGGTGATGATCAACCATTCACAGCAGGGTCATGGGTTGTGCAGATGGCTGATCGCGCCATGAACTATGACACTTCTGGAATAACGATCGTCGGAACGATTGTCCTGCTGTACTCGGCGATCTATCTCTTTCGTGAAATCGAGACATCTTTCAGTGCCGTAAGCGGCCGAGGCAGGCGGCGTTCCTGGTGGCGAAGATGGGGGATGTATCTTGCAGTTCTGTCTCTTGGGCCGCTTCTTCTGGTTGCCGGGCTCTGGGTTCTGAGGTGGGGTTCGGGACAGATCGCTGATTTTGGTGGTGGACATGCCACGTTCGTGTTCATCCTCGAGAAGCTTCTGAGTTGTCTGCTGATCTGGGGCTTGATCACGATCGGCTATCTGTTCATCCCTGCGAATCGACTAGCGTGGAGGGCCGTCGCGCCAGGTGCATTCGTGGCGACCATCGCCCTGTATCTGGCGCATTGGGGATTCCGCATCTATGTCGAGCATGCTGTTGTTGGATCGCCAGCAGGTTCACTTGGACTTGTTCCGCTGTTTCTCTTCTGGGTGTATCTGAACTGGATGTGCCTGCTCTTCGGCTTGCAGTGCGCAGCGGTCACCTCACGCGTGGCCAAGGTCCGTCGAGGCCGGCATCAGCGGGAACAGCGAGTCCTCTAGTGGCGTTTGCTTCGCCACCCTGTCTTTTCAATCCTGTGCCAGCGTTTCTCCAACGCATCGACCTTCCCGAAGACCTCTTCAAAGAGACGTACTGGATCCTGTACGCCGTCTTCCTCAGGTGGAGCTGAGAGCCGTTTCAGGTACTGGGCCAGTTGAGGTGTTCTGTATTCATACAGCCACGTCATCAGGCCGTAGGTCTGAGGATACATCACGCTCAGTGTGGCTTCAGTCTGATCTCCATAGGCTTTCATGGAGATGAAGTCGCGAAGTGGGATCAATCGGTCCTGCTCCAGAAGTTCAATGAATTCGAGATCACGTGTTTGGTCCACTCGGTCCGGGCCGAAGCCTGAGGAGGAGTCGTTGGTCTCGAATGCTGTTGCAAGTCCTTCATGCAGCCACATGGGCCAGATGTTGATCCCGGGCCAGGTGTGACAGACATGGGTGAATTGATGAATGGCTTCATGGATGGTGACGGCTGTCCGAACATCTCTTGCCCATTGCTCCATGTGACTGAACTGGTGGTCGATGCCACGTTGCAATCGATCAATCTCATCCTGTGACTGCTGTCTGCGATCCGGTGGGAGATCGCTTTCATCAAGTCTCTGTTGAAACTCATCGAGCTCGCGTTGTCTGCTGTGGAGTACTTGCTCTGCCTCAAGAGTGGAATCGTGATAAAGCGGTTCGAAGAGCGCTATCCAGTCATAACGTGGACTGAAGTAGCCGTTGGCCAGTTCAAGAATCGCATGATCGCCTTCGGTTCTCTTGGCGAAGTTCAGGAAGTCATCATGTTCATCGAAGATGATGCAGACGAGTTTTTCATCCGGCCGCGGGACAACGACTCCCATTCGACGGCAGAAGCCTCGGTATTCCGACCAGGTTCTGCGCAGGGTGCCCCGGATCTCGGAAAGGGACTCCCAGTCGGAGTCGGTGAAGATCAGATGGCTGGTGCCCTTGTACTTCTTGAATTCTTCCGGCAGCAGGGACCGGGCCAGTTCGATGGAAGCATCGCCCTGAGATGACTCGGGCAGCACGACCCCATTGAATTCAGCGTCTGGTGCTGGCTGGGTGGCGGCGGGGGTGGTTTGATCCTCCGTCCTGCTGGCCATTCCCGGTGCGGCCCCGAGGGCGGATGTTGCCATCAGAATCGCCGTGAGTCCTGTAACTACCCATGTTGATCTGTATTCGTGCTTCATTGATCTCCAGAAGGTAACGGCTCGAACAGGTTGTGATTGTTGGAATGTTCGGATTCTGACGGCAGAACAGTCCACGTGAGGCTCTTTAGGGCTGATTAGAAGGGCTTCACGGTGAAGTTCAGCATCTTGATCGCCGATCCCAGACCACGGGCCATCAGAAGCCCCTGTGGGAGAGGACCCGTTCTGGAGGGAAATAAGAAGATGTCGATGACAACGAATTTCGTAAGCGGATGCACCATGAACCATGGCGTTTTGACGGTCAGGCCTACCGGGCCACGTCTGGGGGACCGCGAAGCATCGCGGCTTGCTTCTCAGGTCGGAACCTTCATGAAATCCAATGGTCGAAAGGTGAGGAAGCTGGAGCTGGACCTTTCTGAGGTCTACACCATGTCAATCACGGCCTTGGGCATGTGTCTGGAGTTTGAGCGATTGGCCAAGGACTGGAAGGCTGAGCTGGTGCTCCATGATGTCAGTGACCCGATTCGGGATGTCCTTCGTCTTCTGAGGCTTGATCGGCTTCTGGGCGGGAAGCCCCGGCCAAGGGCGTGGTCTGCTCGCCGTAGCCGAATCGCATAAGTTCCTGCAACTTCTGGGACCGATAGCCGATACCATGAAGGAGTCCAAGGGGCGATCCCCCCCACAGGAGTTCTTGGTATGGGCTTGGAAACCGCCATTCCAGTAGATGGATACCTCACCACTCAGTTGAGCCGAGTGATCAACTGGGCTCGTCGTTCAGCTTTGTGGCCGATGCCATTTGCGACAGCTTGCTGTGGTATCGAATTGATGGCGACTGCATCGAGTCGGTATGACCTGGCACGGTTCGGGGCCGAGGTCTTCCGCTTCAGTCCAAGGCAGGCTGATCTCTTGATTGTGGCTGGGCGAGTGAGTGTGAAGATGCTCCCCGTTCTGCAGCACATCTATCAGCAGATGTGTGAGCCCAAATGGGTCATCTCCATGGGTGCCTGTGCTTCAACTGGCGGAGTATTCGATACCTACGCCGTTGTTCAAGGCATCGACCAGTTCCTTCCTGTTGATGTGTATGTCCCTGGTTGCCCTCCAAGGCCTGAGATGCTCCTGGAGGGTGTCATGGCCATCCAGCGGATCATTGACCAGGACAATATCCCAATGGACGGTGCTGGCAAGCGTCTGCCGCTTTCGATTGCACTTGAGCCGACGCATCATCCATCGCAGCAGCCGATGGATGTGAGTATCGGGGCAACCTAGCTCTTTTGGATCAGATCAGTGCCTGAATGTTCTGGTGCCTGTAAGCAGGCAAGTTGCATCATGCTCGCGACAGGCCTCGAAGGTCTCTTCGTCACGTTTGGAGCCGCCGGGGTGGATCAGTGTCTTGATGCCGGCTTGAAGCAGGACCTGTGGTCCGTCCGCGAAAGGGAAGAACGCATCAGAAGCGGCGACAGGCTGATTGCAATCCTTGAGGGACTCTTCAGCTTTTTCGACAGCCAGTCGACAGGCCGTCACCCGGTCAACCTGGCCCGAGCCGACGCCAAGCAGACGTTCATCGCCTGCAATGGCAATTGAATTGGACATGAGGTGCTTGGCAACGGTCCATGCAATCACGGCATTGGTGGCGGTCTGGTCATCAAGCCCATCACCGACCGCAATTTGCCAATGTGCTGGAGTCGCCAGCTTGCGATCCCGGTCCTGAACGAGCAGTCCGCCGCCGATTGAGCGGATATTCCACGAGGCATCTGGCTGACTGCTGATGTCTGCAACCTCGAGGAGGCGGACATTGGCCCATCTCGCCTCCAGCTGCTTGACGGCTTCATCGCTGTATGAGGGGGCGAGAATGACTTCAAGAAAGCGTGCTGTTCCAGTGATGGAAGAAGCGAGTTCCTCATCGACATGACTCGTCATGGCGAGGATTCCGCCATAGGCGGCAAGAGGATCTCCGGCATGTGCCTGTTCGAAGGCCTGAACCGGTGAGGTGGACACTGAGGCGCCACATGGATTCGTATGCTTGATCACGACGGCGGCAGGTTGATCAGTGGCAAGATGCAGATCGCGGGCACATTCGAGTGCTGCTGCGGCATCATTGATGTTGTTGAAGCTCAGAGGTTTGCCTGCGCGTTGTTTGGCAGCTGCAATCCCGGCTTCCTTGCTGTTTGGATCGATATACAGCGCGGCACGTTGATGGGGGTTCTCGCCATAGCGGAGGACCTGTTCGCGTGAAGCCTGAATTTCGATCATTTCAGGTGGGCTGTCAGAGGTGGAGCCACTCATCCATGTGCTGATGGCGGAGTCATATCGTGCAGTTCGAGAAAATGCAGCAGCTGCCAGATCGCGGCGAAGTTCAAAAGAAGTGCTGCCTTCATTCTTCTTCAGATCGCTCACAACCCGGTCATATTGTGCAGGGGAAGTCACCACACAGACCGAATCATGATTCTTGGCTGCGGAGCGAACCATTGATGGGCCGCCGATGTCGATCTGTTCAATGGCTTCAGCATCTTCGATGCCTGGCTTCTGGATGGTTCGCTCGAATGGATAGAGGTTGATGCAGGCCAGATCAATAGGGACGATTCCATGTGTTTCCATGGCTTCGACATGTGAGGGGAGATCGCGACGCGCCAGCAGTCCGCCATGGACCTTCGGGTGCAGGGTCTTGACTCGGCCGTCCATCATTTCAGGAAAGCCCGTGACCTCTGACACATCAAGAACAGGGACATTCGCTTCTCGAAGTGCCCTGGCTGTTCCTCCGGTGGAGATCAGCTCGACGTTCATGGCGACGAGTGATTTGGCGAATGGGATCAGGTCAGTCTTGTCACTTACGGACAGGAGTGCCCGTCGAACCGGGACGAGATCGGACATGCCGTTGTTTTCCTTCTTGCCATTCCATCGGGGCAATGCCCCGGGGGAGCAGGATTCAGTTCAGTGGGATGAGGCAGTCGAGACGGCCACGATTGTCAAGCGTGTAAAGTCGACCCTCGTTCAAGTCGTCGGCGATCAGCAATCGCACATCCTTCAAGCTCATGGTCTTCTCAAGTGTGCCGGTCTTCTTGCTGACAAGGCCGAGCTGGCTTGTGTCATCGTCCCAGGTGATGAGGCGATCTCCACGAGTCGTGATGACATTGCCGGTGATCTGCGGGCAGACCCAGAGCCGTCGGCCATCAAATCGATTCCCGGGCATTGCTTCATAACAGGTCAATCCGACGCCTGGCACCTGCTGGTAGACCTGTCGTCCATCCACGGTTGGCGAATCACTCAATGATGATTCAGTCATGGATTTCCAGAGGACGCGGCCGGAGAAGAGGTCGAAAGCTCGAAGGTACTGATCCCGACTGGCGACATAGGCAGCGGTGGGGCCTACAGCGGGTTCGGCCACGATCTGATCGAGAAGCTGATGGCCCCATACCTTGCTGACGGTTTCGGTATTGATGGCGACGATTTCCCCGCTGTTCGCAACGGCCACGATGATGTCGCCTTGCAATTGAGGCTTCAGCTTGATGGCCTGTCCGATCTTGTAGGCTCGATATGAGTGGCCTATTTCATAGGCTTGCCATACCAGTTCGCCAGCGCGTGATCCGTAGATCAGGTAATTCTCATACAAGGCAGGGCCGGTGTTTGCGATCCACTGCAGTGACTGGACAGGTGTAGAGGTCATCACACCTGTGCCGGATCTGATCGAGAGCATGCTGCTGTCTCGAGTGATGTAGATCAGCTGCTTCTCGGGCATGTAGGTGATCCCGAGTACTTCCGCTACGGGACTGCCGATCGAAGTTGACCAGAGCCTCGTTCCAGTGTCTGCAGTCAGCCGTTCAAGAATATTGGTATTTGAGCGAATGAAGACGGAGTCGTCCTGAGGAGAAATGTCGACCGTGTCCGTTCCCGCGTCAGGGACCTGCCAGCCAAGTCGGTATCCAAGTGAACGTGCTGCACGTGGGCCGATGGCGTACTCTCGCTCAAGCGCATCGAGGAGGGCTTCATCCGGTCTGGTTGAGATCGTATTGCCTGAGTTGTCCGATCTGGCGCCAGCCTTCGAGCTGTTCTGGCAGCCCAGCGTGAAAGCGGCCATCAGGCCTGCAGCCAACAGAATCGAGGCGAGGCGGATGGTTCCAGAGGTTCGAATGGCGGTGGGCATCGACGAGTTCTCCTGAGGGAGGGCTTCTTCGGGGAGTGAGCCGCCCAGTATAGAACGGGTTTGCCGGCCTGTGCCTCCTGACCCGCCACGGGCGGCCTGCGATACAGTGTTGGCATGTTCACAGGGATAGTCCAAGCTGTTGGCCATGTAGGCCGTGTTGATCGGGGTCCAGCCGGTGGGATGTCCCTCACAGTCAAGGCTCCAGCCTGGACGGACTGCCCGTCTGAGGGGGATTCGATATCGGTTGATGGGTGCTGCCTGACGGTAGTCAGAGCCTTGGTACTCCCGGATGGGGGATTTGGGCTGGATTTTGATGTGGTTCCGCAGACTCTCGATTTGACCACGCTGGGTTCCCTCTGCGTGGGCCAGGCGGTCAATCTGGAGCGGGCGGTCACGGCCAGAACATTGATGGGAGGGCATCTTGTTCAGGGGCATGTTGATGGTGTGGCAGAAGTCCTCTCGGTGGAAGATCGTGGTGGCGAAGTACGGCTTCGACTCGGGCCGCCAGAAGAATTCATGGAACTGATCGTCCCTCAGGGTTCCGTCACGCTCTCGGGAGTTTCGTTGACCGTTGCAGGGATTGCCAGTGATTCATTTGAGGTCGCGTTGATACCGACGACCTGTGAGCAGACAACTCTTGGATCACTCAAGGCTGGTGGTTCATTGAATCTTGAAACAGACCATCTTCTCAAGGCGGTTCGCCACCTGCTTGAATCCAGAGGTCTCTTGAAAGACTGAATCGCGAACTAGCGTGACGGTCTGCTTGCTTCGCGACGAAGAGTCTCTAGAGCCTTCATATCCAGACCAGATGATTGGTTGGCCTTGAGCCCAAGCCGTCTGATGGTCCCGGGTGGGAACTCAACCGCCGCACGTACTGGAAATCGGCTGGAGTAACTTGGCATTCGATCTCGATAGGCAAAGTCGGTTTCATCCGCTCTTCTGGGCGGCTCAGCAGTCATCTCATGTACGGCGGTGATATGGCCTGCACCATCCAGGAAGATGATGTCGATATCGGTAAGACAGTTGCCCATCCAGAACTGGTGCATTTCACTGCGATCGAAGAGGAAGAGCATGCCGGTTCCTGCGGGGATGTTCTCCCGAAACATCAGGCCTTGTTCAATGGCCTCTGGTGAGACGGCAAGTTCGAGTGTCCAGATCTCGCCACCAATCACAAGTTCATGATGCGTGGGTGGATCTGTTGGTCTGCATCCATGAGACATGGCCAGCAGCAACGCGGTCATGAGGAAATAGCCCAGTTGGTTGATGTATCGATTCATGCCATGAGCCATGCTTCATCCTCCTTGCTGAAGGTCACATCCTGCATGGGGAGAAGCTTTGGATCAAACTTATCGAGCAGATCTTCAGGCTTCAGCAGAGCCGGTTCTTCAATCAAGCCGGACCATTTGGCCAGCAGGCCCAGAATTCGATCGGGACTGACGCCTGATTCTCGATAGTGGCTGATCCGAGTATCTCCATGCCGTTTTGCCAGCCGTCGTCCATCAGCACCTCGTACGAGTGGAAGATGCCACCACTTTGGTGGATCCTGGCCAGACAGTTGATAGATCAACTGCTGCCGGGCAGCACTGGGCAGCAGGTCATCTCCGCGTACGACATCGGTGACGTTCTGCCTGAGATCATCAACCACCACCGCCAGTTGATAGGCCGGTTCATTTCGAACGGTCCAGATGACGAAGTCTCCGCATTCAGTGGATGGCTCGAATGAAAGATCGCCTTGAAGTTGATCGCTGACAGGGACCGTGCCTGAGCTGACCAGGAGCCTCCAGTGGGTGCCCTCGGTCCAGTGGAATCTTCTGGGTTCACCGGCATCAGGCGGTCGCATGGTTTCTGGAAAGATGGTGTCATGTTCACCTTCCTGTGGCGCAGAGGCGGCTATGTCCTTCCGACTCAGGCTGCATGGATAGGCCAGACCCGCCTCAGCCAGACGGCCAATAGCTTCGAGGTAGGGGCTCAGATTCTGGCTCTGGATCAGTACTGGCTGGTCCCAGTCAAGGCCCAGCCATTGAAGAATGTCCAGTGCTGCATCACTTGCACCAGATTGAATTCTGGGCCCATCAAGATCTTCTACCCGCATTTTGAGTTGCCATCCCCGGGTTCTTGCCAGTGCCCAGTTCCATAGGAAAGTCCTTGCGTTGCCCAGATGAAGGGCGCCGGTTGGAGAGGGGGCCAGGCGAGAACAGGAGGAGTTCATGTGTTCATGCTACGTCCCGGAGGCCGTGGCGGCATTGACAGCGGCTGCTCCAGCCCTGAAGGTATGTCATGTGGCCCAGGCCGGCCACTGCCATGGAGTGTGTGATGGACAAGTTGGACAACGACCAGATTGAATCCCGTCTCGAATCACTTTCGGAATGGACCTTGAATGGGGAAAGCCTTCAGCGGACCATTGGATTTCCTGATTTCAAGGCAGCAATGGCATTCGTCAACAAGTTGGCCGACGCAGCTGAGAAGGCTGCGCACCATCCAGACATCATGATTCGCTATGGCAAGGTGACGCTTACGCTGACGACGCATGATGCCGGGGGCCTGACCGAAAAGGATTTCGACATGGCTGCGGTAGTCGAGTCACTTCTTGCCGGCTGATCAGTCGTCGTGTGAATCGTGTCTCATTCGCCGATGAGAATTTCTCTGACGATATCCGCACGGACGCCTCGTGCTTCTTCAGGAGAAATACTCGATCCAATGTGCTGACGAAGGTGCCCTGGTTGAATCAGCAGCATCAGTGTACGGATTGTTTCCAGTGTCACGCTGTCGGCCGCTTCCTTGAGCATGTCCAGGCATACGCCCAGACGAAGCCTGCTCAGAAGTTTCATGGCTTCATCGAGTTTCAGGATTCTCGCGGTTCCCAATGTTCCCAGTGCTCTGAAAACCCGGTCTTCCAGTTCACGGCGATGCTTGTCGACAAGAACTTCCCGGGCGGCACGCTCATACTGGACAAGCCCGGGGATGATCGTTTCCTGAAACTCATCAAGGATTTCCTCTTCGCTTCGACCGAGCGTGATCTGGTTGCTCACTTGGTAGTAGTTGCCGGTGGAGTCAGATCCTTCTCCGAAGTAGCCTCGGACGGCGAGATGAAGATCCTTGGCGGCCTGCCGAACTCGTCCAATGTCATTGGTCAGTCGAAGCGCAGGCAGATGAAGCATCACGGACAATCGGATTCCAGTGCCTACATTGGTCGGGCAGGCGCTGAGATAGCCCCAGCGTTCCCTGAAGGCATAGTCCACATGTGAGCCGATCGTCTCATCAATGTTTCGGCAGGCCTGACAGGCATCCGAAAGCTGAAGCCCTGGCCTGAGGACCTGTATGCGGATGTGATCCTCTTCATTGACCATCACACTGGCGAGTTCACTTTCGCCCACGGCGACTCCACGCCGGAGTTTGCTGTCGGCATGATGACGCGAAATGATGTGGCGTTCCACGAGCAGTTGTCGTTCATGGCTTGAAGACTGCTCCAGATCGACCCAGATCATCCGTTCTTCCAGTGGTACATGGAGCAGCAGATGGCGAGCGGTTCGGGTGACGTACTCGCACTGCTCTTCATTCGCACGATTGACAAAGGGGATGCCATCGAGATTTCTTGCAATACGCGCTCTGGAACTGATGATGACATCGCTGTCGGGGCCATCTGGTCCTGAGGGTCCATCGCTTCCGGATGCGGCAGGAGGTTCCGGATGGTCAGAGGGGCCGCTCATTGATCCGAACCTTCCGATCCATCATGTGCTTCTTCGGGGCGAGGTTCCAGCTCGGCGGACAATTGATTGATCCGATCCCGTATCTCCGCAGCTTTCTCATACTGCTCACGGTTCAGCGCATTCTCAAGTGCTCGCATCAACTGCCGTTCTTCTCTTCTGCGGGAAGACTTGCTGCTTTCCTGGTCGACGCCTCGGCCCACATGATGCGTCGCTCCAGCCTGAGCTCGTTCGATGAAACGTCCCAGTGGTTCATCGAAGGTGTCATAGCAGGCGGCACATCCGATGAGGCTGTTCTGTCGAATCTGGGCGAAGCTGGTGCCGCATTCCGGGCATCTTGGAGCCATAACAGCGGGTTTGCCGCTCGATGAGAACTTGGACAACAGCTTGTTGATCGGCTGTTGGCCAGGCATTGATACCCCTGCTTCACGAGCATGATCGAGGCACAGGTGGATCTCCTTCTTCTGCCCATTGGAGATCGTCACCTCATGCACGACGGCCGGCTTGTCGCACTTGTCGCACTTCATCGCTGTCTCAAGTTTACGCCTTTGTCGTCGATGCGGGAAGAGAAGAATTCAATGCTTCTGCAATCGAAGCAGCCTGTTGGAGGATCTGGGGGACCTCTTCCAGTGGAAGTGCCGTTGCTGCATCACTCGCAGCACGTGCGGGTTCCGGATGACATTCAAGGAAGAGGGCGTCTACCCCAGCAGCAACAGCGGCACGAGCGAGCAGGGCGGCGCGATCAGGTCGTCCGGCGGATTTACCCTGGCCGCCACCGGGTAGTTGCGTGGAATGAGTGACGTCAAAGCAGACGGGTCGCCCGAGTTCCATCAGATCTCCGAGGCCGATGAAATCATTGACCAGACGGTTGTAGCCGAAGAAGGTGCCACGCTCTGTCAAGAGCATGTCCTCACAACCTGCACTTTCAAGTTTACCCATGACATGTTTCATCTCATCTGGTGAGAGAAACTGTCCCTTCTTCACATTGATTGGGCATCCTGTCTCCGCACAGGCGACCAGAAGATCCGTCTGTCTGCAGAGGAAGGCTGGTATCTGAAGCAGATCGGCAACTTCAGAGGCTGGCGCAGCCTGTTCAGGTGTATGGATATCAGTGCAGATCGGAAGTCCCGTCGCCTCCTTGATCGACGCCAGCGTTTCCAGGCCGGCGTCCAGCCCAGGGCCTCGATGCGAACTGATGCTGGTTCGATTCGCCTTATCAAAGCTTGCTTTGAAGATCAGTGGCAGCGAGTACTCGGCACATCGCTCGGCCAGTTCTCTGGCAATGGTCAGATTGGTCTGATCATCTTCCAGAACACATGGTCCAGCGATGATGGCCAGTGGCTGTCGGGGTCCGATTGATATTTTGTCGATGCGGCACATGTTCACCATGTCTACAGCGTATACGGGGCTGGCGGCCGGGGAAAATCGGCTGTTATCGGTGCTTGGGGTCATGGGCCGAACTCTGTGAGGGTGACCAGGGTATTGAATAGGGGTGTAACCACGGATTCTCCTTGACTCCACCCCGGTCTCGGCCGATTTGTTTAGTAACCCGGATCATGCCCCAGAGGGTGATCCAGAGGGATTGGAGGCCCCACAGTGTGTCAGATGCCGCGTGAACCAGAAGCTTTCTCGGAACAGGTGCTTCGTATCCTGAAGCGACTCAATCCGGACGGTCAAGCCGATCTTGCCGGTCCAATGGACCTGCTTTACAACGGCCGTCATCTCTCACTGACCAATCTTTATCGCATGGTTTGTTGCGATCCTGAGCGGGGTGTGGACATTGTTGATGAGTTTCTCGATCGAATGGCTGAAGGCGACACGATTGGAAGTCTGTCAATGCCTCTGGAGCTGGCTCGCCCCAGGATCATGCCAAGGATTCAACCCGAGTCGATCTTTGACCGGCTGGATCGCCAGCAGGTTGCACATATCCCGTTCGTGAATGGAACGGTCATCGTCTTTGTCATCGACATGCCGCGGTTGACCGTGAGTATCACGACGGAGCAGGTGCTTCGCTGGGGAATCACGGTGGAAGATCTTGATCTCTGGTCGCGCGAGAATCTGCACGGCTATACCCCTGATCTCAAGGTGCAGCTGATCGAAGCCGACGACGGAGGCCGTGCAGCGGTCTTCTCGGTTCAGGATGGCTATGACGCGGCGCGGCTGCTTCTGGGCTCACTCTACGAGCGTCTGGCGCCCGAGCTTCATGGTGATTTCTTCGTCGCGACGCCGGCACGCGATCTTTTCGTGGCCTTGTCGGCATCGCCTGATACCTTCGTTGATCGACTGCGTAAGCGTGCAACACGTGATTTCCGGCGGCTGCCATATCCAATCACAAACGATCTGTTCGTGGTCACCCGCGATGGAGTCGCCGGCACGCAGGCGGCTTAGCTGAGCCTGAGCTTCGTCTCCCGGATCGGTTGACGGGGTATCATCACAGCCAACGTGTTACTGCTCATCGACAACTATGACTCGTTTACCTGGAACCTGGTTCAAGGCATGGGGGCCATTCGTCCCGAGTTGCGGATCGAGGTGTGTCGAAATGACCAGATTACGGTTGAAGAAGCGGAGGCCATGTCGCCTACGCATCTTGTGATTTCGCCTGGTCCTTGTACGCCTGAGGAAACCGGTGTCTGTCGCGACATGCTTCGTCATTTTGCGGGGCGCATACCGATTCTTGGGGTGTGTCTTGGCCATCAGGCGATTGCTGACGTTCATGGCATGGACGTTGTGCGTCATGAGTCGCCCATGCATGGCAAGACTTCTCCGATTCATCATGATGGGCAGGGGATCTTCCAGGGGTTGCCCAATCCGTTTCAGGCGACTCGGTATCACTCGTTGATTGTCAGCAGGGACAGTGTCGTCGAGGACTTCGAGGTCTGTGCCTGGACGGAGCAGGATGACATCATGGCCTTGAGATGGAAGGGTGGATGGCCTCATGGGTCATCAGCGCCGATGATCGGTGTCCAGTTCCATCCAGAGAGTTTTCTGACTACTCGAGGGCCGACCCTTCTGGAAAATTTCATCGCCACGGTTGGTGATCCCTCGCCTGCGACTGATTGAACTGTGCTGAGGCTCGATTGTTCTTGAGCACTGGTTTTGATGCTGGTCAACAAGGTCGCTCTTGGTGTACTGTGGTGGTTGTTCTATTCCATGGAGTCGTTCATGCCCACCAGCCCGCAGTCTGCCTTCGATTCAGTTCTGAAATCGATCACGAGTGAAAACATCGTTCTGAATCCTCCTGGCAACAGTTACGAGGTCGAGTGTGTTCTGGGCTCTCCAGTTCAGGGATTCGAAGTCGGTGACCGCATCACCGGAACCGTTCATGCAAAGGCATTGCGGGTTCACAAGGCCAGTGGCGGTGGTGCATTCATCGAGCCGGTTGTGGGTGAGCCGCGGATTGTCGCGGGCCGTGTTCTGGCGAACAATTCGGACGGAGCGGTTCTGATTCGATCCGCCATTCCGATGTTGGTCGAACTCAGTGATGAATCGGACCGTGACACCTGTGTGCCAGGCGAGTTCGTGAACTTTCATGTCGCTTCAGGCGTCGTCTTCAGCCCGTCAGACCGTTCCTAGGCAGTGATCGTATCCTGTTCTCATTTACTTGATGGTGTTTCCACCACAAGATTGTCGATCAGGTTCAGATACTCGGTTGCATTGGCATCGACTGCGGCATCTGGTCCAAGAAACTTGATGAAGACCGAACCAACTGGCGCCTGCACGATCGTGACCAGCATGCGGTAGTTTTCCTTATGCCATCCGCCGCCCATTCCTAGATATTCGCCCTTGAGATCAACAATGGTCACAGGCAGGCCATTGACGGTCTTTGAGGTGACTTCCGGTCTTGGGGGTGAGCCATCATTCGAGCGGAACTGCTGAGTCCAGCGTTCAATGTTGTTCTCGATATTGTTTCCAGATGCTTCCGGGAATGTCGTCACGACCAGTTCGCCGGGATCACTGTTTTCACGACCGGGGATCATCCACTGGGCAACACGGAAGTGGTGCTGTGGAGGCTGCCATTGCCATGTGGCGGGAATCGGGCCAGCCAGACCGGCGAACTGGGCTCTCGTTGGATCTTCAGGTGGTTGTGGTGCAGGTGAAGATGCTGCGGGGGTGTTGTTGTCGGTCGCCGGTCGACTGCTCGCCGGGGGTATCGAGGTCGGCATCCCGGGATTGCCAGGCATGGCAACGGGGGCATCTTCAGATGCTGAAGGAGTACTGTTCTGGGGATCGTCGCAGCCCACGGCAAGCATGCTGATCGTGAGGCAGGTGATCGAGAGGTGTGTGAAACGTAGCAAAGCGGATTTCCTTGGCCTTGATTGATCGTCATTCATGTCAACGACATAGCATAGGCGGTTGAGGGGACGATGCACATGCCCCGGGAGGTTTGATTTGATCCCTCGAGAAATCACGTATTGGAATGGCCGAGTCTGGACTGGATGTTCCAGCTCGCCATGGGCCTCGGGATTCCGGGTGCGTGATGGTCGAATCGTCGAGTTGTTGCCGCCTGATCATGATCCTTCGATGATCATCGAGGGGGTTGATCTGGGTGAACGGTTTGTCTCTCCAGGTCTCATCGATGCCCACATGCATCTTCAGCTGGCAGGGGAGTCGCTTCTCCATGTAGACCTGTCAACGGTATGCAGTCCTCAGGAATTCATGGATGTTCTGGCCGATGCGCATCGGAAGATGGAGCCAGGGCGGTGGCTGTTGGCTTCGGGCTGGTCTGAGAACCGTTGGGATCCCCCGGTGCTTCCTGATCAGTCATGGCTCCGCGGATGTGAGGATCGTCCTGTCGTGTGCTGGCGGATGGATCATCATTCTGCAGTGGTGAATGAAGCAGTCCTTCGGGAACTCGAGTTGCCTGATGATGGCATCATCGAGTCCCAAGGGGGTCGAGTAGGACGGGACGACGACGGCAGGCCTACGGGACTGCTTCAGGAGGCTGCTGCCTGGTCCTACCTCATTCCGTGCATTCCCTCCTTGCCTGAAAGTGGACTTGCCGAAGCGATCACAAGGGCTCGTGACGCTTGTGTGGCCTCTGGACTTACGGGTGTCAGGACCATGGAATACAGGCGTGACATCATGCGTGTTCATGACGAGTTGAATGCTGGTGCCAGCTTGCGTACTTCGGTGGTCGTGCTTGATCGAGCGATGCCTTTGGATCTTGAATGGGTGCGGTCAGCCCCTGCATCAGACTGCTTCCGCATCACCGGGTGCAAGAGTTTTGTTGATGGCACGCTTGGTTCAAGGACGGCGCGTCTGCTTGACCCATACGCCGATGCCTCGTCGAATCACGGTGTCTTTACGGAGCATCAGCTGGAAGGCCGCTTGTCGGAATGGATGAAGGCCGTCAGTGGACACCGCCTTGCACCGGTCATGCATGCCATCGGGGATGCGGCAGTCATGGCCTGCCTCGATGCAATCGAGGCGAATGATCAATGGCATGCTGCAACGATCGAGCATGCAGAGGTGATTACACCAACTGTTCTTGAGCGGCTTGGAAAGCATTCTGGTGTGATGCTGTCCATGCAGCCGTTGCATCGTTCAGATGATGCCACCTTCGCTGAAGCAGCGCTGGGTTCCGATCGATCTTCGAGTCTTAGTCCGTTCCGTTCACTTCAACAGCAGGGTGCCATGCTCGCCTTTGGTTCGGACTGGCCGATCGTTACATGCGATCCCGTTCAGGGAATGGCTGCGGCGATTCTTGCCCAGGATGCCAATGGCAACGATTTTCATGTCGGTGAACGGTTGGGCGCAGAATCAGCCTTGCGTGGTTATACGGTCGATGCGGCGAACATGGCAGGCCTTGAGGGTTCTGGTGTTCTCAAGCAGCAGTCAGTGGCGGATTTCGTCATTTGGGAGGATGATCCACTTGAATGCGACTGGGCCTCAGCCTGTCCATCCATTCGAGCGACCTACCTTGGTGGCTGTCGCGTCAGTGGTGCAGAGGAAGAAGGTGTTTCATGACAGGCAATCAACTCAGTCATGTCGATCAAAATGGTCAGGTCACGATGGTGGATACTTCAGCCAAGCCAGTCGTGCATCGCCGAGCAGTTGCTGAGGGATACTTCATTGCATCCGAGTCGACACTTGACCTGCTGATGAATGATGGGCTGCCAAAGGGCGATGCCATGGCAACAGCGCGGATTGCTGGCATTCAGGCCGCCAAGGACTGTGATCGTCTCATTCCGCTCTGTCATGGACTGCCGTTGGATCAGGTGACCGTCGAATTCGATCGTGTTGATGCCACTCGCGTTCGAATCGAGTGTTCTGCAACAGTCGTCGCTCGAACCGGTGTCGAGATGGAAGCCCTGACTGCGGTCTCGCTCGCTGCCTTGACGCTCTACGACATGACCAAAGCCGTTGATCGTGAACTTCGGATTGAAGGCATCAGGCTTGTCTCGAAAGTCAAAGGCGAGGCTTAGTTCGATATGGAATCTGCGGCACGGACGGCTTCACAGAAGGCCTTTATTCGTGCCGGGTCCTTGATTCCTCTTCCGGACTCCACGCCACTGCTTACATCGACTCCCCATGGCCGTAGGGCTGTGATGGCCTCTCCAACCGTGTCGGGATCCAGTCCTCCGGCCACCACAATTGGCTTGGAGATCTCGCTCTGAAGTTCCAGAAGTTGATCGTGATCGAAGGTCCGGCCAGCCCCCTTGCCCGGGCCATCGATCAGCAGCAGGTCCACGCTGGGGCATGCATTCCATCTGCGGACCGCCTCGGTACTGAAGGATATTCCGCGTACCACTGGGCCTCTCGCCTGAGCGACGACCTGCTCGGACTCTTCTCCATGGAGCTGGATCCAGCCTTGGACCTGGCTCATGGTTTCTGCACTTGGGTCGACAAAGACCTGCACGGCCGGAACATCTTCAGGCAGCTCATTCATGATCGTCTGGATCTCAACTGATTCCAGGTGGCGGGGGGAAGCCCTGTGGCTGACCAGGCCGATCGCCGATGCTCCTGCGTCAACAGCAATCAGTGCCATCTCAGGATCCTGGATGCCGCAGATCTTGATTCTGGTCCTCATGGGTGCTTCGGGTTGTCGCCATGGCTTCATGTGGTTGAATCGCCTTTGTTCTTGATCTGCTCCAGCAATCGGTTCGCCAGATCCAGATGGCGTTGATCACGGAGTTCAGGCAGGGCTTCTTCAAGCAATCGCTGGGCCTCCTCTGCACGGTCAAGTGATCGAATGAGCAAGGTGCTCAGTAGAAGCTTGACTTCTGGAATCTGGCGAGAAGTTGGATGGCTTTCAAGGAACTGAAGATATGCGGCCGCTGCTGATTCACGATCTCCTTCGGCCTGCAGTCTGTTGGCGATTTCAAGTTGCGAGTTCTCCGGGAGTTCCAACAGAGGAAACTCATGCTTTGCCTCGAGATATCGCCGCATGGCGTTTGCATATTCCTTCTGCCTCATGAACTGCAGAATCTCGTTGCGAGCCTTCATTTCCTCAGGTTCTTGATCTCGGGTGTTGATGACGGGAATGGTGTGACCAGCTTCTGCGGAGATCTGTTGGCTGGTTTCCGCTTCCTTAATCACTTGTCGATAGATCCTTCTCTTTCTCGATTGTCGAATCAGGTACAAGAGGTCGTATTCATCCGATTTGATGATTTTGGTTGCGATAAGCAGCAGCGCTAGAAGGAACCCGAACAGCAAGCCTCCAAGATGCGCAAAGTGTGCAACCTGAGAGTTGCCTTGAAAAACGCCGATGAAGTCCATGGCGATGTAGAAGCCTACAAACCACAGGGAAGGGATCATGTAGACCCCGATCAGGAGGAAGAAAAACAGGATCTTGATCCGAGTACGTGGGAAGAGAACGATGAATCCTCCGGTTACGGCAAAGACCGAGCCACTTGCCCCGATGGTTCCGGCGGAACTGGTCATCAGCTGGACTAACCCCGCGACGACTCCACCCATCAGATAGAAGAGTGTGAAGTTGATATGTCCGAGGCGGTCTTCCAGTGCTGAACCGAAGATCCAGAGAAAGATCATGTTCGTAGCCAGATGAAAGATGCCGTCGGGGTCATGAGCGAACTGATAGGTCAGAAGTGTCCAATAAGCGTGGTGATCAAGGGCTTCCCTGTCTGCAGCCATTCCATACATGAAGTCTCGAATTTCGGTTTGCCCGGCGGCATCCAACGCTAGTGCGATCAGGTAGACCACCATGTTGAGAATGATGATCGCACCTGTTGCGTGGGGGCGACGTTTGCGAGCCCGATCAGTGCCAAGAGGGATCAGCATGCCCAGAGTGTAGGCTCCAACCCGAATTTCGCTGCTTCCAGTGCCGCTTGGCTCTGATATTGCATTGCGTAGAGCAGGCTTGAAGCCTATGATGAGGGGTCCCCGAGCCGGTGTGCCTATGTGGGCAATTTCCGGAACTGGTGGAGGTCCGGCTGGGAAGCTGGGCCTTGGGGACAACGTTCAGGCAAGAGAGGCAACGAGGGAAGGCAATGCTCATGGCCGATGTGACCGCTACTCCAGAAATGGTGACCGACAAGGGACTTGATCGGGTCATTATTGGTGATTCAACCAAGTCATTCATTGACGGCGTTGAGGGTGTTCTGGAATACGTGGGGATCGATATCGACGATCTGGCACGTAACTCGACCTTTGAGGAATGCTGCTATCTCCTCTGGTACGACCGACTGCCTACGACCGCTGAGCTGGATTCATTCCAGGCTGAGATCCGTTCGCACTACGATCTGTCCGATCAGATCAAGGACATGATCAAGGCCACCCCGAAGGAAGCATCACCCATGCATGTCCTTCGTACGCTGGTTTCGGCCTTGGGTAACGAGGATCCTGAATGCAATGATCAGGAGATCGGTGCCGAAGAGCGAAAGGCCCTTCGCATTCTCGCCAAGACGCCTGCGATCATCGCCGCCTTCGACCGCCATCGACGTGGTCAGTCGCTTGTTGATCCTGATCCAAGCCTGAACATCGCTACGAACTTCCTGCTGATGCTCAATGGTGAGATGCCTGGTGAGCAGACAGCTCGGGCACTTGATGTCTGCCTGATTCTCCATGCTGACCATGGAATCAATGCATCCACCTTCGCCACCATGGTTGCCATCGGCACGCAGAGCGATATGTATTCTGCGATTACCGCTGCCATCGGCACGCTTCGTGGCCCCCTCCACGGCGGTGCTAATGAGCGAGTGATGGTCATGCTTCAGGAGATCGGCGGTCTCGAAAATGTCGAGGCCTTCGTCAAGGGTCGACTGGAACGCAAGGAAAAGGTTCCTGGCTTTGGTCACCGTGTCTACAAGGCGTATGACCCACGTGCCAAGTATCTCAAGACCTTTGCCAAGACGATTGCCGAGGAAACCGGCAACATGGATCTCTACGAGATGAGCAGTACGATCGAGTCCATCATGGAAGAAGCGGTTGGAGCCAAAGGTATTCATCCCAATGTGGACTTCTTCTCCGCAACGAGCTACTACTCCATGGGACTCGCCATCGACTTGTTCACGCCAGTATTCGCGCTGGCACGAAATGCAGGTTGGGCTGCTCATGCACTTGAGCGTCATGAGGACAATCGACTGATCAGGCCACGCTGCAACTACACCGGGCCGCATGCGGCTCCATACGTGGCCATTGCAGATCGCTGATCTGCACTTTCATCATCTGAATTCAAATGCAAACGCCCGCTTCCAAGGAAGCGGGCGTTTGTTGTTTGAGAGTTGTATTGGTCTACTGCGGGTATACCAGTACCCGGTCATGGCAGAGCATGACGACATCGTGCTTTCCATCGCCAGTGAGATCCGTGATGATCAACTGGTTTGGCTCATATTCGCGTCCGGCACCTCCGGTGAACATCTTTGATTCGAAGATTCTGAAACCTCGAGCGTGGAGCAGATTGCCTGATTTGCTGTAGCTGAAGATGTCGAAATTCTGATTGCCGGCATCGAGTGAAACCATGTCACCGTAGCCATCTGAATTGATGTCTCCGACTGCGAGCTCATGTGGGACGCTTCGCTCCTGATCGCTTCGCCAGGCGCCCACTTCCTCAAGCGACTGGCGATCACCACCAAGCCGGACAATGGCATATCCATCCTTGCCCATGATCATGACGCTTGGTTCGTTGTCGCCGCTGAAGGATCCCGTATAGATCGGGCCCAGAGGGAATCCCTGGATGGTCAATGCTTCGGACTGTGACCAGCGTCCCTTGTCATCTGCTTCGAAGACAATCAGGCGATTGCCGGTCTTGTCGGCCGCGACGATGCGTCCGCCGTCGGCGGCCACCGCCACCAGCTGAGCTGTTGGGTCATCGGTGTTGAACTGCTGGACAACCTGCCAGCCAGGGCTGGCACCATCCTCGGGGGAGGTGTCATAGCGGACGGCTCGTACGAAGTTCTTGTCGGCAATCAGCAGTTCAGGGGTGCCATCACCTTCGATGTCGTAGGGGAGCGTATTGTCGGCAGAGGCCGCAGCCACGAGGCCGAACTGACCCATCTTGTCTTTTTCAATTTTCTGGAATCGTTCGCCGTCATCCGTTGGCTCGATGGCCTGCAGCATGATCATCGGTCGATCCTGAGTGAAAAGGAGCAGATCCGTCAGGCCATCCTGATCAGCATCAGTAGCAAGCACGGTTTCTGGCGCCTTGCTGATCTGGCCAAGTTCAACTGTGGCATTCAGATTTCCCGAGGGCTCGACCAGGTCAATCACGTATTCACGTTTCTTGTTGCCCACGACTGCCACATGAGGTCCGCTTTCCAGTTCAACCAGATTCATGGCGACAGGTGCATACCCATCGGAGATGGACAAGGGGCGAGGGAAGGGGACATCATTCGAGGACAGACGTGATCGTCCGACGACACCTTCCTTGTTCGAGAGCACGAACAGATCCACTGGCTCGCCGGGCTCGCCTTTGGTTGTAGCCAGATAGCCAATGTCGGAGAGGCTTGAATAGCTTTCGCCGGGGAGCATGCCTCGGTCGGCAAGTTGTCGATGAACCACGATTGCGTTGGCACGAGTGTCCGTCGTGACAAGGTCTTCATAGCCATCGCCGTCGATATCGATGACGACCTGATCTCGATCCCGGTTGCCTGGATCCATGTAGCTGTGGACGACGAACGAGGCTTCCCGGTCACCGGAGCCTTCGGCTGATTCTGACGAAAGTTCGTAGACCACGACGCGATGAGAGGCGCGTTCAATCACGGCGATTCGATGCTTGTCATGCCCCGGTATCTGTACCGCCTCGAATTCGATGATTGGCGGCATCTCAAAGATCGACTGGGCGCCCAGCATGCGTTCGTTGTCGTGTTTCTGGCCAAACCAGATGCGTACCGGGGCCATGTCTTCGGGGATGATTCCAGCGATGTCCCACAATCCGTCGCCGTTGTAATCGGCCGGGACAAAGGCCTGAATCCGCGGTCCAGCGGAAAGTTTCTCAGGTGATCCGAGTGACGTGCCATCAAGCGGCCAGATCGTGATCTTGCCTTCCGTGATTGAAATCAGCTCGGCAGCCTCGTCTCCCATGACATCCATGATCTTGAAGGCGCCGGGATTGGATTCGAGCTTTCTGATGGAACGACGTCCCGCAACCTTGAATGTTCTGGCGGAATCCTGCTCGAGAAAGACCACTCGATCATTCTTGGTGGCGGCGTAGACGATATCCATGTCGCCGTCGCCATCGAAGTCATGAAGATCGAAGGCGTTGATTTCGTCCGCCACGCCTACGGACTCTCGTGTGAACATCCAATGATCTGGGAGGTCATTGACTCGCTCAGGCGGGTCGATTGCGGCCATCGGATCCGCATCGGCTTTCTGGAACAGCAGATCGATGCGACTGTCTCGATTGTTGACGACGATCAAATCCTGAAGGCCATCGCCATCAAGGTCGCCCACCTTCATCGGTCCGGGTCGTTGGCCGATGGCGATGACTTCGAGTCCAGAGAATCCGAAGTAATCCCCAAGAGACGGTTTGACCTGCCCCAGAGCCTGAGTGGTCAGAAGCGTGGTGCAGGTTGCGAGTGCCAGTGTGTGAATGGACATGGGGGGTCTCCTGGGGGTCAATTCCAACGGGAAGCGGACATCCTAGCCGGACCGGATCACATGCGATGGTAGGCAGCGTCTCGGGATCAGCTTCGTGGGCTTTGGTCCTCTGGATTGAATGGAGGGGCATTGCTGCAAGAGGGAGCAAAAATTGGGGATTTGTTCAATTCAGACTTCCGAATCCGCATGGGTCTACGTGGTCTTCTCTCATGGAGGCCTGTTCTGGGCTGGTTTGGGGCTATCATCTTCAACTTGAGTCGCAACTCGCCTATTTGCATACGGAGGCCATCCATGATTCGCCAAGTCCGCCTATTCACCTCTCTGGTATTCCTTGCCCTTGCAGGAACAGCTGTGGCTGATGTAATCACGCTGGAGGGTGGCGATCGGATTGATGGTGAAGTTGTGGCATCCGATGACCAGAGCCTGTTTGTCCGCGTCGGCGGGCAGGTGATTCAGGTGAAGCGAAGTCAGGTCGTCTCACATGAGGCTGCCGGCGATGAGGAGCGTGGCCAGAAGGTTCGCAGCTTCCTCTTCCATACGGTTGAAGACCCAACTGAGTTGAGCATTGAGCGTCAGGCCAATCGGGTGAAGCCAAGTGTCATCAAGGTCCAGACCCCCAAGGGACTTGGTTCAGGCGTCATCATCAACGAAGAGGGCTATGCGATCACGAATGCCCATGTCATTCAGGGTGAGACGGATCTTCGAGCAACGATCTGGTTGCCGACCGAATCCGGCAAGACTCGCCGGGTGACCTTGGAGGATATCGAGATCATCGCCGTGAACAATCATCTTGATCTCGCGCTTCTCCGACTCGAGCATCCAGATGGAGATCCTTTCACCTATTCGCCACTTGAATCCTACGAGGGAATTCTGGTTGGGCAGCCCGTATTCGCCATCGGCAACCCCCTTGGCCTCGAGCAGACCACCAGTGATGGTGTGGTGTCCACCACACAGCGCAACATTGAAGCCTTGACCTACATCCAGACGAATACCGCCATCAATCCGGGCAATTCCGGTGGGCCGTTGTTCAACACCAAGGGCGAGGTTATTGGCATTACCAACATG
>PBAY01000023.1 GCA_002717655.1 Phycisphaerae bacterium | reverse complement strand
TCAGCATCATGGCCAGCAATGTGAACATGACACCGCCGTAGCGGTTGACTGATTCGTTCGAGATGGTTTGGTCCATGGACATGCTTGGGAATCAGAACTGGAAGTAGATGAACTCACTGCCTCGTCCAATCAGAACGAATGCGACAGTAAACAGGATGGTGGTAAGCAGCGACCAGATGATTGTTGGACGCCATTTCAGGTTGACAAGTGATGTCTCGCGGGCGGGCCACTTGTCTGGAGCGGTGAGGTATTCAAGGGCTGGTTTCGTGCGGGCCATGATCTGCATCGAGTTCGGTGCGAAGAAGACGATCAGGAGGCCGGCCAGGATCCATGGAATACATTCCATCATCGGGAGGGCTGCCAGCGGCTCATGGCCGATCGTGACAAGGCCTTCGTAGATATTTCCTGCTCCCGAGAAGGTCATGGCTCTGAATGGAATCCACGCGGCAGCTGCGGCGAGGAAGGTCAGCCCGATGGCGATGGCACGGCGAGAGGGGCCTTGCCACTTCTGAAGAATTCCAAGTCGCTTGCACAGGTCTGCCCAGGCATGATTGATCATCAGATAGATGCCATGAAGCAGGCCCCAGACCACGAACGTCCATCCGGCACCATGCCAGAGCCCACCCAGCAGCATCGTCGTGATCAGATTCACATAGCGTCTTGCCGGACCTTTGCGATTTCCTCCAAGAGGGATGTACAGGTAGTCGCGAAGGAAGCGGCTGAGGGTGATGTGCCATCGTCGCCAGAAGTCGACGATGCTCGTTGACTTGTAAGGCGAGAAGAAGTTCAGCGGCAGCACGATTCCAAACATGCGGGCAATACCAATGGCCATGTCGCTGTAGCCTGAGAAGTCGAAATACAACTGCAACGTATAGGCGAGTGTTCCGATCCACGCCTCGCTCATGGAAGGCGTGACGCCGGCATCCGCCATGTTGAAGACCGGATTGGCCCACAGTGCGAATTGATCGGCAAGGATCACCTTCTTGCCAAGTCCGATTGCGAAGATCGTCATGCCGATGGAAAGATCCGTGAAGGCGCGTCGATCGCGTGCTCGATCCAGGAACTGCGGAATCATTTCCGAGTGATGGACAATGGGGCCCGCAATAAGTTGTGGGAAGAAGGTCACGAACAGCGCGTATTCGAGGAAGTCATATTCCTTGGCGAGTCCGCGATAGGCATCAACCAGATAGGCGACCTGCTGGAAGGTGAAGAATGAAATTCCGATCGGAAGAACAACCTGCACCATCAGCATCTCGAAGCCGGTGAGCGCTTCAACGGTATCCGAGAAGAAGTTCGCGTACTTGAACCAGGCGAGCAGCACCAGATTCACGACGATACCGAAGATCAGAAGTGGCTTGCTTGGCTTCTCCCGTTTCTCGGAGGCGATGCCTGCACCAACATAGAAGTTGAACAGGATCGAGAAGAAGAGCAGTGGCAGATAGACCGGATTCCAGTATCCGAAGTAGATGAAGGAGGCGATGACCAGCCAGCCGAATGCCGCTCGTGCCGATATTCGTCTTCGTGCAATCTCAAATCCCAGCCATGCGGCGGGCAGGAAGATCAGGATGAAGACATATGAGCTGAAGACCATGCGTGGTTCGCCTCAGACTATGGAAGGAATCCCGTCGTCTGTCTGGTGTTTCTCAGCTTACGCGAGATTTCCAACTGGCGATCACGCTCTGCCTGACTCTTCTCCATCATTCCATCGACCCAGGCCATGTAATGAGGATGATTCTGTTGCCAGGCCTTGTGAGCTTCATGCCATCGCTGGATATGCGGGGTGACTCCAGCGGGCAGCAGTTGGACACCGAATCCCCCCATCTCCTGAAGCATCTTCTGATCCTCTTCATCGCCATAGATTCGTTTGAGGACCAGGTGACCAAGTTCCGGAGTGAAATGGCTGCCATCGAAGTAGTACTTCATCGGACTATTGTCCGCGTCAGTGACAGGCTCGTTCACCAGACCATCGAAACCTGAGAAATCCCAGACTTTGACATCCGGGGCATGACTGGCAGCGAGTTCCGTGACGAACTGACGCAACTGGTCGTACTGCTGCATGAGTCCCATGCGGTCCAGCGCCTCCATTTGCACGGCATGAATCGGCGGCAGGATCAGGTCTACCTTGATTCCTTCAGCGGCAGCCTCTGTGACGATTTCATCAAGCCAGGCCAGTCGGTCTTCGCCCAGTTCAAAGCCGTTGTAGTAGTTTGGATCAACGAGATTGCTGGTCACCAGTGCGGCTTCGATCAATGCCTTGTTGTCCGGCACTTCATCATCACGGATGCCGAATCCGTCTTCGCCGAAGTAACGCATCGAGCGTGTACCACGAATACCTCGCATGAGGGTGCCAAGAGCCTTGCGTACGTAAGGCCAGCCGAGCACCCAGTTGAATCGTGTTTCCAGTGAAACGGATCCCGGTGGGGTCTTCAGTAGCAGATAGTCAAGGAGCGTCTGATCATCTCCGTCAGCCCATCGTTGCGCAGCCTTCAGGCGTGACAGATTGAAGTCGGGAAAGATCGTCTTCGCATTGGTGAAATTCAACAGTGAAGTTTCAATGATCAGCCGCTTGGGAAGATGTGTTCGCTTCAGCAGTTGCCAGACCAGCCGCATTTCATAGATGTTCATGCTTGCCAGTGCCGCGTTGTAGACCCGGTCATCACCCCACATCTCATCATCAGGAGCAAAGCCAGATTCTCCACGAGATGAACCCAGAATCACGGTATCGAAAGGTTCTCGACTGAGGATTTCCGCCTTGGCTGAACGCATCGACAGATGCCGCATGTCGTCGAATCTGGCCAGCCCTGTTTCATACGCCAGAATTGGATCGGTCAGCGCCTGCAGGACTACGGTGCCGCCGATGAGGATCGCGATGAGCGATATGAGCATCAGGCCATAGCGTCGAACAGTCTGTCTTGGATAGGCATCTTGCATGATGGATCAGAACTGGAAGTAGATGAATTCGCCGCCGCGGCCGATCAGAAGAAGAGACGCGAAGAAGACTGCAGCCGTCATGGCCGCCCAGAACAGGTTTGGTTTCCAGGTGAAGTGTATGAGTGATCGCTCCTTGAGCAGCCAATTGTCGGGCGAATAGGCATATTCATAGGCAGGCTTGGTCCGGCTCATGATCTGCATCACGTTCGGAGCGAAGAAGATGATGAGAAAGCCCAGGCCCATCCATGGAAGTGGTTCCAGAAGATCCATCGACGTGCCACGTACATCACCATTGGCTCCTACGGATCCTGCATAGAGTGTGCCGACACCTGTGAAGTTGCCCGACCGGAAGATCGTGATGCTGTAGATCCATGAAAGGAAGGTCAGAATCACCGAAATGCTGATTCGGATTCGGCCTTCACCACCGGCAAGCAGTGGATGCTTGTTCTTCATCGTTGCCCAGATGTGATTGATGCTCAGGAACAGGCCCTGACTCAAGCCGAAGGCCACGAACGTCCAGGCGGATCCATGCCAGAGTCCAGCGATGAACATGGTGAACCAGAGGTTGAAAAGCATGCGGGGGTTGGAGCAACGACTACCGCCCAGTGGGATATAGACATAGTCACGAAGGAATCGCCCAAGGGTGATATGCCATCTTCGCCACAGTTCAATGACATCGCGTGACTTGTGAGGCGAGAAGAAATTCAACGGCAGTCTGACGCCGAACATCCTTGCAATTCCCATGGCCATGTCGCTGTAGCCTGAGAAGTCGAAGTAGAGCTGGAGGATGAAGCAGACCATCCCGATCCAGGATTCAGCCGCCGTGGTCGGGATTCCTGCATCCGCAGCAGCAAAGACTGGATTGGCCCATTGTGCGAAGAGGTCGGCCAGGATCACCTTCTTGCCAAGGCCTGCGGTGAAGATGGTGATGCCGATCGCCAGATCTTCAAGTGCATCGCGGTCCTTTGGAGGCTTGAGGAACTGTGGCACCATTTCCTTGTGATGCACGATGGGGCCGGCGATCAATTGTGGGAAGAAGGTGACGAAGAGTGCATACTCGATGAGTCCGTATTCTCTCGCTTCTCCTCGGTAGGAATCCACCAGGAAGGCAACCTGCTGGAAGGTGAAGAACGAGATGCCGATTGGAAGAATGACTTTCCAGGTCACGAACTGGAATCCAGTCAGGGCATCGATCTGATCCGAGAAGAAATTGGCGTACTTGAAGTAGCACAAGAGGCCGATGTTGACGACCAGTCCGAAGACGAGAAGGGCCTTGCGATGTGATATTCGTTCCGAGCCGACGCCTTGTCCGACATAGAAGTTGAAGAGGATCGAGAACCCGAGTAATGGCAGATAGATCGGATTCCAGTATCCAAAGTAGACAAGTGACGCCAGAACCAGCCATCCGAAGGCTGTCCGTGCCGAAAGACATCGTCGGGTCAGTTCAAATCCAAGCCAGGTAATCGGCAGGAAGATCAGGATGAAGATGTATGAACTGAAGACCATGTTGTGTCAGTGTCGTTTCAGCGACTCCGGTGGCTTAGTTCAATGGTCTGAAGGCAGGCATGACGTACCTGCTGTACACCCGTGGGCTACAGGATACTCCTGAACTGTTGCAGTGGATAGTGGGCCCAAGCAGCCCGTCAATCATGGAGACAGGCTGCCGGCCATATGATCCTGTCGATTCGGCTTACCGCCGACCCAGATCTCCTGGGCGTCGACGATGAAGAGACCATCATCATTTCGATCTCTGACTTTGCCGCTGACCACGATGAACTTGAGTGATTCAAGGCCACCAGCGCCCTTGGCTGATGTGTTAATCGGCTTTCCTCTTCCATCCACGAACTGAATCGTCGCAAGTCCCTCACGAAGCTTGTCAGGGTCCTCACAGCAGTAGTCTTCTGGATACTGACAGTGATCTTCCTTTCCCATGAGTTCACAGGACACGAGGCTGGGGTCAGCGGCGAGGAAAATTGCCTTTTTTTCAAGGAAAGGGCCGGCTTTCCCACCGATTCGAGCCAGAAAGACAACCTGATCACCTTTCTGTGCAGTCTTCTTGACTTCAAGCAGATTCTTGACCTCCGCAGGTCGCTCATCAGTGAAATGGCGACTGCTGATGTTCGGCTTGTTGGCTGCTGTGCTGGTTTGCTTGCTGTCTGCAGACGTCTGATCTGATGACTTGTCGCATGCGGCAAGGAGCAGGGTGAAGGTCATGAGAAGTGTGATTGATTTCATGAGCATGATTGATCTCCAATCAAAATCTTACAGGTTCGGGGGCTTGAGTTACTCACCAGCTTTCAAAGCTTCTGGAATAGGCTTTCTAAGGCAGCGCCAGGCTGGAATGAGGGCGCCGAATACACCAAGAATCAGTCCGGATAGTAGGCCCAGTGCCATCACGGGCGGGGTGATCGAAACACCAAAGGTTCCCAGCGAGAACCGGATGATGAAGCCATCCAGAATGAGCCATCCCAGCAGGCAGGCAAGGATTGCGCCTGTAGCGGAAGCCAGAATTGATTCCTGGATGAATGAGATCAGGATGGCTGAGCGGGAATAGCCAATGGTCTGAAGCGAGCCTATTTCACGTACTCGACTGGCGAAGGCGGCATACATGGTGTTCAGGCCGCCGAGTATTCCACCGAGCGCAATCAGAATTGCCGTAATGACAACCATCAACTGCACGGGTCGATAGAACGCTGACAAGGCGGCGTAGTATTCCATCTCCTCCATGGAGATGAGTTCCAGATCGAGTCGTTGAGCTGCAAACACCTCGAGATCATCAGGCTCCGCCGTCTCTCGCCTCACGACGACACAGGAAAGTGAATCGCGTTGAGCCGTGACCAGAAGATCCGTCAAAGGGATCCAGAACTCACCTTCGATGACTCCACCTGCAGCACCAAGTATGCCGACCACCTCGTATTCATCGTCATCAATACGAACGAACTGCCCGATCATCAACTCAGGCGGATTGAAGCCCATGCTGATGGCTGCCAGTTGGCCAGCTGCGATTTCATTCTGTCCTTCATTTGGCAGATCGCCGTGAGTCAGGACAACATGTTCATGGACCAGCATCGCTTCGGATGTGAATCCACGAATCACGGCAAGTTTGCCTGGCTGATCCTCTGCTTCACCGGCAAGGCTCAGAGGCATGGCAAGATGAATCTCAGGGCTGACGGCATCGACGCCAGCACGGTTTCGAATTCCGGCAACACTGGCGCTCAGGATGCCTGCTGTTCGCATTGGTATTTCACTGCGTTCAATGCTTTCTTCGCTGCCGGCACCGAGAAGAATCGTATTGTTCTCATGTCCACTGATCTGCATTGAGGTTTGCATGCCCTGGACGAATCCCGCTGCCACAAGAACAAGCATGACCACAAGCAGACTTCCGCCTACGCTCAGTACGAGTCGCAGGGGAGATCGCCCGAGATTTCTTGCGGCATATTCGAACGGTAGTAGTTTCATGTTCATGCAGCCCTGAATGAAGAAGCGATGTCATGACGGGCGAGGCGAATGGCTGGAACGATTCCAGCCAGCAGTCCCAGAACCAGTGCTGCGCTGATGCCGACAACCGGGGCAATCCAACCCGAGGCGATCTCGATGTTGATCCCTTCCATGGTGAGGCTGAACTGACCGATGGTGACCGTGGCCCACGCCGCCAGGGCACCGAGAATGCCTCCAGCCAGACCAATGGCAGTTCCTTCAATGACCACCATCCATCCAATGAGTCTTCCGGTGTAACCCAGAGTCTGCAGCACTGCATGATCTCTGATGCGATCACGCATGGCCATCACGATGGCATTGGCAATGAGTGCGAACACCGCAGCCAAGGCACCCCACGCCAGTATTCCTCCGAATTCAACGAGTTCGACGATGTCACTGGCGGCCTGGCCGACAAAGGCCTTTTCGGGTCGGGTGGCGGTTGGATGTTCATCATGAGCGAATGCCTCATCAATGGAGGCGGCCACTTCCTCAAGACGGGTCGGATCATCAACCATCACATTGAACTGCGTGACGATTGATCCCGTTCCGCCATTTCGCATGGTTTCCTGCAGGAAGGGAAGATGGACCCAGACCGCGTTGCGATCCTGTGCATGGTCGCTCTCGATGATTCCCGCGACATAGACGGTCACGCCGGCGGCACTGAATCGATCTCCTATACCGATGCCTCGCTTTGAAGCAATTCTCGATCCGACCATGGCTCCGTCACCACGAGAGAGCCAGTCCTCGGTCGAGCCTGTCACGACTTCGGTCTCTGGATCAAGGGCTGATTCCAGATCGTCACGAGGTACGCCTCGAAAGGTCACCACATCAAGTGATGCTCGACAGTTGGAAACCAGTACCTGAATTGGAATGACCTCTCGTACACCTTCAAGTTCTGAAATCCTGTCGCCATAGAACTGGGGAAGTCTGCTGGTGAAGGGGCAGAATCTGTTTTCTCGATAGACGACGAGCGTCGCATCTTCAGCTTCTACCTCCGTAGCGGCCTGGACGCCGTCACGCATGGCTTCAACCATGACGAAGAGATACATCGCGACCGCGATACCACTGAGTGTGAGGCCGCTTCTGACGGGACTGCGAGTGATCTGCTTGATGACGAATGGAATGACTCGTAGTAATCGTTTCATGCTTCAATACCTTGATCGTGTTCCACAACTTTGCCCTTATCAAGGTGCAGAGTCAATTTGGCCCATTGCGTGGTTCTTGGATCATGAGTCACCATCACGATGGTGCGGTCATCATCACGATTGAGCGTTGCAAGAAGTTCCATGATGGCTGTTCCGGTTTCCCGGTCCAGATCGCCGGTCGGCTCGTCGGCAAGCAGAATGGTAGGTCGTGTCACAATTGCTCTTGCGATCGCGACGCGTTGTTCCTGACCACCACTGAGCTGTCTTGGGTAGTGATCATGGCGATCGGCAATCCCAACGGACGCCATGGCCTCCGAGACACGTTCATGTCGTTCCCTACGACTCATGTTCTGCAACAGCAGTGGGAGTTCGATGTTTTCATAGGCGGTCAGTACTGGTACGAGGTTGTAGAGCTGGAAGATGTAGCCCACATGGGTACTCCGCCAGTTCGCCAGTGCACGGCGAGACTGATTCTCAATGGCTTCGCCATCGATGACGAGGCTGCCACTGGTAGGGCGATCAATTCCAGCAAGCAGATTCAGCAGTGTGGTCTTGCCTGAACCAGAGGGACCCATCAAGGCGACGAAACCACCACGTTCGATATCCAGATCAAGTTGATCAAGAGGTGTGATTTCCTCAGACCCTTTCCGATAGATACGAGTCAACTGTCTGCATTCAATGAGTGCCATTTCAGCGTTCCTCCATTCGAACGGTGTCCCCATCCGTGACGTCATCCAGAATCACACGATCTCCAGCAGAAAGTCCGGTCAGGATCTCGACCCAACCATCGAACTCACGGGAACCGGTCGTGACGGTCGTGGCTCGGGCTAGACCGAGGCCATCCGTGCCCGGCACGAAGACCATGACCTTGTTGTTCCTGATCGAGTCTCCCGGGACGAAGACACGTCGAATCTGTCTTGTTTCTCCATCTGCAGGCGCTGTGCTTGCTGGAAGAATCCTGACTCGGGCCAGCATGTCGGGTTTCAGCAGATCGGAAGGGTCGGTAATCCTGATCTTGGCCTCGACCGTGTTCTTCTGAATATCTGCACGATGAATGAAGCGGGTGACTTCTCCCATGAACACCTTGTCGGGTTGTACGTCGACAATGATTCTTGCCGGATGACCTACTTTTACGGCAGCCGCCTGAGCAAGTGGGATGTCGGCCCTGACCTGGAGTTTCTCCGGGTTGTAGAGGTGGACAATATGTGTTCCATGTTCGCCATTGCCGAACTGGATCACACTGCCCGGTGAGGTCAGCCGTTCAATCACGACGCCATCAATGGGACTGACGACGGTCATTCGGTCAAGAATCAACTGATCATGATCTCTTGCGGCTCGCCCCTCCATGACCAGTGATTCCCGGTCCTGAACTTCGACTTGAAGAACCTGCTCCTCCAGCTCAAGGTGTTCGACATTGGCCATCGCTGCATCAAGCTTCTGCTTGAGTCGTTCAAGAGGTCCTGCGGCTACCGCGCCGCTTTCCACCAGTGCGGCCTTTCTTCTGACTTCATCTTCGAGTGCGTACTGGTTAGCTCTGGCACTTTTGATTCTTGCAGGCAACTGAGTCAGTTTGGCCTTGGCAAGTTCAAGGTCTGCAATCAGGTGCTGGAGATTTGCTTCGGATCTTCGAAGGGCAATCTCCGCTTCATCATCGATGAGTCTTGCGACAGGTTGTCCTTTGCTTACCCGATCTCCCTCAAGGACAAGCACCTCTTCAACTACACCTTCAGCCAAAGCCGGGGCGTAGACGCTGAAGGGATCCGCCTCCACCCAGCCTGGTGCCTGGACGACGGCCTCGTCATTCATGTCATCTTGTTGTGAAACAGGTTCATCCGTTTCGATCTGTCGAGTCACGACGGAAACGGTTCGTACTGACTGAGCAGGTAGAAGCGTCGACCAGCTTGCAATGATCAGCACCGTTGCAGCAGCAGCAAGGATCAAAGAAGGGAGGCCGATTCGAAGCAGCCACTTTCGAGCAGGCATGGGTATGGTTGAATTCATAGTGATGTCTTCCCCTCGCTGCACTGACTTTTGGCTTCCACGTCAAACTCGGGAACAGTGTTGTCGGCCGGATTGAAACTTCCGCCAACAGCCTGACGAAGTCTGCACATTGCTTCAGTTGCCTGATATTCCTGTTCGACCAGAAGCCGTTCCACTGCAATTCTCTTGCGCTGGGTCATCAGGAGCGTATTGAGATCAGCTTCGCCTTCGGTGTACGCAGCTTCACTACGTTCCTGAGCCATGATGGCGGCATCAAGTTGTCCATCACGGATGATGATGATCCTTGCCTGCGCTTCATTCAACATGTTGTAGCTGGTCCGGACCTCAAGTTGAGCGAGTTCCGCAGCGGCCAGCAGTTTCATACGTGCCTGATCAAGCCGGGCGTTCTGGATCGCGATGGCAGGCTCACCATTGTCGAGAATCGGCAGGGTCAGATCCATTCCAGGAACCAGCACCTCACGCGTATTGTCGAAGTTCTGTTGATAATTCAGGCTGAACCCAACTTCAGGAAATCGTTTTGTTCTGGCGAGACCGAGTTCACCTTCGATCCTGTTGACTTCCTCAAGAGATGCGGCGACGTCAAGTCGACCATTCGCCGCCAGATCAAGAAGATCCAGTTCACTTTCCGGTATCTGCCAGTCAGGAGTCAGCAGCCCGACAGCCTGCCAGTCAGTTGATGCTGTTGGTCGTCCCATGGTTCCAAGCAGTTCCAGCTTCACCTGTCTCAGTTTGAATCTGCTCGCGACCATGGAGGCAACGGCCTCTTCGTGATCAACCAGTGCGCGATCCAGATCAAGTTGCGCCAATTCACCGGCTTCCTGCATGCTTCTCACCAGTTCGACGGTCTTTTCGGTGATGGATACATACTGTTCGTCGAATGAAAGCGTTTTCTGGCGTGCCAGAATGGAGGCCAGGCCTGTTCTGGTACGTGCCGAGAGATCGACGCAACGTGCAGCAGCCAGATAGACCGCCGCACGAAGCTCGGCTTCTGCTGATTCAACCCGGTAGGGATTTTTCCATAGCCAACTCAATGCCTGCATGCCGCGGACAAGAGCAGGTGCTCCCGAAAGGCCATCAATGGCTACACCGATGCCAAAGGCTATTGATGGGTTGGGAGGGAGTCCTTGCTGAACGAACATCGCCCGCTTTTCCACGATCATGGAGAGGGCTGCCCTCAGCGTTGGATCACACTGAATGGCTACGGCAACAGCGTTGCCGTAGGTCAGAGGTTCAATCCCGTTCCATGCCGGGCTTTCTGCCTGAACAGGCAGATCCCAGAGCAGCGCCGGTTCGATGTTGCTGTCGACCCGGTTTGCGGTCGTTGCCGCAATTTCAAGTTCACGATCCGGATTCAAGCTTGCACAGCCTGAAAGCAGAAGAAGGCAGGCGAAGAGATTGATTCGACGCCACGAAGTAACTGGATGTCGTAGATCCATGGTCCTGGTATCCGATCAAGGGGCCATCAGTATCAAAGCGCATGCGACAGCACACGCGACGATTGGCGTAGATCAGTTCCTAGACCTGAAGAATGACATCACCTCTGAGAAACGCGGGCATTCCCGGTCCCGGTGGCGGGGGTTCCCAATGTAGGTGAGTCGTGGCAAGCGTAGCCGGATTGAACACGGCAGGTTCAACTGACAACTGCAGTGAGATGCTGCCGATGGTGTCCGTGGGTGGCGTCCATTCGAAGCATTGAACCGGTGCTCGCAGGCAGCAATCACAATTTGAATCCTGGCAATGCTGTGATTCAGCAGGTGATTCAGCTGGCTCAGCATCACATGGCTGGCTTGAACAGCATGAGACTACAGCAACTGGTGCGGCTTCCTCTGGTCCACAGCAGGAGCCGAATGCAGCTGCGTTGAGAATGCAGCAGCACATGGGCATCACGATCACCATGAGCATGGCAATTGAGCGATGGAACCGACCTGTGTGTGACCTGGACATCTGATGAAAACCTACTCTTGCCTACGGCAGAGGGCAAGGAATTGTTCAGCAATCGTCTTGGAACCTACCGAGAGAGGGGTGTTACCGGATCCTCTGGTCTCAGCCGCGATCAGATCTTCGTCGTTTCAGTTCCGCATCGATGAACCCATCTAGGTCGCCATCAAGAACCGATTGAGGGTTACCGACTTCATGGTTCGTGCGGTGATCCTTGACCCGGTTGTCATAGATCACATACGACCGGATCTGAGTTCCCCATCCCCGATCGACTTTGCCGCCAGTCGCGTCATCCAGTTCAGCCTGCCGACGCTCTTCTTCGAGCTGTTCCAGCTTGGACTGCAGAATCTGCATCACCTGTCGACGATTCTGTCCCTGATCCCTGAAGGTCGATGAAACAACCATGATTCCGGTTGGCTTGTGAACCAGCCGTACGGCGGAGGCAACCTTGTTCACATTCTGTCCGCCAGGTCCGGAGGATCTTGCGAAGGTCGTGATTTCGAGTTCGTTCTCATCGATGTTCACATCGGATTCTTCGAATTCCGGAATCACATCCAAGGTGCAGAATGAAGTCTGGCGTTTGCCCTGAGCATTGAAGGGGCTGACTCTGGCCAGCCGGTGTGTGCCTCGTTCACATGACATGTAGCCGTAGGCAAGTGGCCCCTTGACGTGATAGGAGACTTCCGAAATGCCGACTTCCGATCCATGGACCTGGGAGATCTGTTCATACTTCCAGCCCTGCTGATCCCACCAGTATCGATACATGCGATCCATCATGGCTGCCCAGTCGTCGGCATCATTTCCACCATCCCCGGCCTGAATGGCGACGAAGCAATCTCGATGATCATGCTTGCCGGAGAGCAGCGATTGCAGTTCGACCTTCTCCATCCGCCTCACCAGTTGATGAAGAGTCTCGTCGACTTCAGCCAGCAGTTCCTCATCCCTGGCATCATGGGCGAGTTCATAGCCCACCTTGGCGTCATCGAATTCCGCAATCACGGATTCCAGACCATCTGTCTGGGCCTTCAGCAGCTTGAATTCGGCAATGACCGTCTGGGCGGACTCCTGATCATTCCAGAAGTCGGCGGTGTTCATCTTTTCCTGCAACGAGTCGCGTTGCTGGATCTTGCCGTCGTAGTCAAAGAGAGTCACGGATGGTCAAAATCCGCGCCTCGAGGTCATCAATGACTGGTTGGTGTGCGTCGTAGTGCATCTTGGTGGACAACTATAGCGTCGGCCACGCCTTCAGGTGGACTGACGGTATGCTCCCCGCCATGGAGACCACCATGACCAATGCGATGGAACTTTCACAGCGAGCCCAGGGGGTTCCAGCGTCACCCACGCTGGCGATCACGGCCCGGGTCAAGGAACTGAAGGCTGCCGGCGAGGACATCATCGGATTTGGAGCCGGCGAGCCGGACTTCGGAACGCCAGAGGTGATCTGTGATGCCGCGGTCGAATCGATTCGATCCGGTCAGACCCGCTATGCGCCGACGCCGGGAACACCGGAAGCCAGAGAAGCCATCGCTCGGAAGTTGCGTGATCAGAACGGTATTGCCTGTGAGGCGACGGACATCATCATCAACAACGGTGCCAAGTTCACGGTGTATCTCGCGTTGCAGGCATTGGTCAATACCGGCCAGACCGTGCTGCTTCCTACGCCGGCATGGGTTTCCTACAAGCCGATGATTCAACTGGCTGGTGGCGTGGTTCGTGAGATTCCAGCGGGTCCGGATTCCGATTTCAAGATGACTCCGGAACAGTTGGAAGCTGCCATCGACTCCGATGTACGCGCCATCATTCTCAACAGCCCGTCCAATCCTTGCGGGACAACCTACAGCGGAGCTGAGATCAGGGAACTTGCCGAGGTTCTGTCGCGGTATCCACACGTAGCGGTGATTGCTGATGAAATCTATGAACAGCTCACCTACGAGGATGAACCCTATCTTTCAATCGGGAGTCTGCCGGAAATGGCGGATCGCACCGTGACCATCAACGGTCTGAGCAAGACCTTCGCCATGACAGGCTGGCGTATCGGCTACGCCTGTGCACCAGGTGATGGTGGTTCCGTGATCAAGGCCATGACTCGCATGCAGAGTCAGATGACTTCTTCGATCACCAGCTTTCTGATGTCTTCGATTCCAGCCGCACTTGAACGGGCCGGGGGAGAAGTGCAGCAGATGAGACAGACCTTTGCCGAGCGTGCTGAACTCATTCATGGGCTGATCAAATCCTGGGGTGAAGTGACCTGCCCTCGTCCAACAGGTGCTTTCTATGTCTTCCCGGATATCTCCTGCACCTTCGGGCGTACCTCCGCCGGGGGAGTGGCGATCAATTCCGCCATGGACTTTGCCGGTGCACTGCTGGACGAGGCCGGTGTGGCGGTCGTCCCCGGGGAGGGTTTCCTGGGCTGCGGTGTCAATCACGTTCGAATGTCCTTTGCCTGCAGTGAGGATGACATCCGCGAGGGCTGTCGAAGGATTCAGGATTGGCTGGCAAAGTTGGCCTGAGGACCCCATGAGCGGCCATTTTGTCGGCTGGATTGGTTATCGGAGTCAACTTCGATCTGAAGGCTCAGTCCTCGCATTGGGCCCTCGGTCCTGCTAGACTGTGCGATTCGAATTTCAAGACCCCATATCAGGAGAGGGGCCGCGGTGGCCCCACGAGGAACTCATGAGCCTCACGATTGAACAAACCAAAGAGATCGTCACGGAGCATCGTCGAAGCGACAACGACACGGGTTCACCCGAAGTCCAGATCGCGATCATGACGACCCGGATTCAAGAACTCACTGAGCATCTCAAGACGGCCAAGAAGGATCATTCCTCACGTCGCGGTCTGTTGATGCTTGTCGGTAAGCGAACACGCCTGCTGCGATATCTGTCGCGCACACGTCCCGCTGATTACCGAGCGCTCATCAAGAAGCTTGGCCTCCGCAAGTAGCGGAGGCACGGGGTCAACAGTGGCCCGGCGTCGATGGCAGTCGGCAGTGGATAAGCATCAGTAAAGATACTGCTTCTTATCTTCTGCCCTCTTCGGTCAGGCGTCGTGGTCTGAAACGATTCGCATGTGCAGATGGCTCTGCATCATGCGAATAGCAGCCGAATTGAGACGGCAGGAGAAACCGAGTTATGAATGAATGTCATGTCGAGCGTGAAATCGGCGGCAGGCTGATGCGCATGGAGACCGGCGTCGTTGCCAAGCTGGCCAACGCTGCAGTCATCATCAGCCACGCTGATTCAACTGTCATGTGCACCGCGATGCGTGCCAATCCCCGTCCGGGACTGGATTTCTTCCCATTGCAGTGTGATTATCGCGAGCGGACATCTGCCGCGGGCAAGTTCCCCGGAGGCTTCCGCAAGCGTGAAGGCGCACCGAATGAGAAGGAAGTTCTCACGATGCGGATGATCGATCGTCCGATTCGCCCCTTGTTCCCTGACGGCTTCATCGATGAAGTCCAGGTTCAGTGCTGGGTGATGAGCCACGATGGCCAGAATGACACGGATGTGCTTGCCTGTACGGGTGCATCAGCTGCACTTCATCTGACGGATGCACCGTTTGAAGGGCCAGTGGCAACCGTACGCATTGGACGTATCACGACCGAGCAGGGTGATCAGTTCGTGCTGAATCCGACTCAGGCTCAGATGGAGTATTCCGATCTGGACCTGGTCCTTTCCGGTCACGTCGACGGCGTGAACATGATTGAAGTCGGTGCGGCTGAAGTGCCTGACGAAGAAGTACTCAAGGCCATCGAGTTCGGTTACGAGGAAGGCGTCAAGCCACTTCTTGACATGATGAACGAACTCCGTGAGAAGGCCGGCGCTCCAGAGAAGCGTGTCGGTGAACTCTCATTGCCACCTGCGGACATCATGGACAAGGTCAAGTCCGTTGCTGGCGACGAGATGACCCGCGTCCGCAAGATTCCCGGCAAGACTGAGCGCAATGAAGCTGTTGGAGAACTTCGCAACAAGGTGATCGACGAGCACTTCGCGATTCCTGAGAATGCAAGCTACACGGAGCATCGTGCAGCAGAGGATCGGCAGCGTTGGGCCCGTGAGGCCTTCCGTCAGCTGGAGAAGAAGACGACACGTCGTCTGATTGTCGATGAGCAGATCCGTGCTGATGGCCGTGACTACACGACGATTCGCCCCTTGCGTATCGACACCAGCGTCTTTGCTCGAACACACGGATCTTCATTGTTCCAGCGTGGGGAAACCCAGAGTCTGGTGACCTGCACACTGGGTACCGGACGTGACGAGCAGATCGTCGATGGCTTGATGCCCGAGTATGCCAAGAAGTTCTATCTTCACTACAACTTCCCGCCATTCTGCGTCGGCGAAGCTGGTCGCATCATGGGGCCTGGTCGACGTGAAATCGGACACGGTGCACTGGCCGAGCGTTCCCTGCTTGGCGTGTTGCCTGATGTCGAGGACTTCCCTTACACCGTTCGCCTCGTGAGTGACATCACCGAGTCCAATGGTTCTTCATCGATGGCCTCGGTCTGCGGTGGATGCATGGCACTCATGGATGCGGGTGTTCCAATCAAGAATACGTGTGCGGGTATTTCCTGCGGTCGCTTCAGCAATGACGAAGGCAAGGTCGTCCATGTCACCGACATCATCGGTGAAGAGGACTTCTTCGGCGACATGGACTTCAAGGTGTCCGGAACCGTCGAAGGCATCACCGGTATTCAGCTTGACCTGAAGGCTCGTGGGCTCTGGTTTGACGAGCTCAAGACGATCTTCGCTCAGCTGAAGGAAGGCCGTCTGTTCCTGATTGCTGAAATGGAGAAGGCCTTGAATGGTCCACGCGAGAGCATCTCGCAGCATGCTCCACGCATCATCCAGCTCACCATCGATCCAGACAAGATCGGCAAGCTGATCGGGCCTGGTGGCAAGACGATCCGAAGTATCCAGGAAAATACTGGTGCCAATGTCGATGTCGATGACGATGGCACCGTCACGATTTCCAGTACTGACGGGGTTTCCGGCGACAAGGCTCGAGCTGAAGTCGAAGCCATTGCTGCCGAGATCCGTGTTGGTTCGGTCTATGAAGGAAAGGTCGTTTCAACCAAGGACTTTGGTGCGTTCATCGAGATCGCAACCGGAACCGATGGAATGTGCCACATCTCCGAGCTGGCGGATGGTTACGTCAAGAACGTCGAGGACATCGTCAAGGTTGGCGATGTTGTCAAGGTCAAGGTGATCAACGTTGATCCAACGGGTCGCATCAAGCTTTCCCGTAAGGCGATCCTTCTGGAGGAGGCGGCAGCAGCCGAGGATTCCGAGGATGCCAAGGAGACGGTAGAAGCCTGATCGCAGTAGAACGAGGAGCCGGGGCTGAATACGACCTGGTTTATCATCGGCATAGGAGCGGGCATGGTTGCGACCGTGCCCGTTCTGCTATGGGCGCTGCGGCGTGCGACACACCGAGCCCGGGAGGCTGAAGGCGAAGCGCGTCATAACCAGCGTCTGGCGGAACTTGGTGCCATGACCGGTGGTCTGGCGCATGAGATCAAGAATCCACTTTCAACCGTAGGGCTGAATGCCCAGTTGTTGCAGGAGGATCTTGCTCAACTGTCGATCGCTGAAGAAGAGCGTGACCGTCTCATTCGGCGTGTCGAGACCCTGCATCGTGAAGTGGATCGGCTTCGTGGCATCCTGACTGACTTTCTGGAGTTCGCTGGTCGAATCAAGCTTGATGTTCGTTCGCAGGATGTCCGGCGCATCGTCGAGGATCTGGGAGATTTCTACCATCCTCAATGTCATCAGGCAGGTGTGGTGATGAGGAGTGATCTGAGTGATCAACCCTCCATGGCTTCGGTCGACGAGGGCATGCTCAAACAAGCCATTCTGAACCTGATGTTGAATGCGGTTCAGGCCATGACACCACAGGCGGAGTCAGGTGAATCAGCTGAATTGATTCTGAGGGTTGAAAGGATGGATGACAGGGTCCACATTCAGGTCGTGGATACGGGTCCCGGTATTCCGGTTGAGAAGCAGGAAGAGATCTTTCATCCATATGTTTCTGGACGCAAGGGTGGGACTGGTCTCGGGCTGCCGACCGCTCGTAGGATCATCGAGGAACATGGTGGCCGACTTCAGGTCGAGTCGGAGCTGGGTCAAGGGACAGCATTTACGATTGATCTGCCAGCAGATCCAGCATGAACGCTATTCGCCCAGAAGACTTTCACTATCGACGACTGCCTGAGCGACTTCGATCAGTGACTTGCGGTTGTTACGTGCTTGTCTCTGAAGCAGTCTCATCGCCTCTGGTTCCTCGATCTCTTTTCGCTTCACGATGATCCACTTCGCCTGCTCGATGATCTTCCGTTGTTCCAGCCGCAGTTTGAGCTGTTCCGTTTCATCGTGCTGCTGGTTCCAGTGGCGGTAGCGAGCCCAGGCGACTTCCAGCCCGACACGAAGTTGATTCTTGGTCACGGGCTTGAGGAGATAGCCGAAGATTCCGATTCTGTTGCCGGCTTGAACATACTCAGGGTCGGCATAGGCAGAGAGAATCACCACAGGGATTCCCAGTTCTCCGAAGATCGTTTCCGCAGCTTCGAGACCATTGACCTGAGGCATGCGGATATCCAGCAACGCCAGATCAGGCTGATGAAGACGGCAGAGTTCAACAGCGGCGCCTCCGTCACTGGCGGGTCCGATGACTTCGTAGCCCAGATCTGAAAGGTTGCTGCTCATGCCCGAGGCAACCATATGCTCGTCATCAGCGACCAGCACTCGTTCAGGCATGGACTCGATGGTCTCTTCCAGAGTTGGATTTTGCGTGGATTCAATCATCTTGGAATCGTCGTACGCATACTCGTGGTGCGGTTGAAGATGGCTACTCTTCCAGGAGCAGCCAACAGGCAATTCTAACACCAGACAGGCGGGAGGCTACTTCTCCTGCGCTCATTGCCTGAAGGGCATGAAGAAAGCCCCTGAAACAGCTTTCAGAGGCCTCATTCAGAACAACTTTATGGGTCTGGTCAGTCGAGGAAGTCCTTGGCCTTGAGTCGCTCGGGTACATAGACCTCGGAGACATAGGAGATGTCCTTGGTGATGAGGGATTCAACCTCCATCTTGAATCCATTGCCAAGCATCTTCTTGATTTCCTTCTGCCACGGCTTGCGATCAAGGAACCAGGGGTAGTCTGCAATCTGTCTGGCTCGAGCAATGTCACGTTCGTTCAAGGCGATCCGGACATCCGGCGAAAGATCACAGTCATCGTAGTCATTGGCACGGATGCCGATGAACTTGGCGTCCGGCACGGCCATGCGTTTGCTTTCGAAGGCGAGGTTGATCGATCCCTGCTTGATGACACTGTAGATGTAGTGTCCCCAGGGATCGCAGTCGAGCAGGCAGTAGATGGGCAGTCCAAGTTCATTGTTGAGTCGGGAGAGGAGTCGTCGAACACCTCGTGGTGGCTGTCCCGATCCTTCGGTCAGGATGCAGTTGTGTTCTTCCCAGAATCGATCTTCGTTGAAGCGGCTCCATACCGTGTCTTTCTCGACATGAAGGACGAAATCCGCTTCGCACTTCTCGAACTGGATCACATCAGGCTCGCAGATGCTGGGGATCGCATAGCCACCGGTGCCCATTCTGCGGCAATCGATCTCATCGCCATTGTCCCGGATGGTGATGTTTCCGACCATGGTCCCGCGTTTCTTCGCGAAGACATGCAGTTCTTCTCGAAGGCCATCCAGTGCAACCTCGAGATCCTCCAGAATGCCGTCGGACTCGGACTGGTCATTGAAGGTCTTTTCGTTCGTGCCCTCGATGGTATGGAGAGACATGTAGTACATGCCACGAAGGCTGAGTGTCTTGTCTGCCTGAATCAGTTCACGGCAACCCTTGGAAAGCAGAACGCTCTGCATGAACTTGCGGGCCTGGCCGACATTGAAGAGTGTCCGTCGCTGCTTGTTGTCACCCATTTCGAGAATCCGCTTGCGGTAGTTGAACTTCATGTTCGATACGGAGCGGATGGGGATGTCGAGGAACGGATCCGTTTGAGCGAGGCTTGATT
>PBAY01000022.1 GCA_002717655.1 Phycisphaerae bacterium | reverse complement strand
TGGCAATGAGCACTTCAAGTCTTCGACGAATCAGGCTCCAAGAGAGTCCACACCGGGAGGTCCCTGGGAAGAGCGAACGCTCGAGCTGGAACTGAAGTTGATTGCCGATGTCGGCCTCGTCGGACTACCCAACGCCGGCAAGTCAACGTTGTTGGGCGCGATGAGTCGAGCTCATCCAAGGGTGGCGGCTTATCCGTTCACGACACTTTCACCCAATCTCGGTACCGCGGAGCTTCCGGGTCATCGCCGATTGGTCGTAGCGGATATCCCGGGTCTGATCGAAGGCGCGGCTGATGGCGCAGGTCTTGGGCATGACTTTCTGAGGCATATTGAACGCACTCGTGTTCTGCTCCACGTCCTGGATGTCGATCCGTCGGATGGTTCTGATCCGGCTGAGAATTATCGTGTGATTCGAGGTGAGCTCGAAGCCTATGAAGCCGATCTGGCTTCCAAGCCGGAATTGATTCTCTTGAACAAGGTGGATCTCGTTCCGGAAGATATTCGGCCGGATGTACTCGGGCCGATCGAAGAAGCACTGAGTGATATCGGAGTCCCTTGTCTGATCGCCAGTGGTGCGACGGGTGAAGGTGTGCCCATGTTGCTGGAGCGGCTCTGGAAAGCGGCTCACCCTGATCGGCCGGACACCTGGAGCTGAGAAAGCCCCTGAAGGCCGCTCTATCACCAAATCCAATGAAATAATCCTCTCCTGGCAATGTGAGAGCCCTTTATTCGTTTAATCAGGGATTGATGGCACCGGAAGGTTTCATCAGCATCTTTATTGAACGGATTTCTGATTTATCGTCGAGTGCGAAGCGTTGTTTCGCATGTCATGCGAGCGACAAGTTGTCACTGACTGATTCCGCAGAGGATCAATCAAGCATCAGTTGCCGTGTCAATGTTCTATTCACGCATTCTGCGCAGAAGGGAAGATCAGGAGGCAATCATGAATACAGCAAGAAACTCAATCGTCATGTTCGTGGCAGCAGCAACCTTGGCCTGGATGCCCTCTTATTCCGCATCTGCGGAGGATGATGGGCATGATTCAAGCAGTAGATCAGGGGAAATCAGATTCAACATAGATTTCAAAGGCGGAACACTGGGCGATTTCATTTCCCAGCTCCGTGAACAGGATCCCAGCTTCAACATCATCGTTCAGGAAGACGCCAGCGAATTTCCGTTGTCCGAAATTGAATTGAACGCGGTCACGATGAAGTCCTGCATGTGGTTCCTTGATCATGAAACCATTGATCGCGAAGGCGTCCAGATTTCCCTGTGGACGGAGCAGTTTCCATCCGCCAGTCAGAACATGATCTTCATCGGTTCACAATCGAGTGTGAGCCCGCGTCCCGCTCGAAACTCGAGACGTCCACAGCATGAAAGCGCGGCCTTGGATGAAGTGAAGACCCGAGTATTTTCGGTAGGCATGTTGCTTGATTCGGGCGTGATTGATGCAGGGATGATTCTTGACAACATCTCACAGCTGGATCAGATGCAGCAGGGGGGTGCGGGCAGGATTGTCGCGAGAATTGATCAGCAGACTGGTGTGCTCATGGTCCGTTCTACTCCGTGGCATATTGAAACCGTCGTTGAGCTGCTGGATTCCCTGCAGACGAGCATCGCCTACCTCAAGTCGGCGAAGGTGGAATCCAAGGCGGCACCCGTTCAGCAGCCTCAAGCAGGTGCTCTTCCTCAACCATCTTTCCTGAGTCAGGAGGATGTCCCACAGCAGTCAACTGGAGCATTGCGGGAACGGCTGGTGGAAATCAGTCAGGCCCGAAAGAAATTCCGTGGAGACTCCGAGACGTCGAAGCGGCTGGACGAGCAATTCAAATGGATCATGGAAGAATTGAAGTCCCGGCAATAGAAGTTCAACGGATTCGTTGAACAGACACACACGATTGCACGGGTGTTGCCTGACGGAGACACGCCGAGGGCAACAGCCAATTGATGACGCCGAGCCAGAGACGGGCTCGGCGTTGTCGCCTTGTGGGAGCTACTGATTTTCGCCGTGAAGTTCGCGAAGTCTCGGGCTGAGTCGAAGCATCCATTGGACTCGTTCGACTTCGTCAAGCACTTCCTGAAGAACTTCCCGTACGGGATCTTCCGGTGGAGGTGCCAGCACAGGAGAGTCGGGCCCCAGCGCCTTTCGCGCCATTGATCGATATCGGCTCAACGTGCGATCACCAATTCGTGCACATGCTTCGAAGTCCTCGGCCATGAGGAAGGTGACTGGAACGCGCGTGCCTGCATTGATCATGCTGGTCACGACCATTTCCGCATAGGACTCATCACGCGGGAGAAAGCGAACTTCGACATGTTCAGGGCAGGCGTCGGCGATTCGTGCAAGCGCGGCGCCTTGCAGCGCGCAGTCGCCACACCATGGTCCTGTGATGCTGAGAATTTTCATGTCACGTGTGAAGGAGTCAAGGATCGTCTGCTGTTCCTCATCGAGTTCAAGCTGGCTGTATCTCTGGCTCCAGGTGGCTTGTTGGTCCATTGGAAGCATGGATACGAAGGGTTCCATCGGAAGCCCCTGATCGAAATGTTCCTTCAGAAATTCTGCATCATGAAGCATCATCAATCTCCGTGGTGTTGCCTGAGTCGTCCACTGAGTCGCAGCAGCAGGTGTACACGTTCGCATTCATCCAGCCAGTCCTGAGTCGCCATGCGGATCATTCCTTCGTCCGTCGGTGCTCCGGGCATGGGGCATGTGGCGCCCAGTCTTGCCGCAGCCATGTGACGGTAGTAGTTGAGCGTCCGATCTCCACCCACGGCAACTGGTTCAAAATCTTCAGCCATGAAGACAATCATGGGCACGCGACGCCCAGCATTGATGCAGAGGGCGTTCATGATTTCAGGACAGGTGTCACGATCGAGAAAGCCAAGCTGTATACATGGGCTTGCTTCCGCGAACTTCTGGAAAATAGGACCTTGTCGGACGCAGTCTCCGCACCAGATTCCCGAGATGAACAGCACGTTCATGCGTCGGGTGAACCTCTGAAGAAGCTGATTCTGATCCGCGGTCAAGTCGAGTTCATCGTGGAGTGATCGCCAGGCCGTGGCTTTGTCGGGGTCTGTTGCCAGATAGGCATCCCAATCCATCGATTGTTCAAAGGCTTGTTGAAGTTGCTGAGCTCTGAGACCTCTCATGATCCATCCTTTGCTTCATTATGAAATCTGCGTAGCAGATCAAATGCATCCATCGGAGTCATGGATTCAAGATGCAGTTCCTTCAGTGCTTCGATCAGCGGGTGGTCCATGTATTCCGTGAAAAGGCTCATCTGGTTTCCGGAGCCAGCGCTGCTGGGTGACCCCGCGGCTGGGACATCGTCGCTGTCATGGTGGACTTCGAGAGAATCAAGGACCTGGCGTGCCCGATCAAGAACGGGTTCAGGTATTCCCGCAAGTCGGCCCACATGGATGCCATAGCTTCGATCAGTTCTTCCTGATCTGATCTGATGAAGGAACACGATCTGATCATTGAATTCGCGAACGGCAACATGGCGATTTCCCACCCCGCCGAGGCGGTCCGCCAGATCCGTGATTTCATGGTAATGCGTCGCAAACAGTGTTCGTGTGCCGCGTTCGGCCAGTGATTCGGTAATGGCCCAGGCCAGTGAAAGCCCATCAAGGGTGCTTGTGCCACGGCCAACTTCATCAAGAATCACCAGACTTCGATCAGTGGATTGGTTCAGGATTGCTGCTGTCTCAGTCATTTCCACCATGAAGGTTGATCGTCCTGCATGCAACTCGTCGGAAGCGCCAATGCGAGCGAATATTCGATCCGTAAGTCCGATGGTTGCCGAGTCCGCTGGCACGAAGCAGCCGGTGTGGGCAAGAAGTGTGATCAGGGCGACTTGCCTGATATACGTGCTCTTTCCGGCCATGTTGGGGCCGGTGATCAGCAGGAGTGACTGGCGATTTTCCCCGGGGGCATTGAGTACACAGTCGTTGGGCACGAAACCTGTTCCCAGACTCGCATCAAGTACGGGATGTCGGCCGCCAATGATTTCAAGCGATGGTTCGGAAGTCATGGTCGGCTGAACAAGCCGGTGACGAAGCGCGAGTTCTGCAAAGCAGATCAGGACATCCAGATTTGAAATGGTCTCGGCAAAGCTGGCGAGCTCATGAGCATGTCCATTCACCTGCTTCACCAGATCGTCGAAGAGTTTCTTCTCTCGTGCTATGGCTCTTGATTCAGCAGTCAGTACTCGATCTTCATAACTCTTGAGATCCGGGGTGATGTAGCGTTCGGCATTCTTCAAAGTCTGTTTGCGTACGAAAGTCTCGGGAACGTGGTCCACTTGTGCATGTGTGACTTCGATGTAGTAGCCGAATACCTTGTTGAATCCGATCTTGAGAGAGTTGATGCCGGTCGATTCGACAAGTTCCTGCTGATAGGAGCTGAGCCATTCATTGCCGTCGCGTTGGAGTCCCCGGCACTCATCAAGTTCAGGATCGATTCCATCGCGGAACAGGCCACCTTCTCGCAGATGGGCTGGGGGCTGATCGACGCATTGTTCACGTATGTGTCGTGCAAAGGGGACCAGCTTGTCCGCAAGTGCGTCGAGGGCTGTTGTGATCGGTTTGAGTCTTTCATGCCCCTCGAGCAATTCCAGCAGGCGGGGCATCGTTGCGAGTGATTTTCCGAGGGCTGCTGAATCTCTGGGGGTCAGTCGTCCAGTTGCGGCCCTTCCGATGATTCGTGCCACATCCTGAATGGGGTCGATGGTGTCCGCAAGGTCCGCGCTCAGTGCCTCATCGGACAGGAGGAGTGCGACGGCATGCTGTCTTGCTTCTATCGCCTCCAGATCCTGCAGTGGATAGCACAGCCATTGTCTGAGGCAGCGTCTTCCCATGGGAGTACGACATCGCTGCAAGGTGGAAAGAAGTGATCCTTCACTTGTTCCGCTTCGTACCGTTCGTTCAATCTCCAGACTGCGCATCGTGGCTGCATCGATGGTCATCACGGAATGATCAATGATGCGTTGAGGGGGTTGCAGGTGGGAAATCGGTTTGCCTTCGGCGGATTGTGTTTCCATCAGGAATCTGACAAGGCTTCCGGCAGCACGAGCAAGTCCAGTTCCGTCATCATCAAGTGACCAGCTCTCAAGCGTGGCGACCTGGAATTGTCGCTTCAAGGCTTCAGCTGCTTCACGAGGTGCAAAGGTCCAGTCAGGCCGCGGCGTGGTCGTGGTTTCGAAGGTCTGCCGCAGCGTCAGGAGGATCGGATGATCTTCATCCATGGCGTCTGGATAGATGATTTCCGATGGTCCCAGCCTCACGATTTCGTCAAGCGCGGCATCTGATGACAGCATTCTGACTTTCAGCATTCCAGTGGAAAGCTCGGTCCATGCCACCATCACCTGCTCGGCATCGATGCAGATCGATGCGGCAATATTGGCGACACTGTCATCCAGCAGGGTGTCATCAACCAGTGTTCCAGGCGTCAGAACTCGTGTGACCGCTCGTTCAACTACCCCCTTGGCTTCCGATGGGTCCTGAATCTGCTCGCACACCGCGACTCGATAGCCTTGCTCGATCAGACGGCGGATATAACCTTCTGCAGCATGGAAGGGGACCCCGGCCATGGGGATTCCGCTGGTACGTTCGGTGAGCGTCAGCCCCAGGACCCGATGGGTCAATTGGGCATCATCATCGAACATCTCATAGAAGTCGCCCATTCGAAAGAACAGTACGCACCCGGGATGTTCTTCCTTGAACCGCAGATACTGCCGCATGGCAGGGGTGTCGCGGGGGTTGCGCCGCCCGGAACTGCCCCGGGATCGGGTTTGTTTTGAGGGTGTCGGTGTCGACATCAGGGAGAGTGTATCAAGGCGAAGACATGGAAAGGGCCTGCTTTTCACCCTGATCAGCAGGTCCGAGGCGTCGCGGGTATCGTGGTGATCGTGTTGATCGCACTCTCCATTTTCGTGCTCAGTGCATTTCCAGCTGATTCTGGCGTGGTGAACAGCATCTCCGTTCAACCCAGGCTGGTGACGAATCTGCTTCCATCTCTTCAGGAAACGGCTGCTGATGAGTCACTGATTCAGGATGTGTTGACAGGTTCTCCCCCGGGAGCCGGTCAGCCTGAACAGGAATGGACTGTCTATGACCCGTTTCCTTCAGGCATTCCTCTGGACTGGCTTGGGCCCGTTTCTGACAACCTCAGATTTGCCATCGATCTCAGTGGTCGTTTCGAATGGAACAGTCAGCGGCGCGAATGGGGTATTTCGCAGTTCTATGGATTTGATCTGTTCAAGGTCTTCTCAGGCAAGGAGGGTGACTGGGGCACGCTGCTGCTGCAGGGATTTGCAACCCGGATCAACAATGTCCAACCCCATCCCTGGTTCTTTGATGGACCGACGGATTGGGAATTCGTGTATCGGATCTTCAACTTCAACTACACGGGACTGGCAGGAGGTCGATTCAATATCAAGGTTGGGCACTTTGAGATGCCGTTTGGACTGGAGATGTTGATCGACACGAATGGAACGCTTCGTAATGTTGATCTCGCTCGCAATCTGGGCATCAAGGCTGACTGGGGTGTGACCGTAAATGGCGTATTGGAACATGTCGAATACGAGATCGGCCTGGGACGTGGCAGTGGCAACGAATGGCATGCATCCGGTTCCCCCTATGAGTTCGTAGGAAGAATCGGGACTTCACGTAGTGAGCCATGGGTATTCGGTGTGTCAGGCTTCTACGGAGATCTCTACAGGCCGAATGTTCCCGGGAATACGATTCATCGACGTCGACTTGGTTTCGATGTTTCATGGTTTGGTGCGCCGGTCGACATCATGTCCCAGATTTCATTTGGTCTGGATGGTGAAGATACGGTGGTGAACAGTCTGATCGAACTGGGTTGGCGGCCTGCTTCGGAAACCACGTTGTTCTACCTTCAGTTGCGACAGGATTCGCGGCAGTTTGATCCTGAATGGAGTACGCAGATTCAGACCAGACTGGGATTCCAGTGGGCGGTGGACAATCATTGGGTCTTGAGTGGTGAATGGGTCCAGAATTTGACCAATTACCAGAGTCTTCCAGCAGATACGACGTTTAGGATGCAGATTCGTTATCGCTTCTGATCTTTCGCATCTCTTTGTTTACAGGTTTGATGATGTGGGTACCCGGATGAATGGCATTCAGAGACTGATCCCGATTGTCGTGGCGTTCTTCATGTGTGTGGTCCTGCCCGAGCAGGCCTCGGCTCAGGCCTATTGCGCTTTGAGGGATCCTGTTCGCGAGGTCTATCAGCTGTTTCCCCAAGGTGATCGATATCGAACACTCACGGCAACCGTTGGCCCGGAGCACCGTGAAAACCTGAGCCAGCAGCTGCCCTTCACGATTCACTTCAATGAATTCGGTCGGCATTCGCTCTATGAGGTGTTCCAGTCAGGTCGTACGGCAGGAATCATTCATGTTCGTTCGGAGCGAGGCCGATGGGGGTTGGTTGAAATCTGCTGGGCGCTGGATCTGAATATGAAGGTTCTGGGTTTTCAGTTCCAGCGTTGTCGCGATCCTCAGGCATCGAAGCTCATGGAAGGCCCATTCCCTCAGAAACTCAAGGGCATGGGATTCGACCAACTGAAGCAGGAACTTTCATTGGTAGAGTCGGGTGGGGAAGTTCCTGCAGACCAACGGGCGCTTGCGATAACCATCTTGAAGAGTGGGTTGAAGACCATTGCCTTGACCGAGGATGTCTGGCGTGATGAACTCAGTGAGATGAGAGCACGTCCGTTTGCTGAATCGGTCTTTGGTTCCGAGGTGGTTTCTGAATCCAGCGAGCTTCAGCCGATACCCGTTCCTGAAGTTGGATTCAAGCTTGAATTCAAGGGTGAATGGGCGGTCAGAAACAAATCAGGTGATTCGATCGGCACGTTGATTCTTACATCGATTGATCTGGCTGGATTGAAGGGGGATCTCTGGTGGGCCATTGATTCGGAACGTCGTCTGAAGCGGATTGACTGCCAGGGTGGTTGGCCGGACGAGCGGTCAATGACGGCATTCAAGCAGTTGGAGTCTCGACGTATCAGTGATTTTTCAGATTGTGCAACGGCAGCTGAACTTGCAGCTGAAGCAGTTCTTGAACAGCAGGAATCACCTTGAGAGTCAATGCCTACATGGCGATTGTTGTGTTGGTCTGCAGTCTGGGCGGGCTCGCGCTTGCTGTCGGACTGTCATGGGCTTATGCCGATCTTGATCGGGACATCGAGACTTACGGGGCGAGGTCCAATCTGCTTGGCGATCTTTCCAGACTGGAAGAGGATCTAGCTCAATGGACGGTTACGAGTGATCTGGTGTACGGCAATGGAAATACCTATCTGATCGATGGAGCTCAGGATCGAGGTGCTGCGCTTCTGGAACGTATTGCACGTATTCAGGATGATCAGATGGCGAGTGCGTATCGCGACACTCTTTCGCGCATTCGAAAGTTGGTTCAGGAAAATGTCGCTCGACTTCAAGCGGCACTGGAGCTTGATGAACGCGATCGAAGTACTGAATTGCCTCAGTATCTCGCTTCCTGGGATTCAGAATCAACAGCAGTACTTTCACGGCTTTTGATTGACAGAAACAGGCTGGAGGGAGAGATTCAGGATCGACTGCTAGAGGCGGGTGAGAGCCGAAACAGGTTGTTCTATGTGACGTTGGTGGCGGTTGCCATATACGTTCTTCTTGTCGGAGTGGTGTGGCGTTGGGTAGTCGTGACGACAAGTCGCCCTTTGCTGCGTCTGGCAAGAGATGCGGAAACTGCGCTTCAGGAGAAGAAGCCATTTCAGACTCCAGGAGGCGGTCCACTTGAAGCACGTCAATTGGCCGCCAGTCTGAAGGAGTTTGCCGGGACTCTGGAAAGCATGCTTCAGGATCAGACTCGTGATATCGATGGTTTGATCGGGTTGCGGGACGCACTCTTCGACGCCGTGCCATTTCCAGTGATTCATCGAGATATTGTTGGTCGATTTCTCGAATGCAATGCAGCTTGCGAAGCCTTCTTCGGTATCGAGCAGTCGGAACTCGTAGGTCGGCGGCCGGAGGAACTTCCGGATTCGATGAAAGACATGCTTGCTGGATCAGTGATGCACAAGTCGGAGGATGGCACGCGCGAATGCACGGTCGTGAATGCACATGGTGAAAATCGTGTTGTCCTCTACACGGAAACGCTGGTTGGCGGTGTTGATGAAGAATCCGGCATCGTCAGTGTATTGGTGGATATCACCTTCAGAGTTCAGGCAGAGTTACGTGTCGAGTGTGTCAACGAATTGATGGCGGCCGAATCTGAAGTAGTTGCATCCGTCCTTGAACGCCACGATTTCCAGAAGGTCGCCTCTGAGCTCCTGTCTCGTCTGGGTGCCTGTCTGGGTGTTGAAGTGGCGGCGTTTCATCTGAAAGCACTGGATGGAATCGAGGGTTCCACTGGTGTTCCCGTTGGATGGGGCAGGAGTGACGGAGAGCATCCAATAGCCGATCAGCTCTCTCAGTTGATTGTCGACATGTCCGGCTGGGAAGAGCAGATGAAGCAAGGGGACCCCTTTATCCAGAAACTCAGCGATGAAGCTGGTGGTGAACATCAGGCCTGTCTGGTCATGCGTGAAAATGGCTTCTCTTCATTGCTGATTCTTCCGATTCTGATCGAAGGTGCACCGGCAGGATCCATGCTGGTCGCGGATCGAAATGAACGGACCTGGCAAGAAGATGAACTTCTTGCATTGAGCAGTATTGCCGTTGGTCTTGGTCGTGCCATTGAGCGAGTTCTCTCTGAACAGCGTTCAATCGTTTATGGCCAGCAACTGCAGAGCATGCTTCGCGAACTTGATCATCGTGTGAAGAACAATCTGGCCACGATTCTCTCCATGGCGGATCAGACTGCTCGTGATACTGACTCGATTGAAGTCTTTCAGGAGTCTTTTGCTGGCCGTGTAACCTCGATGGCTCGTGCACATGAGTTGCTGGCGGCATCCAAATGGGAAGGTGTCGAACTGCGTGAAGCCATACGAATCGTCATGGCTGCCAGTCGTGGTGCGGACCGGACGCATATTGACGGAGTGGATGTCATGTTGCCGCCGGATGTTGCCACGCCCACCTGTCTGGTTCTCAATGAACTTGCAACGAACGCCTTGAAGTATGGCAGTCTCTCAAGAGACGAAGGCCAGGTTCATGTGAACTGGATCAGCAAGGATGATCAACTTGAGCTGGTCTGGGAGGAGGAAGGTGGCCCGGAAGTCTCGCTCCCATTTTCGCCGGGAATGGGAACTCGACTCATCGAGGGTTTCATTTCCTATCAGCTGGGGGGAGCGGTCGAGTTGTCGGCCGGTGATGATGGTCTGCGATATCGCCTGACGATTCCACTGAAAGGCCGCTAGCGGCCGCTGGTGCAGGCCATCAATCAGCTGGCCCTCCAGAGGGATCCATGTCGGAATTTGCTGCTTGTGCCGGGGTTTGAGGCATTTCTATTGGTCTTTATGGGCTGTAGCGAGGTAGTCTCGCTGGAAGTATGATTTGCCGTTTCAGCGACTGCAGAACAGCATCTCATGACACTCATACTCATCATTCAATGTGCATTGATCATCGCCTTGTCGCTGCTTGGCGGCTGGTTGCCACTTCGCATGGGGCCTTCTCATCGAGCAATGCAGATTGCGCTGTCCTTCGTGGCTGGAACAATGTTCGGCCTTGCGATGCTGGATCTGTTGCCGGAAGCCGTGCATGCAGATCTGGAGTCGACTTCGCCTGGTGGGCTTGAGTACATCCTGCTGTGGGTCATGGCGGGATTTCTGGCGATCTTCATTCTGGAACGATTTGTCTGTTTTCATCATCATGAGATTCCTGATGCGGATGACAAGTGCGCTCAGCATGACCACTCGGTCTCCTGGGTTGCCACAGCACTGGGGCTCTCGCTGCATGGTGTGATGGCAGGCATCGCCTTGTCTGCTTCGACGATTCTGGGGCTGGAATCCGAGCAATCCATTCCGGGATTCGCCATGCTGCTGGCCATTGTGCTTCACAAGCCATTTGACTCGATGAGTCTGATTGCCATCATGACGGCTGATGGCAGAAGTCGAGGCAGTCGTGTACTGGCCAACTTGATCTTTTCACTGGTCACGCCCATTGGCGTGATGATTGGTGTGTTCCTTGGTCTTGGAGATGCATCCCATACGCCCATCTGGCTGGGCCCGGCATTGGGATTTGCAGTGGGAATGTTCCTTTGCGTGTCTCTGTGTGATCTTCTGCCTGAACTTCAGTTCCATCATCACGACCGTGTCCTGCTCACCTTGGCCTTGCTTCTGGGATTGGGTGTGGCCTGGGTGGCCGGCCTGTTTCATGAGCACCATCACCACGAGCACGGCTCTGAGGAGAAGCAACCTCCTGCCATGGTCGCTCCGATCGAGAATCACCACGATCATGACCATTGAGGGGCTTCTTTGCCTCGAGTGAATCGTCTAATATGTGGCAATTCGGCTCCGTATTCATGCGGGGCCGCCGTTCCATCAGGGGCGGTTCTTCATTCAGGCGGAACATATGTCCGAAACCAAGACAAACTGGAAGAAATCACTCAATCTGCCCAAGACCTCGTTCCCGATGCGGGCCAATCTTGCTCAGAATGAAGCAGCCACCGTCAAGCGATGGACGAAGTCCGATCTGTATCAGCAGGTCGTGGATGCTCGTGAGGGTGCCGAACCGTTCATCTATCACGACGGGCCGCCCTATGCCAATGGTTCCATCCATGTCGGGCATCTCCTGAACAAGGTTCTGAAGGACATCATTGTCCGGTCGAAACTCCTGTCAGGTCGTCAATGCAAATTCATCCCCGGCTGGGACTGTCATGGTCTGCCCATCGAGCACAAGGTCATGACCGAACTGGCCGAGTCGGGCAAGATCGAAAAGATCAACTCCCTGGAGGAAAGTGCCAGACGAATGGCGATCCGAAGGGCCTGTCGCAAGGATGCTGAGAAATACATCAAGCTGCAGCGTGGTCAGATGCAGCGGCTGCTCACCATTGCGGATTATGACAATCCATATCTCACGATGAATCCAAGATATGAACAGCGAGTGGTTGAAACCTTCGCTGATCTTGTCGAGCAGGGCATCGTCTTTCGTCAGTTGAAGCCGGTTCACTGGTCAATTGCCAATGAGACCGCACTGGCCGAGGCGGAGCTGGAGTACGAGGACAGGACGGATCCATCGGTCTTCGTTGATTTCGAGGCGTGTGACTCTTCCAGTGTCGGGGCTGCATTCGGCCTTGAGTTGGATGAAACCCCTTCATTCATGATCTGGACCACGACTCCATGGACACTGCCGGCGAATCTTGCCATTGCCGTCCATGAACGTCTGAATTACGTACTCGTGAAGCTGGATGGGGGCTTGACCGTCATCGCAGAGGAATTGGTCGACAAGGTTGCCGGTATTGGTGGTGTGGAAAAGGTCGAGCGATTGGCTTCCTGCAGGGGCAGCGACCTTGCTGGGCTCACCTATCGTCATCCCTTCTGTGATCGGATCAGTCCGGTTGTCCTGGCGGACTATGTCACCACAGAGGATGGAACCGGGTTGGTTCATACGGCGCCCGGTCATGGTGTCGAAGACTACGGCACGGGTCTCCGGGAAGGCATCGATATCTATTGTCCGGTTCAGGGCGATGGCACGTATGACGACACGGTCCCGGAATGGTTGCGTGGCTGTTCGGTCTGGGATGCCAATGGCAAGGTCATGGAGCATCTCAAGTCTTCCGGCCACCTCTTTGCGGCCAGAGATATCGAGCATTCGTATCCCCATGATGGTCGTTCCAAGACTCCGGTCATCTTCCGTGCCACGGAGCAGTGGTTCATCGGTGTCGATCGTTCCTTGAAGGACGGTGGTGACACGCTTCGATCAATGGCGATGAAAGCTACGGAGTCCTCTGTGAACTTCATTCCCGAATGGGGGCGAAACCGGATGCGTGGCATGTTGGAATCCCGCCCTGACTGGTGTATTTCACGCCAGCGTGCCTGGGGGCTTCCCATTCCAGCGTTTGCGACTCCTTCTGGCGAGGTATTCATGACCCCGGCGAGCGTGCGTGCCGTGGCGGCAGCCTTTGGTGAGCGGGGCAGTGATGCCTGGTTCCTGGAGGATCCCACTGCGCTGCTGGCGGCCTACGATGCGACAGCTGATCCGGATGCACCGGAAGGCCTCGATATCGGATCACTCGCAAAGATGCATGACATCTTCGATGTCTGGTTTGAATCAGGCAGTTCATGGAATGCGGTCATGAGACAGCGTGATCTGGGGTGCCCCGTTGATCTCTATTCCGAGGGATCAGACCAGCATCGTGGCTGGTTCCAGTTGTCGCTCCTGCCGGGACTCGGTGTCATGGGTGAATCTCCATTCAAGTCGGTGATTACCCATGGCTTCATGGTGGACCGCGATGGTCGAAAGATGAGCAAATCAGGTGGCAATGCCCTGAATGTCGATGATCTTCTGCAGGAGGTCGGCGCAGATGTCTGCCGTTGGTGGGTCAGCAGTCTGGCCTATGAGAATGATATTCGCGTAGACATGGAGCTCTTCAAGCTGGCAGGAGAGTCGTATCGCAAGGTTCGCAACACGATTCGATTCCTGTTGAGCAATCTGAGCGACTTCTCGCCGCAGGCAGGAGCCCTTGATGGTCTGGATCCACGTTCTCTGGATGCGTGGGTTCTGAGTGAAGCTGCACGACTGCAATCCGAAGTCATGGAAGCCTATGGGCAGTATGAGCTGAGGCGTGCTCATCTGGCTTTGTTTGATTTCTGCAATGACACCTTGTCTTCGATCTACTGTGTCGCGGTCAAGGATCACCTCTACTGTGATCGTCTCGACAGTCCTCGTCGCCTGCAGACGCAGGCTGTTCTGCACAGACTGGTTGAACTCCTCTGTCGCCTGACGTCGCCGATCCTTTCGCATACTGCAGATGAGGCATGGCGTTCACTTCATGGAGATGAAGCCTGTGTCCACCTTGAACTGGTTCAGCCAATTCAGGTGGAACTGGATGATCATTGGCCTCAGGTACTCGCCGCTCGTGATGTCGTGCTGAAGAGTCTGGAAGAGGCCAAGTCACCTGAACGAGGAGGGATCGAAAAATCTCTTGATGCGGGGATCGTTCTGCCAGATCCAGACGGTGTGCTGGTCGACTTTGCTTCCGTCATTCAGGACATGTGTGAGGTGTCGCGTCTGCGATGTGATGCCACCGTCAAGGAAGTCATCGTGGAGGACCTGCGTGGCGAACCATGCTGTGAACGTTCCTGGCGTCGTGACGAAACCGTAAGCTTGCGATCCAATGGATCGATGCTCAGTCAGCGAGACTGGGAGGCGGTTGAAGCTCTGAGCGACTGAATCCCGACTGGAAAGAGCCATGATCGACCCTCTCCGGAGCCCGGTGGGGAGGGTCGACCACGGCGAACCACACAATGCACGGGCCTGAAGCTCACGACGGCGTTGCCGAGGATCAGAGGCCTCTATGTGAACTGCGTCTGCTACAGCAGCCTTCTCACAGTCCAGAAAGAAAAAACACACAGATTGTCAGGTGAATCTGACAGGATCGCCTGTTGTGATCAGACCGGAAATCTGATGGTGATGGGGTGGGCCCGGACGCTAGCTGACTTTGCTGCCCGGTGCTGAAGGGCGGTCAACTCGTAGAACGCTGACTGTTTCACCGCTTGTGCAGGCCAGAATCATTCCTTCACTCTTCTCGCCACGAATGACCCGAGGTTCCAGATTCGCCACGATCACGACCTGGGTTCCTACAAGCGACTCGGGTTCATAGTGAGCCTTGATGCCAGCACAGACCTGTCGGCCGCCCTCGGTTCCATCATCAAGTTGAATTTTCAGCAGGCGATCCGCGTCAGGATGATGTTCGGCAGCCGTAATGGTGGCGACTCGAAGGTCCAGTTGGGTGAAGTTGTCAAAGCTGACAGGAGGGATCATCTCGGGATTCTGGGTGGCCTCACTCATGGTGATCATCTCCGGTCCGCTGACATGGAAGCAGCAGTTTCAGTTCAGGTGTGGAAGAATTGAGCGTCAGTTCGTCGCTGCTGCAGCCGTTGCGTTCTCATTGGCAGCATCGTCATTACGGGCAAATCGGAAGTTGTGACGATCAGAAAGAGTTTCCAGCGTGAAGGAATCTCTGAGTGCCTCGGTATCGCCACCCAATTCTTCGCCAAGCAACAGCATCGGGATAACCCGTTGTGCCGCGAGTTGCTGATAGGCATCCCGGTCAAGTGGCCTGTGACCGACGAGTCGAACGCCAACGACAGCCAGATTTTCCTCTGACGGGAAGACCATGAAGCGATCTTCCGTCGACATGTCCTCGACATCAGTTGAATGATCGAGTTTCGAAGTCTGCAGCAGAATGGCATCAACCGCATCCTGGTCCTCGCGATTCAGACCAGGGAAATTGGCAGGTGAGGGTTGTGGCTGCAATCCATTGGAGAGATAGAAGCCGACCGTGCCAGGTTGATATTTCTGGAAGACCTTGCCAGTAGGTTGATCGCCTTCCCAGCGTGTAGCCATGGCCTCAAGCCCGTCAGTTTCAGAAACTGATTCCATCTCATCCATCTGAGCGAGCAGTTCCTGATAGTGGGCCAATCGCTGAAGATCAGTCACGATTTCGCCACGGACTTCTTCAAGGTCATGAGGTGGTCGAGCGGCATCTGTTTCGGTGATCCGGAACAGGTAGAGATTGTCCTGATTGTTCTTCAGAATCGGGCCTGCGATACCAGCCTGAATTGGATAAAGGCCGGATTCAGTGAATTCCTTGGTTTCGGCAGCCATCTGTGACAACGTCAGAGGTTGGCGGCTGAAGCTGCTGGAAGTGGCTGTACCGATTCCATCAAGATCACGCAAGGCATCGACTTCAATCAGTTCCTCGCCTGAAGTCTGGACGGGATCAAGTGTCAGACCATGTCGTTCGACAAGAATTGAGCGTACATCTTCAAGCGGTACTTTCTGTTCGTTCCAGTTCTCAGGCAGCACCAGATAGCCACCTGATTCCTCGAAGCCTCGCCGAGGAAGCCTGAGCGTGTCATTCATGGATCGAGTGATTTCATCCACGTACTCTTCTCGAAGACTGTTGAGAAGTCCCTTGCGCACGGTGTCAGGTATCGATGAGATATCTTCGAATCCCGGGTACAGCGCCTCGTTGCGGCGCCAGAATTTCATCAGTTCTCGATCGCTCATTGCTTCGGAACTGGTGAGGGAGGAATCAATTGCCTCTGCAGGGACCTCGAGCCATTCAATCTGAAGACGATCGGGGAGTCGGTAGCCGAACCCGTGTTCGCCTTCACCTGGATTGATGTCGCTGTATGTGTCGAAGTGGTTCTGGATGGTTGCGTCATCCGGAGTGGAGCCGTCGCTGGGTTGCTTGGCCTTGACCGAGACCACTTGTGTGTCAGCAGCATCAAACAGTCGGCGACCTTCGCTCTTGAGGCGACGATCAGACTGGCGGTTGGCCTCCATGACATGGACGAGGTAGCGATTGATGCCAGCTCGGTTGGTCAACGCCTGGCGTACCAGCCCGGGAGGGAAGCCTGTCTGGCGTGCCATTTCAATGCTTTGTTCTTCAGTGACTCCGCCACTGACGACCCCGCCGATCATGCCGGCTTGATTGGCCTCATGGACAAGCAGGTAGTACTGCTCGGGTGATTCGAGTCTTCCGACCAGTGGAAGTGGTGGGAGAAACTGCTGCATCCGATCAAGGAATTGCATTTCGTTCTGGACTTCTTCCCACTCACGGCTCGTGATGGGTTTGCCGTCTTCACCAATTGATGCCACCAGCGTCGTGCTGGCGCCGAACTGGGAAACCAGATCGGGAATCTGTGGCATGAGGAACACGACCATGAGGCCTGTTCCGAAAACGGCCAGAAGGAGCTTGCTGTACTTCCGCAGTAACCTGTTCATGAACCAGCCTCTGTATTTTCCGCCCACGGTCCTCCGGATCGAAGGCGGAAGCCGAAGGCGGTCATGTGATCAACGATAGAACTCGACAATCAGGTTCGTGTTGACGTCGAACGGAATTTGGTCAGCCGTCGGCGTGCTGCTGACGGTGGCCGTGAGATCAGCGGGATTGAGGTCGATCCAGTCGGGCACGATGTGCCCGGCCAGTGACTCCATGTTCTCGCGAACGACTTTGTGAATGCCATCCTTGAGGGTGATGACATCGCCTACCTTCACGGCGATGGAAGGGCGGTCGGCTTTCTTGCCGTTGACCAGTACATGGCCATGAACCACCATCTGACGTGCAGCCCAGATCGTGCGGACCAGGCCGCTTCGGCGAATGATGTTGTCGAGACGTGCTTCCAGCAATTGCAGAAGAACCTGACCAGTGTTGCCCTTGCGACGGCCGGCTTCGGTCACATACCGACGGAACTGTTTCTCAAGGATGTTGTAGTGATAGCGGAGCTTCTGTTTCTCAGTGAGGCGAATGCCATAGTCCTTGGGGCGGCGGCCACGGTAGCCATGCATGCCAGGAGCATTGAGCTGCCGACGAGCAGTGTGCTTTGGGATATCCGCGATCTGAACACCGACCCTGCGGGACAACTTCAGCTTCGGACCGAGATACCGCGCCATGGAGGCGACTCCTCAAACAGTGTTCTTCACCTGTTCAATTGATCGGTGAAGAGCTAGGCAAGGGCCTGATTGAAGGCCCAAAAACGACACCACTTCAGCTCGTCACACACGGGTGACAGGCACTGTGGCAAGTCGAATAGTGGACCAGAAATCAGCCTTCTGGTCAAGGCTTTGCTGGCAACAGGTCGTCGGTTTCTGCCCTCTAAGGACCGGTAACCTCAATAGGCCCGGGCATCGACCCCGCGACGCCAGTTCAGATAGGCCGTATTGAGAACTTTCAGGCCGCCTGGGGTGGGATAGTCCCCATCGAAGTACCAGTGGCCCTGATAGCCAGGCATGGCATCCTTGAGCCCTTCAAGGTCCTGATAGACCACGTCCAAGCGGCCTTCCCAGGGACTGTCTTCGGGGCGGACCAGCTCCGCAATCTTGTTTTCGATTTCCTGCTGGCTGAATCGGTCATAGAGGCGAGCGACATGATTGGTCATCTGGCTCGGGGGTCGATCGGCCTGTGCGGCGCAGTCGGCCTCGATTTCATCAAGCAAGCTGGATTCACCGGCCTCCTCAAGAAGGGCGACTGCAGCCTGAAAGGCGACGAATCGATTCAGATGACTCATGTCGATTCCATAGCAATCGGGATAGCAGATTGGCGGAGCCGAACTGACGATGATGATCCGCTTGGGGTTGAGCCGGCCGAGAATCGTAATGATGGACTCGCGCAGTGTTGTCCCTCGAACGATTGAATCATCAATCATCACGAGCGTATCTTCAGGTGTCACGATGTCTCGAACGATGTCATAGATATGCATGACCAGATCGCGGCGGGCATCATCGTGTGTGATGAAGGTTCGTAGCTTCTGGTCCTTGTGTGCCACTCTTTCAGAACGGACAAGATCCATCTGGAGTGACTCGAGTTCTTCTCGTTTGGCTGTTCCATCCTGAACATGCTGCCACACCTGATCGATTTGTTTGCGTCGAACAAGTCGTTGTGCTTCCTGGACAAGGCCGAGATAAGCCGTCTCAGCGGTATTGGGCACGAAGCTGAAGACCGCTGATCCGACTTTCCAGTCAATCAGATCAAGAACTCGTCTTGCGAGATTGCAGCCGAGCTTCTTCCGTTCTTCGTAGATGTCGGGATCATTGCCTCGACTGAAGTAGATCCTTTCAAAGGCACATTGACGTTCGGGCAGAGGCTCGGTGAAGCGATCGATGGTGATCTGTCCATTTCGCTTGACGACAACGACATGGCCTGGAGGTATCGGGTGGACATCCTCAGGTGACAGGTTGAAGACCGTTGAAAGCGGGGGTCTTTCAGAGGCGATGGCGATGGCATCATCGGTTTCAATCCAGAAACCCGGTCGAATTCCAGCTGGATCGCGGCAGACGAACATGTCCCCATTTCCGAGGATTCCGCCGAAGAGGTAGCCGCCATCCCAGCCATCACTTGCTCGTTGGAGAATTCGTACCAGATCGAGATCCTGTGAAATCGCATGAGCAAGTTCGCGGCCCTCGAGTCCCAGAAATGATCCGGGACCCATCGAATTGCGAAGTTGTCGGTGTTCAAGATCAAGGAAGTAACCCAGTCGTTCGAGAATGACCTGTGTGTCGGAGTCTCCGACTGGATTCAATCCGTATTCAACCAGTTGTTCAAACAACTGAATTGAATTGGTCATGTTGAAGTTGCCGGCAATGGCAAGATTGCGGCTGGCAGTGTTGTCCTTCCGGATGAGCGGATGGCAGTTGGTCACACCTCTGCCGGAATGCGTTCCATAACGGAGATGCCCGAGATAGGCTTCGCCAAGAAACTCGCAGCGTGCCTTGAGTTCAACCTCGGTATCCGCATTGAGCGGCTTGAGGTTCATCTGGTCCAGATCGGCACAGGCCGCATCGAAGATGCGTTCGACAGGATTCCGCTTGGTCGTTCGCAAGCGACGCATGAACGGTTCACCTGGAGGCATGTCAAACTTCACCGTGGCGATGCCGGCGCCGTCCTGACCACGGTTGCGTTGTTTTTCCATCAGAAGGTGGAGGCGACGGAGGCCCCAAGCAGGGTCGCCGTAGCGCTCATTGATGACATGGAGCGGCTGCTTGAGCCGGACCATTGCCAGACCGCATTCGTGGCCGATGGGGTCGCTCACAAGGGCTGCAAGCGTACTCGCCAGACACGAACATGGCCACCAGGGACTCTGGGGTGGTAGCCTCTTGGCCTGTGACCACCTCTCCCGACATGAACGAACTGATCAATGCGGCTTCAGGCAACTGGGACCAGCTGGCCGCCTTTGCCTGGAAATCATTTCAGTTCAGTGGCCCTGGCGCGGTTCTGGTGCTGGCCGAGGACTTGCTCGATGGGGAGCAGGGGGAATTGCCCATGAACTACTTCGCCATGGAAGATATCCCCCCTGGGGATGATTTCCGCAGCCTCATGGCTCAATATGATCCTGGAAGCCAGGTCATGTTGATGATCGGTCTGGAAGATGGCGAGCAGGTTCTGGTCATCGAGGCCCTGGAAGGTCAACGACGCCGGCCGGACTCCTTCGAGTCCGACCGGCCTGATTGTTGACCTGATCAATAGCGATACATCGCTGGCTTGTAGGGCCCTTCGACCGGGATGTCGAGATATTCCGACTGTTCCGCCGTGAGTTCGGTGAGCTGGACTCCAAGCTGCTCGAGGTGCAGTCTCGCCACCATTTCGTCCAGTTTCTTTGGAAGCACGTGGACCGTGTCAGTGCCATATGACTTGGCATTGGCGTGGAGCTCCATCTGGGCGAGTACCTGATTCGTGAAGGAATTACTCATCACGAAACTCGGGTGGCCGGTGGCGCAGCCAAGATTCAGCAACCGTCCCTCGGCGAGGATGATCACGCTGTGACCATCTTCGAACTTCCATTCGTCCACCTGAGGCTTGATGTTGATCCGCTCCACGTCGGTTCGTGCTTCCAAGGCAGCCATTTCGATTTCGTTGTCGAAGTGGCCGATGTTGCCGACGATCGCGTTGTGCTTCATGTTGGCCATGTGTTCGGCGGTGATCACGTTGAAGTTGCCAGTCGTGGTGATGAAGATGTCGCCTCGGCCGACAGCATCGTCCAGACGTACCACTTCATAGCCTTCCATGGCGGCTTGCAGGGCACAGATCGGATCGATTTCAGTGACCAGTACACGGCAGCCTTGGCCGCGAAGTGACTGACAACAGCCCTTTCCGACGTCACCGTAGCCGCAGACGATCGCGGTCTTGCCTGCAAGCATCACATCGGTTGCCCGCATGATTCCATCGACGCAGGAATGTCGGCAGCCATAGAGGTTGTCGAATTTGCTCTTGGTAACGGAATCATTGACGTTGATGGCGGGGAAGAGAAGTTCGCCTTTTTCAGCCATCTGATACAGGCGATGGACGCCAGTGGTCGTTTCTTCGGAGACACCTTCAATCGCATCCGCGAACGGCTGCCAGAAACCGGGATTGATTGCCTGGAGTTGCTGAAGCAGGGAAAGCACGACACTGAATTCCTCCGAGTCAGCGGTGGAAGGATCAGGGACGACACCGCTCTTGTTGTATTCCAGTCCACGGTGGACGAGAAGCGTGGCATCACCGCCATCATCAAGGATCAGGTTTGGTCCCTTGTTGTCGCCCCAGTGGAGGGCCTGGAACGTGCACCACCAGTATTCCTCAAGGGTCTCACCCTTCCAGGCGTAGACGGGAACACCCTGTGGATTGTCCGGCGTGCCATCGGGTCCGACGGCAACTGCAGCTGCGGCATGATCCTGTGTCGAGAAGATATTGCAGCTCGCCCACCGAACCTCGGCCCCCAGATCAACCAGCGTCTCGATGAGGACCGCGGTCTGGATCGTCATATGGAGAGAGCCGGTGATGCGGGCACCCTTGAGAGGCTGTGATTTGGCATAACGTTCGCGCAGGGCCATCAGGCCTGGCATTTCGTGCTCCGCCAATTCGATTTCCTTGCGACCGAACGTGACGGTCTCGGGGGAGAGATCTCGGACCTTGTAGGGCAGGTCACAGATCAATGGGAGATTGGTATTCATGAATGTTTCGGCAACGGTGGTTGTACTCACGTCAACGCTCCATCTGGTGCGGGGCATGGAAAGGGGTTCATGGTCAGGATATATCCATATATCCGGATAGATGAATATATCCAAACGAGTGCTTTGGGTCAACTTTTTTTGGGGTTCTGGGGTCCTCTGAGGCAGATGACGCTCGGATCTGGACAAGCCCGGAAATTGCTTCCGAGCTTGCTGTTGCTCCCGGGATCGTTACACTTCGCCGAGCGAATCGGCATCGTCACGAATCAGCATTCCCTGATTTGATGCACTGGCAGCCGGTCGATAAATGGAGTCCAGACACGTGAGTAACACTTTTCGATGTGCCGTGATGACACCTTCGGGGGCATCCTTTGATGGCGAAGTCAATTACGCTTCCTTCCCAGCATGGGATGGCCAGTACGGCGTGATGGCTGGAATGTCTCCGTTGCTGGGTCAACTCGGGATCGGTCCTCTTCGACTCGACACGACAGATGGCATCCGTTGGTTCGCTGTTGAAGAAGGCTTTGCCCACGTGCGAGATAACACACTCACCATTCTGAGTGAATCAGTTGTTTCAGTGGATGATCTTTCTGTTGCTGAACTCGAGGCAGAACTTCGTGCCTTTGATGCTGCTGAACATCCCGATCTTTCTGCCGATGAAAGAACCAGGCGACGAGCAGGCATTTCCGCCAGACATCAACTTGTTCAGCATCACCGCAGTGATCGAAATACATGACCGAAGACAAGACTGGTGACAATCAGGCAGACGTTTCGTCAGGGCTTGCCTTGACAGCTCGACTGGAAGCAGTGCTCATGGCTGCGGAACGATCGCTTGGTGACTCGAGGTTGGCTGAGGCGGTATCCGAGGATGGAGAGAAAGTTCCATCTGATCAGATCCGTGAAGCCATCGATGAATTGAATGCCCAATATGAGCAGACGGGGCGTGTTTTCCGAATCATCCGCGTGGCCTCCGGTTGGAGAGTCATGACGATTCCGGAAGTTGCCCCCGTGCTGCGCCAGCTGCTTGTTCAGCGGCAGCAGAGTCGGTTGACTCCTGCAACCCTGGAAACACTTGCGATCATCGCCTACAGGCAGCCGGTCATGCGGGCTGAGGTTGAAGCCATTCGAGGTGTTGCATGTGGAGATGTGCTTCGAGGGTTGCTTGAACGAAGAATGGTCCGCATTGCCGGGCGTGCGGAGGAACTGGGCCGTCCCATTCTCTATGGCACGACTCGTGAATTCCTGAAGCTCTTCGGATTGGCCGGCATTGATGATCTGCCGGAGATCGAAGGACTGCCTCGTTCCCCCTCACACAAGCCTGCTTCAGCTTCGCAGGCCGAAGTCAAGCCGGTTGCTGACGAGGCTTCCGATACGGAAGTTGAAGTCGTATCGGAGACCGATGGTGAGACTGAAGAGGCATCCGTCGAGGTGGAAACCGTCGATCAGTCAGAGTCGTCTTGATGACTCGAGCCATCGGCCATGAGTTTCTCATGGCATGTCGATCTGGTTGAGAAAGTGGACCGAGGTCCAGATGTCGAAGCGAACCTTACCTGTCAGCGCACCAGTCATCTTCCTGTTGCTTGTCTTTCTTCTGGGGCCAGCGGCGATTCTGCAGGGAAACAATCCGCTACTCTGGATGTTGTTCGTACTGATCGTCATTGGTCTGGGCGCCTGGTTCTTCACACGATCGGTCCTGTCGGGAATAACCATCAGGCGAATTCTTCCTGATCATGCCACCGTCGGGCAGACGTTCATCATCGGTTATGAAATCAGCAGGCCAGCTCGCTGGCTCCCGGCCTTTGATGTGACGATTCACGAGAGGGGCCCGGACTTCAAGGCGGCAATTGATTCGAATCGGAGCTGTCCAGCGTGGATCCTGCATGTCGGCCCTGGTCAGGTCGTACATGGAGAAGCAATGGCACTTCCGGTACGCCGTGGTCGACTGAGTCTGGTCGCCATGGAGTCCCGGACTGGATTTCCTCTTGGAATCGTTCCTCGACGTCGAGTTCTTCCTCTTGAGCAGGATGTTCTTGTCTACCCGGAAGTTCATCGATTGCGATCGGATTTGGTACGAGCCATGGCCGGTGTCGGTGCGATGGGGAGGCAGGGTGCTGATCGGCATGGGACCGGTCTGGATTACTACGGCACTCGACCGATACGTACCGGCGACGGCATGCGTGACATCGCATGGAAGATTTCCGCGCGTCGCAATGACCTGATCGCCATTGAACGATCAAGACCATCTTCTCCGCGGCTGAGGGTTGTTCTGGATCTGAACCGTTCGACTCAGGATCTTCAGGTGAGTGATGACGAATCGGTTACAGCGAGAGATCTCGAGGAGCGTGCCATCAGCCTTGCAGCCTCGGTCATCCGGGATGCCGCTGGTCGCGGTTACGAAGTTGGTCTGATCGTCCATGGACTTCGCGTTCCCGTCTATCAGGTGCGAGGTGGATTGCGTCATGTGAGTCGGATGCTTGCTTCACTTGCTGAGCTGGATCTGGATCAGGACCGCAGATCGGATACGTCTCTGCCGGAACGTGAACGAGCAGGACTTGTGATGATTCATCCGGATCGAGTACGTACTCAGCTTGCCAGACGAGATGCATGGCATCTGACAGGTCGGCAGCTGGAGGATTTGATTGAAAAGGTCGAAGACGAGCAGCTGGATGAGACAATCGTGGAGGAAACAGCTGCATGAGTCTCCTCCGTCTGTATCCACTCATGAGTTTCGCTGTGGTTCTGCTGGCGATCGTCGCCCAGTGCCTTTCGCAGCGGAATCCCTGGCTGCTGGTTCTTGCTGGAGGACTTGCGGCCTTGAGCAGGGCCATTTCCGAAGGTCCGCGTGGAGTGGCCTTGCCGCGAGCGATCTCCTTGACGCTGACGTGCATCGCCTTGCTTTGGTCCGCGTCAGTTGCATCGGTTGATCTGTCGCAGCCCATACCCGCCATCGGCCAGTTCGTCGTTTGGCTGACGGTCATCAAGTTGTATGAAAGACATACGCTTGAGAATGAGGCAGAACGTCTGATACTCGCCTTGTTGCTGATGGTGCTTGCCTGCCTCATCTCCATTGATCTGCTGTTTGGTCTTCTCTTGCTCTTCTGGTCGGGTTTCGGCTTGATCACCTTGATGTTGTTTCAATTGCACTGTGCTGCCGAGCGTCAGCAGCTTCTGCGGGCCCAGGCCTTGTCCATTGCCGAACCAGGATCCCCGCAGCCTGTTTCTGGCCCCGGTCTGCGACGGCATTACCGAAACATCTCTCTGGTGTCGCTTGTGCTCGTCTTCGGACTTTCTGCGGCTGCGTTCCTGCTCTTTCCTCGCCAGTTGACCAGTGGCTTGTCTACGGTCGCGTTGAATACGAGCGGTCGAGCGGAGGTCGCGTTGAGTCAGGGCGTCGATCTGCTTGGTGCAACCAGAATTTCACTTTCCGGTGCACAGGTCCTTTCGGTCGGGCTGACGAATGAGCAGGGCGAAACCATTCGTCTGGATCGTCCGCTCCGTCTTCGTGGCTCCGTGTTGACGGCTTATCGAGGCGATGGCATCTGGGAGATCTCATCATGGGGACCTTCCAACATGGAGCTCCAGGCAGATCGTTGGAGAACGTTCCCCGGGCCGGAAGATGCGCCGATGGTCACTCAGGATTTCATTCTTGATGAGCCACAGGAGCAGATCCTCTCCATGTCGGTGCCGGTCGGGATCAAGGCGGACTCCAGTTTGACCATGGAATTCAGGGCCAGCAGTCAGACGATGGGCGTGGCAAGAGATTCGACGCCGCCCATGAAATATGAGATCAGGGCGATCCCCGGCCCGCCGCTCTATCTGACACCCATGCCGAATCGAGGTGTGCCTGGAGCGGAAATGATCCAGCCTTACGCCAATTCCCGGGTGCAGTTGCTGGCCATCTCCCTGTTGGAGCGAGCAGGAGTGTCCACCTTGCCACCGGAGAACCGGGAAGAGCGGCTGGCCTGGAATACACGTGTCACCGAAGTCTTCGAGCGGCATCTGAAGTATGGGGAATATCAGTACACGCTTGATCTGACTGATGTGGGCAGTACGACTGAAACATCATCGATCGATCCAATCGAACGGTTTCTGCTTCGCCAGAAATTCGGGCATTGTGAATATTTTGCATCAGCACTTGTCGGTCTGTGTCACACGGTTCAGGTCCCGGCAAGACTTGTCGTCGGGTACGTGACCAATCGATACGATGAATTGAGTCAGCGTTATGTCGTCGTTCGTTCCGACGCGCATGCCTGGGTGGAGGTGCTTGGCGTCGGTCCCCGTTGGCAGGTGTTTGACCCGACTCCGCCTGCCAACGTGCCTGGGACCAGAGAGGCTTCAATGGGGCCATTGGACAAGATCACCTGGTTCTGGCGTTGGCTCGAGGGCCAATGGCGATTCAATGTTCTTGGTTTCGACTATGAGACACAGTTGTATCTCACGGAGAATCTGATGCCTGGCCTTCGAGAAAGGATCTCGGAAGCAATGGTGGCAACAGGTCGATGGCTTGAGCGTGTCCAGCGGTCGCTGGGAATCGGCTGGCTCCTCTATCTGGTCTTGGCAGTGATTCTGGCTGCTGCGATGATCCTGATGAATCGATTTTATCGTTCTCGAAGACGTTCCCATCGTGTCCTTGAACGAGTAGGCCTTCATGATGTTTCAGGTCGTGTGGCAAAAGAGTTGTCGGCAAGACTGGGATTCTATGTCGACATGCTTGATCTGCTTCAGGAGGCGGGTCATGTGAAGCCGGACTGGCAGCCGCCAGCAGCCTTTGCGGAAACACTCCAGCAGCATCATCCTCGTGTGGCGTGTGAAGTTGCGGGCATCACCGCTAGTTACTATTTCTGCCGATATGGTGAACAGGCTCTGACCGAAAGCCGAACTCATGAGGTGAAGGAATCCATGGCGAGGTTGGTTGAGGCGCTTGGGGTGAAGCGATGAGTTCGGAAGACATGTCGAATCCATTGGACATTCTCCATCCGCATGAAACGGAAGTTGATGAGGCTCAGCAAAGCTGGCTGTCGCAAAAGGTGCAAACAGGTGACCGAGTTCTTGATCTGGGTTGTGGTGGTGGCCGCACGTTGTTGCCATTGGTCAAGCTTGGCGCGATCTGCACGGGAATCGACCATGATCCAATCGGTCTTGAATGGTTCAGGAATTCGATGTCAGACGAAGGCCTGGTTGCCGATCTGATCGAAGCGGATTTTCACGAGTGGCTTTCAGCCGCGGATGGTCACTGGGATCTGATCTGCTGTCTGGGCAACACGTTTTGCCAGATCTGGAACATCAACAAGGCCACCGATCTCATGTCTCAGGTGCGTCAGAGGCTTGCGCCAGGCGGTTGTTTCGTGATTGACGACATTCCCGGCGATCTCTGGCCGGAAGTTGCGGCAGGCTATTGGCAGGAAGGGCTCGACCCTGACAGTGGCCAGCAACTTGTCTGGGCGGATGACGATCTGATCTTCACGCTGCGTCCACCTGAAACAGCGGATCCTGAGAATTGGAATCTGTCCTCCGATGATGTTCGATTACGTCTTTGGACAGCGGGTTCCCTGCAACTGGCGGCTCAAGTCGCGGGCTTCGAGGTTCCGTTCGTGCCGGAGAAATCGGGTGTGCGGGTCCTGACGCCCCGCAACTGACTTTCATTTCATCTGCACAGCATGCTGCACTTGATCGGGCGATGTCGTCGACCGATAGCGACACCGATGCACCCTCAAGGAGTGGTGGTAACAGTGGACAGGTGGTCGTACAAGGCCAGGGAGAACCGAAGTGCCAGCGAATCGATCTCGAACGGCGGGATGGCGTCAATGCCTTACTCAGATCATGTCACGTGGCGGTTCCATCGAACTCGCTGTGGCGAGGCCCATGCCGATTGCAACGACTGGAACGGATGTAGCGGTTGAGGAAGGCCTGGCTGGAGATCTTCTGGTTCGTTGTCGTGTGCTGGAAGTCGGTGAACGAGGCATACGTGTCGAGGCGCCGATGACGTTGGGCTGCACGATTGAAATTCCAGCCGGTGTTGAACTGGTCGCGATGATGGCGGTGGGGCAAAACCGATGGATGTTCCGTACCAACTGCATGCAATGGATGCCTGGAGCCCGTGATGGCCAGCCCCAATTGCATCTGTCGATTCCAGAACGGGTGGAGCGTTGTCAGCGACGCCGTGATTATCGCGTGGAAACCGCCACGCTTGATCTGCCAGCGGTACAGGTGTGGCCATTGCTGGATCCAAGATCCGTCGTTCTTGCCGAACGTCTGATTGCGGCTGATTTCATGCGTGAGCTGGATGCCGTGGGAGGCGAAGGCGCATCGAGAACGGAATGGCGTGTCGGTGGAGAAGATGAACTCCTGCCTGAAGTCGGACCTGGATTTCCAGCCAGTCTTGTCAATCTAGGCGGAGGTGGTGTTGGTCTGACGGTTGATGAAACCGCGGCGGGATGCCTTGGGCGGCAATCGTTGTACTGGTTGAAATTCGGACTCCCGCCAATGGTGAAGACGCCCGTATGTGCAACCGCGAGACTGGTCCACAGTCATATGCAGAGTGACCGTCGCACCTATGCCGGGATGACCTTTGATTTCTCGGCGAATCCGGCTCACAAGCGCATCGTGGTCAATCAGATCGTCCGTGCCATCGCATGTCAGCAGAAGATGCAGATGGCGAGGCAGGCAGGTTGAACGAATCTTGACTCAGGTGCACGACGTAGTTCTTGTGAGTCGCATGAGTGCCTCGGCCTTGTGCTGTGATTCTTCCCATTCAAGCGAAGGTATTGAATCGGCGACGATGCCGCATCCGGTTCCATAGGTCAGTTGGCCGTCAACATTTCGGAATCCATCATGTGCCTGTCCCTGGAAGGCGACGTTTCGAATGGAAACGCCAAGCCGAAGATCGCCGCAGGCTGATTGGAAACCGAGTGCGCCGCAATACATCCCTCTCGGGGAATCTTCCAGTTCATCGATGACCTGCATCGCTCTGACTTTGGGGGCTCCTGTCACCGATCCAGGCGGGAAGCAGGCGCGAAGCAGATCCCCAGTGCTGGTGTTCGCTTTCAGCTGCCCTTTGATTTCAGCAACGCCATGATGAACAGTCGGATGAGTTTCAATCATTCTGAGTTGACTGACTTCGACCGAGCCCAGCGTGCAGACTCGCCCCAGATCATTTCTCATGAGGTCGACGATCATGTTGAGCTCCGCCGCATCCTTTTCCGAGGAAGCGAGCTCTTCGGCTGAAGCACCTGAGGGCAGGGTTCCTTTGATGGGGCGGGTTCGTACCTGTCTTGTTCTGGAATCAACATCAAGAAACAGTTCAGGGCTCAGGCTCAATTGACCCGTCGCCGCAGAGTTGCTGAGCAACTCGATCCAGCAGCCGAACCAGGCGCCACTGGATGCAAGTGCTTCCAGCGCAAACTGACGAAGATCACCTTGGCATCGTGCTGCAAGCTGGCGGGCAATATTGGCTTGAAACAGATCGCCTTGTTGAATCAGCTCGATGGTCCTCGAAACCGATTCTTCGAAACCAGATCGATCAGGACTTGTTGTCCAGCCAGAGATCTGCAGTGACTGATGTGGTTCCAGGCTGGTGTCGGGATGTGGTGGGTTGCCGACACGCCACCATTGCGACTCCTGTGCATCGTGAACAAGCGCATCCGGGCACCAGAGAAGATCGGCCAGCGTCCCGTCGGCTGTCAGGGCTGTTGGCTCCACGACCCCGCCCAGTTCATAGCGAAGAGAGAGAATCCAGCCACCGATGAATGGAATCGCGGGTGAGGAAGAATTTTGCATTCCGCAGTTCATCGCGGCATCAATGATGGCCATGGGGTCATTCGAGTCGACTGCTTCCAGCGCCGCTTCCAACTCCGGCCAGGAAATGCCATTCCAGCTGTAGCCATTGGAGTCGATTCGAAGATGACCTCGTGGTGCAGCAAGTATTGACCATCTTGCCCACGGGCCGCTTGTGCCACCAGAGTGGATGAGGGCCATCGGATGGGATGAGGGCCATGACGAAGCCATGCTGATGACGTCCATCGATGCCCAGTCGGGTTGTGGGGTGATCTCGACCACGGAACGCTGATGATACGAACGTCCGTGGTGCTGGTGGTACACTTCCGCTCCCGGATTGTCATTCATTCGCCGGGTATCTTGACCCTACGCCAGTAAGGAACCCCTTCACCATGCCAGCTACGAAGACCAGAAAACGATCTTCTCGGAAGCACTCAACTCGAACTGGTTCGGCCAGCCGCCGTTCCGGGGCTCGCAAGCCCAAGATGATCTATGCCTTCGGCCGTACCAAGACTGATGGTCGTGCTTCTCAGAAGGAGCTGATCGGAGGCAAAGGTGCCAATCTGGCGGAGATGACTTCCATTGGTCTGCCCGTGCCTCCGGGTTTCACGATCACGACGGAGACCTGTGGTGCCTTCGATGCGGCCGGCGGCAAGTTGCCCAAGGGCCTGATGGATGATGTTCGTACCGCGGTCCGTCGTCTTGAGCGTGAGACCGGCAAGACCTTCGGATCGGATTCGAATCCGTTGCTCGTCTCGGTGCGCAGTGGTGCGGCTGTTTCCATGCCGGGCATGATGGATACGATCCTGAATCTCGGTCTGACCGATGCGGCCGTGGAAGGTCTTTCCAGTCTGACCGGTAACGAACGGTTTGCCTGGGATGCCTATCGACGATTGATCAACATGTTCGGTGATGTGGTCATGGGTGTTGATCATCATCACTTCGAAGCCGAATTCGGCAAGGTCAAGAAGAAGTACAAGGTCACCGAAGACACGGATGTCCCAGCTGAGGGACTCCGTCTCCTCTGCGATCGATACAAGGCTGTGTACAAGAAGCATGTCGGCAAGGCCTTCCCGCAGGATCCCTATCGCCAGTTGCAGGCAGCGATCGAAGCGGTCTTCCGTTCCTGGCGTGCGCCCAAAGCCATCTCCTATCGTCAGATCAATGAGATCACCGGCTTGATCGGTACCGCGGTCAACGTACAGACGATGGTGTTCGGCAACATGGGTGATGATTCGGGAACCGGTGTGGCGTTCACGCGAGATCCCTCCACCGGAAAGAATGATTTCTACGGTGAGTTCCTGGTCAACGCTCAGGGTGAGGATGTGGTCGCGGGTATCCGCACCCCTCGTCCAGTAGCTGAAATGAAGAAATGGAACGCCGATGTCTTCAAGCAGTTGATGAAGATCCGCGGTGTGTTGGAAAAGCATTATCGAGATGTGCAGGATGTCGAATTCACGATTGAAAAGGGCAAGCTGTACATGCTTCAGACTCGTTCCGGCAAGCGAACGGCTGCTGCAGCCGTGCGTATCGCGGTCGAGATGGTGAAGGAACGTCTGATTACGCAGGAAGAAGCGATACTCAGAGTTCCCGCGAATGACATCGTTCAGTTGCTGCTGCCGAGTTTCACGGCGTCTGACAAGAAGAAGGCGACCTGCATCACCACCGGGCTGCCGGCTTCCCCGGGTGCCGCATACGGTGCACTGGCATTCACGGCTGAAGAAGCGGTCGAGCGAAGTCAGGCTGGTGAGAAGGTCCTGCTGGTTCGTCGCGAGACTTCGCCTGAAGACGTGGAAGGCATGCATCATGCTGCAGGTATTCTGACCTCGACCGGTGGCATGACTTCACATGCGGCGGTCGTAGCTCGTGGCTGGGGCAAGTGCTGTGTCGCAGGAGCCGGAGCCATCGAGATCGACGAAGCCAAGCGCAGGATCACGGTCAACGGCAAGACCTGGGGTGCGAAGGATGTTCTTTCGATCGATGGTGGAACCGGTGAAGTGCTTGATGGAGAGGTCAAGGGATCAACCCCGAAGATGTCAGCTGAATTCAAGACGCTGATGAAGTGGGCAGACCGTCATCGTCGGCTTGGCGTCCGTACCAATGCTGATTCGCCGGTCGACTCCAAGCGTGCCCGCGATTTCGGAGCGGAAGGCATCGGACTTACGCGAACGGAACACATGTTCTTCGAAGGTGATCGCATCACCGTCATGCGGCAGATGATTCTTGCCGACAACACCCGTGATCGCGAGAAGGCACTGGCGAAGCTTCTGCCATATCAGCGCAAGGATTTCGTAGGCATCTTCACGGCGATGAAGGGTCTGCCAGTCACGGTCCGCCTGCTGGATCCGCCGTTGCATGAGTTCCTCCCTCAGGAGGAGGAGTCCAAGGCGGAGCTGGCCAAGTCGCTTGGCGTGAAGAAGAAGGATGTTCAGCGTCGAGTCGAGGCACTTCATGAGGCCAACCCGATGCTGGGACACCGTGGTTGTCGATTGGCCGTGACGTATCCGGAGATTCTCCGCATGCAGGTCCGTGCCATCGTCGAGGCGATGATCAGCTGCCGCAAGAAAAAGGTGATGGCCAAGCCTGAGATCATGATTCCACTGATTGGAACAAAGACCGAACTGGACATGCTCCGAAAGCAGGTCGAGGAGACCATTGCTCAGACCAAGCGTGACAAGAAGTTCTCGGGACGTCTGGATATTCCGATCGGAACGATGATCGAGATTCCACGTGCCGCGGTCACCGCGGATGAAGTGGCCGAGGTGGCCGACTTCTTCAGTTTCGGTACCAATGATCTCACCCAGTTGACCTTCGGCTACAGCCGCGATGACATCAACGGGTTCCTTCCGGACTATCTGGAAACCAACATTCTCCCCAAGGATCCCTTCCAGAGCATCGATGTCGAAGGCGTCGGGGCGCTGGTGGCTCATGCGGTCGATGCGGGTCAGCGCACCCGGCCGGATATCAAGCTCGGGGTCTGCGGCGAACACGGCGGCGATCCTGCTTCCATTGACTTCTTCGATGGTGTCGGACTCGAGTACGTGAGTTGCTCGCCGTTCCGGGTGCCCACTGCACGTCTTGCCGCAGCGCAGTCCAGCATTCGTCGCAAGAGTGCCAAGGGGTCTCGCAAGAAGCGTTGAGTGATCGTGTCTCTGTTCAGCAGGCTGCCTGGATTGCGGAAGCAAGTTCCTCAGGGCTGGTCAGTTCACGACTGTTCCATTTCAGTCCAAGTCCGCTTCCATCAGCGAACTTCGGGATGATGTGGATATGGACGTGGAATACCGCTTGATGGGCTTCGGCCCCGTTGTTCTGCAGCAGGTTGTACGCTTCGCATCCCGTCGCTGACATCACGGCGCGACACAGCCGGGGAAGTACGCGTCCAAGTGCAGCGGCAGCCTCGTCTGAAAGATCGTCCATCTGCGCGGCTCGTTCCTTGGGAATCACCAGCACATGTCCATGGCTCAGGGGCGCGATGTCCAGAAAGGCCAGAACGTGCTCGTCTTCGTAGACGCGGTGGCAGGGAATATCGCCGGCGAGGATGGCATCGAAGATGGTGGGGTCGCTGCTCACTGCGCGGACTCCGGCCCCGGATCCTCGAGATGACGGTGCTCGGCGATGGGATCGATCTCCATCCATCTGGCGAGTCGGGGAACCAGCCAGTACAGCGGCAGCGTATCGAGCAGGGCGCAGACGAACTTGAAGACATAGCCGGTCAGAATCAGGGTGACCAGCGTCGTGGCCACATTCGGCTTGCCTTCGAGAATGGCGTCAAGGGCGCCGACCCACCACGAGATGAGGATCACTGCCACGGTATCGAACAGCTGGCTGACCAGGGTCGAACCATTGTTTCGCAGCCAGAGATGACGGCCGCGGGTCAGCTTCTTCCAGAAGTGGAACATGTACACATCGGTGAACTGCGCGATGAGGTAGGCGATCATCGAGGCCAGAGTGGCGCCGAAGGCCAGCTCTCGTACTTCGAAGAACACCGGTTTCTCACCGGAAGCATCGGTGATGGCGCCCGTGACCGGATCGATGGTTTCGAATCCGGGAAGCACGCCGCCCAGCCACAGGATGAAGAGCACCCATCCATTGAGCAGCAGCCCGACCCACACCACGGCATTGGCACGGGCCCGCCCGTAGAGTTCACTGATCAGATCCGTGCACAGGAAGGTGATGGGGTAAGGCAGGATGCCGATGGCCACCGAGAACACCAGCGGCCCGAAGGTATCCGTGTTCATTTCTCCCAACTTGATGAACCGGAGAATGCCGAGAATGTTGAGCATGGCCAGGGAGCCGAGAAACAGGCCCGCGATGACGAGAAAGACTCGCTCGCGTCGGGCATGGATGGCGGAGGCTTCGATCGGGTGCAGGACCATGGTGTGGCAGGAGGCTCCGTAGAGGTTCGTATAATTCTCTGATGACTCCATCAGAGGATACAAAAATGGATCCGGAATTACTGGTCAATCTGGCCGGTCAACTGCTTCCGACTGAAGATGTGGTGAAGGATCTCCAGCGCTGGATGGCTGAAGACGGCCTTGATCGTGGCGATGTCACGAGCAATGCCATCGTCGATTCACGTTCAAACGTCTCGGCCCGAATCGTGGCCAGAGATACCCTGGTCGTGTGCGGGCTGAGCCTCATCGCCCAGGCCTTGTCGACCCCGCCTCTCGCAGGCCGACTGCAGATCGAGCCTCTCATCGAAGAGGGTGTCACGGCGCCTTCGGGTACGGTGATCGGCAAGGTGTCCGGTGGTCAGCGATCACTTCTGGCGTTTGAGCGAACACTTCTGAATATTCTTGGTCGACTTTCGGGTGTGGCCTCGTGCACTCGAAAGTTCGTCAAGGCGGTTGAAGGCACTGGTGCAGTCATCTGCGATACACGCAAGACGACGCCTGGTCTGAGGTATTGGGAGAAGTATGCGGTGGCGTGTGGCGGAGGAACGCTGCACCGACTTGGTCTTCATGATGCGGCGCTGTTCAAGGACAATCATCTCGCCGGAATCGGCATTGATGAACTCGGCGATCGATTGGGTCAGGCCTGTCGTGAGGCACGTTCACATGCCGAGCTCAAGTTCGTGGAGGTCGAGGTCGACACCATGGAACAGTTCGATGTGGTGCTTGGTCTCGACTCGGGACTGATCGATATCGTGCTGCTGGACAACATGACTGATGCTGAACGTCGCGAAGCCGTTCATCGGCGGGATCTTGCTGGATCCAGCATTCTCCTTGAAGCTTCCGGTGGCATTGATCTTGAAACGGTTCACCGAGTTGCCATGACGGGGGTCGACCGTATCGCGGTCGGATCCGTGACACGCATGGCCACGATTCTCGATATTGGTCTGGATTCATGACGGATCTGGTCTCCATTTCACACTGGCCGGACCGGCTGGAAGCACTGGTCGAGACGGTGGGACCGCCGTTGACGCAAGGTCGGGTCGTTGCGACGTGTGACAGTACGCAGGGGCTGGCGCGTGCCCTTGGATCCGGTGCCGTCGTGCTTGCAGGTCGTCAGGTGGCGGGTCGTGGTCAACGAGGCAATCGCTGGTGTGATACGGGTGAGGAAGGTCTGGCGTTCAGCGTTGTGCTGCCTGCGACGGATCAGCCACAGCGATCGCAGACGCTGGCGGCGTCGATCGTTGCGTCGCTTGATCCACTCAAGCCGGGTTCATTCAAGGTCAAGGATCCCAATGATGTCCTGCTTGAAGATCGCAAGGTTGCTGGAGTCCTGATCGAGCAGTCGGATGGCCTCGCGGTCATCGGTGTAGGGATCAATGTGCATCAGCAGGTCTGGCCGGACGAACTGGTTGCGACTGCCGTGAGTCTTGCTCAGGCTGGAATCACGGCGGATCGTCTTGAGATTCTGGAGCGAGTGCTTCCTGCTCTTGTCCAGGCCTGGTCCGCATGACGAAAAACACCACGGCCCCGAACGAGTCGGGGCCGGGTGATTCATCTTGTTGGTCAGGTGCTATTTCTTGTACGTGTTGCCCTGGTCATCATCCTTCTTGCAGTCGCTTGCCATTCTGAACCAGGCGTACATGTCAAGGTTGTTCACTTCGCCATCGTAGTTGTAGTCGGCAGCCTGCTGCTCGAAGGTCTTTACTTTCCCCCAGAGGCTCCAGATCACATAGAGATCAAACTTGTCAACGATGCCGTCGTGATTGAGGTCGGCAGGGCAGGGTGGGCCGCAGTCTTCGATGAATTCGTTTCCGCCAGCGTTGAGCCATGGTCCTGCAACCTGCTCAAGTGTGTTGCACTCGAACTCCGATCGCTTGATTTTTACGCGGGATTCACCGGTCACGTATACGGCACCACCATCGATATCGGATTCATTCCAGTAGAAACGGTTGTCGGCCAGATTGGTGCGGTTTGTTTCCTCGAAGGGATAGAACTGCCAGTAATTCGTGTAGATCGCACCGCCAAGCCCACGTGGCCCGCCGATTCGTCCACCACCCCAGGTTGCCGAGTTGTGTTCGAAATCACAGCCTGTGATCCAGAGTCGGTCAACGCAGATGGCGGAGATTGCGCCGCCATTGATTTCATCAGGCTGCCTCTTGCTTGGGTAGCTGCTGGCTTCATTCTCGTGGAAACGCGAATTGCGGATTTCGAGATTGCCCCTGAAGGCGTAGATGGCGCCTCCGCTGGCACTTGATGTTCGTGTTGCTCTGTCCGTGGCGTGGCCACGAGTGACGGCGTAATTGCCTTCGAAGTTCGAATCACTGATCGATACATTCGAGTTGTAACTGTGCATTGCGCCACCATGTGCGACACTCGTATAGTCATTCAGCCGGTCAAACGCGAGGCCGTTGTTGTAAAAGGTGCAATTCTCAAACTGGGCATTGACGGTATCCATGTAGATCGCACCAAAGGTGTCGAACGCATTTGGATCCTGATCGACGTTGTCGAGATAGAGCGACTGGATGTTGACGAATCGGCAGTTCACGAAGCGGACATTGCATTTGGCGATCCAAAGTCCGTCGAGATCTCCAGCACCGCAGTCATGGCTATCGAAGGTGATGTTCTCAAACGTGTAACTCATATCCGGACAAAGGTCATAGTCACCGATGCGGTGACGGTGGCGCCAACTTCGAATGACGGTCTCTGATGGATTCTTTCCAGTTCCGACGATCCGCAGTGACTTGCAGTAATCAGGCTCGATCGCCTCGAGTTGTTCGACGTATTCGCCAGGGGAGAGCCACAGCGTGTCGCCGTCGTCAGCCAGTTCCATCACAGGCCCAATGACCGCCCGGCCACGTCCTGGGTCTGGTTGAAGCTGATGGTCGGCCATGGCAGCGGTGGTCAGGCACAGAAGGCCTGCGGAAGTCAGAAGGGTCTGAAGTGAAGTCTTGGTAGTCATGTCTCGGGTCCTCTTGCGTGTAGGGATCTGTGAAACCACGGTTTGTGGTTCCGTCGCCCCCATTAGGCTCTGAGGAGCCGGATATTCTGCGACCAGGTCAAAAATGCGAAAAATCCCCGATTTCAACCCTTTAAAGGGGGGTCAAAATGAACCCAGCCGACAGCCTCAATCCTTGGAATGAGCTGAGACCCGAGGGATCAGGCATCGTGTCAGGGTGGCCAGAAGGCGTTTGAAGACTGTCAGGCGTTCCTCTCATTACACTGGTGGGCCACTGTGGCAGGAGGAACGGGATGGAAACGGCAGCCTCGGAATCGATCGAGACCATCGAGTGGACGGCCCATCCACTGAGGGAGTTTCCTCGTCGTGCGATTCTGGCCAGTCTGGTCATCCTTGCCTGTGGGCTTCTGGTTGCCATGGCGGTTCCTGATGTCACGGCAGGCGTTCTTGCTGGCGGTGGGGCGATGATTTTTCTGTTTTTCATGTCAAATCGCTTCTTTCTGCCCAGTCGCTATCGACTGGATCAGCACGGGATTGCTGTCCGTTACCCCGTGGGGAGCCGTTCGCTGAGATGGAAGGATCTCCGCCGCTTTCCTCATGATCAGTCCGGGGGTTATCTATCCACTCGAACCAGGGGCGGAATGTTCGATTCCAGAGGTATCAGCGTCTTTTTTGCTGGTAGAGGCGAGGAGATCATTCCTCTTATCAAGGGTTTGATGGCTGAATCTGACCGGGAGGGAGCCTCATGAGTTGGCGTGAACAATTCCGAAATGCCTTCGCCGTGGACAAACCCGGGGTCGCTGAGCCTACGGAGCGGCAGCAGGAGATCTGTGATCGAGTCTGCAAGCTGGTGGTTCGACGGGGGCTGACCCTGCCTGCGTTGATGGCCCTTGAGATGGGCCGCCCACTGAACTTCGTCGCCTCTCAGGCCATTCATTTCTTCAACCCCATCATTTCGGTCGTTCTCGACGGTCCCACCGTCGAGGAGTTTGCCTCCTTCCTTGAGCAGAGGGGGTCGGTCGAGTATCTTTGCCAACGCTTGGAGCACTGGGACCGGGTTGGTCCTGACGCCGTGGAAACCGAATCCAAACCCCTGCCCGAAGCTTCTCAGGATCCAACCACCGATGACGAATCTCGACCCTGACCAGATCAAGGTCATCCTTGCGACTGACTGTGGAAGTACAACCACCAAAGCGATCCTGATCCAATATGTGGATGGGGAGTATCGCCAGACTCATCGCGGGGAAGCCCCGACCACTGTTGAGAAACCCTTTGCCGACGTCACCATGGGTGTCGTCAACTCGGTCACCGAGATTGGTGAACTGGCCAACCGTCGTCTGGTAGGCGATGACGGTCGCATCATCAGTCCTGCAACGGAAACCGAAGGATGCGATATCTACATCTCCACCTCAAGTGCAGGTGGTGGACTTCAGATGATGGTTGCCGGTGTGATTGCCGAGATGACCGCCGCCAGTGCAAAGCGTGCCGCGCTAGGTGCTGGTTCAATCGTGATGGATGTCATTGCAGCCAACGATGGTCGTCGCCCACATGATCAGATTCAACGTATTCGTGACCTTCGTCCCGACATGATTCTGATTTCGGGTGGTACCGATGGCGGAACGACTGACAAGGTTGTTCAGATTTCCGAACTGGTTGCGCCCGCAAAGCCACAGCCGCGTTTCGGCAGCGACTACTCCATGCCGATCATCTACGCCGGCAACAAGGACGCTCGCGATTCGGTCAGCAAAGTGTTCAGTGAAGGCGGTTTCGATCTGCAGATCGTTGACAATCTACGCCCGGTTCTGGAGCGAGAGAACCTCGGTCCTGCACGGGACAAGATCCACGACATCTTCCTCGAGCATGTGATGGCTCAGGCTCCAGGCTATGACAAGCTCATGGGCTGGACCGGCGCCCCCATCATGCCTACTCCGGGTGCCGTGGGGGACATTCTTCAGACCGTTGCGAAAATCCAGGACATCAATGTCGTGGGTGTGGACATCGGCGGTGCGACGACGGATGTCTTCAGTGTCTTCGACAAGACCTTCAACCGTACCGTCAGCGCCAACCTCGGGATGTCCTACTCCATCTCGAATGTCTGCGCCGAAGCAACCATGCCCAATGTGCTCCGCTGGGTTCCGTTCGACATGAACGAACGCGAACTCCGGAACCATGTGAAGAACAAGATGATCCGCCCGACGACGATTCCCCAGACCAAGGAAGCGTTGATGTTCGAGCAGGCGGTGGCGCGTGAG
>PBAY01000021.1 GCA_002717655.1 Phycisphaerae bacterium | reverse complement strand
TTGCTGGCCATGATGCTGATCTGCCTGTTTGCGCTGCAGTTCATCGTGGATCCACTTGGGATCTTCGATACTCGCATCGATCGATTCGACAAGCATCGTTCGATGCACAGCCGGATCGCCAAGGCTGAAGCTGCGAATCGTCGTTCACATGACACCGTTCTGTTGGGCTCTTCTCGGTTTGAAGCTGGATTTGATCCCGATGATCCGATGTGGGGCGATGCGGATGTGCTGAATTTCTCTCTGGCAGGGGCGAACTTCATCGAGACACGTCAAGCCTGGGAACTGCTGGAACAGACCCACCCTCCTCAAAGGCTGCTGATCGATGTGTCACTGTTCACGCTGAACACAGGTGTTGGACCTGCCGATGACTACGCCTTGTCACGACTGATCGCCATGGAGCCCAGCAGCAGGAATGAAACACCTGATTGGATTGACGCCATACGACTGACCACACCTCCAGGTGGTGTATCACTGGAAACACGTTTGAACTGGGTCTTTGGACTGCCTCAGATCAGGAAGGCCGTGGGCGCAGCGATTCGAGGCCTCTGTGAACCGGAATCGAATCGCTACACGAACGAACGAGGCTTCGGCGTACGACTCGATCGAGCGGATGACAATCGACATTGGTTTGAAAAGTCACTGGCGGACTTCATGCAGAAGACGGAGTCGTACAACGGCTTTGAACTCGCCGAGGATCGAATCCGCATGCTCCAGGAAATAGTCGAGGAAGCAGTGGCGATGAGCATCAAGGTCGATATCGTGATGCCGCCGGTTCACGTCACCCAACTGGAAGTCATGGACCGGATGGGACTGGCGGAAGCCTACGATCAACTTCGAATTGAAATCACTGAGCTGGCGGCCGCCCACCCGTCGCTGGTTCGTGCCTGGGATTTCTCCAACTGGTCCGGCATCACGGCCGAGGCCATCACTGACAAGTCCAGCAGTCCAATGAAGTACTTCCATGAGTCAAGTCACTTCACGGATGACACAGGAAGCCTCCTGCTCAAACGGCTCTATGGCGATTCGAATGAACAGCAGCTTCTTCAGCAAATGGGTGGCTTCGGTACGCAGCTGCTTCCCAGCAGCATCACCCCGTATGTCGATCAATGGCATCAGGCGAAGGAAGCCTGGCGCAACGACAATCCCGACATCATGGACTGGATCGATGGACTCTGGGATCAAACCGCATCGGAACGAGCTCGCCGACTACGTGTCAAGGAAGCACGTGACAAGGGAATCGGCGGAATGCAGTTGATTCCCTGATACGACGATTCACCAGGGCAGCTTGTCCAGATCGACATTGCCACCACTGAGGATCAGGCCAACCCGTGCTCCTTCGGGAACCGGGAAGGAGTCCTGAAGAACCGCGGCCACCGGAGTCGCGCCGCTGGGTTCCACAATGGTCTTGGCCCTCTCCCACAGCAATCGCATCGCTCGAACGACTTCCTCATCATCAACGGTGAAGATTGCTTCCAGATGATCACGGAGAATCGGCCAGGTCAATTGACCCAGGCTGGTCAGGAGACCGTCACAGATGGTATTCGGGCTGGTCTGTGGAATGAATTCACCTGCTGCCAGTGAACGAGCCGCATCATCTGCACCACATGGTTCCACGCCGAAGAGCCGGGTTGATGGCGAGAGCGCCCTCAAGGAGAGACAGGTTCCTGACATCAGTCCCCCGCCACCGACAGGGACGACCACCGCATCGAGTGCACCAGCATCTTCCAGCAGCTCAATTGCAGCCGTAGCCTGGCCGGCAATGATGCGAGGGTCGTCATACGGATGAATGAAGGTCGCCCCGGTCTCTTCCACGATTCTTGCCGCAGTCGTCTCTCGAGCCTCAAGTGTTGGCTCACAGGGAACAATCGTCGCTCCATAGCCTTCCACTGCCCGTCGCTTCACCGCAGGCGCACTGGTGGGCATGATGATCCACGCAGGAATCCCGCGGTCACGAGCTGCACGCGCCAGCGCCTGGGCATGGTTGCCACTGCTGTGCGTACAGACGCCACGTTCGGCATCTGCTTCATCAAGAGACAGAATCGCATTGGTCGCACCACGCAGCTTGAAGGCGCCAACACCCTGCAGGTTCTCGCACTTGATGAAGAGTTTCCGCCCGGAAAGTTCATCCAGTGTCCGACAGGTCATGACCGGTGTGCGATGCACCCGGTCACGAATGCGATCATGCGCAGCCTTGATGTCTTCGATAGTGGGCACTGTCATGTGCTTCAGCTACCCAGAACCCGTCGCAGCGCAAGCAGGCTTGCCGCATCGACCAGTGCCGCCTCATGGGCGTCGGCGATATCCAGAACCTCTCCCACATTGGCGGTCACGAGATCCTGTGTCGTCTGCTTCGCTTCAAGAACCTTGGCACGAGTACTCGCATTTTCCTCATCGGTAACCGATGAGGTCATCTCGACACTTGCTGCAATCGCACCTCCGGGATTGGCGATGAAGTCGGGAACGACTGGCAGGCCTCGGTCATGAAGTGCATGACGAGCCTCACCCGTACATGGGTTGTTCGCACCCTCGACGACGACCTTGGCCCGAATTCGATCCTGATTGCTGGTGTCAATCACATCCTGAACGGCACACGGGAAAAGAACATCGACGTCCTCCCACAGTACATCGTCCATGCCGATTTTTTCATGGCCACCATTGGCAAGATGTTCGCAGGCCGCTGCAAAATCCATGACTGCAATCGCATCAAGCAAGGCGTCGGACATGGGGTCCTTCAATCGCCATGCTCCATCAATTCTGGGATCTGCAATACAACAGATGCTGCCACCTTGCTCGGTGAAATACCTGCAGACGGCTGCGCCCATGGCACCAACACCCTGAACGGATGCGGTTGCGCCTGATACTCCCCCGGCCTGCCTGTTCAACCAGGTCGTTGCGGCCGTGGCGACACCAAGGCCAGCAATACCTTCGGCGTCATAATCAGTACCACCCTGCTCAACAGGCTTGCCTGTGAAACAGCGTGTCGTCTTCAATTCATCAATCGCCCACTGACAATGCTGTGGATTCCCGCCGAGGTCATAACCAAGACCTCCCCAGGGACCCCCATTGTCATAATGGCATGGCCAGGTCAACCTGACGAAGCGGCGATACTTCTCCTCGAATCCATCCGCCAACGGATCAGCGCGAAGACCTGACTTGGCACCGCCTGTGGCAAGGCCAGCAGCAGCGTTCTTGAGTGTCTGAGTTCTTGCAAGCCGGCCGATTTCATCCGCCGTGACAGTTGGCGTGATTCTCGTCCCGCCTTTGCCGACTCTGCCCAGAGGCCCATCGACGACGGCGAGCGTAGACCAGACGATCACATAACCTTCAACGTCAAGTGCGGGATCACGAACCGTTACTTCCATTTCAGGCTTCAGGGCATCGAATGCCTGCTGGCGATCATGGAGTTCATTGAGAAATGCTGCGTCAGTCATCGCGGTTCCTTACTCGTGGTCAAATGAACAGCCCACGCAGGTGGAAGGTTACACAAGACCAGATCCCGCTGGCTAGACATATCCGTTTCAAGACGCTGAATAAATCGCTCGTGCCAGACCATCTCCCTCTTGACCTGCGCATTTCCCACCAGACGGCGTGCATGGCGGATCGCGGCATACTCGAAGAAAGACAGTGTGCCCCCGGGCCTGATCAGACTGATCAGCCGCCTGAGGATGGCTCGACTCACATGGGTTGGAAACGCGTTGTAAGGCAGGCCACAGACCACCGAGTCATAACGGCCCCCAAGCGTGACTTCGGTAATCGAGCCCTCATGCAGCTCGACCTGCGAGCCACCCGCCTCCAGAACATGATTTCGAAGGTGCTCACAGAATGCTGGATTCAATTCCACGACATCCAACTGGTCTCCGTCACCAAGTGCCTTGATCAACTCACGAGTGAATACGCCGGTGCCCGGCCAGACTTCCAGCCATCTTCGGGGCTGATCCCAGGAACGAGCAGGCCGGGTAATGGCCTTCGCCAGAAAGCGTGAGGACGGCGAGATGGCACCTACTGAGGATTGACTCCTCAGGAACTCACGAAAGAAGTTGCTTCGGCCGGGCATGACCTTGGCTGGATCAGCCAGCAGTCGGCGCGGTGGTGGCAGCCAGAGCCTGCTCAACCAGCGTGTCGAAGGTGACAGGATCTTCAATGGCAATCTGCGACAGCATCTTGCGATTCAGCTTGATACCGGCACGGGAAAGACCATTGATCAGCACGCTGTAGCGGGTATTCCGCATGCGGCAAGCGGCGGAAATACGTGTGATCCACAGACGGCGGAATTCACGACGACGGTTACGACGATCGCGATACGCGAACTGGCCAGCGCGAATAAGTGCGACTTTGGCCTGCTGCTTGTGACGGCTCTTGGTTCCCCAATAACCACGTGCTGCTCTGAGGATTCTTTTACGCTGCCGATTCTTGGCAGCACCTTTTCGTACGCGGGGCATGATGCCTCTCCTTCTGATCCCGATTCGGAGGCCCGGTCATCCGGACACTTTGGACCCGCACGGGGGGATGTACTCAACAGCACTCAGTCGGTGCTGGTCTTCTCACTTGATGCCTTGTCGGTGCTGCTGATACGGGTATGCAGCAATGCAGAGACACGACGACGATCAGCCGAATGAGCAAATGCTGGACGACGATACGAACGCAGCAAGGTGCCCGACTTGTGGCTTCTCTTATGGCGACCAAAGGCGCGAGTGAACTTCACCTTGCCGGACTTGGTAAGGCGAATTCTCTTGAGCAGGCCCTTGTTAGGCTTGTTCTTCGGCATGCGATGCTCCCGACTCCAGGTCAACCATGAACATGAGGCTGGCCGCCAGGTAGCACCCGGAGATCGGTCAGCCAAGTCCATGAGGATATCGTCCCTCGTCACAATGTCAATGTCTGGGGACCCCGGAATCCGCTCAGGGGCCCTGTTGGCCTGCCTGAGGCTGGTCGGGGCGGGTTCGGCCATGGATCAGGAAGATCTCATCAACCGTAGGCCCATGGAGCCGGTGCTGATCACAGTCCCATATGTGATCGGTCGGTTCATCAGGGCAGATCTCCTCGATTGAACCATCACTTCGAAGCACGATCGTCTTGAGGTTCAGACCAGCTGACTGAATCTGCTGCCCTTGCAGAATCTTCTGGAGAAGCGTGTTCTGCCCTGAAACGATCACCACTCTGGAATTGGGCTTGAATCGAATCTTCAGCGGCTGTCGCTGACTGTGGAAACTGAACCCCTGCTTCAACGCTTCTGGCATCATCGGATTGATCAGCATCTCCTTGGAGACGCCAAAGTCGTCAAGCCCTTGAACATCAAGCATCGTGGGTGAATAACCAAGCACCTGCTGGTAACCCGGGTCATCAGCGACCGCAGACGGTGATTCGCCATCATGGGATGCCTGGTAACCGCCAAGGGCTTCATAGATGCCCATGAGGTTGGCCTGAGCCCCCTTCATGCTGTCCAACTGATTCGTACTCTTCATCATCGGGAACACGATGGCAACGGCCATCAGAAGCACCGCAGCAATGGCGACGAACTCACGAAGACGAAGGCGTGGCAGACGGCCACCGGAATCGATCCGCATGCGGTCCTGCTGAAGCTCTTCTTCACGATTGATCCGTGCCAGCGTTGCGGAAACAAGAAGACTTCGCTGATCCGTGGACATCGGTTCCACGGGGTAATCCTCAAGCAAACCCATCATGGCTGTAAGACGCTCGGCGCGTGCTCGCGTGGAAGCGTCAAGATCCGTCAAGGCATTCAGGTCGAACTGTACATCCACAAGCCGATCAAACAGTTCTGCGTCCTGGGGTTCCAGGCTACAGCCGACATCGGCACTGGTATCACGTCCATCCATCTCAGTTCACTTCTCCCTTGCCCCCCGCTTGAAATTGTTGCCAGGCTCTCCCAAACGCAGCAACAGCGGAATGCAGCCGACTCTTGACCGTCCCGAGTGGAATCTCAAGGGCGTCGGCAATCTGGTTGTAACTCATACGCTGAAAATAGCTCAGCAAAAGTATTTCTCTCAGGTGCTCCGGCATTTCATCAACGACCTTCTGCACGGCACTAACTCGTTCGGTGTCTTCCATCGCAGAGCCCGGAGCAGGGCCATCAGCCGCCAACAGATCTCCGATACGAGCCCCGTCGTCATCAGACCCCATGCCTGCAGACAATGACATCGCCTTGCGACGGGCATTTCGACGATGCCAGTCGCGGCCCTTGTTCACGGCAATGGTGTACATCCATGGTTTGAAACGACGACTCATGTCGAATGTGCCGCCACTCTGATGAATCTGGAGAAAGGTCTCCTGAAAGACATCTTCAGCCGCAGCTCTGGATCCGGTCAACCGAGTCAGAAACGGGACCAGCTCGTCTGCATAACGCAGCAGCAGCATCTCGAAAGCAGAATCATCTGCTCCTGAAAGATGTGCAGCCAGCAGGGCCTCGTCTGTTCGCTCTTGCAAAGCGATCTCCTGGTCCATGGAAGCTGCCGGCGGCCGGACACTGGTCTGGGCCCGAACCGGCCGGGGACGACACAACCCCTGAAGACGGGTCATGATACCCGACCCTGAAGCGGACTCTCCGCTTCCTTGGGACCATCCGTCAAAGGCAAGTGAAGCTGCAGACATACGGTCGATACCACCCTGAAACCACTGAGGTTCGCCATACATGGCCCATGAACAAGGTTTTTTCGTTGCAAGCAGTGTTTATGCCCCCGGAACCCCGTTTATCAGCTGATTAACGGACTATTACACCACTCATTCCCCTTAGACCAGCACCTGACTGGCTGGTACCATGCGGCCCCGAAAGTAAAGAGGGCATGATTTCGGCAAGTCTGCCCTGCCCCAGTGTTTGGAACGAGGAGAGCTCGTGGGCGTCCCGATCTCACAAATGTGGACCGTAGCCAGCTACGTGCTGAAGCAGAAGATTCTGCGTCGCAAGCGATATCCACTGGTGCTGATGCTCGAGCCACTCTTCCGCTGCAATCTCGCCTGTGCCGGCTGTGGCAAGATTCAATACCCCGCCCACATCCTGAAGCGCGACATGCCACTGGAAGATGCGCTCAAGGCCGTTGATGAGTGTGGCGCACCGATGGTTTCGATTCCGGGTGGTGAACCACTGCTCTATCCGCATATCACGGAACTGGTTGAGGAACTCGTCAAACGACGCAAGTACATCTATCTCTGCACGAATGCCATCCTTCTGAAGAAGGCGCTTGATGATGGAATGTTCAAACCATCCAAGTACCTGACCTTCTCCGTCCATCTGGACGGCCGACGCAATGAACACGACTTTGCCGTGTGTCGCGACGGGACCTACGACAAGGCGCTTGAAGGAATCAAGTCGGCGGTTGAACGCGGATACCGTGTGACAACGAACACCACGCTGTTCGAAGGAACCGACCCCAATGCCGTTCGTGAATTCTTCGACATCATGATGGATGTCGGTGTCGAAGGCATGATGCTCAGCCCTGGATATGCCTATGACAAGGCTCCCGATCAAGCGAACTTCCTGCATCGCAAGGAAACAAACAACCTGTTCGAGATGATCCTTTCGAACCGAAAGAAGCGATGGAAATTCAATCAATCGCCATTGTTCCTTGATTTCCTTATGGGTACACGCGAATACGACTGCACCCCCTGGGGCAATCCCACCTACAACATCTTCGGCTGGCAGCGGCCCTGCTATCTGCTGCAGGAAGGCTATACCGATACTTTCCAGCAGCTTCTGGATGAGGTCGACTGGTCGAATTACGGCTTTGAATCAGGCAATCCCAAGTGTCGCGACTGCATGGTCCATTCCGGATACGAAGCAACTGCGGTAGACCACACCTTCTCAAGCTTCGGTGGCATTTGGGGAACGGTCAAAGCCATGATCTTCAACAAGTACGCCAACCCTGCTGCCAAGCAACGGCTCAAGGAAGAAGAAGGCAAGCCTCATGGGCCCGAAGCCCATCTTGTTCAACTGGGCATCGATCTGAAGTCGGGTGAACGAGCCGGCGCCGCATGAACAAGCATGAGCGGTACTGATGGGCTGGTGGGTTCACAACGCATTTGATTCAGGCGGGCCGATCTTCCTGTTGTCCTGGATTTTCTGGGTTCTGCTGTCCATCACCCTTCATGAACTGGCCCATGGTTGGGCGGCCATCTGGGAAGGCGACATGACTCCCCGTGAACTGGGACGAATGACCGCCAACCCAATCGTGCACATGGGAACCATGTCACTCGTGGTGTTTGCCATCATCGGAATTGCCTGGGGCATGATGCCCGTGAATCCCTCGCGGTTCCGACATCGCCGCTGGGGCGATGCCATCGTTGCCGTCGCAGGGCCCGCGATGAATATCTTGCTCGCCTTCGCCTGCCTCACCGCCCTGGGCATCTGGCAAGGCAACTACACGCCACCGACCACCGCGGAACTGGATCCGACCTGGCAACAGCAGGCCATGCTGTTCCTCTTGATAGGTGGATGGCTCAATCTTGTTCTCTGCCTGCTCAATCTGATCCCGGTACCCCCGCTGGACGGATCCCGCATTCTGGCCAGTTGTTCCTGGAAGATCCGTGAGCTTTACCGCCACCCTCAGGCCCAGTTTGCCGGCCTGTTCATCTTCATGATGATCTTTATCGGCGGGATTGCGGATGGAGCATTTCAGTGGACCATGGTCATGGCTAACCGCTATGCCAACTTCGTCAGCAGCCTGTTTGGAGGCTGAAGCCTCCCTGAAATGCCCATCCCGGCCCTTGGATCTGGTTGCGATCTCCACTACAATTTGCGATTCGCCACGCGGCGAAGCTTCTCCCCCACGTCCGCCGGATGGCTCCGGGCGGTTCACGGGAGAGCCGGACGTTTCCAGTCGACAGGAGTCGGCAACGTACCGAATCGCGTGCCAAGACAGGAGGAGCCTCATGGTCGTACTGCGACTCAAGCGGATGGGACGGCGACATCGCCCTTTCTACCGACTCAATGCAATGGACAAGCGTGCACCCCGGGACGGCCGAGTCATCGAAGAACTCGGTTGGTACGATCCCGTTGCACCTGAAGACAAGCAACTTTCGTTGAAGAACGAGCGCATCGAATACTGGCTGAGCGTCGGCGCCCAGCCAAGTGACACGGCACGTTCGCTTCTGAAGCGCAGCGGTATCGATCCCACTCCGGGCAAGAAGACCGCTGGTACCGCGTGATTGAACGGGTCCTCCGTCATGCGGTTTGACATCCTCACCCTGTTTCCCGAAATGGTTGAAAGCGTTCTCGCGACCAGCATTCCGGGACGGGCAGCTCAGAGCGGAGTCGTGTCGTACCACGTTCACGACATCCGGAACTGGACTACCGACCGACACAACCGGGTGGATGACCGACCATTTGGAGGCGGACCTGGAATGGTGATGACGTGTCAACCACTGCACGATGCAGTACTGGCCGTCGAGAAAATGAACGAACAACCGGCGGAGCGAATCCTGCTCTCGCCACAAGGAAGGAGACTCGACCAGGCAACCGTGGAGGAACTCGCATCACTGCCCAGAATCCTGCTGATCGCAGGACGCTACGAGGGCATCGATGAACGAGTCATTGAGGAACTCAATCCACGGGAAATCAGTATCGGTGATTACGTCCTCAGTGGCGGTGAACTACCCGCCCTGACACTTGCAGACGCTGTCACTCGACTGATTCCCGGTGCCCTCGGGCACGATGATTCGGCTCAGGAAGACTCCTTCACGATTCACGACGATCAAGGCCATCGAATGCTGGACGTTCCTCACTACACCCGACCGCGGGTCTGGCAGGATCGCGAAGTTCCCGAAGTCCTGATCAGTGGAGACCACGGTGCGGTGGATGCCTGGCGACGAGCCAAGAGTGAAGAGCGAACCAGGGACCGCCGACCTGACCTGCTTGAATAGAACCAATGACCCCTGGGCTGCCCGATCGAGCGCACGACCCAAGTCGCATCAAGCCTCGAAAGAACATGAGGCCTGGAGAAGATGAGATGAACCGACATGAACTGATTGAATCCGTCACACAGGACCAGCTCAAGTCGTCTGAAGACATGTCCACCCATACCGTCGGCGACACCATCGACGTACACGTGCGCATCATCGAAGGCGAAAAAGAGCGTATTCAGGTTTTCCAGGGCGTGGTCATCGCTGAGAAGGGGCGCGGCATCAACCGGACCATGACTGTTCGACGAATCGTCGCGAATGAAGGTGTGGAACGGGTGTTCCCCGTCCATTCACCACGTATCGCGAAGATCGAAGTCGTCCGTCGTGGTGATGCACGCCGAGCCAAGCTCTACTTCCTGCGCAACCGTGTAGGCAAGTCACGGCGACTCCGCGATCAGCGTCGTGGACTCAAGCACTTCAGCTGATCCGCCAATCCAATGCAACGACACGACGCGTTCCCGGTTCCGGGGACGCGTCGTTCTTTTTGAGAATAGATGGAGAGTCTGGTGTCAGGACTCCGAGGGAGGATCCTCGGACGGACCCTCCTGCAACGACCGAGCATGATCAGCCACTGTGTCATAGATGGTGGCGAGCAGACCTGACAAGGGAAATTTGCCTGATTCCATCGTGCTGGGTCCCAGACGACGCAGCAAGGCATGGGGAATGTGTTCCAGAACGGCAGGCCGCCGCGCTTCATCGAAGTCCGCCCCCAATCTCCAGAAACGATCAGCACACTCGTTCAAGGCCGCACCCGTCAGAATGTCCGCAGCAAGCGGCGGATCAGGATGAGCCGTCGCGCCACCTCTGGTCATGAGCGTTCGCTGCTGCCGAAGTCGATCCGACAAAGCGGGGACCAACTGACCGCGGAACTCCAGAATCATGAGCGGATCAGCAGCCAGCTTCTGCGCGACAAGCCAGCCCAACGCAGCGGCACGCCAGAGTTCGGGATGCCCGTCGCCATCCCACTGGATATCCAGACTGTCTGTTTCAGCAGGTATCAGAGGCACCCCTTGACTGACGAACAACTGCTCAAGATCAGGTGGCAGCTGACGTTCAAGAAGACAGGCCGCATAGATCGCTTCACCTGACATGGCCTCGACAACGCGGTCCCATGAACGATCAGGAATCAACTCGGCATGGATGGTCATGCGCCTCGTATCACCGACCTCTGCACGAACCTGAGCAGAGATGCTGCCGGCCTTGAAGTCCACTCGTCTGACCTTGCCGGCCTGAGCTGCTTCCAGACCACGTGTCATGACTTCCTGAGAGAAGATCTCACGAAGCTGTTTCAACCAGGTTCCCGCCACTGGAAGTTGTTCCAGTTCGGAAACCTCGGATTCGAACTTCGAGGTTCGCTCGACTTTTCTTTTGGGTGTTGGCAATTCCATTCTCGTTCGGCTCATGCCTCGACCTCCATTGCATCCGCTCGGAGCATGAGTACCTCACGAAGCTGGCCAGTACTCAACTCCGTAAGCCAGTCATCACCGGATCCAATGATGTTCTCAGCCAGTGCTGTTTTCTCCTGAATCATCTGATCAATACGTTCCTCGAGGGTTCCAAGGCAGACGAACTTGTGCACATGCACGGTTCGACTCTGCCCGATGCGGAACGCACGGTCGGTCGCCTGACGCTCAACCGCCGGATTCCACCAGCGATCGAAATGGAAGACATGATTGGCAGCGGTGAGATTGAGACCGAGTCCGCCAGCCTTCAGTGAAAGAACGAATACCGGTGTATCGCAGGCATCCGCCTGAAATCCATCAATCATCTGCTGTCGCTTGGCCACGGGTGTACCGCCATGCAGGAACAGCGACTGAGTATCCAGATCATGACCGATCATGGCGGTCAAAAGCTTGCCCATTCGTCGATACTGCGTGAAGACCAGTGCACGTTCACCTGCAGCAAGCACCTCTTCCAGCAGCGTCATCAAGCGTGTCGCCTTGCCGGAACGCGAGGACAGACTGTGCAGATCCGAACCATCTGGACGGACCAGATGAGCCAGATCATCACCACTTTCAGCCAGCGCCGGATGATCACAGATCTGCTTGAGCTTGCCAAGCATCGCGAGAATCAACCCGCGTCGTTGAATACCGTCACTGCGATCAACACGACCAATCATGCCATCGACAACCTGCTCGTAGAGCTTGGCCTGCTCAGGAGACAACGTGGCGAACTCACGGGTCTCGACACAATCCGGAAGATCGCTGATCACATTGCGATCGGTCTTCAGTCGGCGAAGTACGAATGGTTGAATGAGTCGTTTCAACTGATCAGCCTGACGGCTGTCACGATGACGTTCAATCGGACGAGCAAAACGTCGACGGAATTCCGGCGCTTCACCCAGGTAGCCCGGGTTGCAGAATTCCATGATCGACCACAGCTCGGTCAGCCTGTTCTCAACCGGCGTACCGGTCAAGGCGATCCGTCGATTGGTTTCCAGACTTCGAATCGCAGCAGTCTGCTTGGTCGGCGGATTCTTGATGTACTGGGCCTCGTCGAGAACGACTCGATGCCAGAGCACGTTCTGCAGTGTTTCCTGATCACGACTGACCAGTGCATAGGTCGTGATGACTACATCAGCATTCTTGATGGCCTCGGCGAACTCATCACCGACAGGACGACCCGGACCATGATGAATGTAGACCTCTAGTTCAGGAGCAAATCGTCCGAGTTCTCTTTCCCAGTTTCCCGTCACTGAAGTTGGTACGACCAGAAGAGTGGGTGCCAGTTTCTGCCCCGCCTTTTCTGCACGAATGCGCTCCCATTGAAGCAGAACAATCAACTGCACCGTCTTGCCAAGGCCCATGTCATCCGCAAGACAGCCACCCAGACCGAGACGATCGAGGAACGAAAGCCAGGCAAGACCGCGAAGCTGATACGGTCGCAGCTCACCTTCAAATCGTTCAGGCTGTGTTACGCCGTCCATCCAGCTGCCATTGCTGGTGCCAAGCAGATCCGACACCCATCCGGTCGACTCGAGTCCGGTGATCGCCAGACCTGTTTCTTCGTCTTCGCCGCCGGAAGCCATCCGGAGCGCCTCGATGAGACGCATCTCCTGACCACCTGATTCGGATCGCTCAAGGAAGGTCATCGCACGACTGACCTGGGCCTGATCAATCTCAACCCACTTCCCCTGCACCTGTACAAGCGGAAGTTTCTGCATGCTGAGACGTCGCAGTTCCTCAAGTGAAATAGGTTGGTCGCCAACAGCTACCTGCCAACGATAGGCGACCATCGTGTTCAAGCCTGCCAGAGAAAGTTCGTGCTCAGAGGCCGTATCGAGATCCTCTGCATCCACCGAAAGACGAAGTCCAAGGGTGCCATCACTGGTACCCCACCAGGCGGGCGCACTGATGATGAAACCCGCTTCTTCGAGCAATGGCTTGAATTCGGAGAGGAACTGAGCCGCCTTGGCGGTATCAAGATCGACACCAGCCGGCGTGGCCTCGGTGAGCAGCGGCTCAAGTACGGGGTACAGTCTGGCTGCGCGTCCCAGTTCCGTGACCAGAATATCCTGCGGTTCAGCAGAACCATCACCCAAGCTCCCGAGAGATTCCGGTGACTGGGTCCACACATCCTCTGCGGTCAACCGCTGCATCGGATCTCCACTGGAGTGCAGTCCCAGATCCAGTCGCCATGGTTCCGTGGCGCCACCCGGTGGCGAAGTCAGATTCAACCACAGTCGGTACTCGAGGTCGGCACCGACATCATCAAGACGACCGATCCAGCGGCGAACATCACGGAACAGGGCGCGACCTGCTTCACCATCCTGATTGATCCTGTTGCCACTGTCGAGCAAAGCCGACAACCAGGCGACGTGTGGATCCGAAGGATCACGATCTTCCACTGCTTCAGGGAAATCATCGGCAATGAGCAATCGTCGGATGGCGCCGTCAACCATACCTGCCAACGCAGACTCGAGTCGAGGCCATGCCGCTTCACCAATACCGTCCTGAACTGCACGCATCAACGGAGGCATTGAAGCGAGGACCGCCGACAGTCGACGGCAAACTTCTTCATCATGCAACCACGGTCTCCATGAAGCATGAAGCATCGCTCGATCATCCTGCTTCATCGAAGGAATGAATCGTTGGTCGGCAAGAAGATCCAGAACGAACAGACTTACTGCACGCCACCAGTCGAGACTTGCACCCAGCTCCAGTCGCTTCTTCCGGTCGACACGCCAGATGGCGAGAATGAACGAGGCAATGTGCGCCGCATCAACTGCAATGCCGGGAACGGTGAACTCACCGAGTGAAGAACCTTCTCCCGTCTCGACACCACCAACAAGATTGGCCAGTGGATCGCTGGGCCAGGGACCCAGAAGATCCCGCGGGAGTGTGATCACAAGAGAAGTCTCTTCACCAAGCAGATTCCTGACCGCTGGAATCTGCTCTTCAAGCAATTCTCTGAGTTCATCTGGAGGCGTTGCGAAGGGGTGCTCAGTCACCGTTTCCGAAGCTGGTGCCAACGGGTTGGCCTGAGAATCGGAAAGGAGGAGGAAGCGACGAATCGATTCAGCCCATACGACAAGGCGGCCATCGCTCCAATTCGCATGCAGCACTTCCAACACCCCTCCGACAGGTAGCCATCGATTGATGGCAAAAAACTAGTGATCGCGCTGGGGCTCGAACCCAGGACCTACCGCTTAAAAGGCGGTTGCTCTACCAACTGAGCTACGCGATCGAGAACGACGTATTGTAAAGGAATCCCCTGCAGACCCCTCAGAATGGCACAAGATGTGGACAGCCTGCTAATGCAACTGAACTGTAGGCTGGTGGCCTGCCGGAATTTGGATCGAGCTGGTTCCAATCACTGTAGATACGGGCCTGAGAGGGTCCGAAACAGAGTTCCGAGAATAATTGTCCGACCTTGGCCTTCATGGTCGATCAAGAGAGGCCGGAGATGACCCAAATGGCCATTTTCGGGCCCTTGAAGCCGGTTTTTTGGTTTCAGGGGATCCCGCACGGATGCGGGCGACTGGTGGGCGGAGCCCACCACAGGGCAGGACGCCATGACAAGTGCACAGTCCATCTCGCCATCTCGACGCCATTGGAGCGTCGAAGGACCCCGCTGGATCCTGGCTGCGGCCTTGATCCTCTGCCATCTGGGGCTTGCCAGCTGTGCCGAAAGTCATAAGCTCAGCCAGCCCAACCGTTTAGCTGCACCTTATCAATGGACAGCCCTGTGGGCCGTGGCACCACTGGTCAATGAATCAGGCACTTCAGCTGCCGATACGATTCAGATCAGCGATGCCTTGACCGAGGAACTCCAGCAAGTCAACGGCATCAACACGATCCCCGTCACTCGAACGCTGGCCGTCATGCACCGTCTACGCATGCGAGCCGTCACTTCTCCAGAGGATGCACGCAAGCTCATGGAGACACTGGGTGTTGACGGTCTGATCGTGGGCAATGTCACGGCATGGGATCCCTACAAGCCCCCGACGTTGGGGCTCGCCCTGCAACTATTCAATACTCACGATCGTCTGAGCAGTCCACGGACGGCCTCGCTCTCCGATCAATCCAACGAAACTTCCAGGGCGGGCCCCACCGCCGCTGCACAGGCCGCCGGCATCTTTGATGCTTCGGATCATGCCACGCTTGAAGCGTTGGCACTGTTCGCCACTGGGCGAACACACCCTGACTCGGCCTACGGCTCTGACATCTACCTGGTGAAGATGGATCTGTACACGAAATTCGTGGCCCACCAGCTCCTCGCGAAGCTCCTTCGCAATGAGCACGAACGGTTGGCTGCATTGAATGAATACTGAGTCCAGACTCTGAATGGGCTCACGAGGCCCAGGCATGACCTACGACTCAGAACTTCCTCCGCCAACGCATGAACCCGAATCCTTCCGGATCACGCTCTACAAGGGCCGATCCCAATGGACCTTCCAGTGGTCAGCTGGTGATGAGGCAAGCCTCATTGAATACGTCTCCGAATTCGCTGCTGATGAGCGAGTTCCACTGGACTGGTTCGATGTGGCGATGGTCCGGCAACAAATGCTTCAAGCCACAGCAGACACCTGATACAGCCCACTCTGAAGCAGTTGCTTCATACGAAACCACGCGAAAAACATCCACATTCCTTTCTCCCCTGCAGCCCCTTCAAGAAGAACCATGAGCCACAACAACACCCTTCCAATCGTTGCTGACTTCCTCAGCTATCTCCTCGATGAACGAGCGTTCAGCCCCTACACCGCCAAGTGCTACGGTGTCGATCTGCGTCAGTACATCGAGTTCCTTTCCGATGAAAACAACGTCACGATCAACGTCAGTGGTGAAACAGACGCATGGCAACGATCCAACGAAAGCAACGGCACAACCGATGTCGTGGGGACCGTTGGCCCAACCACCATTACGGGCATGATTCTGAAAGCTGACACGTCTTCCGTTCGAGATTACCTCGCTCATCTCGATGGTTTCGACTATTCACCGGCAACCATGGCTCGCAAGATTGCAACCATGCGTTCCTTCTACCGATGGTTGGAACGACGTGGCATGATTCAGGGCAATCCAATGGCACTCATCAGAACACCCAGACAGGCCAAGCGTCTTCCAAAGGCCATTGGTGTTCAGGAAGTCGAAAAACTGCTCGCGGCACCAGATGTCCAGACTCTGCTGGGCGCACGCGATCGAGCCATGCTTGAAACGCTCTATTCAACCGACATCCGCGTCAGCGAGCTCGTCGGGATGGATATCCAGGACATCGACGAAGTCGGTCAGGCACTGATCGTTCGCGGCAAGGGACGACGTGAACGGATCGTTCCACTCGGTTCCCATGCCATGGCCGCCCTGCAGCACTATCTCCAGATGCGCCGTCGGCTCAATCATGAACTTCGGGGCGAAGACTCCGTCTTCATCAACAAGGGTGACAGCAGGATCAGCGCCCGGTCGGTCCGCCGCAAAGTCACCAAGTACCTCAAGGAAGCCGGTCTCGATCCGGAGATCTCACCCCACACCCTCCGTCACAGCTTCGCGACCCACCTGCTGGACAATGGTGCTGATCTGCGAAGTGTTCAGGAACTGCTTGGACATCAGAGTCTTTCCACCACTCAGGTGTATACCCATCTGACCACTCAGCGGATGCAGGAAGCCTACAACGACGCGCATCCAAGAGCTGAAGCCGGCTGAGCCGGACTGGACAATCTCTCTCCTCCCGACGCTCGGAAGGATGGAATCGAATGCGGGCGGCATCTAGGTGCCGCCCGCGTCTTTTGGGAAACAGCTACTCTTTCCAGATGATCTGGGTATGGATCATCCTGTTCTGCAGCGTCCTGTTCTGGATCGGCCTGGCTTTCATGCTGATCACGACATCGAGACGTGTACGTTCACTACCTGCTGCAACTCGGGAGGCTCATCCACTGGTCAGCGTGATCTGCCCTGCACGGGATGAAGCCGACGAACTTGAAGCCGCCATGCGCAGCCGTCTGGAAGATCCATCCACTGATCTGGAGTTCATCCTGATCAATGATCGATCCACTGATTCAACCGGTGCGATCATGGACCAGCTGGCACGTGAGGATGATCGCGTACGGGTCATCCATCTCACAGAACTACCCGATGGCTGGCTTGGCAAGGTCCATGCACAGCAACGTGGACTGGATCTTGCCAGAGGTGATTGGATTCTGTTCTCGGATGCTGATGTACATCTGAAACCAGACCTCATGTCATCCGCCATGACATGGGCGAAGGATCAGCAGGCTGATCATGTTGCGCTGATCCCACGGATTGCCGGTGGCCCCGTACTGATGCGGGCCTGTCTGGCGGTGATGATGATCATTCTGGTGGCTGCCTTGAAACTGTGGAAAGCAAATGATGATGAAGCCGACCGAGCCATGGGGGTCGGCGCCTTCAATCTGGTCCGTCGCCAGGCGCTGGAAGATGCCGGAGGCATGGAACAACTCCGAATGGAGATTGCTGACGACGTCGGGATCGGAACCATCATTCGCGAATCCGGCGGAACCGCTCGTCTTGCCGTCGCGACGGATCGGTTGTCGGTCAGGTGGTACCGCTCGACTCGCGACTTCCTGCAGGGCATGGAAAAGGGAGCCGCCAAGGCCGGAGGAAGAATCGGGCTGCTCCTGCGAGCCATGATGGTGCTCTGCCTGACCGTGCTGTTGCTGATTCCATTCATCATGGTCTGCACATGGGCATTGGTCCCGAGCGGAATCGGGATAACGGCCGCGATTGGTTGCCTGATCGCGATTGGAACCGGTCTGGCCTCTGCCTTGCGGTTCGGCCTCCCCTGGATCTGGACTGGAGTCCTGCCTCTCGGCCTGATCCTGACCCTCCTGGTCGCCCAACGATCCTTGTGGCTGGCAATCATTCGAGGTGGTGTGCGATGGCGTGGCGATCTCCATCGGCTGCAAGATGCCAGATCCGGCGAGCGAGTTCGCCTCTAGCTCCATACAATCTCCAACCATGTCGAATCAACCAGTTGCCATTGTGACCGCCGCCAGCAAGGGTATTGGTGCAGCTTGTGCACGCCGCTTGGCCGAAGACGGCTTTCGGGTTGCCCTGATGAGTCGTAGCCCCGCCATCAAGGACATCGCTGATGAACTTGGAGGTCTGGCGATTGAAGGCGACATGATGAAAGCCGATGACATCGAACGCTTCATCGCTGCAACTGTTGATCACTACGGTCGTCTGGATGTAGCTGCATTGAGCGCCGGTCATCTTCCTCGGGGACCGTTGCTCGATCTCACGGATGAGGATTGGCGAAACGGTCTGGACATGGTGCTCCTGAGCGTGATGCGGATCGCACGAGCAGCCGTACCGGCCATGCGAGCCTGTGGCGCGGAAGGCTCCATCGTCTGCATCTCTGGCGCTGCCGCCCGTGAAGTCATGGATGACTTCCCGATTTCCACGGTACTTCGTTCAGGACTGACTGCACTCGTACGAATGGCCGCGAGACAATGGGCGCCGGATATCCGCGTGAATTCCGTTCTCCCTGGCTTCGTTGATTCCTATGACGTTTCATCGGAAATTCTGGCCACGATCCCTGCCGGCAAAGTAGCTACCACCAGACAGATCGCAGATATCGTCGCTTATCTGTGTTCTCGAGCGAGCAGTTATGTCACTGGTGAGTCAATCTGTGCCGATGGCGGCATGACGACTGCCATTCGATGACCTCACGTTCATCCGGTCAAAGAAGCATGGAAATGATGCTGAGGCCCGCTGTCATGTGAGATGGATCAGTATTCCAAGGCGATTCAATAGGTTCGGCCTATACTCGGGCAAAGATCCCAGATCCAATCGACGCTGGGCAAAGGAACACGCATGGCCACGAATGCCGGTGAAGTCACCAAGTTGCTTGATGAAGCTGCAGATGGAAATTCCATTGCCGCCGAGAGTCTCTGGCAGATCGCACAGCAGGAAATCCGTGGCCAGGCAGAAATGCTCGTGGCACGTGAAAAGCAAGGCGCTGAACTTCAGCCAACCATGCTCATCAACGAAGCCTGGCTGAAGATCCATGGCGGAACGGATGGACCACCTCGCTTCAACAGCAGCCGTGAGTTCTATGGTGCCATCTGGCGAGTCATGCGGCAGATTCTGGTTGATTATGCTCGAGCACGTCAGAGCCTGAAGCGCGGTGGAGATCGCAAGCGAGTTGATCTTGATCTGGCTGTTGATGGCCTGCGCTCACTCGACAACCTCGGAGATGAAACCAGTGCGCTGCTGCCTGCACTGGATCGACTGCGAGAACTTGATCCGATGGGATTCGAAGTCTTCTGGGGAAGATTCGCACTTGGCTTGAACCGGGAGCAGGTAGCGGAAATGCTCGACGTCGAAATCAATGATGTCGACATGCATTGGCGACATGCACGAGCATGGCTCAAGGCCAGAATCACGGAAGACAACGACAACTCATGAGTTATGAACAAGCCAAGGCGATCTTCACGGAGGCCCTGAAAAGGGAAGGTGATGATCGCGCGGCCTACCTGGAAGATGCCTGTGCGGGGCAACCTGAACTTCTTCAGGAAATACGGTTGCTTCTGGATCGACACGCCTCGACCGTGGTGGATCCACCAAAGCCACGAATTGCCGGGGAGTATGAGGAAGGCGATCAGGTCGGGCCATTCACGATCCGTGAACAACTTGGATCAGGCGGCATGGGTGCGGTCTATCTGGCCTCCCAATCCAAACCAGTACGTCGTCTTGTTGCCCTGAAAGTCATCAAGCCCGGATTTGATACCAGTAATACGCTCGCACGCTTCCAGGCCGAACGGCAGGCGCTGGCGATGATGGATCATCCCGGGATCGCCCGGGTGCTGGAAGCAGGTGCAACCGAGACCGGTCGACACTGGTTCGCCATGGAATACATCAAGGGCCTCGACCTGAATGAATACTGCAATCAAAACCGGCTCGAAACAGGCCAACGGCTCGAGTTGTTCATGCAGGTCTGTGATGCCGTGCAGCATGCTCACCAGAAAGGCATCATCCATCGCGATCTGAAACCGAGCAATCTGCTGATCATGCGTGACGAACAGGATCGGCCTCAGGTCAAGATCATCGACTTCGGCATCGCCAAAGCGGTCAGTACACCCTTGACGGACATGACCCTTCATACGTCGATCGGTCAACTCGTCGGCACTCTGTCCTACATGAGTCCGGAACAGGTCCGAGGGTCGGATGACATCGATACTCGTACCGATGTCTATTCACTCGGGGTCATCCTGTATGAGCTGCTCTCAGGACGTGTTCCCTTCGCCAGTCAGACCAAGAGCGATTCCAATCAGGAAGACCTCAAGCATTCAATCCGGGAACTGGATCCTCCCCATCCAAGTACACAGATCACTTCCTTTGGTGGCGAGGATGCAACCAACATCGCACGTTCACGTCGAACCAGCATCGAAGATCTCCAAAAGACCTTGAAGAAGGAACTGGAGTGGATCCCGATGAAGGCGTTGCGCAAGAATCGCTCTGAACGCTACTCCTCGCCGGAGTCCCTACGCGAGGATTGCGAGCGATATCTTGCAGGCGAACCACTTGAGGCAGGACCAATCAGCCGAGCCTACCGCTGGAAGAAATACTTCCGTCGACACAAGGTTCAGGTCGCGACCGTCGCCTCGTTCATTCTTCTGCTGATGTGTGCAACCGTCATCTCCATCACCCTGTGGCTGCAAGCAGTCGAAGCCGAGGTGATCGCCAACAAGGCTCAGGCCGATGCACGAGAGCAGGCCCGTCAGGCAGAAGCCGAACGGGCTTCTGCCGAGAAAGCAATCACGTTCATCGACAACATGCTGCGCGAACCCGCTCGGAAGGTCCTCCCGAACCTCTCTGACATCACTCAGAAGATGACCTTGTCATTCGGCATCAACGCACCCGTGCAGCAGGCGATTGCAGCTCTGGAAGACATGATGTTCCAGGCAGGCGATCGCATCGGAAATGAGTTTGCAGACAACCCGATCTACGAAGCCACCATCCGCAATGCACTGGGCCATTTCCATCTTGCGATGGGCAATGACATGGAAGGCAAGGTCGAGATTGAAAAGGCGCTCCAGATCCGCCAACGTGAACTGGGGGCTGATCATCCGGAAACACTCGATTCACTTTCAACACTCGGGCTGTACATGTGGTATCTCGAGGAATACGACGTGGCGCTGGACTATTACCGGAAAGCCGTCACCAGCAGTCAGGCAGCGCAGTCAGTGGAGGATGACACACGCAATGAACTGATCAATACGTTGGGAAGACTCCTCTATATCCGTGGCGTGAACATCCAGCGAGAACAGCGGATTGATCAGGCCATGTCGCACTATGAAGAAGCTCATGATCTCTACCAGCAGTACTGGGGCGATGATCATTCAATGACCGTTTCCATGAAGAATGTCATCGATTCGATGAGTGGACCATGGGCTGAAACCCAGCGAGCTCAGGCGGATGCCATCAAGCGGGCACGGGAAAGAGCCGAGCTGGCCAGACAAGAGGGTTCCCGCAGCGGAAGAAGATCACGTCCTCGAGAAGAAGACAAGCGCAACGTCTCGATCACACTCTATTCTCCCGAACAGATCATGAAGATGAACCGTCAGGAACTGATGGAACAGCTCTCTCTGGTCAGCAAGGCGAGCAAGGACGCAACGAATCCAGCAATGGCAGAACGGTTCAAGGAGCAGGCCCGGTTGCTTTTGATCGCGCTGCAGAGCATCAGCAACGAATAGAACCATCCAGATCAGCTGCAATGATGGAACCGCGTTCTACTGACTTGGCGGTGCGATCAGCCCGGCTGTTGGATTGCAGAAACCCCAGTTGCTGAGCAGCAGACTCAGATCCCCACCGTCGACCAGTGAATCACAGTTCAGGTCAGCAAATGAATCGGTACTGTTCCATTCAACCAGCAGTAATGCGAGATCTGCACCATTCACCTTGCCGTCACCGTTGAAATCAGCCTGGCATGGCTCAATTGCAGGCGTATAGAACGGGGCTGTTGTTGAAAGATGAAGAAGACAAGGCGTTTCCGGCCATGATGCCTCGCCACAGACAACTGGATCGAGTGGGTTGATGATTCGATGCCGGAAGATCGGCTCGATATCAGGTTCCTGAACAGCTTCGGTCACCAGTGGGACCATCGTCACATTCACCCCGACCATGGCAGCCCATGCATCACCACAGATCAAGACTGGTTCTGGCAGCGGATCACCTGGCATATCTACGGCTGCAAGTGAAATCTCATCAAGATCAACGACAGGAAAGGCCACACCACAGACTGGCTGTTGGACATCCGCTCCCCACGGAAGCATCGTGAATTCAATGTCATACAGGAAGTCGGCAGGATCCGATCCTGCAGGAAGTGGCAGCGACAACTGTGCGGTACACCATCCTTTATCTGGATCCTTGACTATTTCTTCAATGCTCGTACCAAGCAGTTTGTGTGAAATGGAAGCGGCTTCATTGAAGCCATCTCGTGCCTTGAGTTCAACCAGCAGACCATAGAACCCCGTGACACCAGTCGATCGATAGTCGAATTGAAGGATGACATTTGCAAGATCACTGCAGTCTCCCAGCACGATGTCGTGCTGTATCAGCATGGCAGGTTCCGATGGAAACGCATCTTCGTTTCCAATCGTGCGATCGATTTCCATCCGAATGAAAGCGCCGCGATCTGTCTCAGGCTCACTCTCGATGCCGGCGATGACCTGGAAGGAATTCGAGAGATACTGGGTATGCAGCCAGCCATCCTTGACAGCTTCTGAAAAGCTTCCATTACGGACGCCGTCAGATTGACCGGCACAGACTGCGCCGACTCCAATAGTCATCGGGGCTGCAAAGGCGATGGCACAAAGCGTTCTTCGTAGTTGTTGGGGCATGTCTCTTCTCCTGGTCCCGTTGCGATGGACAACGGGACATGTTCCCTGAGTGAACAAATCTCCTGAGGCCGCGTGATCGCTTCCTCAGGCCCCCCAACATCTACACGCTAACGCGTCTTCCCTTCATTTCACGCCCAATTGCCAAAAGACAACTCACTTCAACTTTCACTTAAATTCAAACAGAACACTCTTCATGCATGGACACCGACCCGCTTCTGACGCGGGTCGGTGTTGCCCAGCTGCTCGAAGCTGGAAGACAGGCATGATGACTGCGATCAACTGTTGCTATTCACAGATGCCCCAGTTTGAAAGAACCAGCAACAGATCGTCAGAGTCGACATCGCCATCTGAATCCACATCACCATTCTGCGGGTCCGTGATTCCATAGCATGCGATCACAATCAGGACGTCCGTCACATCGACGACGCCGTCGGGATGGATATCAGCGGGACACCCAAGGCAATCACCATCATCTTGACAGCAATCCGGTACACCATTGCCATCTCCATCCTCAAAGGTCCCATCAAGAATCTGTCCGTAGTCGACGATGCCGTCACCGTTGCAGTCCGAGGAGAACTCGACCATCAGGTTTCGACTGATCGCGCCGTAGACTCCGTCATCCCAGACCTGCCCACAATCAAATCGATTCGAGACATAGGCCAGGGTGCTGTATGGCTGGTTGTTGGGATAGGGACCTGCGCCACAGGCGCTTGTTCCCCAGGCATCGAACGTGACGGGCTCACCAGTCACCCACTGCCATTCATAGGAACCCGGGCTGGAAGTCAGACCGAGGAACCAGTCAGCCGTACAGGGATCATCCAGTTGAAGTCCCCCATGAGCCAGTCTTACGAAATCCCATTCCGCTTGATCAGCAAAGGTCGCCAGATGACCGCCAAGGGCTTCAGCGGCCAGAATCAGTTCTTCAGCTGTCGTGGTTTCATTGCACTCGCCGGGGACATAGACATACCAATGACCATTCCCACCTTCTTCAGCGGCCCATTGCACCGGAACTGTTTCCAGATCACCTCCAGCAGCGACAAGGACGGGGCTGGCGCCCAGCAGTGTGGCTGCAACGATCGCGCGGTAAGTATTCATGCACAAGTCTCCTGTTTCGTTCAGTCTCGGGGGCCTGCCAGACCAACTCTGAGGGCCAAGTAGGCCGGCAGGAGCCCCCTGATCAGGGGGCCGGAAAGGGATGCGTAACCCAGACGGAGGCCACTGGTAGAATCAGGAGAATTCCTCAAAGTTGTCTTTGAGGGCCGTTTCAACCATCGGGAAACGCTGATTCATGGCCACCACCATCGGGGACATCACAAGATTGCTCAACGAGGCCGGTGATGGGCATGAAACCGCTGCCGAAGAGTTGTGGTCGATTGCTCAAGCTGAAATACGCAGTCAGGCCCAGCGGCTGGTCGCCAGAGAACGGGCTGGAGATGATCTGCAGCCCAGCATGCTGGTCAATGAAGTCTGGATCCGCATGAACCAGGGCAAGCCCGCCGTGTTCGCGAATCGCGATCAGTTCTACGGTGCCACCTGGCGGGTGATGCGGCAGATTCTCATCGACTTCGCACGAGCCCGCGACAGCCTCAAGCGTGGCGGTGAGTACAAGCGAATGGATCTCGATCTGGTTCAGGATGGACTGTTTCAGCTCGATTCACTTGGCGACGAGACCGGGGTGCTGGTCGAAACACTGGACAAACTGCGCGACCATGACCCGGATGGATTCAATGTCTTCTGGGGCAGGTTCGTACTTGGAAGGACCAAACAACAGGTCAGTGACCTGCTCGAGATCCCACTGAAGGAAGTCGATGACCACTGGCACTATGCCCGAGCCTGGCTGAGGAGCGAGTTGAGCAGATCCGAAAAAGGCAGCCATCATGGATGATCGTGAAAAGAGAGCCAAGGAGATCTTCAACTGGGCTCGCACTTACCCATTCGGGAAATGGGGATGGTATCTCGATCGTCAATGCGGCGGAGACCAACTTCTTCGGGAGAGAGTTGAAGAGCTTCTCAAAAAGAACGGTCCTACCAAACGCGGAGAACCTGAACGAGTTGCCCAGATTGAAGGTGATTACAAGGTCGGTGATCAGGTCGACAAATTCACGATCAAGGAAATCCTTGGTGAAGGCGGCATGGGCATGGTCTACCTTGCCGAGCAGATCAAGCCAGTGCGTCGCCTTGTCGCCCTGAAAGTCATCAAGCCCGGCATTGATACCAAAGCAACACTCAAGCGGTTCAGGAATGAAAGACAAGCACTTGCGATCATGAACCATCCCGGGATCGCAGGAGTACTGGATGCCGGCTCCACTGAAAGAGGGCGCCCATGGTTTGCCATGGAATACATTCCGGGTGCTGAACTCACGAAATACTGTGATTCAAAGTTGATGCCGGTCCGCGAAAGACTTGTCCTTTTCGCGAACATCTGCGATGCCATTGAACATGCACATCTCAAGCAGATCGTTCATCGCGATCTCAAGCCAAGCAATATTCTGGTCACTGAGGATGAAAATGGACTTGCGCAATCAAAGATCATCGACTTCGGTATTGCCAAGGCCATGGATGCCAGCATCAGAGATGTCACGATCAATACCTCAATCGGTGGCCTGGTCGGCACCTTCGGCTACATGAGTCCAGAACAACTTGAGGGTGGCCATGATATTGACACGCGGGTGGACATCTATGCGCTTGGGATCGTGCTGTATGAACTCTTGACAGGACAACTCCCATTCGTCTCGAAGGCCGGCAACATGGCGGATGCCGAGCATGAATACCGGCAATTGATTCGAACGAAGTCGCCTCAGGTTCCTGATGCGAAACTCAGCTCCACTGATGTCAAGCTTGCGGATGAAATTGCTGCTCGCAGAAGTTCCAGCCTTGTTCAACTCAAGAAAACGCTTAAAGGCGAAATCGGCTGGGTTGTCCTGAAATCTCTGAGAAAGAAACGTGATGATCGATACGCCTCTGCCCGTGAGTTCGCTGCTGACATCAGAAACTATCTGAACAATCAACCTGTCGAGGCCGCGCCCGAATCCCGCACCTATCGGACAAGAAAGTTTCTACGCCGCCACAAGATTGCAACATCGGTTGCTGCTGGCTTTCTGTTGCTGCTCATGGCGAGTTCCATTGTCCTGCTGTATCTGCTGAGAGCCGCGGAAGCTTCGGAAATCAGAGCAAATGAGACGGCGATGGAAGCCGAGAAACAGAAGGCTGCCGCTGATGAGATGTCAGACTTCATGTTGAAGATCATTGGAGGTGTCGACCAGAACATCGCACAGGGCAAAGATACTGAGTTGCTCGAACTGATCATTGACCAGGCAGAGGACAAACTTGCGGAGTCCCGACTCGATGAAGAAGGCAGAGCACGGGTCATCAATGCCTTGAATGAAGCCAAGGGCATGTTGGGAACCGAATCCAATTTGGCCATTGATGCAAGCTTGGAAAGCGGTATTCGTAGCGTCTGGACCGCCATTGAACAGGGGAAGTACAAAGAAGCAAGAGGTCGGCTTGAATCATTGGAATCGAAAGCCCATGCAGATCCCAATGATCCAGCTCCCGAAGTTCTGCAAGATGAAATCCTGTTGGCAGATGCAAGACTGATGCTGGAAGATGGCAGACCTGATGACGCACAGGAAATTACCAATACATTGATTTCTAAAATCTATGAAGACGCTGATATTGATCAGATTGATGATCGAAGAAGGCGGATTCACGGACTCAGCCTGCTTTACCAAGGACGAACGAAAGAATCCGAAGTATGGCTTGTAAGCAGCGAGCCTCCAAGAGATGCGAATCAGGATTCAGCAAAGAGATATGCCGGCGGCCTCTATTTACTTGCAAATTCTCAATTTGAAGCAGCGGATAAAGAATTCAAATTAGCAGCGGACGCCGCGGTCAAAGACAGCGACAAGCTTCGTGCACAACAAGGAAGGATTCAATGCCTGCTCTTGAACTCACGTTATGAGGAAGCAGGCCAGCAACTCGATCAGATTGAAGCGAGCTGGAAGGACGATTCCGAGAATGAAGATAAGCGTTTCACGGCGTACCTGCGTGGCGAATGGCAGCTGCGCCATGGCGACCCTGATGTCTGTGGCGATGTTCTTCTGAAGGCGAAGTCAACTGGCCATCCAATTGAAAGTCGTGCTGCGCTTCTTTATTTGGATTGGCGAATTCGCTTTCAACATCGATCGCTTGAAACAACAACACTTGCCGATATACGTGATACACAGGATCGCTTGAATGAACATGTATCTAAGTCTGCATCCAAAGAAAACACACACAACTCGTATGCAGAATCGATGAATAAATATCTGGAGTTCATGGAAACCTATGAAGATTCAGTCAGCACTCTGGGACAGGGTCTAAGACCCGGTACCGCCAACACAAACAAGGCTCATGATTTCAAGATCTGGGTTTATAGAGAATCTGGTGAGTTTGCTCATGCTGATCACTTTTATGCGAAAGAACTACTCGCATATTGCCTGATCCAAAGTGGAGATTTTGGCCTGGCCAATGAGTTGATCGATGAGATGAGAGATGCTTACGCAAGCATGGAAACTGATAGATCAAACGGATATGACATTGATATCGACCTAGTCGACGCCCATATGAAATTCATTCGAAAGCAATACAAGGCCAGCAGTAATTTGTATGTAGAAGCCTTAAATAAAATGAAGGCGATCTATAGAATCGATCACCCTCGATTCGTACGTGCCAGAGATGAATTGATTCAAATGCATGAAACATGGAAGCAGAACAAACCAAATGACACGGTCGATATTCGCCAGATCCTCGGGCGTGTAATCTTTCCATATGAGCAGAAATTGACCGCACCATGACAGGCCAAAAGTGCGAGCCGACCCGTGACACGTCCGGGTCGGCCCTGCCATCTCCCACAGTGATGTGGGGATCAGAGTTTCTCATTCCATTTTGAAAGTACCAGCAGGACATCATCGACATCGGTGATGCCGTCGTTGTTGATGTCGGAACGACCCCAGCCCTTGCGGCCGAATCGAAGAAGTGTCTGCTTCAGATCCTCTTCATCAATGCACCGGTCATTGTTGAGATCAACATGGATCGGTGGAAGGCTCGTGTTCTGATCACAGCAATCCGGCACGCCATTGCCATCTTCATCGGCCAATGTCCCATTGAGGATCTGACCATAGTCGACCAGCCCGTCGCCATTGCAGTCATCCGACCATTCAATGGTCCAGCAGGTGACGCTCGACCAGCTGCGGGCTACTTCCGGCCGGCGATCCCAGAGGCCCGTGCGCCCCTGACGACCGGACATGATGAAGTGATCTCGTACGGACGACGACCGACGATTGCTGATCTGTCGCGAAGTGAAGGCCCAGGGTTCACCCGTCACCCAACCCGAGATCCCCTGCTCATCGGTCGTGATGCCGATCCAGCCGAACGTACCCTTCCCGATCTGGTTGGGCTGGCGTGCCCCAAGCGTATGCGCAAGAAATTGCTGTTCACCACGTGAGGTGATGGTCACCAGATGACCACCCATGTCCTCGCATTGCCGGCAAGCGTCTTCCCAGGTCACCAGATCAGCATCAAGATCGCGGATGGTCATGTACCAATGACCGTTGCCGCCTTCCTGAGCTGACCAGATCGCCGGCTCAGTTGTGACGAGGCCCGCCCTCTTCTCCGGTGAATCGGTGCCGAAGAGCTGCGCAGCGGCGACCACTGCGATGAATCCGGTCAGGACGATGGCGGGCGGGTTCAGCATGTGAAGCTCCTTGCAGACGTTCACGAATCAGAAATCCAAGACGCATGGCCTTGTCATGATCCAGTCGGTTGTTTTTCATGAGTGGTTCATCCCGGCGTAGGTACATCTCGACCACGAAGACACAAGGTGCCTCGGGCCGTCGGCTGCATTGAGCAGGCCTGCTGGAAGTACATGCGTAGAACGCCGGATGATGAGCTCAGATTGCCTGAAATATAGAAGAAATCAGGGAGTCGTTTCGGTGGTATCCCGCACCGCAGGGCTCATGGGCGGCGACAGCAGGATCTGCATGTCCGCAAAGTAGCGCTGGGCCTCGAAGTCGAACTTCGTCGGCAGACTCATGGATCGATTCTCGATCTCGACGACCGGAGGATCGCCTTCAAGCAGACGAACGGTGAAGATCCAGTTCGCCTTCTCGTAGAGGGGATTGGTCTGTGGTCGCTGAAGTATCCGCTCCAGTTCACGATCAATCTCGATGACGTGGTTCTCTTCATCGATTTCCACGAAGTTGTTCACGATGAACCATCGCTTTGTGTAATGCGCCGTCTTGTAATCAGGAGACTGGGCCACGGCCTTCATGGCGTTCCAGACCTGCTCTTCGTCATGACCTGGAAATGGATGGTGCGCAGAACACCCCGCAAATGCCAGACCAAGAAGACAGATGAAGAGTCGATGCATCACGGGTAACGAACCTCGAAAGTCGTGAACTCGCCCGTCGCTTCAGCCTGAAGCTCATGGGTGTCCACAATGTATCCGCTCATGGTCTCGCGTACCTGATCCAGAAAGCCGGTGATTGCTGAAGACTTCCCTTCTACAACGCATTCAACGGTCCCATCAGGTTGATTTCTCACCCAGCCGGTGACCGGATGACCATTGGCAATCCGTTCGGTGGTCATGCGGAATCCCACACCCTGCACCTGACCGTGAAAGGTGATCGATGTTCTGATGTGTTGTGAGGGAGCCATGACGCTATTCGTCCAGCGAAGCCATGATCTCATCAGAGATGTCCGCATTGGTATACACCTTCTGGACATCATCATGATCCTCGAAGGTGTCCACCAGCGTCATGACCTTGCGTGCGGTATTGGCATCACAGGCCACCTGCGTATCGGGAACCATCGTGATCTCCGCCGAAACCGTCGGTATCTCGGCATCCTCAAGCGCCTTGAGCACGGGGACGAAGTCAGCTGGCTCGGTCGTGATCTCCCAACCACCCTCACTGCTGGCCACATCCTCCGCGCCATTCTCCAACGCGAGTTCCATCAACTGATCCTCGGTTGCTGCAGAAGATTCCAGCAGAATGATGCCCTTGGTATGGAAGCCGAAGGCAACGGCACCGGGCTTGGCAAGATTACCACCATGTTTCTCAAACGCATGTCGTAGATCAGGTCCTGTTCGCTGAACATTGTCAGTCAGACAGTCAACGATGATCGCGACACCATTGGCGCCATATCCTTCGTAGCGAACTTCCTGGAAGACCGCGCCATCCGAACCTTCACCACTGGCCTTGGCAATGGCCTTCTGGATCGTGTCCTTGGGCATGTTGCAGCTCTTGGCATCGAGAATGGCATAACGGAGCGTGAGATTGACATCGGGATCAGGTCCACCATTCTTCACGGCCACCATGATGGCGCGACTGCACTTGGACCACGCCTTTCCCTTGACGGCATCCTGCCGTGCTTTGCGGTGCTTGATATTCGCCCATTTGCTATGACCAGCCATCGCCCTGAACTCCGATTCAACGAGTCTCGTTCTTCTCTGCTGTCGCTGCGGCCTCACTGGCAGTCTCACGAACAGCAGGTCGCCTACCAGCCGCCAAGGCCGCCAGCTTCAACTTCAGCCGTCTCTTCAACGGTCCTGTTTCAAGATCATACAGAGCAGCCGAGTCCTTCATCCTACTGCCCCACCAGCCCCACAGATTCTCCTGCAGTTGTTCAATCCGGCCGATCGCTTCAGCCCTGGAAGCAGGATCCGTCAGGATTGCTGAAGCGATGAACCATGACTCCTTCGCTCCATCAACATCACCAAGCCGGTACTGAACATCACCAAGATGATCCAGAACCTCTGGGCTGGGGTATTCACCCGCCTGAGTATGCGCCGCTGACAAGAGCGAGAGTGCTCCTGGGCCATCTTCGTCATCCTCGAATCTGTCCTGCAGATACAACAGCCATCCATAGCTGTCTAGTACGGCGGAATCCATCGGTGCCGCCTCCCAGGCCGTTGTGATCATCCGCTCCACGGCGGGATCGATCTGCCCCTGCTCCAGCAGGTAATAGGCCAGATTGTTCAAGGCCATCACATCATCAGGATCTTCTTCGATCACATCTTCATAGAGCCAGGCTGCACCCTTCGAGTTGCCCATCTGATTGAAGATTCGTGCGGTCTCGAACAATGCTTCAGGAAGCGGAGTCGTGCCAGGAGCAGTTGGTTGAAAATCCAGAAGGCCGCGATCATCGAGATCATGAAGCAGCGCGGAAACATGCTGACCATCATCAAACAACGTCGCGATACCGATAGCGAGAATCAACATTCTGAATCGGGCCTGTGGCTGAACCCAGCCTGCCAGCATCCCGAATTGCAAGGCATCAAAAGCGGATTCATGAGCCCGATGCTGATGTAGCGCTCGAACGAACTGGATCCAGTTGTCGACATTCGGCCGATATGGTTTGGATCCCTGAGCCATGGCACGAATGTCATCATGAACTGATTGACGTATCGCTGCTGCAACATCACCCTCATCAAGGATCTCGAGACTTTCAGCCAAGGCAGCTTCCGCCATCACGCCGTGGAAAGGACGAAGATCATCGAAAGTTCGATGTCCATCATTCAATCGCCAGGCCATGAGCCTTCGAGCCGTTTCGCCCATGTCTCCTTCCAAAGAGGAGGTGATGCCGAGCGATTGCAGCGCTCGAAGATCACGTGGATTGATCAAAATCACCCGCTGCCAGGCTTGATGAGCCTGCCGATACTGCTGACGCCGCTCACGAATAATCGCCAACTCACGCCAGGCTGCTTCATTGGATGGGTCCAGACTGATCGCACTGGTGAGCAGGCCCATGGCCGTAATGGGTTCATTCTGAGCCAGTGCCTGACGAGCTCGAATGTAATCACGAAGACTTTCACGAACAGGTCGGGACTGGAACTCTCGATCTTCCAATACCGTTGAGACAGGCATCTCCAGATTCTGTTCCTTCTGGATGCGTCTCAAAGCATCAGGTATGGATTCTGCCACGGCTCCAGAAGAAGGAAACGAAACAAACAGAATCAAGAGCAGCAGCTGGCCCATTCGCATCAGCGACCACTGCCTTTCTTCTTTCTTGTGGCGGCTTTCTTGGAAGTCTTCTTCTTGGTCGCCGCCTTCTTCGTCACCTTCTTCTTGGTGACAGCTTTCTTCGATGTCTTCTTCTTGGTGGCAGCCTTCTTCGTCACCTTCTTCTTGGTGGCAGCCTTCTTCGTCACCTTCTTCTTGGTGGCGGCTTTCTTGGAAGTCTTCTTCTTGGTCGCGGCTTTCTTCGTCACCTTCTTCTTGGTGGCGGCTTTCTTCGAAGTCTTTTTCTTCGTGGCCGCCTTCTTCGTCACCTTCTTCTTGGCAGCAGCCTTCTTGGAAGTCTTCTTCTTGGAAGCAGCCTTCTTTGCTGCAGCCTGCTCTTCCGCCGCCTTGGCTTCCGCCGCCAGCCTGTCTGCTTCCTTCTTCGCCGCAGCTGCCTTCTTGGCCTCTGCCTTCTTGGCTGCTGCAGCCTTTGCCGCAGCCTTCTTGCGAGCTTCTGCAGCGGCTTCTTCGATGATCTTCTTGCGCTCGGCTTCCATCTTGGTCAACTTGCGCTTGCGTTGCTGAGCAGCCTGGCGATCCGCAGCCTGAGTCTCCTTGAGCAGACGTGCCGATTCAGCATCCACCCATGCTTGAAGACGAGCGGCTGCCTGACGGCCATCATCGGCAGAAATCTGTCGGCTGACCCATGAGCTCACTTCCTCAAGATCAGCGGATTCATCAACAGCCTGCTTCTCCCGCAGAAGCGTACAAAGCTGTCCGTCCACGGGAATGCTGTGGATGTCATAGCAATGGAGCATGAGATAGGAAGCCACGTAGGGAACCATGCCATCCAATGTCTCGATGTAATCACGTGCATCACGCTTCTTCATGTCTCGAAGCGTTTCCATTGAAGTCTCGTGTTCTCGCAGGTACACGGCATGCATGGAACTCTGCAGACGCTTCGCTCGCTCAATCCGATTGGCATCGGTAAAGCCAGCCATGTCCGCAATCTCCTCGGGTCGACTGACCCGGAGATCATTCCAGTCAATCAATGCCTCCTGAAGCTGAACACACTGTTTCGCAGCAACGTCACTGGTCGACTCCCAGGCACAGAATGCGAAGGCCATGACGGAAACTGGATCATCGGATGGAGGTCCTGTTGGCTCATCACCCTTGAGACGCTTCAATACCGAGCTGAACTTCTTCGCGTGTTTGGCAGAATTCTTCACGATGTCTGATCCTCAGTTGACTCACCTTCAGCAGGTGGGGATTCAACGCCATCACGACGTTGTTTCAATGCTTCGTCCTGGAGCTTGGCTTCATTGATGGCCGCCAGCACCTCGGCCTCTTTCTTCAATGACTCATCGATTCGGAAATGAAGCCTGGGCACTCGCCTCATCTCAAGCTTGTCCTTGAGTTCCCGGTGTATGCGACCAGTCGCGGCCACAAGACCATGCTTCACCAGTTTCGAACGGTCCGCAGGCATGACCGAACACCAGACCGTTGCCTGCCTCCCATCGGGGCTCACCTCCACACGGGTGACCGTGACGATGCCACTGACCCTGGGATCGGCAAGACCTCTTGAGATGATGTCCTGCACGGTCCGCTTCAATACGGATTCTGTCTGCGCTCGATGATGGCCCATGTGCTTCTACCGCGATCGACCGACTCAGAGCGTCGGCGCAATCTCCTGAGTCTTGTAGCACTCGAGCACGTCACCAACCTTGATATCGTCATACCCGTCAATGAGCATGCCGCATTCCTGACCGCTGCGTACTTCCTTCGCATCATCCTTGAAACGCTTCAGCTGCGACAGCTTGCGATCGGATTCGATCACGATGTCGTCACGCGTCACACGAATCAAGGCGTTTCGTTCAATGCTTCCATCCGTGACATAACAGCCGGCCACCATGCCGACCTTGGTGATCTTGAAGACATCCCGGACCTCAGCGTGGCCGATGACATCGATGCGATGCTCGGGATCAAGCATGCCGACCATGGCTTTCTTGAGGTCGTCACTGATGTCGTAGATGACGTCATAGAGACGAATATCGACACCCGCCTTCTCTGCAGCACGACGAGCACCGGATGAACTGGTGACATTGAAGCCCACGATGATCGCGGCTGAAGCCTCAGCAAGTCCGACATCGGACTCGTTGATACCACCAACGGCGGCATGCTTCACGGCAACCGCGATCTCATCAGTGGAAAGCTTCGTAAGCGTGGCCTGCAGCGTCTCGACTGAACCCTGCACATCACCCTTGATGATGATGGGCAGTTCCTTCTGATCCGCACCCTGCAGCTTCTCGAAGATGTTGTCGAGCGTGACCTTCTCGCGTGCCAGCGACTTGTTTCGTTCCTGCTCGATACGCTCCTTGGCAGCTGCTTCGGCTTCCCTGATCGACTTGACCACATAGAAGCGATCACCGGCGTCAGGTACTTCATTCATGCCCGAGATGGCAAGAGGCATCGATGGTGAGGCGGAGTCAACTCTGCGGCCATGATCATCGACCATGTCACGTACTCGACCGTAGGCTCGACCGATGGCGATGAAGTCACCCTTCTTGAGCTGCCCCTGCTGTACCAGGATGCTGGCAACGGCACCACGACCTTCCTGCAGCTGAGCTTCCAGAACAACACCCTCGGAGCGACCTCCGAAGTCCGCAGTCAATTCAAGATCCTGTGCGACGAAGTCAATCATCTCAAGAAGATCCTGAATACCTTCATTCGCGATGGCACTGGTGCGAATCACTTCGATTTCACCGCCCCATTCACGAGGACTCATGTCCTGTTCAGCCAACTGACCGAGAATCCGCTGGATATTCGAATCAGTTGCTTCAGCCTTGTCGATCTTGTTCAACGCGACGATGATCGGAACACCTGCCGCCTTGGCATGGTTGATCGATTCAACCGTCTGCGGCATGACACCGTCATCAGCCGCCACAACCAGAACAACGATGTCCGTCGACTTGGCGCCTCGAGCTCGCATGGCGGTAAACGCTTCATGGCCCGGGGTATCGATGAAGGTGATCACCCGGCTGCCTTCACTGACATCAACTGGAACCTGGAAGGCACTTGTTGCCTGCGTGATTCCACCAGCCTCACCTTCCGCGACATTCGCATTGCGAATGCGGTCAAGCAGTGAAGTCTTGCCGTGGTCAACATGACCGAGAATGGTGACAACCGGAGAACGAGACTGCTCGTCCACCATGTCACGTGAAGCAAACTGCTCTGCAATCTGTTCTTCAGCAGTCTTCTGCTCGATGATTTCCAGCTCGATGCCGAGTTCCAGCATCGTCTCGACGGCCGTATCGGCATCAAGCACACTGTTGATCGTCAATCGCTCCATGGTCTCAGGATCACCTGCAAGCAGCAGCGTCTTGATGATCCTCGTACCTTTGATGCCACTTACTGCGCTGAGTTCCTTGATCGTAATGGGCTCGCTGATGGAAACAGATCCACCGGTTTCAGCAATCGACTTGGCGCGTTGTCCACCGCCCCCGTCAGTTCGCTTCTGCACATCACGACGAGCGGCCTTGAAGAAACCACCCGATCTGGACAGACGGCGTTCACGCTCAAGAAGATCCTGTTGACGCCAGTTGCCCTGCCGCCCCTGATCAGGCGACAACGTGCCACGCCCGGAACGCCCTTCAGGCCTTGCGGTGCTTCGCCGCTTGTTGCGACGGGATGGCTTCCGGTCATCACCAGGACTGCCTGGCATCGGTGGAGCCATGTCCTGATCCATACCGCCACCACCACCTGAACGATGGGAAGGCCCTCTGGATGGACGGGGCTGACGAACCGGCTCGGGCTGTTCAACCCGAATCACCTTTGGACCAGCAAGTGTTGTCTTCACCGGCTGCTCGAGCTTGCGACCAAGTGGCGCGACGACCTTCGGTCGCTCAGGCGCATTCGGAACAGCGACTGATTCAGGCGCACTGCTTGCTGGCGGCGCATCTGAAGCAGGCTCATCAGTACCCTGACTGTCCCCTTCTGCATCAGGAGCTTCTGCTGCAATGGAAGGTGGAGTTTGAGGTTCAGGAACTGAAGTTTCAGGGCTCGGAACAACAATCTCCGGCTCTGGTGCGATTGATGGAGGTGGGACTGCTGGTGGCGGTGGTGGCGGCGGAACCGATTCCGTTTCCGTCTTTGGTGCCGGCGGTTCGGCCACCTTCTTCGGCGCTCGACGCTTGGCTCGAGCACGGGCCTTGTCAAGATCGACGGGAGCAGCTGTCTGAACAGCTGAACTACCGGCAGCTTCACCACTGTTGCTGAACCACTCTCGAATTGTCGCAGCAAGTCCTGCAGACAACGTCGACATGTGGTTGGTCACCTGTGAAATGCCCTCGCTTGAGCATTTGGATACAACGTCCTTGGACGTTACGCCAAGTTCCTTGGCAATCTGGTGAACCCTGATTGTGTTGGTCTTCTTCGCCACTCGATGCTCCCGGGTGTCACGCTTCTACAAACGCTAGCCCTTGAAAAAAGTCCACATATGCAGCTCGATCAGCCATTGGCTCACGATGCTGGCGATGCGTCCTCCTCCTGACTTTCCACAACTTCCTGATCTTCTCCAGACCCGCCATGCTCGACAGACTGATCAGATTCCGTCTCTACCGCAGCAACCGGACCACCACCAAGAATGGCATCCGCCGCTGCTTCTGCTGATCCATCGGGCTCCGCACCACCTGCCAGAACTGCATCAGCAGCAGCAAGTTCCTCGGTCCGACGTTTTTCTTCTTCTTCCTTCTCGGCCTGCTGCTGCTCAGCCACTTCCTTGGCTCGTTCAGCACATGTTTCGGCAACCTTGGCCGACATCTCCTTGGACATGCCGACTTCATTCTCAAGCACCTCGATACCGACTTCCTCAACATCGAAGACGCTGATGATGCCCAACGCACCCATGCGATCAAGCATGACATCCTCGATACCTTCGATGGTTCGAATGACACCTTCGAGTGTTTCAAGACTCTTGGCGAATTCGGCGGGTGTAAGAATGTCGATATCCCAGCCAGTCAATCGAGCCGCGAGACGCACATTCTGCCCGCGACGTCCAATGGCCAATGAAAGTTGATCCTCACGCACAATGATCGTCGCCCGACCAAGTTCGAAGCAGAGGCTTACTTCCTCGACCTCTGCCGGCTTGAGTGCATTGGAGATGAGAATCTGACTTGATTCGTTCCAGCGAACGATGTCGATCTTCTCTCCACCAAGCTCATCAACGATGTTGCGAATACGACTGCCTCGAACACCAACACAGGCACCCACGGCATCCACCTTGGAATCAATGGAGGAAACCGCGATCTTCGTTCGGAACCCGGCTTCGCGAGCCATGGCCTTGATCTCGATGATGTGCTCTGAAACTTCAGGCACCTCGGCCTCGAAGAGCCGACGGATGAAGTCTGGATGACTACGGGAAAGAACGATCTTGACCCGGCTGCCATCTTCGCGGACTTCCTTGATCAGGCAGCGAACCCGGTCTCCAGGATGGAACTGCTCGCCTTGAATCTGCTCGGAACGTGGCATGAAGCCTTCGGTGCGCTCGATCGTGACAACAAGAGCGCCGCCCTCGTAACGATGAGCCGTACCGGTCAAGACTTCACCAACTCGCTTTGAAAACTCATCAAAGATGCTGGCCCGCTCATCTTCACGGAATCGCTGGATCATCACCTGCTTGGCAGTCTGAGCTGGAATTCGGCCCAGGCTGGCAATCGGGATCTCACTGAAATTGCCTTCTTCATCCGCCTGCCACAGATGCATCTCACCAGTCATTGGATCGATCCTGCAACGGAACTCTTCAACGTCCAGTGAATTGAAATGTTTCCTTGCCGCACTGATCATGGCCTGCTCAAGGTCATTGATCAGCAAATCACGCTCGATGTTTCGGTCGCGAGCGATGGCGTCGATGATTCGGATGGTCTCCGCATTCATAATTCAGTGCTCATGTCCCACCAGGGGGAAGTACAGGGTCTCTCTCGGGTCAGTCAGCTCCATCAGCTGCTGCCCGCCTTCAAACGAAAACAAGCCACGGGCAGGAGTCGTTTCCGACTGCCAGCCCGTGGCCCGCGACTGCCCAGAGGCTTGCGCCATCTGAACGAACGTCAATATGTGACGCTCACTCAGACCACGATGCCACCCCAGAATCGGGCCACACGCGGACCACAAATCAGACGCACGTCGCCGGGTGCGATACCCGCCGAACCCACGCCACCGCCTTGGGTCAGATCAACCCTCATGACGGAGAACAAATACATTCACGGAGCTGCTCACTGCAGAAACTCCAACAAAAGCCGTTGCACGAAAGACGGCCACCAGCACCGGCTGACGGTCGTATCCCGTACTGTATCTCCCTCGACACCCGGTCGCAACAGCCACAGCCCTGCCGGCAGCTGTCCACAATAGAAGCTGAATCAACGTAAATGCCTGTTTTTCAGGCATTCAGGGCTGATTTACCTTGAGGAATGCTGCTCAGGATGAAGCAGAGTGCGGGTTGATGATCTGAACCGCCCGATGCCCACCATGCTGCCCCTGCTGGGCAGTGAATTTGGGCCTTCCTTCCACGCAAACAGTCGCAGGAGCAGAAGTTGGGACACCCGTCAGCACCACATCACCTGCCTGCATTGATCGGAGCTCGGAAAGCGTGATCGTGGTATCTGCCAGAACAGCAGAAACCTGTACCGCGGCCTGAGTCAATCGGTCACGGACCGCTGGCAACGCGGTATGTGAATGACCAACACCACTCGCGGACCAGGATCGTGATCCAAGATCCTCAACCAAGGTCTCCACCAGGGCATACGGCAGACACAGGCTGAGCCGCCCCCCTCCACCGGCCAGACCAACCCGGAAGGTCAAGGCAAGCACGACTTCATTTGGCGACACGATCTGAGCGATCTGTGGGTTGGATTCAACTGATTCCAATGCAAACTTCACGCTTCTAAGTCCAGACCAGGCTTCATGCAATGGCTGCATGGCTCGATGTAGAACACTTCGAGCAAGTCGGGTCTCGATCGAGGTCAAAGCTCGTTCGGGAACAATCGAACCATGTACATCACCCCCCAGAAGACGCTCAATAAGGGGGTAATAGACCTCACGAGACATCTCCAGTACCAGGCGACCGCCCAGCTCCGGGGCCAGAACCGTGGCAAAGCAGGTTGGATTCCCCAGACCTCCGATGTATTCGGCATAGGAAATCTGCTCAGCTGCCTCGATCTCAATATCAACGATCATCCGGCTCATGCCGGTCAATTGACCGCCGTAGTTCCGGGCAAAGCTTTCATGAAGTGATTTGAGGGATCTCAACTGGTCCTGACTGATCCGCTCGGGCCGCTTGAAGTCATAAGGCCGAATCTGAGGTCGAATCCCGGACCGACCTCCCAGGGAATACAACGTAGGCTGATCTTCGCCTGCCTGAGCTGGACTTCCCTGTTGCCTCAGTGAGATTGCTTCAGTTTGGGTATCAGGTTGGTAGTTGCTTTGATTGGGCATCAGGGTCGGCATCTCATCAAGTAGGGACCGAAGAAGATCTCCAGCCGGGCATCCGGGGGTATGCTTCCTCTACTTATCGGAAGGCACCGAAGGCCTGCTTGAGTCCCTCGTTGGTAGAGGGCTTAAACAAATGAGCAAAATCTGCTCTGATACCACTCATGGCACCTCAAACAGCGACTTACGGATCAAGAATGATGCTTGCAACACTGCTGCTGAGCTTTCTGGCACCTCTGGCTTTTGCAGGCCCCAGCGATGATGCTGGAGGACTGGGACTACCCAGCCTGAACCAACCAGCTGAAAAGCCACCGGTCTTCTATGACTCCAGAGATCAGGTCAAGGTTCAAGCCATGGCCGACTCGAACCGAGCAGCACCCGGTGGAGATCTGGTGCTGGCTGTGATCTTCAGGCACGATGCGGGATGGCACATCCATACGAACGACCCCGTGGTACCTCCAGAACTCGGCGAGCCTTCGGATTACATCAAGACCCAACTGTTCTTTACACCCGTGGATGGTCCACTTCAGGTACATCCACAATTCATCCAATGGCCCGAAGCGCACGAAATAGACGTAGAGTTCACCGGCGACCCGATTAAGTACTCCGTCTTCGAAGGCGAAGCCATTGCGTATGTGCCGGTCACCATCGCTGATGATGCCGCCCTGGGCTCGACAACAATCACCGTCAAACCCGTCTTTCAGGTCTGTGATGACAAGGTTTGCCTGGCGCCGACACCACAACCCGGCGAAGGAAGTACCTGGGACGAATACGGCATACCCGTGACGATCGAGATCGTCTCAGCCGAATCCCTCAAACTCAATCCACCATCTGCCGCCGATCCGACAATCTTCAGCAGTTATGACGACTCGATTGCACTTGACATGATCAAGCGTAATTCCGAAACCGCAAAAGACAACGTTGCGACAACTGAACCCCCTGCCTTCGTAGACGAAACAGCTTCCTTCTTTGGACTGTGGATTCCCGAGTTGAACGGTGTATTCGGTGGCTTCATTCTGATACTGCTGGGCATCATTGGTGGATTCATCCTGAACCTCACACCATGCGTACTGCCTGTCATTCCAATCAAGATCATGACCCTGTCCCAGCATGCCGCCACACCAGGTCGCGCCATGTCACTCGGGCTGTGGATGGCGTTGGGAGTCTTCGCCTTCTGGTTGGCCATCGGGTTGCCGGTCATGCTCTTCGCATCTGTTACAGATCCTTCCATGATCTTCGGAATCCGGTGGGTGACGTTCGGGATCGGTGCCGTAATTGGCATGATGGGCATCGGGATCATGGGTCTGTTCACCCTTTCGCTTCCCCAATCCGCCTACATGGTGAATCCCAAGGCGGACAATGCCTGGGGATCATTCCTCTTTGGAATCATGACAGCCATTCTGGGCCTGCCATGCTTTGGCTTCATCGCAGGAGCATTGTTTGCAGGCGCAGCCGCATTACCTCCAATCATGACCTTGATGATCTTCGGGTCAATCGGAATCGGAATGGGTGCGCCCTACTTGATTCTTGCTGCATTTCCAAAGCTTGTTGAACGCATCCCACGAACCGGGCCTGCAAGCGATCTTGTGAAACAGATCATGGGTCTGATGCTGCTTGCTGCGGCGGCTTACTTCATCGGCTCCGGACTGATTGGCCTCGTGGCTGAAAAGCCTTGGCTCTCGCGCCTTCTGCATTGGTGGACGATTGCCGCTGCCTTGACCATCGCAGGTGGCTGGCTGTGTCTGAGAACATTCCAGATCACCAAAAGTCCTATTCACAGAATCATCTGGACCCTGACTGCCGTGATCATGGCATTCATCCCGATCTGGTACTCCATCGGAGCCACTCACAAGGCTCATCAGACCTGGCTGGCGCTGGAACAGGCACGAATTGAATCCGCAGGTTCGTTCATCACGACCGTCTGGAATCCCTACGACCCGATCACATTCGAAGCAGCCAGAGAAGAAGGCAAGATCGTAGTTGTTGATTTCACCGCTGAATGGTGCATCAACTGCAAGGCACTCAAAGCTGCTGTTCTGGATCAGAATCCAGTCAAGCAACGACTTGCTGAAGATGATCAAATCGTGATGTTCACTGCCGACAACACTTCAAGAAGTGCCTATGGCTGGGAGCTCATGCAGGAGATTGGACAGACTGGAATTCCATTGCTGGCGATCTGGAGTCCTGATGATCCGTTCAAGGAACCATGGCAATCCACTGCCTATACCTCTGATCAAGTGATGGCCGCTCTGGACGAGGCGCAGCAGGAGTCAACGAAGTAACCGACTGCCGTTTCTTTAAAAGCTGCAGGATCCATGATGAGCCTCAGCGAACTCCAGCTAATCAAGTCGCGATTGAATCAGTTTCCGATCCTGCGGCGAAAGTTGTCGCAGTGGGTCGATCACTCGAGCTGCATCCAACTGCAACACACGTTCATAGATGACTCTGGCGACTTCTTCTTCGCCGGATTCCCAGAGCAGATCTGCAAGATGACGCTGCGACCACAAGCCCACGGGATCAAGTGAAGCCACCTCTTCCGCGATCAGTACCGCTTGATTGAGATCATCAGCGTCACCACTGCCGGCGAGTATCGATACCAGCATCTGCCCTGCTTCGACTGATCTACTTCGCTCAAAGAGATCGCTTGCAATCACAATCGCCTCATCACGCGCCTCTACCAGCTGCCGGGGAGCAGGTGGTCGATCTCGTGATTCAGAAAGCACGATTCCGGCGATCAACTGGGCGGCGGCGACTTGATCCAATCGATCATCATTCGATCGTGACGCTGTTTCCATCAATGAAATGGCTGCCTGGCGTCGCTTGGCAAGCAAGGTGGTGCCATCATCTGACCTGCTGGATTGATGAACCTCTTCTCCGATCAGTCGGACACGATCCTCGGTCTGAAACGAAGGAAGCATGCCGACCTGAATCACCATGATGGCGAGCCCGCAGCTGATGGCCCAAGCGATCCATCCCGTCGATGTGTTGGATGAACGAAGACATGCGGGTGCAGAAAGTCCAAGCAGTGCAAGTATGAATGGTGCCGTCATCGATTGCTCGATGGACATCTCCAGTTGTGCATGAACAAGAAGCACCACCACTGCCGCAAAAGTACCGAGTGCAATTCCAAATCCCAGTCTCCAGCAACTGGCGAACAGGATCGACAATCCAACATAAGTCAACCAACCAAGCACTCTGGTAAACCCGACATCAGACCCCAGATGCATCAGATCATGCCACTGCGACCAGATCATCCCAAGACAGATCAGAACGCTTGCAACGATAATCGTGCGCCGAGGCAACGCTTGCGATTCCGCATCTGACTCCTCACCCGAAGTCGACTGGAGTCGCCTTCCCGCCCAGAGAAGAGCCGCCAGAGCAAGTGCAAACCAGGCCAGACCTGCCAGACCCATGGCCGTTACCCAATCCCATGGCATCGAGTGCGGCGAAACGATCTCTTCTGGACTTTCTGCACCACGAACCTGAAGCCATTGGTCCTGAAAGTCCGCCGGCCCCACACCCGTCCACGGTGCTTCAAGCAGCATCTCCGAAGCACCTGCCACATAGCCACTGCGGATGACAAGACTGCGAACACCAGGCAGATCACTGAGCAGCGAGCTTGCCGGAACGGAGATCAATGCCGCCATGATCAGGAACAAACCCATCCAACCAAGTCTTGGACGCCAGACGTGCGGAATCAGAAACCCGGTGATCACCACCATGAACCCGATCCCCAGCACCATGATGGCGCCAGTTGAATGACTGGCAAAGACCAGTACCGCCATGGCCAACGTCAAAAGTCCAGCAAGCCCGGAAAGACCTGAAACCCATTTCGCCTTGATGGTTGCGATGGTGATGGCAAGCCAGACCGAGGCGCCTGCAGCCATCACACTTCCAAGCAGATTTGGACTTGCGAACCAGGCGGTCGGTGATGCACCACGTAGACGACGTTCAAACACCTGAGCAGCGGATGATGCGGGTTCCACACCACGCATGGCAAAGACCTCGGAACGATTGGCTTCAAAGAACGCGATCGTCGCAGGAATTTCCCAGGCCACCTGAAACACAGCTTGAATAAGAACAGGACCCAGAGCTGCCAGAAGAAGTGCCAGACCAAAACCCCTGGCCTCTTGATCAACTGCAACCTGTGACAAGGCGATCGCTGACAGGACGGCTGCCATCCACATGCTGGCTTGTTCCAGATCCGCCGGGTCATTCCATGCATGCCACCACAGGATCGGCATGGGAACAACCGCAAGCAGCAGGAGCAGCCAAGAGGTGTTTCGGCCACGCGTTGCACCTGAGATGAAGATGATCGCGGCTCCGATCAACATCAAGGCATCGAGAAGAAATCGACAACCCGGCAGAAGACCCAGTGCAGCATGATCAACCGTGGAAGGGTCGACATCGAACCAGGGCAGATTGATTGCTGGAGCAGTCATCCGCATGACGATGGCACCAACGATCAGCACGATGCCAACCAGCGGCCATCGAGAAGCGATACACATGCCCTTGGTGTTCATGACGTACGAGCCCCACAACTGGCATGCTCCAGCACGGCCAGAAGTGCCACGATGAGCAACACCTGTATGCCAGCAAGCACAGCCTGCCATGGAGCCAGATGGGCAAGTGACACACCTGCGATTCCAGTGACCAACGTGGCCCCCCAGATGACGATCACGGCGCCACGATTGGAGAGCCCACGAGCGACCAGCCGGTGCGAGTAATGCTGCTGATCACCCACCAGCGGACTCCGACCCTGTGAAATCCGAATACAACTGACTGTGATCAAGTCATACAGCGGAACAGCAAGGATGGCCAAGGGCATGAAGATGCCGTACCAGCCACTCCCCAGCCCCGTCCCTTCTTCAACAGGGTTGTAGAACGTCGTGCGCACCACAAGTACGGCCAGCGCGAATCCGATGACCAGAGACCCGCCGTCGCCCATGAAGATCTTGGCCGGAGGGAAATTGAAGACCAGAAAGCCGACAAGAGATCCGATCAAGACGGCCAGTGTCGCAGCAATGAACCATTGTTCATTCAAGATGGCCGCCGCCATGAGAAAGCTGCAGGCGATGGCAGCCACGCCGCTGGCCAGTCCATCCATGTTGTCAAGAAAGTTGATGGCATTGGTGATGACCACGATCCAGACCACGGTGATGATCACGCTCGGAACCGGGCCGATGCCCAAGGGCTCATCAATCATGCGAAGTAGTCGAACATCAAACCAGATCGCCATGACCGCAGCGATTCCGATCTGAAGCAGCAACTTCGGCCACGGCCCGATGCTTCGCCTGTCATCAATCAGGCCCATCACATGAAGCAGGAGAAGTCCAATGGCGAAGGCCAGCACGGTGGGTGCAGTCTGATCAAGTCTTGCTTCATAAGCTGAGAGTGCCGGAACAATGGAAACCATCGAGTCCCATGCGGTGCAGACCAGAAGCATGCCGACAAGCAAACCACCGATGAGGGGCCAGGCAATCGCGATACCGCCGATGTTGGGAACATTACGTACGGATTTGGCATGCCCCGCGGCACCCGGCGTATCCATGGCACCCATGCGTCGCCCTACTCGGACCACGATCCCGGTCAGGATGAGGCTCACGATGAAAGCGACAGGCATCAATATCAGGACAGCCGATGTCATGCTGCAATGGTACCTCGTACCGCCTCATGAGCCTGAAAGAACCTCGCTATTGACCGGGCTCCTCCCAGTCACCTGATGGAACCATCTTGCTGGGATCCACCTGATGCTCGGTTGTGCTCAAGACGTGCTCCAGTGCATCTGCCGGGGTCGTGAACACATGGAGAAACTCGCGTACACCCTGATTGATGAACTTGCGGTCAATGCCGTCATCGATCATGCGACAGAGTGGATCCAATGCACCTTCGATGTTGATGAGGACCATCGCCTTGCTGTGATGTCCCAGAACTCGACCAACGAATGCATCGAAGAATTCTTCATAAGTCCCCAGTCCTCCTGGAAGAACGAGAATGGCATCTGCTCGATCAATCAGTTCCTTCTTTCGCTCCGCCATCGTTTCCACAACGATCAATTCATCGCAGTCAGGGACCGCCTGCTCGAGTTCGACGAACTGAGTGGTGGTGATTCCAATCGTGCCTCCACCTGCAGCCTTCGTTCCTTCATACAAAGAGCCCATCAGGCCCACGCCACCACCGCCAAAGACAAGTGTGAGATCACGTTCGCCAATCAGTTTCCCCAGCTCTTCTGCTGCATCAAGATGAACTTGATCAGCTCGTGTGGATGAAGCGGCAAAGACGGTGATGTTCTTTATTTTGGTCATTCAATACAGCCTAACAGGCCGGAGACTGCGGCTGCCCTTCTTGCTGAGCCTGATTCAGGTGGCAATCAGCTCTTCCGATCTACAATCCAGCCGTGACTGATACCAGACCAATCGGACTCATTGCAGGCGAAGGCCGTCTTCCCGTCATCGTGGCGGAGGGCATGCAGCAAGCAGGCCGAAACGTGGTGTGCGTCGCCTTTCGTGGACATGCTGAAGAAGAACTCGCCGGACACTGTGATCAATACCGTACGGTCGGGCTCTATCGAATGAGCCAATGGCTCCGGACGCTCAAGCGATGGGGCGCAACCGAGGCGATCATGGTTGGTCGCGTGTCCAAGGCTCGAATGCATGATCCGCTCAGACTGGTTCGACAGATCCCGGACATCCGGACCGCCCTGCTCTGGTATCGTCGACTACGCCATGACCGTCGCAATGCAACTGTTCTGGCTGCCGTAGCTGATGAACTCAACCGAGGAGGCATTCGTCTCTTGGACTCGACAACATTCATACAGGATCACATGGCTGAGACCGGCGTTCTCGGAAAGGTTCAGCCAACCGACATGCAACAGGGTGACATCACACTCGGTTGGCCGCTGCTGGAGCAGACCGTCGAGATGGACATCGGCCAGTCAATGGCGATTCGAGAAGGTGATGTGATCGCCGTGGAAGCCCTTGAAGGAACACGGGGCATGATCGAGCGAGCAGGATCACTCTGTCGCCGAAGTGGCTGGACGCTGCTCAAGACCGCCAAGTCCAACCATGACCGTCGTGCCGATGTACCCACCATCGGAGTACAGACCATTGAAGAACTCGCCGCCGCTGGCGCTGGTTGTGTCGCCATCGGCTCGGAGCGCGTGATCCTGATCGATCGACCCGCTGTTCTTGAAACAGCAGACAAGGCTGGTATCGCCATCGTGGGAATGCCTGCGAGTGGATCCTGAGGAATGGAAGAAGCTTCATCTTCACGGCAATGGGTTTCAAGGGCTGGCGCCAAACTTGATCACGCGCTGAACACCTTCGACTTCGCCGCCCAAGGCAAGCGATGCGCAGACTTCGGCTGCAGCACCGGTGGATTCACCGACTGCCTCCTGCAGCATGGTGCTCGTGAAGTCGTTTCACTTGATACCGGTTATGGCATTCTCGACTGGAAGCTGCGTCAGGACGACCGTGTCGAAGTGCGGGAACGAACCAATGTTCTCCATGCCACCATTCCTGATGAGCCGGTTGATCTGGTCGTGATTGATGTTGGCTGGACTCCGCAGTCCAAGGTGCTGCCCATCGCACGACAATGGCTGGCCCCGGGGGGCCATGTGATTTCTCTGATCAAGCCACATTATGAACAGACCGCAGCAGGTGGCGGACGAAGTTCGTCGCATGGAATTCTTGATGACGAGACTGCTTACGCCATTCTGAACACGACTCTGGAGGCGTTGCCTCAAATGGGCTGGGAGTCACTGGCTCACACAACCTCTCCCATTCGCGGGGCGAAGAGTGGAAAGCGGAAAAAAGGGGCTGGAAACCTCGAATTTCTGGCACTCCTGAAACCCCTCCTGGAAGGCTGATCAAGGCCTCGATCCGGAGGTTGCCAACAGGTCGTCAAGGCCTGCCATGACCCCTGGTTTGCGGTAGAATATGTGGCCCGATTCAAGGTGGTTCCAAGACCATCAGATCGCCGCCCGACAGGGCCATTTAACTGAGTAGAACCATCTCATGAGCGACCGCGACATGCCCAACGACGATGCCCAGTCAACGGAGGGTTCCACCAACGGTGGAGGCCACGTGATCGAACAACAGATCGATCGGGAACTGCATGACAGTTACCTGACCTACGCCATGTCAACGATCATGGATCGAGCATTGCCTGATGTTCGTGATGGACTCAAGCCATCCCAGCGTCGAATTCTGGTGGCGATGAATGACCTGAATCTCAGCCCCGGCCGCAAGCACAGAAAGTGCGCGAAGATCGCCGGCGATACCTCGGGCAACTACCACCCGCACGGTGAATCCGTGATCTATCCGACTCTGGTCAACATGGGGCAGGACTGGAAGATGCGGGTCATGCTGGTCGACAAGCAAGGCAACTTCGGATCAATCGATGGTGATCCACCAGCAGCCATGCGATACACCGAGGCGAGATTCACTTCTGCTGCCGTGGAAATGCTGGATGACCTCAAGCTGGATACGGTTGACTTCGCACCCAACTACGACGAAACCAGATCAGAACCTCTGGTTCTTCCAGCCAGATTCCCAAACCTGTTGGTAAATGGTTCCAACGGTATCGCCGTAGGCATGGCCTGCTCGATGCCACCCAACAATGTCCAGGAAGTCTGCGACTCGATCATCGCCGTTCTGGATGAGCCGGACATCGAGGTGGAACGCATTCTGGACATCATGCCCGGGCCGGACTTCCCGACCGGCGGCATCATCGTTGGTCGTTCCGGAATCGCTCAAGCCGCAGTGACCGGACGCGGCCGCATCCGTGTCCGTGGCCGTGTGACTCAGGAAACGATTGGAAGACGAGAAGCACTGGTCATCAACGAGATCCCCTATCAGGTCGTGCAGAACAACCTGATCGAGAAGGCCGTTGATGCCGCCAAGGCCGGTCGCATTGACGGTATCTCTGACATCAAGAACCTGTCCGGCAAGAAGCATCGAACCAGGATCGTCGTCTACCTCAAGAAAGGCGCTGATCCTGATGTCGTTGAGCGGCAGCTCTATCGCCACACGCCGCTGCAGACCACGTTCTCGATCATCAACATCGCACTCGATCGCGGTCGACCAAGAACACTGGGCATCAAGTCCATCATCCAGTGCTACATCGATCATCGTCGGGTAGTCATCCGCCGCCGAACCGAGCATCTGCTTCGAGAAGCACGCAAACAGGCCCACCGTCTTGAAGGCCTGATTCTCGCCGTGTGCGATGTCGATGAAGTCATTCGCCTCATCCGCGCAAGTCGAACACGTGAAGAAGCCATCGCGACCTTGATGGAACGCCGCTTCGCGATTCCGGCCGGCCATGAATACGCCCCACAGGTCCCATCAACTCTTCTTGCACGATCTCAGGAAGGTGATGGAATCGAACTGACACGTGTTCAGGCCGAGGCCATCGGCGCCTTGAGACTGATTCAGCTCGTCGGTCTGGAAATCGAGAAGCTCACGGCCGAATACACCTCTCTTCTGGAAGAGATTCTGGAATACGAATCGATCCTTTCCAGTGAAGAACGTGTCCGCCAGATCATCCGTGACGACTGCATCGCGATTCGCGATCGCTTCGCCAAACCTCGACAGACCAGCATCGAAGACGCCGAAGAAGACGGCTTCGACATGGGCGAACTCATTGCCGAGCATGATGTCGTCGTGACCATTTCCCGCGATGGATACATCAAACGCGTCCCACTGGACACGTACCGCGAACAAGGTCGTGGTGGTCGAGGCATCAAGGGTGCTGGAACACGGGACGAGGATTTCATCGAACACCTCTTCAGCTCCTCCAGCCATGATGACCTGCTGTGCTTCACCGACAAGGGTCGTGTATTCAAGCTCAAGGTCTGGCAGATTCCGGAGATGTCAAGAACCAGTCGAGGCCGCGCGATCATCAATCTGCTCAGGTTGAAGGAAGAAGAACGCGTCGTTGCCTTCCTGAGCATCAAGGACTTTGACAAGGGCGAGAACTTCCTGTTCTTTGCAACGGCACTTGGCCGTGTCAAACGAACCTCTCTGGCCGACTACCGCAATGTGAATGCCGCAGGCATCAATGCGATCAATCTGAGAGAGGGCGATGAACTCATCGGCATCGTTCACACTGAAGGCAACGACCATGTTCTGCTCGCGACTTCACAAGGCATGTCCATTCGCTTCGACGAAAACGATGCCAGAGCGATGGGTCGAACGGCGTCAGGCGTCAAGGGTATCGACCTCGCTGAGGGTGACCGCGTCGTCGGGCTCGTTCGAGTTTCCGATGATGCCGACCTGTTGACGGTCACGGAGAATGGCTACGGCAAACGAACCTCCATGGAGGAATACCTCGTCCATCTCGAAGGCGGCGCGACACGACCACAGAGCCGTGGCGGCAAAGGCCGGCGTGACATTCGTACCACCAGCCGGAATGGCAACGTGGTCTCCATCCGTTGCCTCGAGCCTGGTGGCGGGATCATTCTTGTCAGCTCCACCGGCATGCTGGTCAGAATCCCAGGTGATTCGATCAGTCGTATCGGACGCAACACCATGGGCGTACGCCTCGTCAACCTCAAGCAGGGTGACATCGTCGTGGCGACGGCCAAGGTCTATGACACCGATGATGATGCCTCAGAAGCAGGCGAGAGCGAAGATACGGTGGCAACCACCAAACCAGAATCCTCATGAGCCCTTTCCTCGGGTAGGATGACGACAGTTGATCCGGGGAACCGGAAGAGGGAGAGCCTGATGGCCCTGAATAGTTGGTCTGAAAACATCATGATCGCCGAGCTGAACGATGAGCCCATGTTCTCGGAGGACATGGACAATCTCCATCAACGGCTTCGGACACTCCGTGATGCACAGGGCGAAGTACCCGATGTCATTGTTGATCTTCAGAATGTCGCAACAGTGAACTCCTCCAATCTGGCCGCGTTGCTCACCGCACGTGAGCTTCTTGAGAAGTCCGAACCTCGCCAGCGTCTGATTATCTGCAGCGTGAGCGACGGTATCTGGACCGCCCTTCTGGCCACGGGCCTCGATCGCATCTTCACGTTCAGCGAGAACGTCACGACCGCACTGGCAACGCTTCAGTTGGATCTCTAGATCCCAAGAGCTGACACATGCTGAAACTCCGTCGGGAAGAACTTGATCCACGCATCGAGCTGATGCCGCTCATCGACGTCATCTTCCTGATCCTCACGTTCTTCATCTACGCCATGGTCCTGATGGTCCGGGTCGACATGCTGCCCGTACCGCTCGAGTCCTATTCCTCCTCCGAAAGCCCGGAGACCACTCCGGCGGTGGGAATCACCCTGAAACTCGATGGGACGATCTTCGTGGGCCATGAACAGGTGGCTTCAGCAGATGTACTGGCGGCCCTGCAGGAAGTCCTCAAGGCAAAGCCTGAAACCACCGTGTACATCGTCATGGAAGCAGGCAATGGAACCGTCGATCGTGGACCGATGCTGACCGGTCTCTGGGACCAGCTGCACCTGGCCGGGATCGATATCCAACTGGTTGGACAGGATCGAGATGCCATGGAGCCTGCACCGTGATTCGGCATGATCGAATCATCCTCTGGGCCGCCCTGATCGCCTCCGTGGGGATCCACCTCTTCATCCTGCTCCCGGGACTTGTTGAAGCCTCATCTCCTGCTGATCGCGGATTCGACGAGGAACAGTTGAACAAGTCGGAGTTCAAGAGGACTCCTGAAGAAGAAGAGGAAGACAAGGAAGAACTGGGGATTGATGAGTCCGAAGCCTCCACCCTTACATGGATTGGCTACGAGGAATATCAAGAGCATCTCGCACGACTGGCGACGGTTGAACAGGCTGAACTTGAAGCAGCTTCAGCCATGCCGGTTGCTGGCGGAGCGCCTGCTGCACCGGATTCACCTCAAGCCACTCCGCAACAGCCAACATCTCCTACGACACCTGAAGCAGCACAGACTGACACGATGCCTGCCGCTGTTCCGAACAATGATCAACAAACTGCTTCCAATGCGCCGGAGGCGAAATCGGAACCTTCACCGGCAACAGGCCCGGCCTCTGAGACGCCGGATCAGACACCACCACCACCCGGTGGACTCAAGCCAACAAGCACAGGGCCCGCTCCGATCGGAGAGACCGCCAGTCCGACACCTGGCGCGAAACAGGATCAACCCTCGGACAAACTTCCCGAATCCAAAGCCGATACAAAGACCACTCCTGTTCAGAATCCCAAGGATGCTGAGACCCCCGCTTCAAAAGAACCAGAAGCCAAGCCAGAAGCTCCAGCGGAAACCAAGAAGGCTGAACCAGAAAAGCCCAAGGAGACACCACCCGCTCAGCCACCCGAGACGCCAGCCAAGCCTTCAAAGGCTGGACCAGGCGGTTCCAAGGGTGACGCACCACCTGGCGAACAATCTCCTCAGGCCAAGGAAGACACCGCAGAGGATCTTCCCCCGAAGCCCAATGCGTCCAAAAGCGATTCCAGCGCTACCTCGACCATCAAGGTTCCTCGCAAGGACTGGATGATGGGAAAGCCAATCGCTGCACATGGCCTGCAGCTTCGCCCCAGAAAGCCGAAGTTCACGGCGCTTCAGAAGGTAACCAGCAGTGGCCGTCGCAATCTCCTCGTCCGATTTGATTTCGACTCGAGGGGAAAGCCTGCCTACGCGGAGATCCTGAGAGGTTCCGGCGATCCAAGACTAGATGCGAACGTGAAAGCCAGCCTGTACAAATGGCGGGCTTCAGGCGAGAAGCTCAAGGAACTGGAAGCTGGCGAACGCATCACGATTCAGATGGAACTGATGCTCAAGCTCAACTGATCAGGCTGTTGATCCAAAGACATCACGCCAGGTCTGCATCCTCGCCTCATCCGTCAAGACGTAACGCAACGGTGTCACGCTGGCATGCCCCGACAAGACCGCCTCGACATCCGATCCGGGTGACGTGGTCGCAAAGTTCAATCCCGTTCCAGCTGCCCAGTAGTACACCTGACCATAGGGACTGACTCTCTTTTCGTAATCTTCTTCAAGCGGTGCACTGTTCATGCCAACGACCTTGACCTCGGGCATTGGTCGATCGGCAGACTCGGTCTCGGGCAGGTTGATGTTCACGACTTCATGTGCATCCAGAGGTCTCTGCAGAACTCGATCAATGAGTTCTCTGGCAATCTGAGCTGCTCGTGACCAATGCGTCTTCTCCCGATTACGCATCAGAAGACTGACGGCAATGGAAGGAACTCCGAGAAATGCCGACTCCATTGCTGCCGCAACAGTTCCTGAATAGATGACGTTGATGCCGATGTTGGCTCCACTGTTCATGCCGCTGATGGTCAGATCCGGCCTGCTTCCCTCGCCAAAACGTTCTTCCCACAGTGAACGCAAGGCCAGCTTGACGCAATCCGCCGGGCGTCCATCCACGGACTGACCATGGACACCGGGTTTCATTTCGACATCCTCCACCATCAATGGCTCGGTATAGGTGATGCCATGACTGGTGGCGGACTGCACGGTCTTGGGCGCAATGGTCACGATTTCACCAAGACCTTCCAACGCTCCATGGAGCGCCAGAATCCCAGGTGCAAGAATTCCGTCATCATTCGTCAAAAGGATCCGCATTTTCTTCTCACTCATCTCGGTTCCAGAATGTACTCACGCCCGCCCCACAGAACAGGCTTGCCCTGTTCAAGTACACGAGCGCCTTCACACAGAATTCTTGCCAGATCTTCACAGCCCATTGGAAACCGCCAGATCGAGATTGGTGGCTGGTGGAATGAACGATAGATCGCTGCCAGTACGATGGCCTGAACAAATAATGCGATGACTGAAACGAGAATGGTCGTCAGGCCCCACCAGAAGCTTCCCATCGCAAGTGTGACAATACCAACGATACAAGCCATCAAGATCGCTGACGGGATGAACAGCCCAAGCAGCCGGAGCCGTGTTGCCCATTGACGCATTCTCGCTGGCTTCCGACGGCATGCCTCGATGAAAATACGCTGCCAGCCTCTGCGAAACGCAGCGGAAGATGAATACATCGAACACTCGAGCAGTCCATCTGCACTCAAGAGATTGACACGTCCGCCATGTTCATCAATACAACGAGCAAAGGCGATGTCTTCCAGCAGATCATCACGCACCGCCTCATGCCCTCCGATCTTCTCATACCACTCACGTTCAAACAGCATGAACTGCCCATTTGCAAAGGGACGTGATGCCTCGTCACGATTCACTCGTTCAGGCGGATAGAGAGTCAGCAGCAGCATGGAGGCCGCAGTCTGTGTACGACGTTCATAGACGGCTTTCATTGTCAGCTTCGTCAAGAGACTCAGAAGCGATGCGCCACGTGCCTTGGCAGAGGTCACCGCAGCCCGAATCAAATCGGGATCCGCAATGGTGTCAGCATCCATGAAGATCAGATAGCGACCGGATGCGCCAGCGGCACCCAATCTGGCTGCATTGCACTTGCCCGCCCATGAATCAGGGCAGCTGTTGTTCTCGATGATCCGAACGCGCTCATCACCATCCACGGTCCGACGAAGCAGGTCAACCGTTCCATCAGTACAACGATCGGCGACGAAGATGATCTCAAGCTTCGACCACCTCTGACTCATGAGGGCTTCTGCACAACGCGAGATGATCCGCTCTTCATTGTGAGCAGGCACCACGATCGTCACCAGTTCCTCTTCAATTGGATCTTCCAGATGGGAACGCACGCTCAACCCGGATCGCAGTGTGCGGCGAAGCCGCCAACCCACGATGGACCAGATGACATCGCCGATGATGGCGAGCCCTATTCCAATCCCACAAAGGATGAACAGCACAATCATGCGCAGAGTGTAGAGCACAGGCCCCTGTCAGGTCATCAAACCCTGCTCTGGATACCATCTGGCATGGGCACGCCAAAGGAAACAATGATCTTTGATCGAGCAGGCATCCGGGAGGTAGACCATCAGGCAATCGAACAACTGGGCATCCCGGGTCTGCAATTGATGGAAGACGCTGCAATCGGATGCACACGACTGCTTCTGGAAATGATGCCGCCGCCGATCGAAGCACAGCATGTCGTCATTGTCTGCGGCCGTGGGAACAATGGAGGTGACGGATATGCCATGGCGAGACATTTGAAACAAAGGTCGGTCAGGACCACCATTCTCGCCAGTGATCCTCCCCGAACCGGCTCCGATGCGGCGCACAACTGGCAGCAAGCATGCCAACTCGATATCACAATCACTCAGGACCATCGGATCCTTGATGAGGCGACCCTGATCGTGGACGCCCTGTTGGGAACAGGACTTGATCGACCCGTCACAGGTAATTCCCTCGATCTGATCCAGTCCATCAATACCGCCCAGGCACCCGTACTCGCGGTGGACCTCCCCTCGGGTCTGGACACGGACACCGGCCGCCCATTGGGCGATGCAGTTCATGCAAGCCACACGGCGAGCTTCGTAGGATGGAAAAAAGGCTTTCTTGAACCCCCTGCAGCGGAATTCATCGGAACGGTCCATGTGATCGATCTCGGCATCCCTGCAAGCCTGACCAGAGCACTTTCCGTGGAAATCCGCTCTGGCCAGCTATGATCTCCGGCCGTGTATCAGTTCCTTCTGACAAGCAGATATCTCACCAGCCGCATCATTCCGGTTTTGGCCGTGGCGGCGGTTGCGCTTTGCGTGGCACTCGTGATCATCGTGGTATCCGTGATGACTGGATTTCTCGATATGGTTCGCGACTCCGGCCGTACGCTGATGGGCGATGTCGTCATCAGCTATCCCGTGACGGGTATCCCGTACTACGAAGATCTGATGCTGGAACTTGATGAACTGCCTGAAGTAGTTGCTTCAGCTCCACTGGTTGAAACCATTGGTGTCCTTCGAATGCCCTATCCGCGCGGGGCTACGAAGGAACCGAAGATGGTTCAGATCTGGGGCATCGATCCTGCTCGATTCGACAAGGTCACGGCCTATGAAGACACCTTGATGTGGCCAGAGGTACCTGATGCAGCTTCCTACCATGTACTACGGGACGAGCAGTATGGCCCGGTGGTCGAGACGCTTGATGATGCGCAACGGATTGCGATCCTGAGAGCCTCGCTTTCGAATACGACCGAGGTAAGCACTGACAGTCAGGTTCTGGATCTCGGCTCAGCACTGACCGGACCCGAATGGAACGAACATCTCCGCTATGTCCTGCTGACCAATACAGGTGTCTTGCGAGACATCCTTGAACCTGATCAGATCGATGCACTGCAACGTGCCATCAGTGTGGAACAACAGCGGGATACCGCAGAAAATACTGACCTTCTTCCCACCTCCATGGCCATGGAACGCAATGGCACGCCAGGGATTGTTTCGGGAATTCATGTTTCTGACGCGAATTACCGTGACCGTCAAGGCCAATACCAGATCAGGGCAGATGGATTCTGGTGGCTTCCAAGATTTGAAGGAGCCTTGACGACCGTTCCTGTGGATGCTTCCGGAGGAACGCTCGAGCCGGAAACCATGATCATGCCGTTCATCAATGAATTCAGCAGCGGTGTCTACAGCGTTGATGAAATCCGGGTAATGATTCCAATCCATGTCGCGCAGCAGATGATGCATCTCGATGAAGCAGAAATCGTCGATGAATTCGACCCGCTCAAGGTCGTCGCCACGGAACCCGCCAGAGCAACCATGGTCATCGTGAGAGGTCAGGACGGCATCGATGTCAATCAACTGCGTGACAAGGTCAGCCAGGCCTACCAACGCTTCACCAGCAGGATGGCTGAAGCTCATCCCGACAGTCCGCAACCTCCCATCGAAGGCGTCAACCTCGGACTCAACATCCTGACCTGGGAAGAACAGAACGCGGCCTTCATCGGACCCGTGGAAAAAGAGCGGGCGTTGATGAGAACGCTGTTCTCGATCGTCTACATCGTCTGTGCCGCACTGGTCCTCGCGATCTTCTGGGCCATCGTCTACGAGAAGACACGTGATATCGGAATTCTGAGAAGTATCGGAGCCTCTCGCCCGGGAATCGTCTGGATCTTTCTGCTCTACGGTCTGGTCGTCGGAGTCATCGGCGCGTTCATCGGCCTGTTGCTTGGATGGCTGGTCACGAGAAACGTCAACAGCATCCACGACATGCTGGCTGAACCCCCCCTCTGGTTGGGATGGTCGTTCGCAGCCGTCACACTGCTGATTCTCCTCTGGACGATCATTCGAAGCTTCAGTGGCCGGATTCTTCCCGTCGTCCTCGGAGTGATGGGGACCTGCATTCTGGGTGCCATGACCGGCCTGATCTTCTTTCTCGATGCGCAGGGTGGCGTGGTGATCTGGGATCCAGCGGTCTACTACTTCACGGAAGTTCCTAACAACATCGACTGGCCCAATGCGATCACCACGATGATCGGTGCGGTCATCTTCAGTCTTGTGGGAGCTGCCATTCCTGCTGCACGTGCCGCTGACATCGATCCAGTGAAGGCGCTTCGCTATGAGTGAGTTCACCAATACACCATTGCTTGAAGCAGATTCACTGCACAAGACCTACCAGATGGGAGCGGTCAACGTACCGGTGCTCCGTGGCAGTTCGATGCAACTTCATCAGGGTGAATGGGTCACGGTCCTTGGCTCAAGTGGATCAGGCAAGAGTACGCTGCTTCACCTGCTTGGAGGTCTGGACACGCCTGATCCCGGGTGTGGCGAAGTTCGCTACATGGGAAAGTCGATTTCCTCACATGGCCGACGAAGTCGCAATCGCTATCGAAATCGTGAGGTGGGCTTCGTCTTTCAGTTCTACCACCTGCTCCCTGAACTCACGGTGATCGAGAATGCCCTGCTGCCGGGGCTGGTGGGATCCGGTATTCGCACTGACCGTCAGCGAGCACTTGAACTGCTTGAAGCCTTTGGACTGAATCATCGCCTCAACCATCGTCCACGTGAACTCTCAGGCGGAGAACGTCAGCGGGTCGCCATCGCACGAGCACTGGTCAACAGACCCAAGGTACTGCTGGCCGACGAACCGACTGGAAATCTCGATGAACAGACCGGTCAGGAGATCCTTGATCTTCTTCGCAAGGAACATCAAGCCGGACTGAGCATCGTCATGGTGACGCATGATCAGAAGATCGCGGCTCTTGCGGACCGGGTCGTCGTTCTGAATCGTGGTCAGGTCGAAGAGACCGTTTCGCAAGCTTCTTCAGCATTCAGTTATTGAGCTTCCAGTAGCGGACGGCCAGACTGAGCTGCTGCTCGACCGTGAGACGAAAGGCTTTCTCAAAGGCCTGATTCGGCGCTTCACCACGCTTGATCCGTTTGAGCCAATCAACCGTCGCTTCATTGTCACTCTGAAGCATGCGACGAACCAGCAGCCCCGCCGCTGCCGTATCAATGCCGGCGGTATTCCACTTTCCCTCTTCATATCCCTGTTCAACCAGAGAGTTGACTGGCTGGGTTCGTAACCAGTTCACGGCTGCTGGCCTCCATGACTGCTCAGCAGGCGACGTACGCCACCAAGCAACGGCGTGAGCCAATCCCTCGTTGAACCAGGCGGGAGGTCGAATCGGTGAATGGAGGCGATGCATCCAGGCATGAACCAGTTCATGCCTCAACGCCGGCATGGCCTCAGCGATCCGAGATCCATCAACCAGAATGACAAGATCACCTCTGCCTTCTTCCAGAACCTGCAGTTGTGCACGCGGAAGTGCGGCGATCCGGGTCGTTCGCAACTTCTCATTCAAACTGTCGTAGGAATCGGTATCGGCCAGCAGAAGAATCCCAAGCCGCGATCCGAATGGACGTGCGTCAATCGAAGGACCGAACGTCATGTTGAGATCCGAGACGATGTGATCAATCTGAAGACCAATGTCATGAAGATCCGTACGAGGCTGATCCGAAATGATCAATGCATGACGCGTTCTGACATTCTTGCCGCTGCTGACGACTTCGCGATCAGGTGAGAGCGTCTGCAGTTTGTCCGCAATCCAGGCGCGGAGTCTCGCCATCCGCTCATCCGCCATCTGCTGGGTTGATTCCGGCCAGGGTGTTCCGGGCCAACTCCTTGCTTCGGTACCCAGTTTCTGGCGGAGATCTCGCTGAGCCTTCGACGCCTTCTCCTGAAGAACGCGTCGATGGGATTCGGCCTGTTGCTTCAGGGTTTCAACGCGAGCCTCCCCTTCAGGCAGCTTTCTTGCTGCCTGAGCGAGGTATTCGCGGGCCATGGCAAGATCCTGTCGGTCAGCATGGGGATGAACCAAGAGGATCCAGCCCAGATCAAGCCAATCCTCTCCCTCACCACGATCCATCAGCTGTAGATACAGCCTGGAGGCTTCTCGAGGTCGGACCGTTGACCAGGGCACCAGACCCTCCTCACCATGGATTCCCTCCCGATCCAGCCTTTGGGCCTGAATCTGCAGTGGCCTTCCTTCAACCCCTACAACCTGAAGTCGACGAGGGGTCGAGAGCGCTACGTCCCCTATTACCACCCCGCTGAGGGGTTTCAGCAGGATCATCAGCAGAACTGCCGGGGCCCAACTGCGTATTAGATGGAGGTTGTGCTTCATATCGAGGATTCCTCAGCCGATGAACCCGTCCGGGTCGGGATCTCGTCCTGCCCCGCCGGATCGCCAGCAGCCGTGCCAGAACACGGTATCAGGCCACAAGCTGTGCGGGCAGTCGTTCTGGCGGATACCCTGATGTAACTCGACGGCATGCGGCCGTCGCCTTGGAAGTTTGGAGACATGAGATGTTCGAGCGACTGACCGATCGTGCACGAAAAGTGATGGCCCTGGCGAATCAGGAAGCCCAGCGTTTCAACCACGAATACATCGGAACTGAGCATATTTTGCTGGGTCTGGTCAAGGAAGGCTCCGGAGTAGGAGCCAACGTGCTGAAGAACCTCGATATCGACCTGCGCAAGGTTCGACTCGAAGTGGAGAAGCTCGTCAAGTCCGGCCCCGAGATGGTCACCATGGGCAAGTTGCCCCAGACTCCACGTGCCAAGAAGGTGCTCGAGTACGCCATCGAGGAAGCTCGAAATCTCAATCACAACTACGTCGGTACCGAGCATCTTCTGCTGGGACTGCTGCGTGAACAGGACGGCGTTGCGGCGCAGGTCCTCATGAACCTCGGCGTCAAGCTCGAAGAGGTTCGCGAAGAAGTACTCAACCTCCTCGGCGCAGGCGTCGAAAGCGAGGAAATGGAAGAAGCCGCTGAGCCAAGTGCACCCGAAGCCGGTGGCTCACCACGTCGTGGTAAGAGCAAGACTCCTGCACTGGACAGCTTCGGCCGTGATCTGACCGAACTGGCCAAGACCGGAGAGCTCGATCCGGTCATCGGACGCAGTGATGAAATCGAGCGGCTCGTGCAGATCCTCTGCCGTCGAACCAAGAACAACCCGGTTCTGCTTGGAGAAGCCGGCGTCGGCAAGACCGCCATTGTCGAGGGCCTCGCTCAGCGAATCATCAACAAGGATGTCCCCGATCTGCTGCACGATCAGCGTGTCGTGGTCCTTGATCTGGCGATGATGGTCGCCGGAACCAAGTATCGCGGACAGTTCGAAGAACGAATCAAGGCCGTCATGAATGAGGTCCGACGTGCCAAGAACGTCATCCTCTTCATCGATGAACTTCATACGCTTGTCGGTGCCGGCGGTGCCGAGGGTGCGATCGATGCCTCGAACGTACTGAAGCCTGCCCTTTCACGCGGCGAAATCCAGTGCATCGGTGCCACGACATTCGACGAGTATCGCAAGTACATCGAGAAGGACTCCGCCCTGGAACGTCGATTCCAGAGCATCGTGGTCGAACCACCGAATGCGGAGCAGACCTTCGAGATTCTCAAGGGCCTCAAGATCAAGTACGAAGAGCATCATCGTGTGACGATCACCGACGATGCGATCCGCGCGGCCGTCGAACTCTCCACACGGTACATGCCTGATCGAGTTCAGCCGGACAAGGCCCTCGACATCATTGATGAAACGGGTGCTCGCGTACGCCTGAGCTCCATGACCAAGCCACCAGATCTCGCAGAGCTGGAATCCCGCATCGAGATGCTGGGTATCAGCAAGGAAGCGGCCGTCAAGGCAGCCGACTACGAGAAGGCCGCCGATCTTCGCGATCAGGCGGAGAAGCTTCGCGCCGAGAAGGATCGCGTGCAGAAGGAATGGCGCGACAAGATGAGCGAGACCGCCGGCGAAGTCAACGAGGAAGTGATTGCGGAGGTGGTCTCGAAGATCACTGGTGTTCCGCTCACCCGCCTCGAAGAAGCCGAGTCCGCGCGACTGCTGCAGCTCGAGGAAGAACTGCATCGCATGGTCATCAGCCAGAAGGAGGCCGTCAAGCACGTCTCCAAGGCCATCCGCAAGGCACGCAGTGGCCTCAAGGATCCGAATCGACCCATGGGTTGCTTCCTCTTCGTCGGCCCATCCGGCGTGGGCAAGACCCTGCTCGCCAAGGCGCTGTGCGAATTCATGTTCGGCAATCAGGATGCACTCGTGTATCTGGACATGTCGGAATACATGGAGAAGCACACCGTTTCACGACTGGTCGGCGCCCCTCCCGGTTATGTCGGCTATGAAGAAGGTGGTCAGCTCACCGAGCAGATCCGCCGTCGCCCATACGCCGTCGTGCTGCTTGATGAAGTCGAGAAGGGTCACCCTGACGTCTTCAACATGCTCCTTCAGATCATGGAGGAAGGCCGTCTTACGGACTCCTTCGGACGCAAGGTCGATTTCAAGAACACCATCCTGATCATGACCTCGAATATCGGCGCTGACTTGATCAAGGGCGGCCAGTCATTTGGTTTCGGCAAGCGTGATGAAGTCATGGAATATGACAAGCTCCAGACTGCCCTGAAGTCCGAGGTCGAGAAGTTCTTCCGTCCTGAGTTCATCAATCGACTCGATGACACGATCGTCTTCCAGCCACTGGTCAAGGAGGATCTCTACTCGATCATCGATCTTGAACTGGAGAAAGTGCGGGAACGCATCCAGGCCAAGGGCATGGATCTTGTTCTTGATGAACAGGCCAAGGACTTCCTCATCGAAACTGGTTACAACCCCGACTTCGGTGCACGCCCGCTGCGTCGAGCCATCTCGGCCCATGTCGAAGATGCGCTGGCGGAAGGTCTGCTCGGAGGCGTCTACGCCAGTGGTCACAAGATTCTGGTGACTCATGTCGAAGGTGCCAAGGAACTGACCTTCAATACCGAGGATCTGCCTGCACCCGAGGCGGAAGCCCCGAAGGAAAGTGAAACCGTGGAAAGTGGCGAATCTTCCGGAGACTGAGTTCGTCCAGCTTCATGGGGGTGTTGTTTCGTTCACCCCCACCACAACCAACCAACCCACAGCACCCCCGTCTTCACGGGGGTGTTTTTCTTCAGGGAAGACGTCGGTGAAGATCCTCTCTCATGAGAGCACTCCGAGAAGCGTCCTCTATCGGATCGTCAGGAGTTTGAGATTCCGGTCCTCGGAAACCATGAGGACTTCCTTGAATTCGAAATCTCTTCTCAACTTCTTGCGAAGACGACAGCGGATCGTTCCGTCATCCGCTTTCTGCGTCTCCACCTCCCCGAAGGTCTTGCCGACGATCATACGATTGACGAGCGCGGCCATGTCCTTGCGATGCTTTCGCAGATGGGCCTCGTACTTGACGTAGCCGTCTTCCTGTCGCTCGTAGAAGTCTCGAGTTGATCGCGCCAGCATCTGATCCCACAACAACTGATACTCATTGTTGCGAAGGCAGGTCAGCGTATTGACCAGGACATGCTGTGGAAGCTTGGCCTGGATGATGACCGTGCCATCCTGCTGCTCTTCACGTATCCGGAAGACTTCCTTTCCGATGACCTGCTCATAGGGATTGGCTGATGGCTTGGACGGTTCCTCCCAGCGGATCTCGACCCCTTCATCGGTCATCCCATCACGAAAGCTCGCCCCTGCCATCTGCTGGTAGTAGGAAGGCTTCTTGCGGTACTGGACCACAGTCGGCTCACAGCCAAGCGTGAACAGAAGCGGCAGCAGCAGAACTGTCATGAGGTTTCGTGGCATGGAGGAGTTATCCTACCGACCTGATCAAGGAGTCTGACTGATCATGGCCCAATCGCCAGAAGTTCCACCTGTCATCTTTGCGGACAACAAGCTGATCGTGTTCGAGAAGCCCACGAGCCTGCTTTCAGTTCCCGGAATCGGGCCAGAGAAGGCTGATTGTCTCGTTGCAAGAGCACAGGCCGATTTCCCCGGCGCACGCATCGTGCATCGACTTGATCGAGATACCTCGGGACTGATTGTTCTGGCACGGGATGCCGATACGCATCGGGAACTGAGCAGGCAGTTCCAGGATCGCGAAGTGGAAAAGACGTACGAAGCAATTGCCGGAGGCATTCTGGCGATTGACGAGGGGATGATCGATGCGGCCATCAGGAAAGACATGGACAATCCTCCACGCCAGATGATTGACGATGTTCAGGGCAGACCATCCAAGACCCGCTGGATGGTCATGGAGCGGGGAGATGACTGTACGAGGATCCAGCTCTTTCCCTTGACCGGCCGTTCCCATCAACTTCGGTTGCACCTTCAGAGCATCGGACATCCGATTCTGGGTGATGACCTCTATGCACCTGATGAGATGCGTGCACGCGTGGATCGGCTCATGCTTCACGCGACCATATTGGAATTCACACATCCCTCTTCAGGCAAACGACTGATCTTCGAAAGCCCGGCTCCGTTCTGATTCAATTGCTCACGTTGTGAAAAGGATCAGACTGATTCGATCTTCGGACGCATGCGCTGTACCGGTTCAATACCAGTGTCATCATGCTCACTTGCACCAAGAATTCGTGCGAGTGCCATGACCGGGAAGTACAACCTGTAGAGGTGATAGCGAAGATAGAAGACCTTCGGGAAACCCGTGCCGGTAAACCAGGGCTCAGCCCACGAGCCTGCTGGATCACCATCAGGATTCACCAGAGGATCGCGTGCCTCCTCTTCCTTCAATTGCGTGGCGGCAAGCCAATGCCCGGCACGAAGCACACCCTCATCCTCACTTCCATAGATCGCATGCATCGTCATGGCGGCCCAGGCCGTCTGTGATGCCGTTGAAGGCCCCTGGCCCTTCAGGCTTGGATCAAGATAGGTGTCGGGTGACTCACCAAATGAACCATCATCCTTCTGAACACTTCGAAGCCATTGACCTGCACGCTGAACCCAGTCTTCACCGGGATCAACACCGCAGTTGATGGGACCAACCAACGCCTGCCAGGTTCCATAGATGTAATTCACACCCCAACGTCCGATCCAGGCACCTTCTTCTGTCTGATGCTGCTTGATATAGGCCACCGCTCTGGCAACCGAGTCGTGACGGATGCTGAACCCATGCCAGGCGAGACATTCGAGAATTCGACCGGTGATGTCTGGACAGGAGGGATCCTGCATCGCGTTGTGATCCGCAAATGGGACATACTCCAGAATCTGCCTGTGACGCGTCTTGTCGAAAGCCGCCCAGCCACCATCATCATTCTGCATCGCCAGCAGCCAGTCGATACCGCGCCGACCTGCCGCTTCATTTTCACTTCCACCGGCACGATGAAGCGCCATGGCAACCATGGCCGTGTCATCGACATCCGGATACCAGGCATTGGCATACTCGAAGAACCAGGCTGAGACAGGCTTGTCGACCGGTACATTGTCAGCCCAGTCACCCTTGAAGTTGGTTTCCTTGCCTCGCAGCCACTTGGTTGCGGCACGCACCGACGGATCGGATTCATCCAGACCTGCTTCCGTCATGGCATACAGCGCAATACCCGTATCCCATACCGGACTGAAGCACGGTTGAATCTTGATCGCCTTTCCACCTGGACGCTCAAGAAAGAATGCATCAAGATCACGCTCCGTACGTTGCAGCAACTCATGATCTCTTGGCCAACCCATGGCCATCAAGGCGACCTGCGTATAGACCATCGGCGGAAAGATGGCCCCGAGCCCCTCGGTCTCCGCGGGTCCATCCTGTGACATCCGTTCAACCATCCAGTCACGACAGCGTCTCAATGCTTTCTGACGAAGCGGAAGCCCTCCGATTCGCTGCAGGAACTTCAAGCCACGATCGATGCCCTGAAAGAAGAATCGCCAGAACTTCGGCGCGTCATTCTCAACCGTCAAGGTCCGACGCAGACGCTCATCGACAAACAGCTCATCAATACTCTGATCAGGTTCAAGTTGCCTTGTTGGACGAAGTGCCGTGACGACTGCAAGTGGGACGATCATCGTACGAGTCCAGGCGCTGATCTTGGTCATGTGGAAGTAGAACCACTTGGGCAGCATGATCAGTTCAGGTGGGATCGCCGGTACGGCCTGCCAGGGAACCTGACCAAGACAGGCCAGATAGAACATGCTGAAGGTGTTGCATCGTTCCGCACCTCCATGGTCTCGAATCAACTTGCGTGCACGAACCATGTGCTCGGCCTCAGGATCATCACCCATGAGCTTCAAGGCGAAGTAGGCCTTGACGGTGGCACTGATATCCATGCCGGAACCTGGATACTGACCCCAATCACCTTCGGGTCGCTGCTGCAGTCTCAAGCCCTCGGCAATCTGTTCCAGCCGCTCCCGACCACTGCCATCAATGAGCGGTTCATTCTCCTGGCTGAGAATGAACTTCATCAGCAGATACTCACTCTCGAGGATGGAGTCCCCTTCCAATTCAGCACACCAATGACCATCTGAATGCTGGACATGTCGCAGGGCGGCGACCCCACGAGCCAATGCATCCTTGAGTGCCTTGATGTTCTTCTTGCCTGTGGGCGGCATGCTGAATCCCTTTCTCTTGCCCGAGAATGTCCAGTGTAGCCGACATTTGATTCAATTCCCCGTTAGCATCGCGCGGTGCTTTCATGGTCAACATCACCTGAGATTCCCGGCGGCTGGGGCGGTGCCTCCGCTACCAGTGCTCATCCGGATACCCCCACTGCCGCGCTGGAACTGGCGGATACCCTGCATGATCAGCTCGGAAGATCCCCTGATCTGCTGGTCGCCTTCGGCAGCTTTCAACATGTGTCAGGGTTCTCTGACGCGATGAACACGCTCAGAAAGACCCTTCAACCAAGATGTCTGATCGCCACGACCGCGGAATCAATTCTTGGTGATGATGTCGAGCTTGATGGAGTCTCGGGACTTTCCGCTCTTGCCCTGCATCTGCCGGGAGTGAGACTGACACCCTGGCGAAGTACCCCGACCCATCCACTTCCCCTGAGCAAGCCTGAACAGTTGCCAGAGCGAATTGGACTCGCGCGGGAAAGCAAGTGCATTCTGATGTTCGGTGATCCATTCACGACACCGACCCATCGCATCCTGCAGACCCTCTCCCAATCCCGAGGTGAAGCCAACGCATTACCCATCATCGGTGGACTTTCCTCAGGTGGATCACGACCGGGAATCAACCGACTTGTTCTTGACGATACCTTCCAGACCAGTGGCGCAGTCGGTGTGACACTCAACGGGCCTCTGAACTGCGACTTCATCGTCTCTCAGGGATGTCGCCCTGTCGGACAGCCCATGGTCGTGACCGGCGTCAAGGACAAGCATGTCATCACCGAACTGGGTGGATACCCAGCATTGCAGCAACTTCAGAAGACTGCCGAATCACTGCCGCAGCATGAACGTGAACTGCTGCAGAACGGACTCTTGATCGGACTCGTCGTCGATGAGAACCGTGACCATTTCGGCCGTGGCGATTTTCTGGTCCGTTCCGTTCTCGGCGCCGATCAGGCCAATGGGGCGATCTCCATCGGTGCCGTCATCCGACCCGGGCAGACCGTGCAATTCCAGATCCGTGATGCGTCTGCCGCGCATGAGGATCTTCAGCTGCTGCTCGATGGACAGCAGCTGGACAGTGATCCGTTCGGTGCCATGCTCATCAGCTGCAACGGCCGTGGAAAGTCCTTGTTCGGTTCCGAAGGCCATGACATCTCGATGACTCGAAGAAGATTGAACTCGCCACCTCTTGCCGGCTTCTTCGCCGCAGGCGAATTCGGACCCATCGGGAATGAAAGCTATCTCCATGGACACACCGCAGTCCTGACTCTTTTCCGTCCTGGCCACTGATTTCCTCCAGAGCATTCAACGTTGACTCCCCCCGGCGAACCATCTCCTGAACCCGATCATCCATTGCCACACGGCCCCAGTGGACGGCGGTTCTCCCAGTACAAGGACATGTTGCGCAAACGACACGCGCAACATCGAAAGGACCGGACACATGTGACCTTCTCCGGATCATCCCGGAGCATGAAACGAACTCGTTCCGCGAGTTCGCTCTTCCGGATCTTTCTCTCGAAACTCGGACCTCGACGCAAAGCCGTGGTGCTGGCACTGGTGATGCTGAGCATCTCGACCGTACTGGCCCTGCTGCCTCCTGCCGCAACCAAACTGGTGATCGACTATGCCTTCACCGGCGAACCACTGCCAGCCTCTCTCGCCAACTGGATACCCGCCTCCTGGGGGCTCGACAACAACCCGCAGCGGATGCTGTTCGCAATCGCCGCGACACTGGTCGTCGTGGCCTTTGCCAGTGTGGCCTGCGGACTGACCAGTCGCTGGCAGGCGACCAAGGCGACCAGAACACTGGCTGTCTCGCTGCGAAAGACCGTCTTCGATCATGCCGTACGCCTGCCACTGAACCGAATTACCGAACTTCGTGCCGGTGGTGTTGCCAGCCTGCTTCGCGAAGACGCAGGTGGAATCGCTGAATTGATCTTCGGCATGATCTACAACCCATGGCGGGCCATCATCCAGTTGATCGGAATTCTTCTCATCCTTTCCGTCACGGACTGGCGGCTGCTCATCGGCGCCCTGGCGCTGCTTCCCATGGTCTGGATCACACATCGCACCTGGATCTCGCGCATCCGCCCACTCTACCGGGATATCCGCGCACAACGATCCAACATCGACGCTCATTCCACCGAAGTCTTCTCCGGAATGCGCGTGGTCCGGGCCTTTGGACGTGATCGCTCGGAAACCGCACGCTTCACCTCGGGCAACCACATGCTTGCCAGACAGGAAATTCATGCCTGGTGGTGGTCTCGGATCACGGAAATGGTCTGGGCCCTTGCCATTCCGATCGCCAGCGCAGCGTTGCTCCTCTATGGAGGGATGCAGGTCCTTGAAGGAACGATCACGACGGGCGATCTCGTGATGTTCCTGACCTATCTCGTGCTGCTGCTGGGACCGATTGAAACACTGGCCTCCAGCGCCACATCCTTCCAGACGAATCTTGCCGGACTTGATCGTGTGCTTGATCTTCTGGAGGAAGAACGGGAACTGCCTGATCATCAGAACTCGATTCCGCTTGATGCCAGCAAGGTTCAGGGCCGTATTGAAGCAAGGGGCCTGGCCTTCTCCTATCCACGTGCCACGCAACCTGTTCTGTATGGCATCAACTTCACGGCGGAACCTGGACAGCTCGTCGCATTGATCGGCGCTTCCGGGGCCGGCAAGACCACCCTCTGCAATCTGATTGCTCGTTTCTTCGATCCTGATTCCGGAACTCTCAGCATCGACGGCGTCAATCTGCGAGACATTCAGCTGGAGAAGTATCGAAGTCTCATCGGCATCGTGGAGCAGGATGTGTTCCTGTTTGATGGAACCATCCGCGACAACATCGCGTTCGGACAGCGTGGTGCGACCGATGAAGATGTTCGTGCAGCCGCCGAAGCAGCCAATGCCGTGGAGTTCATCGAGGACACACCACATGGTTTCAATACACTGATCGGCGAACGGGGTGTTCGTCTCTCCGGGGGACAGCGTCAGCGACTGGCCATCGCCCGTGCGATTCTGGCCAATCCTCGGATTCTGATTCTGGATGAAGCCACCAGCAACCTCGACACGCAGAGTGAACGACTGATCCAGTCATCAATCGATCAACTGCTTGAAAACCGGACGACCTTCGCCATTGCACATCGGCTCTCGACGATTCGACATGCCGATCTGATCATCGTCCTGGAAGGTGGAACCATTCTGGATCAAGGCACTCATGATGAACTCATGAAGTCCAGTGATCACTACCGCGACATGGTCGCGGCCCAGACCGCCAAGGCCGAACGCCCTGTGAACTCGCCCTGAAGAATCAGTTTCCGGGGCAGGCCCCCCAGTTGGCGATGACGGTCAGCAGGTCGGAGATGTCGACACTGCCATCTTCATTGACGTCGGCGGTGCAGTCGATTTCACACCCCCAGTCGTTGAGCGTGGCCAGCAGGTCTTCGACGTCAACGACGCCGTTGTCATCCAGGTCGCCCAGGCAGGTGGGGGTGTCCGGGATCTCGATAATGTCGCCGTCGATGACGCCACGGTTGTCCAGGGCCTGAACGTAGACGGGGCATCCCCCGGTCACGAGGGTGCCACCTGGTTCGACCACGAGCGTCAAGGCGTACAGCGCTTCGCAGGTCGCCGAGCCATCCAGGGCGTTGTCATGGGTGTCGACAAGGCTCACGGTGGTTCCGCTGGCGACTCGCAGGGTGCCCAGCGGGAAGTGACCAGCCTGGCTGGGATCGAAACCGACAGCGTCGGCTCCCATGTCCAGGCTCATGAGTTCCAGGGACTGCAGACCAGTGTTCAAGCCGGTGAGTTCGAGGGTGGCGCCGTTCATGGCAAAGCGATCTTTGGCATTGATGGCCCAGTCCACGTCACCGCCGATGCCCAGCGTCCAATCGAAGTCGAGCATCCGCAGGGAGGCATCGACACCAAGGATCGAACTGCCACCGATGGAAAAACCGTCGCCGGGTGACGGCAGGTCGCCACCACGCACACCCGGGCCATCGTCGACATCGCCGAGCATGGTGCCCTCGCCGCTGAGGTCGCCGAAGATGTAGAGCGTGCCGCGATGGACCGCGGTCGTGCCGTCGTTGACGTAGTCGCCCAGCACCTCGGTTTCACGTATCACG
>PBAY01000020.1 GCA_002717655.1 Phycisphaerae bacterium | reverse complement strand
TGTAGTCTGGGAGGCTGGTGAAATGCTCTCTCCTTCGGAGTATTCACCGGATACCGGCCTGCGGCCAGTGTCGGAAGGAGGGCTTGGGCGTGCCTACTGCACGACTCAACATTATCAAGGCAAGACCAGGAAATGGTTTCAGGTGTGGCTACAGCCTCATCGAACTGCTGGTTGTGATGGGTATCGTCACGATTCTCACGGGCCTTCTGCTTCCTACCCTTGCCAGTGTTCGTGACGCCGCAAACCGGGTGATCAGTAAATCCAACCAGCGAAATATTGGTCAGGCAGTTGCTGTCTTTGCGGATATCAACCGCGGGGAGCTCCCTGTCAGCAAGGCTGTTCTTGAAACACCATTGAAAGCCGGCGAGTTGATGCGGGCCTGGACCCCGGAACTTCTTGATGGCAATCAGTTCGATCCACAGCGCAAACGAGCTCAGTGGTTGGCTAATGGATTTGATGGCCTCGGCAATCTCTTCAAATATGAACTGCTGTCTGACCCGCAGGTCCTGTATTCACCAGGTCATACCGGCGCTCACAGTTGGGATGAGTACCAGGAAGACTGGCGTGGGCTTCGGAATATCTTCACCTATCGAGTAGGTAATGAGGATCTGAATCCCGATCGCGCCATGTATACGAATTATCACTACGCCGGACATGTCTATTGGGATCCAAATGACCATGATGGCAAGATGCGGTCTAGACGTTTCACCGATCCAGGTAATTCAGTCCTTCTGGCCGACGGCATGCGTCGATCAAGTGACTTGAATTTCGAAGGCGGCGTCAATGTGCTTCGAATGGATCTTTCGGTTGAGTGGCTTGAGGACTGGCAACTGGCCCAGTACCTGCCTCATGATGATCAGGATGCCATTGACAGTGGCAGCCAGGCTCAACTGATCTGGAACATCTTCATGCCACCTGAATGATCCATTGGTCATTCAATTCAATCTGCAACAGACGCCCCTCGGCTTTGCCGGGGGGCGATGTCCATGATCTGAAGTCGATGTCTGCCAAGACCCGGGTCAATGGTCTCCAGTCGCGTGATCTCGACGTGGGGGCCTGTCAACACATGATCGATACGTACGACTGACCATTCGCGTGGGAAGGTCGGTGCCCAGCCAGCCCCGACTTCTGGCCAAGCCATCTCGAATTCAGGAAAGAGCGTGCTCAAGGAATGGCTGTTGGCGGTCATGTTGAAGTCGCCGATGATCAGATCAATCGGCGGTAGTTCCACTTGCTCATACAACGTCTGAACGGATCGGGCGATCTCGGCTCGACTTCGATTTGGATCCGAAGGTAGATCGACCAGAAGAATATGCAGGGGTTCAGTTTCAAATCCGGGGCCCTGCACATCCAGAATCGCCATGTGAATTCCTTGAGCCCACACGACTGATCGAAATTGAGTGACCGGGAGCTTTGAAAGGATCGAGAAGATGCCGGTTGAATAGGAGCGACGGTCAGGGCCAAGCCAATCCTGTATTGCAGAGGCCCATCGAAGACGTTTTCCACCTTCGATGAGATTCAGATCCGAGTTGATTTCAAGCAACGCGTCAGCATAGGCATCTTCATTGACTTTCAGAGTTCCCAGTGTCCATTGTGTAATGGTGATTCCAGTTCGTGGATCTTCAGAGACACCTGCCTTCCAGTTTCGACTGAAGAACAACAAGGGGCCAAGGATGAGCAGGACCACGCCAATGGACATGAATCTACGAGCGTTCTTGAGCAAGAGGCAGCCGATGCACCAGAGTGTGCCTGCAGGAACCAGAATCAGGGCTGGTATCCAGGACAGCCATTGACTCCATGCTGTTGTGTCGCTGAACCATTCACCGACACCCCAGACAAGAACCGCTGCTGATCCCAACAGGAGAAGGGCAGCTGCAACCATTCGTCTGATGATGGCCATGATGGGTTGCAGTGACATTGGACTAGAAGGGGAAGACCACAGGTGCCAGCAGGATGGTGATGACCCCGGCCAGAAGCATGATGGGCAGGCCCAGTCGGGTGTAGTCAAGGAATCGGTAGCCGCCAGGTCCATAGACCATCAGGTTGGTCGTGTATCCCATGGGTGTAAGGAAACTGGTGCCGACGCTCATCATCAGGGTGAAGATGAATGGCAGAGGGCTGACTTCCAGTCCATGAGCCATTTCTGTCGCAATCGGAACCATGAGTACGCCTGCAGCGAATGGTGTGATCAGTTGTGTGATGACCGAAGCAAGTAGGAACAGTACGATCAGCATGCTCAAAGGACCCAGTTGCCAGCTCTCAGCGGCATTCACCAGATAAGAGGTGATATCTGATGCCGCATTGCTCGCGATCATGGCCTGCCCGATACCGATCGCTGCAGCGATAGCGAGAATCACCTGCCAGTTGATGGCTCTGCGAGCAACAGTTCCGGTGACGCATCGCGTGAGGACCATCAGGAATCCACAGGACCAGACCGCGGTCACCGGGCCGATGTTCAGGGGCTTGAAGATGAGCAACAGAACAAGCGTGAGCATGATTCCCATTGCGACCCAGCTACGTTCATGTCGAACAGGCCTGCTGCGTTCGACATTGGAGACGAGATAGAAGTCGTGTCGGTTTTTCCACTGGTCTGCGAAGGAATGGTGGGTTTCAAGCAGCAAGACGTCGCCTGGCTTCAGGACAATATCACCGATCTTTCCATCCAGACGCTGACCTTGACGATGTACCGCGATGACAACGGCTTCATAGGTTGAGCGGAATCTTGACTTGCGAATCGATTGGCCGACCAGTGGTGAATTGGCGGATATCACAGCTTCAACCAGACTTCTGGTGGTGCGGGCAATTGGAAGTTTGCTGGCCTGGTCATCAGCAGGTTCAAGTCCGCGGATGCGACGACGAAGATCCAGCACGGATTCGAGAACACCGACAAAGGCCAGTCGGTCGCCGGCTCTGAGGATTTCTTCTGGTGCAACGGCCGCAAGCAGTGTGTCACCACGTTCGATTTCACTCAGGAAGAGATCAGGCAGTCCACGCAGGCCGGCCTGTTCGATGGTCTGGCCAATGACTGGTGAATCAGCTTGGACGACGAGTTCCACCTGATACTCCCGTACGTCCTGGCTGATATCCATGGCATTGCTGCGGTCCGGCAGCAATCGGCGGGTAATCAGGAGCATCAGTCCGATGCCCAGAATTGCGGTCGGCAATCCCAGTATCCCGATGCCAAAGAATTGCAGCATGGGGGACATGGGTTCATAGCTGGTGCCAGCCAACCATTGATGGTCGGTCTTGAGCCAGTCAAGAAAGGCTTCCATGACCACGATGTTGGAGGCCGTGCCGATCAAGGTGAGTTTGCCACCAAGGATGGCTGCGAAGCTCAGAGGCATCAGGAGATGTGATGTGCTGAGTCGATGGCGTCTTGCCCAGTCTCTGGCGATCGGAAGACACATGGCGACAATGGGAGTGTTGTTCAGGAAGCCGGAGGCCAATGCAACAGGCGAAAGAAGTCGCAGCTGGGCAACGGCCAGTGAACGGGGCCGTCCCAGCAGCCGGTCGGTGAACATCGCCAATGCACCTGTTTCTTCAAGACCAGCAGCAACGACGAACAGTCCGCCAATCATGAGTACTGCAGTCGAGGCAAATCCGGAAACAGCTTCTTCCGGTGACACGACCCCAGCCACCATGAGGATGATCAGTCCACCAAGGAGTGCCGTGTCCACCTGCATTCGGTTGGTCACGAGTACAGCCATGACCATTCCGATTGTCGTGAGCGTGAACCATGCTTCGAATGCCATCAGATTTCCACCCGGTCAGATCTTGGGGCCCAGTTGTAGTTCACGAATGCCGTCAATGAGCTTTGGATGCAGTTCAGGAGCCGCAGCAACGATCCCTGAATTCTCGGGGAGGCCGCTTCCGCAGCTGAAGTCGAGGGGCTTCCCGTTGATATCCGATACACATGCTCCCGCCTCGGTCGCAATGATCGAGCCAGCAGCATGATCCCAGATCTTCTCGACATAGGCCTTGGTCCGCGGCATTCGCAGATACACATCGGCCTGTCCGCGGGCAACAAGGCCGTATTTGCATTGACTGTCAACGGCAATGGCCTCACCTCCACCCAATGAATCGATGAGCTGTCCAGCTTGTGATCGGTCACCATGTGCCTTTTCCACTGAGCCACAGAATCGGATTCGCTGAATCGATCCGGGTGCTCGTGCCACAACTCGCATGGGAGAAGCCAGTGGGTCGCAATCGGGATATTCCCAGGTCCCGCCATTTTCACATGCGGCATAGATGACCCCATCAGGATCGGGGTGGTCGAGCGGGGCGGATTGGTCGACTGGAAGCCCGGGGCAGCCCATGACGCCAAGACGAACATGTCCGCCTTGTATCCAGGCAAGTGCGATGGCGAACTGCTGACCTCGAAGGAACCCCTTTGTTCCATCGATCGGATCGAGTGTCCAGAAGCCGGCTAATCAAGGTCTGCTGTTGCCCGCATCAATCGCATCGATTACTTCGGACTCTTCAATGGTGGGTTTCCAGCGACGAACCAGTTGCACAATTCCTTCACGGATCAACGCCTGTTCAGGCGTACGTAGTTCAGCGGCATCCTCTTCGCCGATCAGGGCATGATGTGCGGGGTTTGGAAGTCGCTCCTGCAGAATCAGCGAGACGACCGCCTGCGAGGCGAAGTCGGCTACGGTGACAGGACTCCGGTCATCCTTGGTCAGGCTGCTGAAGGCCTCTCGAGACTGTTGAGCCGCTCGTGTGATGCCACAGGCGGCTGCAACTGCTTCAAGAGCGATTGGAAGTAGTGCTTCTGGTGACATGCTCCCCCTTCATCGGCTCCATGGCAGGGTCAACAAGGAGATTCCGCCAGAAGAGTTGGCAGTCCATGCCCCGCGATGGAGGAGAGGGGGCTGGTATCGCCTTATCCTGAAGCAGGCGCGCGACTACAGCCCTGCTGCATGGCGATTGAGGCCATCCTGGAACGGTTGCAGAGGCGACAGGTCAGGCTCAGGCAGGTGACCAGCCGGCCTTGAAGTCCTGAAGTGCCTTCATGAACTCATCTTCGAGACCTTTGAAGCTCTTGCTTTCGTCCAGCTTGTTTCTGAGGTCTGCCTGGGAGGTGCGGAAGTGATCCAGCATGGCAGACTCGAAATCATGGACGTTGGCAAGAGGGAGGTCGTCAAGGATGCCTCGCGTACCTGCGAAGATCGAGATGCACTGATCGATCGCCGTGTAGGGGTGGTATTGACCCTGCTTGAGCAATTCAACCATTCGAGCACCACGTTCCAGCTGCTGCTGGGACGCCTTGTCCAGTTCCGTGCCAAGCTGTGCGAATGCTTCGAGCTCGCGGTAGGCCGCAAGGTCGAGACGCAGTGAGCCGGCAACTTCCTTCATGGCCTTGATCTGGGCGTTGCCGCCCACGCGGCTGACGGAGATACCGACGTTCACAGCTGGACGAACGCCAGAGGCGAACAGTTCGGGCTGAAGATAGATCTGACCGTCAGTAATCGAAATCACATTGGTCGGAATGTAGGCGGACACGTCGCCTTCCTGAGTTTCGATGATGGGCAGTGCCGTCAGGGAGCCGCCGCCATTCTCATCAGAAAGCTTGGTGGAACGTTCCAGCAGACGACTATGGAGATAGAAGACGTCGCCGGGGTATGCCTCACGTCCTGGTGGTCGACGCAGAAGCAGTGACAACTGACGATAGGCAGTGGCCTGCTTGGAAAGGTCGTCATAGATGCAGAGGACATGCTTGGGTGTCTTGCCTTCCTTGCCCTGCCACATGAAGTACTCGCCCATGGCGGTACCTGCATAAGGGGCGATGTACTGAAGCGGAGCGGCACTGGATGAACCAGCGTTGACCACGATGGTGTAGTCCATGGCGCCGTGGGTGCGAAGCGTGTCGACCACGCCTGCGACCGTGGAGTCCTTCTGGCCGACGGCTACATAGATGCAGACGACGGCGTCATCAGTTCCCCAGTACTGCTTCTGATTGATGATGGCATCAAGCGCAACGGCAGTCTTGCCGGTCTTTCGGTCACCAATGATGAGTTCTCGCTGACCACGACCGATCGGGATCATGGAGTCGATGGCCTTGATACCGGTCTGCAGTGGTTCCTGCACGGGCTGTCGTGCCGCGATACCGGGTGCGACGATGTCGAGCTTCATCGTCTTGGCTGCGTCGATCGGGCCTTTGCCATCAAGCGGGGCACCAAGTGGATCGACCATGCGTCCAAGCAGTGCTTCGCCGACGGGAACTTCAAGCAGGCGGCCAGTTGAGCGAACCGTGTCGCCTTCACGCACAGCGAGTGCATCGCCGTAGATGACGGCACCGACGGTGTCTTCCTCAAGGTTCATGGCCTGACCCATGACGGTGCCCTTGGCTGTTTCGAACTCGAGCAGTTCGCTGGCCATGACGTTGGAGAGGCCGTAGATGCGAGCAATACCGTCGCCTACTTCGACCACCTGTCCAACTTCGGAGATCTCAAGCTGGCTCGCATACTGCTGGATCTCTTGCTTGATGACGGTGGTGATTTCGTCAGTCTTGATCTTCACAACGGTTTCCTTCTCTATTGCTCGGTACGGGCTTGAATCAGCCAGCGGGCTCAATCTCAAAGACAATGGTCACGTCTGCATTGACGGTGACCATTCGGGGGGTCAGTGCCAGATTGCTGTCGCTGGAGCCATACATCTCGGCTCTTGCCATACGCATTGGTGCGACAGGTTGAATCGCGGCATTGTCGATATTCATGTTCAGGATTCTGGAAATCCGGGTCTCGGTCGCTCTGGTGAGCGTTGCGCCATCCGACATGGCATTCATGGCAGCCTTGGTGATGGCTTCCTTCCGCAGTGCCTGATTGTTTTTCAGGCTGAACCAGGGGCCCTTGATGTCATTGGCGCCGGCATTCATCGATTTTTCCAGAATGGTGCCGGCCATTTCCATCTTGCCAGTCTTTACTTCGACGGTCGCGGAAACTTGATAGCCGACGATCTTCGGGCGTTCAGTAGGCCTGTTGGCGATTCGTTGTGAGTTGCTCCACTGGACCTGCACGTTGTATCCGGAAGTATGAAACTCATTTGTCTCTTCCAGCCCAAGGTCTTTCAGGGCCTTGATGATGGAGGTGTATCGAGTTTCAGCATCCTTCTTTGCTTCATCAAGTGTCGCGGCACTCACGGTGACGCCAACGGCCATACGAACCTGGGTGGCAGGAGCGGTCGCACTCCCCTGACCAGTCACCGTCATGCTTGCCACAGCGGGACCTTCCTGAGCAGAAGTCAGGGTGGCACATGCTGCCAGCAGAATGATGGAGACGAGGCTCCGAGGGAACATCATCAGACGGCTCCCTCGATGTATCGCTCAGGGTGGAGTCGGATCCCATGGCTGCCGGCCTTCTGGAGATCCTGTTCCAGACGCTTCAACTGAGTGGCCACTGAGCCGTCGATCAGTTGATCGCCGATGCGGAACGTGGCGCCGCCAATGAGGTCAGCATCAACATAGGAGTGGATGACTGGATCCTTGCCGATGATCTTCTTGAGTTCATTGACCACGGCTTCTCGGCCAGCATCATCAAGTGGCTTGGCTGTCGTGACATCAACTTCAACTCGGCCCCAGTGCTCGTGCACCATCTGCATCATGGCGACACCGATCATTTCGAGGTGTCCAAGTCGATCATGGGCATTGAGAACCATGAGGAAGTTGAACACAACCTCTGAGATTCTGCCGGAGAAGATCGCCTTGATGCTGTCGCCACGCGCGGCGGACTCGATCAGCGGCGATGACAGGAACTCACGGAAGGCGGCGTCGGACCGCACCAGTTCACAGACCTGCTCCAGTTCATCCGCTACTTCCATGACCCCATCGCGACCGCCGCTCTCTTCGCTTACTTCAAAGAGGCTTCGGGCATAGATTCTGGCAAGGGTGTCGGTATGTGTAGGCATGATTGAAGCTGTGGATCAGTTGTTGTGGCCTGCAAAGGACTGCAGGGATTCATTGATCAGGTCCTGTTGGTCTGCAGCGGAAATCTCCCGCTGCAGAATCCGGCCGGCAATCTCAGTTGCCAGACCACCTGCTTGAGCATTGAGGTCGGCAATGGCAGCCTCCTTGGCTGCCTGGATTTCCTTGGAAGCCTGCTCTCGCATGGAGTGCAACTCAACTTCAGCCTTACGGCGAAGCTCCGAGGCGACGTGTTCGGCATCGGCTTTCGCCTTGGCCAGTCGTTCGGTTGCTTCCCGGCGGGATTCATTGAGTTCGGCTTCCTGCCGCTTGAGTGATTCAGCAGCTTCTGCACGGGCTTCTTCTGCTGACTCGATTTCCCGGCGGATCTTGAGCTCTCGCTCATCAAGTCCAGAAAGGATCTTGGGCCAGACCAGGTAGGCGGCTGCAAAGAAGAACAGCAGGAAGACGACAATCGTCGTGATCAGCGAAATCAGCTGAACATTGACGGGTGACGCACCTGCGGCCAATAGAGTCATTGCATTCATCGGGGGCCTCCAGCGAGATCGACCCGGGGTGCCCTCGAGGCACCACCGGGTCCATGCTCACGATCCGATCAGAGGATGGCGAGCAGACCGACGACCACGGCGAAGAGGGCAACACCCTCGACCAGGGCCGCAAAGATGATCATCTGGGTTGAGATGGTTCCAGCCATCTCAGGCTGACGTGCGATGGACTCGACACCACTGCCGCCGATGCGGCCGATGCCGATGCCAGCACCAACAGCTGCGAATGCAGCAGCGATACCGCCACCAATGCCCTTGAGGCCTGCACCGGTAGTGACTCCTCCGGCTGCGTCTGCCGCGGCGCCGTCAGCAGCCATGGCAAAGTCACCGCCAAAGAAGAGCAGTGCAGCGAAGATGGTTCCGAAGAGGATCAGGAATTGCTTCATTGTTCTCGTCGCTTTCCTAACTGAGTACTCGTAATGAGTGAGCGTGTGGTCGGATGCAATGGGAGACATCCGGGTACGGACTAAAGATCGAATCCCGGCCCATTCCGGGGGTTGGTCAAATCAATGTGCTCCCGCAGGCTCCAAGCCGTCGTGAGCGTCTTCGTGATGATCATCATGCTCGTGATGGTGTGTCATCTGTCCGATGAACACTGTGGTCAGGAACATGAAGATGAAGGCCTGAAGGAAGGCCACAAACAGTTCGAGGAAGCTGATGGCGATCGCGGCCACGACGGAAACCACGGAAATGGCTCCGGTTACCAGCAGACTTTCGGTGGCCTGATAGGTCAGCATGCCGAACATGGCCAGAACCGCCATCATCGTGTGGCCGGCAAACATGTTGGCAAAGAGTCGAATGGCCAATGCGGCAGGCTTGATCAGCATGCCGGCAAATTCAAGAGGAACCATCATTGGAAGCAACGCGGTCGGTGCGCCTCCAGTCAGATGCGACAGATAACCCTTGATTCCCAGTGAACGGAATCCCTGGATCTGAATCACGACGAAGGCGACACAGGCCAGACCCAACGTCACGCTGAGGTTGGCTGTCGCAGTGCCTCCGAAGACCGCCCAGATCTTCTCACCATTGTCATTGGGTGGTCCGATTGCATGCTGGATATCGATGAACGGGATCAGTCCCATCAGATTGCAGGTCAGCACGAAGAAGAACAAGGAAAGAAGAATCGGCGTGTAGCGTCGAGTGTCTTCCTTCAACGTTGGTCGAATCGTGTTTTCAACAAGGAACAACGTGAAGACTTCAATCAGTTGTGACACTCGCCCCTTGGTGAGGTAGCGATACATGCCTTCGCCTTCATGGCCAGTTGAAATGGCTTTGGCTGCTCGAAGCAGTACCAGAATGGCCACGATTCCTGCAATGACAAGCGTGACCGTGTGCATCGTGAGGCTTGGCTGACCAAGAAAATCAGGTCCTCCCTCGAAGAGCGGTGAATCGCCTCCGAAGATGGGCTTGTCCATCACATGGTGCGTTGGGTTGGAAGAAGCGAGGAGTGGAAACATGCTGGTTTCGTTCTCGATGTAGCGTTTCGGTAAGTGCTTTTCAGTCTTCGTCTACCGTTGATTCCGGCGTAACTCGACTGAGGAGACGGGCAGTAATCACGGCTTCGATGATGAGGCTGGCCATGAAGGCCATGAATCCCGAAACCAACAAGGCCTTGGGGGCCATGTGAGCCGCGGAGTATAGCAACAGGGACAGTCCTGCGGTGACAACAAGCCGTACCAGAGAGCCTGCAATGAACAGGACGGCCCAGCTCACGGCGGGGCGTGAGACACTGGGGCGAATGGCCAGAATTCCGGCCATTGCCAGAATCATCACCAAGGCGATTTCGACCAGTCCCTGCAGGAGGATGCTGGCCCCGAATCCACCTGTCAGGACACCCAGAATCCATAGGACGGCCGCAATCAGGGCAGCAACCACCTGGCCAGACATCAGGAGCCCGGTAGGAAGAGAAAGGGAGGCCTGTCTGGCCATGGATGGTGGGGTGTGTGTCAAGGGGTTGTTTCCTTGGATTCGGGCTGGGATCGACGTTTTCTGGCCAATCGGGCTTGTCTGCGGCTTTCCTGCATGGCGGTGCGGATGAAGCTGGTCATTCCCACCAGAATGCCCAGAAGGCCACAGATCAGCAGAAAGATCTTGTCCGTATCGAATGCCAGATCCAGCAGCCAGCCGATGATGGCTCCTGCTGCAACTTCGGTGATGGATTGCCAGACCAGGCCCGCCATCCTCATTGAGGATGCCAGATCCGCATCGGGTTTGCTGGGGTTGGTGTCAGTCATCGAGAGTCTCAAGCTGACAAAGCCTAACGCCACGACCCTGAGAATGGGCCGTCTGGAGAAGATCCCTTCCCCAGCAACGTGGCTAGAGCTACTATTGAAGTACCCATGGCCTATTCACCAGATCCAGACCAGTTCATCGATGTCAGCCCGAACAGGCTCAATGCTGCTGAAAGGCTGTTTCTGCCCTCGGTTTTCAAGGGTCTGGGAACGACCTTGCGTCACTGTTTCGGGAATCTCGGCCGTGACGGCAAGAACGCCAGGAATATTCACGTCGTTCAATATCCCGAGGAGAAGCGTGAAGATCGTGATGTTCTGGATGGCGGGCAGTATGCCCAGACCTTCAGAGGCGTCCATCGCCTGAACCGAGATGAAGATGGTCGTGTCCGATGCGTCGCCTGTTTCATGTGTGCGACAGCCTGTCCGGCCAACTGCATTCACATCGTCGGTGAGGAATCACCTTGGGACGATCGTGAGAAGTATCCCAAGCAGTTCGACATCGATGAACTTCGATGCATCTTCTGCGGGATGTGTGAAGAGGCTTGTTCTGTTGATGCAATTGAGCTGACCCCTCGATACGAAGTGGTTGGACTGACCAGAAACGAAATGGTGTTTGACAAGGCCAAGCTTCTCGAGGTCTATGATCAGACCATTGATGAGAAGCCCATGTAGTTGGATCGCTGCTGGCTGTGTCAGCGACCGGTCCAGAATCTGGGCTGGAACAGCACAACCACGGCAAAGAGTTCCAGCCTTCCGATCAACATCAAAAGGCACATGAAGATCTTGCTGGGGTTGGAGAACCACGCGTAGTTTTCGATTGCGCCCACCTGATTCAGCCCCGGACCCACCGTGCAGAGTGTCGCCAAACTGGCTGTCGCTGAAGTGGCAAAGCCACATTGGTCCGCCTCCAGAACCTGAATGATGCCTGCTGCAAGTGCAAAGAGGACGATGATGCTGAGCGTATAGGTAACGGCCGCGGACATCTGTCTATCTTCCAACGGTTGACCTGAGATTCGAATCGGTCTCAGGACTGCCGGATTCGCAACCTGTACGAGTTGTCGCCACATCACCCGCAGGGCGATCCAGATCCTGATCACCTTGATTCCACCGGCGGTTGATCCACCGCAGCCGCCGACGAACATGATCGCGATGATGGCCGCCTTGCCGACAAATGGCCAGACGTTGTAGTCAACGTTGGTGAAGCCTGTGGTGGTCTGTTGTGAAACGGTCGTGAAAACGCCTTCTAGCATGGCGTTGCCAACCGTGATGGGAGCCTGTGTCCCGTCGACCCGATACATGACACCACCATTGATGAGCAAGCTGCCCACCACCAGGCAGGACGCAAACAGCAGGATGCCCAGATAGACCCGGAGCTCCGTATCCGCCCAGATTGCCTTCCATTGTCGACGGAGCACCATGTGCAGTACGCCGAAGTTCGTACCGGCGAGCACCATGAACACGATGACAATGATCTGAATGCCGATTGTTTCCGGGCCAGCCATGCTTCGATTGCGTGTTGAAAATCCGCCGGTCGCAAGAGTCGTGAAGGTATGGCAGAAGGCATCGAACAATCCCATGCCTGCAATCAGGAGGCAGAGGATCTGCAGCCCGGTCAGCACCAGATACATCGTCCACAACCTGCGAGCAGCATCTCGCATCGTTGGACGGACGTTGTCTGAATCAGGCCCCGGTGCTTCGAAGCGAAACATGCGCTTGGCAGCCAGTCCTGCGTCCGGAAGAAGGGCAACAAGCAGTACAAGAATGCCAAGTCCACCGAGCCATTGCGACAAGGCTCGCCAGAAAAGCAGGGCTGATGGAAGACTTTCGATGTCCAGCAGTACGGTGGCACCGGTCGTGCTCAAACCACTCATGGCTTCGAAGTAGCAATCGACGGGCGAGTGGAATGGATGATTCTCGGGCGCGCCGTCTCCCAGATAAGCCCAAAGCAGATAGGGCAACGCTGTAACTGCAGCACCAATGATCCATGCAGCGGAAACGAGAACAAGTGCTTCCCGTCGACCCATGCGAACTCCGGTTGGAATACCGTTTGATTCACCACGAAGGATGGTCCGTTTGACATCGGCTGGACCAAGCATGGTGATCCACATCAGGCTGCCAAGTACAAGGGAAACACCGGCACTGATCAGCAGTGCGAGCGTTGCACGATCTTCGGCTTTTCCCTCTTCAAATGGAATGAAGAACGACCAGGCTCCAAGCAGAAGGAGAATGAAGCCCAGCAGGCAGACCACCTTGCCAAGTTGTCCGAGTACGACGCGGAAGTTCAACGACAGCTCGCTTTCATGGTCATGAGGCGTCAAACAACTTGCGTACTTCTTTTTCCCGGCCTTGTTCACACGCAACCAATACGTGCCTACCAGCAGTCAGCACGTGATCCGGGCCAGGGACATGTCCGCGGTCTGAATCATCCTCAGCGGCTGCGATGACCATGCCGGCATCTGCCCCGAGTGACCTCAATGGCATTTCCGTAAGAGATGATCTTGATCCGATGCGGATTCTGATGAGTTCAACGGGTGTTCCCGGGATCGTATTCAGGCGTTCAAATGGCGAATCAGAGATGAAGTGGATGATGTCTTCGCGAACCGATTCACGTTGGCTGAAAACCTCGCTTACACCGAGTTGCTTCATGAGAGGCTTGAGTCCTGGTCTGTGTGTCATTGCCATGACCAATGGAACCCCATTGGTACATGCCAAGGCACTGCTCAACATGTTCATGTGATCTTCGCCAAGTGCCAGAAATGCATCAGCCTGACTTATGCTCTGGTCTTCAAACACCTCTGGCGCCGTGGGATCGGCATGAATCACCGAGACCCAATCAAGTTTGGCAGCGAGCTCTTCAGCTCGAGGGAGATTGGTTTCAAACAGACTGATTCGGTCGCCATGGCTCTGAAGTGCTCGGCAGACCCAGACTGCGGATGGTGAACCTCCAGCTATGGCAATTGAACGGCGTCGGTCTTGATGTGCATCGAAGATGCCATCGAGTTCACCGATGCGGTCGATGTCGACAACAACGGTGACCTGATCGCCGGTCTTGAGTCTGGAATCCGCCGTAGGCAGACGTCCACGATCTTCACGCTTGATCGCAACTACCCTTGAGCCTTCTGGCATCTCCAGCTCTCTCAGTTTCATGCCAGTGGCTTTGCCGTTTGATTCCACTTCGAATGAAATCATTTCAATGGATCCACGTGCAAATCTTTCAACCGCCAGTGCACTGGGATTTCGCAATCTTGCTGCAATGGCTCTTGCTGTTGCTCGATCCGGCGAGAACAAGCGGTCGACGGAGAACAGTCGGGCATAGTCGACATCACTGTCATCATTCAGATACAGGGAATGGTTCACTCGGGCCAGTGTTCTGCCGGCACCGAGCGAGGCCGCCACGTTTGCACACACGAGATTGACTTCATCGATTCCAGTTGCGGCAATCACTGCATCTGCATTCGAGGCACCGGCAACACGAAGGGTCTCGGCAGAGCTTGCATTGCCTTGCAGCTTGGCGATGTCATAGTGTTCTTCCAGATAGGACAGTCGCGTCTCAGAGGTGTCGATCACGGTGACATTATCACCACGACGTGCCATGGCAGATGCTGCAGATCCGCCAATTTCACCACCGCCGCAGATGATGATGTCCATGAAGTCACTCGATTCAGTTGGAACATGAAGAGGAAGCAGGGCATCCAATGTCCCTGACAGCTGTCAGTCTAGCGATGGGCAGCTGCAGGAGATGATGCCGGAAAGCAACGAAGATGAGGTGCAGAGGCAACATCCTGCCAGCCTCGCCCCCTCTGAGGCAGGGCAGGCGGGCGGCGCGGGGTTTGTATCCACTGTGTTTGGAGAGGAGCATTCCCATGAGCGATTTCCCGAACAGAGGGTCTGGACAATCAGGAAACATCCGGCTGATGATGTTGGTTTGCCTGCTCACCGGATTGAGCATGAGCATGGCTGGAGGCTGTTCTGCATCAAGAATTGCATCCTCATCAGATCATCAGGTGGAATCTCGGGAGTACTCGCCGCCACCCCTGGTGCTGGCCTCCAGGGCGACATTGGAGGTTCTGGGCTCCGGCGGTCTGACTTCGGCTGAGATGGATTTATTCAATTCTCGGAAGGATTTCGGTCTTGGAGCCGACTTGCCGCCGGCCATAGCCCCTGTGAATGTCTCTCAGGTCTATATCCGGGACCAGCAGTGGATCTTGAATGGCCGTCCATGGGATAACTACATGCAGACCACCAGATCGCTTCAGATGCGATCTCGCTAGGGATTGTTTGTGGACAAGTTGACCCTGATTGATCCACGGGGATCTGGGTAACTGTGCTTGAATTGAGCCAGATTTCTATCCAATCTCCCGCTGTTTAACACAGGGTGTGGCGTGTTGGAGGAGGGCATTCCTAAGTCCCCAAAGTTTCCTAAGCTCTTTATTTACAACGGTTCACAGAGATTCTGCAACAAGAACCAATATTCCACACACTCTTGGATTGTCATTGCCGTTGAATCACATTTGAAGTGGGGTGTTTGTTGCATCTGCTTCTCAGGATTTCCCAAGGTCTCAAAGTACCCAGAACGCGGTCTTGACGGACCTGCTGATGCTCTCCATACTGATCCTCGGGAATGGCAAGCAGATGGGACTCTCGGGTCAGCAACCTATTCCTTAAGTGTTTCGAATATTCAGTCAGATCCCTCTGGCTGCAATTGGGGTGTATTCGGGGCGTGTTACGAGTTGTGTATGCATACTCGTACTCAGTTTCGAGCAAGTTCGTGTTTACACGAAGGAATGAGGTTTAACGATGTCGGACAGCGTAAAGACGACCACGACAAAGAAGGACCTCATCGATCGAATTGCCGAAGAGACCAATCAGAAGCGCACGGTTGTGAAGATGACTGTTCAGAGTTTTCTTGACAATGTCATCAAGGAACTCGGCGACGGTCACCGTCTTGAATTCCGTGACTTCGGCGTCTTTGAAATTCGTGAACGAGCAGCTCGTGTCGCTCAGAATCCTCGAACGCTTGAACGAGTTCCTGTTCCAGCGAAGAAGACCGTGAAGTTCAAGATCGGCCGCCTCATGCGAGAAGCGATCGAGGTTGAAGCCGAGGTCTAGGCGATACCAGCGACCCGCTTGGGATCGTCGGATCCATTCCTGTCCACAACTCAACCACCTTGTCCTGCCAATTAGGTAACCCGCGCCTGATTACCTCTATGCTGGTGATGTCATTCTGGCATTGATTTCCAGAACAACTGTGTATGCATTTGCTTTGGTGGGGTATGTTGAGAGCAGCAGGTCTACGCTTGTGGACCCAGGCGAAATTCAGGAGCGGAATCAGGTGGTAGGCACGGAACGCCAGTCGTCGAATTCATTACAGGAACGAATGCCCCCTCACGCCATTGAGGCGGAGGCGAGCTTGCTTGGATCGATTCTCATCGATCCTGATGTCTGTGGCGATGTTCTTCAGATCATCCGCTCACCCGAGGACTTCTTTCGTCAAGCGCATGGTGAGGTGTATCGGGTCATTTGTGAGCTGTATGACCGTCATCAGGCTGTTGACATCGTGCAGTTGCAGCAATTGCTCAAGGACCGGGATATTCTCAAGCCAGTAGGGGGCACGGATTTTCTCGTCGAGCTTGCCGAGTCCGTTCCCGATGCCACCAGTGCATCGCACTATGCCAGGTTGATCCGTGAAAAGGCGATGGTTCGGCAGTTGATTGCCGCAGCCGGAGAAATTCTTCGTGAAGCCCATGCCCGCCCGGAATCCGCCACCGCTCTGATTGATGAAGCAGAGCGACGGATCTTCCAGATTGCGGAGCAATCTGAAACTCGGAAGATTTCGGAGTTGTCGGAGTTGATCACCGAAGCCATGGCGCTCATTGAAAAAGGCGGGGGGGCCGTGGCCGGTGTCTCATCGGGCTATCGTGAATTCGACGAGATGACTGGCGGCATGCAGCCTGGTGAGATGATCATTCTTGCTGCCAGACCATCAATGGGTAAGACCGCTTTGGCATTGAACATTGCTGAAAACATCGCCATCCGAGGAGACAAGGTTGGTTTCTTCAGTCTGGAAATGTCATCAGGCCAGATCGTCCAGCGACTACTTTCTTCCCGTTCAGGCGTAAGTGGGCAGGCACTGCGTCGCAACGCACTGCATCAGCGAGATTTTCAGGCGTTGTTTGCCGCCTGTGATGAATTGCGTGAATCGCCGATCTACATTGATGACACGCCCGGTCTCACCTTGATGCAACTTCGAGCCAAGGCGAGGCGGATGAAGCAGAAGTTCGACATCAATTGTCTGCTGATCGACTATCTCCAGTTGATGACTTCAGGTGGTCGAAGCGAATCTCGTCAGCAGGAAGTCTCAGAACTGAGTCGTGGAGTCAAGGCATTGGCCCGTGAGCTGAATGTTCCAGTCATGGCGTTGAGCCAGTTGAACCGAGCCGCTGAACAACGCGAAGGCCACCGTCCTCGCATGAGTGATCTTCGCGAATCAGGCAGTATCGAGCAGGATGCTGATGTCGTCATGATGCTTCATCGTGAGGAGTACTTCCACCGAGATGAGGCATGGATCGAAGCGAACCCTGACAAGCGAGGACTGGCTGAATTGATCATCGCCAAGCAGCGAAATGGTCCGACCGGGACGGTCAAGCTCAGCTGGAACAATGCGACAACACGTTTCCGGGATTATGCACCCATGGAATCTCCGGCAGGAAGCCGGGTCGTTGATCTTGATGATGGTGGTCTGCCAGTCTAGTACTGCAGAAACTCAACCGAGCTCGCGAACAAATCCCATCACGATCGTGGCTGACCATGCAAGAAGAAGGATGATTCCTTCTATTCTTGAGAGTCGTTTCCGGATCATCGCCATGAACATGACGGCCACCGTCATGCTTCCCATGACCGCTAGATCAATCCACCCATTCTGAGAGGGGATTGCTACGGGTGAAATGATGCTTGTCGTACCAAGGACAAGCGCCAGATTGAAGACGTTTGAACCCATGACCGTGCCGATGGCAAGATCCGGCTCACCTCGTCTTACGGCGACAAGTGCAGTCACGACTTCAGGCAGACTGGTTGCCAGTGCGACAATGGACAGTCCAATCACGGCTTCCGAAATACCGATCCAGCGTGCAAGTGAGACGGCACCCACTTCGGTTGCTTTGCCACCACTGATCAGAAGTATCAGCCCTCCGATCAAAAGCAGCCATGCCATACCAAGACCTCGTGAAGGCAGCGATTCAACTTCCTGCTCGGCGGTACTTGAAGTTTCGCTGCACTTCTGGCTGTCGCGGTACCAAAGCCAGGCTGTCACTGGAGCAAGACCAAGCAGCACGAGTCCTGCCCATCTGGCGTAACCAGGCCCACCATCAACTCCACTTCCAATCCATGGCAGTGCTATGGCGATCAGAGTGACGATGAGTAACCATGGAAACTCGCCCGGTAGAAAGAGTTTTGGTGCCATTGGAATGGCAGCAACACATGCAGTGAGTCCAAGCACAAGCCCTATGTTGGCGATGTTGGAGCCAATCACGTTGCCGAAAGCCAGCCCGGTCTCACCATTAGCAGCAGCAATAGTGTTGAGTGCAAGTTCTGGCGCGCTGGTCCCGAAGGCTACGATCGTCAGGCCGATGAGCAGAGAAGGCATGCCCAGCCTTCTCACAATGGCAACAGCACCATCGATCAGCAGGTTTCCACCCCAGATGAGCCCAGCAACGCCAGCCACGAGAAGAAGCATGGCGAGGGGCCAGGCAATCACGGACTCTTGAGTCATGTCCAAATAGCCGATCATGGGAGCGTGGAATTGTAGGTTGGTTTGCAGGCTTTGCTCGATTATGAGCCTTCTCACCCCTTACTTTCCGCATGGCTGAGCGTAGACAGGTCCTGAGATGTGCATTCCACTTGATCGAGAACGTCTGGAGATCGTCCTTCAAGCTGCCATTGGCGGCGATGAAGCTGCATGGTCGCGTCTGGTCACTGAATTCGCTCCACGGGTCTACCGAGTCGTTCTGGCCAAGTGCCAGAACCCCGAATTGGCTGAGGAAGTGACCCAATCAACATTCTGTACGGTGGTTTCAAAGCTCGCTGACTACACCGAGCTGGGGCGATTCGAGGCGTGGTTGTTCCGAATCGCGGTCAATCGCCTGAGGGATGAAATGAGGCGGAGAGGCCGTCAGGCTGTTCCTGTGGCCGATGAAACCCTGCGTGAAATTGCACCAGGGAGGCAGGAGGAGCCCGGCAGTCAGGAGGGGCGGGAGGAGTTCGGCCAGTTGCAAAGGGCCGTACAGGAGCTTCCAGAGGCGGAACAGGAGATCCTGCACCTGCGTCATGTAGCTGAGTTGAGCTTCAAGAAAATCGCAGAAGTCCTTGATCAGCCGATGGGCACTGTTCTGGCCCGCCATTTTCGGGCAATAAAGCGTCTCAGAGGCCGATTAGGTGATTCTGAAGTGGATCAGGAGGCCTAACGCACGATGCATCGATTTCCAGACAAAAAGAATGCAAAAAGAGGCAATCCTCGCTCGAGGAACAGCGTTTGAAGGATGAGCTCAACATGTTCTCATTTCATAACCAACCTGATTTTCATACTGATGGCCCCGATCCATTGGGCCCCGATTACTCCGCTCAGGATTGTGATCTGGACCTCAAGATCGGTGAGCAACTTCGCCAACTGCCTGTTCCGGAAGGTCTTGCTGAACGTGTAGCCGAGGCATCCCTCGCGGAATGGCGTTCTCAATCACGAATGCGTCTTGGTTCACCCCGCGTGGCGGTGGTGATCAAGCGTCTTGCACTGGCAGCATGTGTTGCTGTTGCGGTTGTTGCGGCCTTCTGGGTAACCAGTCCCGGGCTTGAGCCAAACAACTCCGGCTCCGTTGTCTTGGATACCCCGAGTTTGGAAACCTGGGTCTCGGATGAATACGAACCAGCTTCACCACTTCTGGGGATTCTTTCCGCCATGGATTCCAGCGGTCTTGTTGCCAGTCATGATTTGACGTGGGAGGAAACCCACGATGAACTTCTGAATATCCTAGAGGCGGAGCAGACCTCCGATGTCTGGGGTTATCTTGCGGTGGAGATCCGCTGATGCGTACTCGTTACACGATTGCAACCAGTTGGCTTGTTCTCCTGTTGGGCATGTTCTTCGTGTTCAATTCAGGCACGGTTCGTACGCAGGCCTCGACTTCTGATGATCTCAAGTCGGTTCTGGCTTTCGCGAATGCTGCCGTTGGTCAGACAGCCTCACCAGCTGCCAATCCTGATGGAAACCGGATCTGGGATCGCATGCGGTCAGATGCTTTGAAGTCCGCGTCCGAGGTTTCTTCACCTGCATCAGTCAGCACTGCGCGGAACAACATTGATCGATACATCGATGTCGCCAATGCGATTGACCCTGAACTTGGAAAGATCCTTGGCAATCTATGTGGAGAACAAGGTCAGGATCCCGTGGAATTGGAACGCATGATCCGCCGCTATGGCCGCAATCTGGTCGCACTTGCCGAGCTGAAGCAGTCAGACCCGGGGTTCTACAGCCAGAAGATTCACGAATTGAATCTGGATGCTGAAGTCGTCAAGCTCAGCAGGCAGCTCAGGAATGTGCAGAGTCAGCCCGACACGGCGGAGAATCAGGCCCAGATCGAAGAGCTTCGCACCTATCTTGAACTGCTGATGCGATCGAGATTGAAAATCTCAATTCGCAATCGTGAGCATTCCATCAAACAGCTTGAAGAGCATCTGGAAACCCTGCGTGACCGGCTCAATCATGATGAAGTCAATTTCGACATGGAAATTGAGCGTCAGCTGTTGCAGGAGCTGGGTGAGCTGGACGCAGTTCAGGCTGCTCGCGGTCGCTGATAACACGGCGTGACAATTGATTTGGGGGCAGCCGCCACCAGGCATGGTGTGGTTGCTGAATCGATCTGTGCGGGTTGCCTGTTGCCCTTATCCTGCACACGTGGCCAACGATTCCTCTTCTCGTCCCCGTGATCCTTCACCTGCTTCAATCAGGCGGATGGGTATTGCTGGCGCCATCTTTCTGATTCTCGTGATCCTTGGAACCCTGGTTAGCCTTCCGTGGACCTTTGGTCATCAAGAGATTGATGGGCAGTTGTCTACAAGCCGTCGATTCGAAAGAACCAACCCAACTCAGGTACTTCAGCCACCATCATGGGCCGGTGGTACTTCAGATCATATTCTTGGAAGTGATCACCTCGGTCGAGACATGCTGGCGCGTGTCCTTGCCGGCGGAGGAATCAGTCTTGTCGTGGGCCTGGCAGCGGCTGCCACAGCAGTCTTTCTTGGCGGGCTCTGGGGCATGATTGCAGCTTCGGCACCGCGACGGATAGATGGTCTCATGATGCGCATCGTTGATGTGCTCTATGGATTGCCTTACATCCTGATTGTCGTGTTGCTGGTGGTTGCCGTGGAAGGTCTGCTTGATCGACTTGGCATGACTATTGGGTCCAGTGCTGCGCAGTGGGTGAATGTCCTCACATTGTGGCTGGCCATTGGCGCCGTGAGCTGGCTCACCATGGCAAGAGTCATTCGTGGTCAGGTGCTGTCGCTTCGAGCTAGACCGTTCATGGAGGCTTGTCGCGCGATGGGGGTTCCCTGGCGTCGACAGGTCTGGAAGCATCTGCTTCCGAATGTTCTTGGACCAATCGTGGTCTACGCAACTCTTACCGTACCGATGGCCATGTTGAGCGAGGCATTCCTCAGTTTTCTTGGAATCGGAATACGTGAGCCATTGCCGAGCTGGGGAAATCTTGCAGCAGCGGGTCTATCAGAGATCAATGGTGTGTATTCCCATTGGTGGCTGTTGGTCTGGCCCTGCCTGATGATTGCCTTGACACTTCTTTCATTGAATTGTCTCGGCGAATGGCTTCGTGTGCGATTTGATCCAAGACAGGCTGAAATGGCATCATGAAAGAACCGTTCCTTGAAATCACTGATCTTGATCTCCGTGTCGCAGGTTCTGAGCACACAGGAGGCCGAAATCTTGTCGAGGGTGTGAATCTTCGTGTTGATGAAGCTTCAATCACAGCAGTAGTAGGTGAGTCGGGTAGTGGAAAGACGCTCACGGCGCTCGCTTCCATTGGTCTTCTTCCACCAGCAATTGAAATGGTTCACGGTTCCATCCGTATTGCAGGACAGGATTGTGACAGGCAAACACAGAAGGCATGGCGATCGATGAGAGGTCGAGTCGTGTCGATGGTGTTTCAGGAACCTATGACAGCGCTCGACCCGGTGTTCACGGTTGGAGAACTGATGCTGGAGACACTTTCTCTGGATGGAGTTTCACGTCGTGATGCTCGTGAACAGGCTCTGGCGTTGTTGGAGGAAGTCCGAGTTCCAGAACCAGTTCGATGCATGTCCAGTGTTCCACACCAACTCAGTGGAGGAATGCGTCAACGTATCGTCATTGCGCTCGCGTTGGCTCGAAATCCACGGTTGCTGCTGGCAGATGAGCCGACGACCGCACTTGATGCGATCACACAGGAAGCGGTGATGGATCTCTTTGATCAATTGAGAAGCAGCAGAGGCCTGGGGATTCTGTTGATTACTCACGACCTTTCTCTGGTGGCACATCGAGTCCAGCAGCTGGTGGTGTTGCATGGTGGGCGGATGTGCGAAGCAGGTGCTTCTGATCTGGTGATGCGAAATCCAAGACATCCCTATACCCGTGGTCTTCTCGCTTGTCGTCTGCCAGTCGTGTCACGTGAAGAACCCTTGAAGCAGATGGCAGCAGTGCTTGATGATCCAGCATCCTGGGAAGTTGTTCAGAGTCAGGAAGGTCCCGTGAAGCCATGGTGGCCTTCTTCGGCCGGAGCAAATCCGAGCTCGCCTCGACTGGTTTCAGTTGATACAGACCACTTTCTTGCGGTTTGACGGCCTCTGAGCCTGCTTTTCCAGCCTGACCTGACATTTCAGTGAAGCTTCGACGAACCTTTGAGCGGATTTCGTGCGTACATGATTGTCAGGGGGAAGGACATGTGCACGACGGCCTGGAAGTGGGTCCTGGTCTGGTGGCATTGGAGGGTTCCCCGGATGCATATCCAACAAGGTGAGAATCAACCTTCGCTTGCAAGATTGTTTGAAGTGGCCTGCCAGCTGCCGACGGCATCGAATCGGGAAGCATTGATTCGTGGACTTACCAGCATGACTCGCTGGTTCGTGATTGATCTTGGTGCACGTGATGGAATTCTTCCTCTGGTATGTGACCATGGTGCAGGCCATCAAGTGCAGATCTTCACTTCAGCTGAAGCCGCAAATCAGATTTTGAAATTGCAGGAAGAGCTTCCAGCATCTGCACGAGTAGTTTCGCTTCCGACGCATGAAGTTGCAGCATTCATTTCAGGGCTGAGAAACTGGGGCGTAGCTTCGGCCATCTTCAATGCGGGTCCATGGGGCATTTCATGGTCACTTGATGATTTGATCGTCGCACTTTGGAACTATCGTCCCGACTCCCTTCCTGATATCGATGCATTGGCGGCTCAGGCGAATATCGGTTCGGTGGAACAACAGGCCAGAAAGCTTTGGTCTGCAGTCACATCCCTTCCATGCTGGTATTTCATTTCCGATCCGGTGACAAGAACAGATCCCATGGTTGGCATCTGTCGTGATCAACCTTGTGTACTGGTCTTCACGGATCCGGTGCGTGCAAGGCTTCACGCGAGAATGATGGATCCTTCTACAGATCATGAGGGAGATCGCCTGATCGCCTTGAATCCACAGCAGGCCCTTTACTGGTTCCGCAGTCTGGCCACACGCGGCATTTCGGGCGGGATCTTCAACGACGGGCCCTGCGCCTTCTTCATCCCGATGGGCCGAATGACGGCACCGGTTGATGCGGTCAGATCAGTCGCTTGATTCAGTTGCTTGCATGGGTCAGGTGCGCTGGTTCAGTCTTCGTCAAGTGACTCGCATTCAATGCTGGCCTTTTCACCGGCCATCTTCTTGGCGACGTACTTCTGTATCCAGGTTTCGAATGATTTGCCTTCAGCAGTATCCCTGCCGGAGAAATCAACGGCCTGGATCGTACTCGCCATGATCTGCAATGCATCTTCCTGGCCTTTGATCATGAGATCGAACGTGCCGGTCTCTGTATCGCCGTTCAGGTTGAAGAGATAGCCCTCCATGGAGGTCTGATCATCCAGGAGCAGCGTCACGTCCCCTCGATAATCAACTGCCGCAAGCAGCGCCGCCGACAAGCGGTGGGGGTTGGAACGATCCGCAGTATGCCCATGTTTCGGGACTCCTGCTTCACTCACATCTCATCCTCTCGAAGATTGAAATCGATTTCATCACCACTTTCGAAATCAATGATCTTCCAGTTGAAGGTCGTGGCGATTCTCTCGATGACCAGCCAGGCGATCTCTTCTTCAACGATGGACAGAAGGATCTGGCGAACGGGATCTTCATCCTGCCGCACTTCAAGCATGATGCCTGGGCCGTAGAGATATGGCTCACCTTCACGTTCCGGACAGGTATTCATTTGTCCGAGCTGCTGGATGATCGTCTTGCGATCTCCCAATGGCGCCATCCCCTGCGAGGTCACGGGGTTGGGCGATTGGATGACGTAATGGTGAGGCACTGTTGACTCCTGCCGTTCAATTGCTGTCTGTCATCGTACCGTCGGCACCGCTCGAGCGTTGCGAATACAGGTCGCAGATCGTATCAATCAATTGCTGGAGTGGGATGGGCTTGGTGAGGTAGGCGTGAACCCCGAGATTTTCCGCGTAGGCCATGTGTCGCTTCCCCTCATTGGCGGTCACCATGATCACGATGGGTGAGTCAGCGGATGCCATCAGTTCCTCAAGAACCAGAAAGCCGCTCATCTTGGGAAGCATCATGTCGAGTATGACGACGGAGGGGGCATGTCGTCTCCAGGCGGCAACCGCTTCGTTTCCATCAGCAGCGGTAATGGTGTCTGCGCCTTCTGCGCGGATGGCCAGTTCCATCCCGCCCAGAATGTCCTCGTCATCATCGACGATCAGGATCTTCACATCTTCAAGTCGCAGTGATGCCATGTATGCAGTCTACCTGTGGAATGATCGGGAACGCTGATTACTCCGCTGTCTTTCGATTCAGCTTGCTTTCTTGATTGGAACGATCGATTACAGCCTCGCATTCATCCGTTGAAAGCCAAGGAAGCGATCGAATCTGCTCTTCGAGCATCTGGGGCATATCCTGCCCCTGGCGTTCATGGCGTGGTCGACTTTTCCATCTTCGATGCATCCAGAGATATTGTTCCGGAGCACGTCGAACCATCTGTTCGATTCCATGGATGTAACGAGCCGTGATGTAGTAGAGGGGGTCGGGTTGGTCCGCCCACTCTTCCGGTTCGATGGCGTCCTGAACATTGATGCGGTATTTGAATCCTCCATTGATTCTTTCCGCCATGGTCACGACCAGAGGCAGTTCATACTTCATGGCAAGCAGGCCGATCGATTTGTAGGTGGAGGCGAGTCGGCCGAAGAAGGGGACGAAGATGCCGTTGTCTCCAGCATTCTGATCAGCGATGAAGCCGATGGGTTCATTGGCTTTGATGATCTTCTGCATTTCCGGTGTCGCACCCCATTTGGTGAGAATGCGAAGCCCGTAGGCTTGACGAAGTCCAAGTAGCCAGCCATTGAGGAGCGGGTTGTCCAGCGGTCTTGCAAGTGCCGCCAGCGGATAGCCCACGACAGAGATGCTGTAACCCAGCATTTCCCAGTTACCACAGTGTCCTGTGATGAAGAGTGTGGAACGATCACCCATCATCCGCCGTACCTGATGCTGAGCATCTCCGAGATCTACGAATTCAGGCCATCGGTCAGGGGTGACCAGTCGTGGCATGGCCAGTGCATCCACGCCGGCAAGCTGAAACATGTTTTCTACGGATCGGCGAGCAACATCGTCACAGCATTCTCTTGACCAGTCGGGAAATGCGTCCTGAATGTTGCAGATTGCACGAAGTCGTCTCTTCGCACTCAGTCGGTAGTACATCCTTCCGCCCCAGGCCGCCGTTGCCAGATTCTGCTCGACAGGGAAGCACTGAAGCAGCGAAGCGATTGCTCTCGCTGGAAGATATTCAGCCCAGTTGCGTAGGACAGACCGATTGCGGGGCATGTGGCAGCTCCGTTATCTGTCGGTCCCCAGTGCCGAGATCAAATGCCTCGTTTCCCCGTGAGGATGTAAAGGCGATTTGCATTCAGGACCGGAATGTCGGCCTTCTTGGCAGCGTTGAACAGATCGTTGTACTGCTGATGAGTCATGCGCTGATCAAGAATCTGCTGCATTTCCAGCTGGGTGGCATTGGCACTTGGATTCTGTGGATTGGATGGCTCGACACCCAGAACAAGAAAGTCCAGATCACCAGTGATTTCATTGCCTGAAATGACGGTGCCGCCCCAGGACTGAATCTGTCGCTCGATGTACTCACGCTCTGCGGAGGTCGCGCGTCCATCGGCATCAATATCGAAGTTGCCGTGAACGAGGAACTTGAAGGTGTAGTTGGGATCGTAGAACGGGTTGACGATCACATCATTGCTGACGACGGGTCGACCGCGAGTGGCCCTGGTGACCTTCGCTGTAGCGGTGGTATCTCCGACCTTGACGACTTGAATCGTGGCCTTGCCTTCCGGGAAATTACCATCTTCATCAGGGCGTACCTGGGCGGCATCATCATAGACCTGGAAGATCATTCCCAGAACAATCTGGTCATCGGTTCCACGGTTGATGTAGACCTGATCGCCTCGTCCTGTGACTTCGATGATTTCACCATCAACGAGGGCTGCAGGATCCTTTGGTTTGATCTTGCTGCGATCCACCAGACTACGGAGTTCTTCAATGGTGCTCTGACCTCGGACGTTCTCGTCACTGAGTCGATCAACTTCGGTTTCCAGATCACGGATCTGTCCGACATATCGAGTTCGATTGCGGTCCTTGGCCTGCTGAAGTCCATCAAGTGCCTTGGCGACTTCCTGCTCATACTTGCTGTCGGCCTGCCGGATTCCCGCCAGTTTCGAGTCTACTGATGCTTCAAGGGTGACATTCCGTTCATCCTCGGCCACTGCAAGATCGCCTACGAGCCTGTCGTTGCGTTCCTGAAGCTGACTGATGCGCGACTTGAGTGTTCTGATGGTGTCGGCGTTTTCCTGAATCTGCCTGCGACTGTTCTGCAGGTGCGTATACAGGTTGGTGTTTGGATCGACACCGAGGTTGTCACTGTAATTCTGCTTCAGCGTGTCGATTTCAACAGGGGAGCCGACGTAGTCCTGCAGGCTCTTGTATTGGTTGTTGAGATAGCCATACACGCTGTCGCGACCACGAACACTTTCAATGGCCTTGTACGATTCACTGCCACGTTCCATTGAAGTGGCAACATCATCAAGGTTCTTCTTTGCCGTGGCGGCATCATCAATGAGCTTGCCACGCTGGCTGTAGAAAATGATGGTCGTGGTGAGAAGGGCCGCACTGACGATGATGAACACCACCAATGCAACAACGACGCCTGTTCCCGCCGTTGATCGAATAGCCATGGAGAGGTCTCCGTATGGAAGTCGTGGAATACCAGGGCCCTTCAGGACCAACTGAACGAGGAAGTTTCCCCCGCTGGAGCAGTGTAGTCAAGGGTAGGGAGGTGTCGAATGAGAGCAGAGGGGCTTGAAATGGTCAGGAATGGGTGTCGGAGGGGTTCAGAGTCAATACCTGATGAGCTTCTGGGCGTCCTCAGATTCGCCCCTGTGGGACTCAGTCCCGAGTCACTCTGGCAACCTCAGACGGGGTTGTGAGGCCTTCTGAGGCCTTCAGACGGCCACTAGCCACCAGCGTATGGAGCAATCCCGCTTCTCGAGCCGCTCCTGCCAGTCGGCTTCCATTGGCCCGCTGGATGATCATCTCGCGAAGCTGGTCATCGATCCTGAGCAGTTCATAGATCCCAACTCGGCCAAGGAAACCGGTATTTCGGCACTCACGGCATCCGCTGCCTTTCCGGAGGGGCTCCGTGGGCATCTCCCAGCCATCAGGGAGATCAGTCGAATCTGGCCTCCATGGCATCCCGCAGTGTTCGCAGACTCTGCGTACGAGTCGCTGGGCGAGCACTCCTTCTATGGTGCTTGAGACCAGGAATGGCTCGATGCCCATGTCCAGAAGTCTTGGCAGGGCACCCGCGGCATCATTGGTATGCAAGGTGCTGAAGACAAGATGTCCTGTGAGCGAAGCCTGCACCGCCATTTCAGCGGTCTCACGATCACGAATTTCACCCACCATGATAATGTCCGGATCATGTCGAAGAATCGATCGAAGCCCTGCGGCAAAGTCAAGACCGACTTCCCGTTGAACCTGAATCTGATTCACGCCGACGATGTTGTACTCGGCGGGATCTTCGACGGTGATGATCTTGACTTCATCCGAAACGATCTGATTGAGCGAGGCGTAGAGCGTTGTTGATTTTCCTGAGCCGGTGGGGCCGGTGACCAGGAGAATGCCATGAGGTCGGGTGATCAACTGATCCCAGTGCTGCTTGACCGCTTGCTCCATGCCGAGTTCATTCAGTTCAAGAAGGGCAGCCGTCTTGGAAAGAATTCGAATCACGACACCTTCTCCGAAGAGCATCGGAATGATTGAGATTCGCAGATCGAATTCATGTCCATCACGCCTGAGCGTGATCCGACCGTCCTGCGGCACGCGCTTTTCAGCCACATTCAGATTCGCCATGATCTTGAGACGACTGACGATGGCATTGCGGAACTGGTTGACGGTCGCAGGAACTCCGGCCTGTACGAGCACGCCATCGACGCGATAACGAATCTCAAGTGAATCCTCATAGGGTTCGATATGCACATCCGTTGCACGCTCCCGAACAGCTTCGATGAGGAGGTCATTCACCAGACGTATGACACTGGCCTGTTCGGCCTGATCGAGGCCATCTTCAGAAGCTTCATCGCCTTCGGCCAGAACATCCTGTCCGGCGGACAAGGCCTCGAGCGTATCTCCAGCAACCCCGTAATGAGTTCTGATGAACTTTCGGAGATCAGTCTCGTCTGCAAGGACGAGTTCAATGTCCATGTTGGTCAGGAGCCGAAGTTCATCGAATGCGGTCAGTTCAAAGGGGTCGCAGGTGGCCACTCGCAGGGTTTCACCTTCACGTTCAATCGGCACGCACTGCTGCTTGAAGACCAGACGAGGTGGAAGCAGTTGAAGTGTTTCCTCGGACACATCACGTTTGGAGAGATCCACGATGGGCATCGCGAACTGCTGACCGATCGCTTCGAGGACATCATCACTCTGGACATAGCCAAGACGTACCAGGACCCGATCCAGCCGCTCGCCAGTTCGGGTCTGTGTCTCGATGGCCTCATCGAGCTGATCACGGCTGACCAGGCCGCGTTCCTGAAGGAGTAATCCAATCCCCATGGCTTCCAGTGTAGTGCTCAGGTGGGCCATAACCGGCAGGATTTCACTTCCACAGGGCCTCTTCCCGTCGAATCGGGGGTTGTGGGGTTGATTACAGGCTCACAGGGCTCTACGCTCATCGATTCGACGCCCGATGTGCGTCTGCTTTAGCCCCTCACCTGGAGATCAGTATGCAAGCCCAAAGGGTCCTTGATGAACTCGCTCGCCATCAGCTCGTTGATGGTTATCCCCTGGTCGTAGACCTGGAAAAGTCAGAGGGGTCCTGGATCCATGACGCGGCCAGTGGGGAACGCTATCTGGATGGGTTCACCTGCTTCGCCTCCATGCCACTTGGATACAACCATCCAGGCATGCGTGAGCCGGAGTTCCTGAAATCACTCACCAATGCCGCGCTCTGCAACGTTTCCAATGCCGATCTCTATTCCCGTGAGATGGCTCAGTTCGTGGACACATTCGCGACGCATGCCACACCCGAGGGCTATTGCCATCACTTCTGGATTGCCGGTGGTGGACTGGCTGTCGCCAATGCGATGAAGGCCGCCTTCGACTGGAAGGCACGCCTGCTTGGCCGGAACAATTTCGAAGATGACGTCAATGACCTGGTCATTGTCCACTTCAAGCAGGCCTTCCATGGCCGAACCGGCTACACGATGAGTGTGACCAATACGATTCCAGACAAGGTCGGTCTCTTCCCGAAATTCAACTGGCCACGCATCACGAATCCCGCCATCGAATTCGATGCCGATGGCAATATGATGCCTGGCTTTGAGACCACTGAAGCTCAGGCGATTGCCGAGCTTGATGCGGTCTTTGCAGAAGGCTCGCCTACCCAAAACAAGGTTGCTGCGATTCTCATCGAGCCCATGCAGGGTGAAGGCGGAGACAATCACTTCCGCACCGAGTTCCTGGCCAAGCTTCGCGAGTATGCGGACAAGCATCAGTGCCTGCTGATCTTCGATGAAGTCCAGACGGGCTTCTTTGGTTCAGGCAAGCCCTGGCTCTGGCAGCATCATGGTGTGGCACCTGACGTGGTCGCCTTCGGCAAGAAGGCGCAGGTCTGTGGCATCTATGCCAATGGCCGAATGGATGAAATTGAGCACAACGTGTTCCGTCGTTCGAGCAGGATCAACTCCACCTGGGGCGGCAATCTGGTCGACATGGTTCGCAGTCGTAGATATATGGAGCTCATCGTTGAGGATGGCCTCTGTGACCATATTCTGGATATCGGCCAGCATGTGATCGACGGCATGCGCAGCCTTGCGAAATCAACGGGTGCCTTCCACAACGTTCGAGGAGTGGGCTCGTTGATTGCCGTGACCTTCGAGCATGCCGAAGCAAGAGACAGTCTGGTTCGGGACATGTTCAATCACAAGGTGATCGTGCTGCCATGTGGCGAGCGATCCATGAGATTCCGTCTGCCTCTGGTCATGACTCGTGAAGAGTCCGACAAGCTGCTCAACGCCGTGGAAGCCTCTACCCAGCGAATGGCTGCGGTCTGATCGGATCTTATTGATTGAATTCGAGTGAGGGTTCGGGATCTATTCTTGATCCGCAGCGGTCCTGTACTCAAGTACGCCGGGCAGCATCTTCTGGCTGAAGATGTTGAAGTCGACCTTGTCCTGCGCGCCATTGCCGGTGAGGATGTTGTGGCTTGATCCGGCTTGAGCAATCTTGTTGCGAAGCTCTTCGATGTTGAGCAGCTGAGGTGAGGCGGTTGACCCGTCCATCAGTGAGAAGTTCACTCGATTTCCATTCCAGAGTGCTGGGGTGTCTTTCCACAGCGGCATGTTCGGGTTGGGAGAAACCAGCCAGCCGTTGGCATTGGGGGTTTCATTGAATCCACCAAAGCCCTGGTCGATTTCACCGATGGCGCAGATGGTCTTGGAAGGCTGTGGCACCTGGCCCAGTGTGGGGCAGGGGACTCGATATCTGGTGTTGTAACTGCCGGAAAGAATGTCCAAAGCAGGATATTCATCAGCGCAACGGTCGACGCCTACAAAGGCATTGAGTGAGTAGCTTCTGAGTCGAGTCGTTGGATCAAATGGGGATTTGTAGAGGTTCACATCACCGAGATATTCCCAGGCCGCACCTTCCTCAAGTGCAGACTCGAGCTCCTTCTGTGCATTTCCTCCAGCACCGCCATATTCAACGACATTGTCATCAAAGGCATGAATCCACATCCGCCTGAGTTGTTCAGGAGTCGTTGAGGGATTCTCGGGATCATCCGGCGCGCCTTCATTAGGCTGGGTTCGTGGGCACATGAGTCGATTGTCGTTGTCAACGGCGAATGACATGTTCGCCATGGCGATCGATCGCAGTCGTGCGGAATCTTCAGCTGATCGGGCTCGATCTCCGATGGTTCCTGCCGCAACGAAGATGATGGCTGCAAGCAGGCTCAGAATCATGATCACGACCATCAATTCAACCAGTGTGAAAGCTCTTTTTGTAAGAGCGTTTGAGCAACTGGATTGAAGATGGATCATGGGCAATCTCCGAATCGCTCCAACATCAGGAGCAGGTCGTCCACCCCGGTCTGGCCATCTCCCGTCACGTCACCATCTGGCGTTCCCCAGGAAGAGATGATGAGGAGGACATCATTGACGTCGATGGTTCCATCAGCATTAACGTCACCTGCACATGGCGGTGACTGGGACAGAATCAGGGAGGTGTATCGACCCATGGAAATTTCAGCACTCCAGTTCAGACCATCCCATGAAGTTGCTTCTGCTTCAACATTCCAAGCGGGGTGATCTTCAAAGTCCTCGTCGTAGATCGTCGAGTCGCTGTTGAAGCGTACCTTCCAGGTTCCGCCTCTCGGCAGACCGATGCGGTAATTCGTCCATGACTGATTGCGGAAATTGGCTACCAGGACCACATCATCGCCAGGACCCCCATTTTCCCACCGATGCCAGCCGATCACCTTGTCATTGTCATTCAAGTGGAAGACATTCAGGTTGGAGCCGGTGAGGCCAGCGGTCAGCCCGTCACGATTGGTCCTCATGGCGATCAAATCGCTGTAGAGCTGGACGATTCCAGAGAAGGTGGTCGCCTTCGCCCAGTCCAGTGGCTGATGGTCGTCGAACCAGCCGTCCTCGAGGAACTCCTGTCCCTGGAAGAGCATGGGGATGCCGGGAGTACCCATCAGGATCGCAGCCCCGAGCGTCGAACGTTTCTTGGAGAACCAACTGTCTGCATTGCCGGGCCAGATTTCCTCAGGTACGCGGCTGCGACCATTGGCTACTTCGTCATGTGATTCGGTATAGATCACTCGTTGCAGCGACTGACCGTTGTAGGCATATTCGATCGAATTCTTGACGGACCACATGTCACGGCTGCTGTCGGCTGCTGCCACCATGGCTTCTCGCATGGGGTGCACGAACCATGGATCCCACTGTGTATCAAAGCCGGCTCCGCCTTCGCCAAGGGACTTCGTGATCCAGGGATTGGAGTCCATGTCTTCGGAAACCATCAGTTTCCACGGGGTGGTGCTGTTCACATCCTCATTGAATGAACGAAGAAGGTTCCATCCCTCGACGATTTCCTCGCCACTGGTACCCAGTGTTCGAATCCATCTGGTTCCATCAATGCGGACACCATCGAACCGATAGTCGTTCAGCCACATCTTGAGGTTGTCACGGAGGTAGTCCCGTACTTCCTCTCGACCGAAATCAGGTCTGGTATTGCCCCAGGGGGTGTAGGCCCGGTAGTCGTTGTAGAAATAGATTCCGCCGTATCCCGGCTCCGACCACCCATCAAACTGCCAGAGATCCATGTCATTGGGTCCAAGGTGGTTGTAGACCAGATCAATGAAGACCGCGATATTCCGCTGATGACAGGCATCAACGAGGTTCTTGAGTTCCTCCGGCGTGCCATAGACGCTTTCAACCGAAAATGGATAGGACGGGTTGTATCCCCATGAAATATCGCCGGGGAATTCGCACAAGGGCATCAACTGGATCACATTCACACCCAGTGACTGCAGATAGTCGAGATGAGCAAGTGTTCCATTGAAATCGCCGGGCACATCATCACCTTCTTCAAGGCCGAATGTTCCGACATGAGTTTCATAGATCACCATCTCATTCCAGGATGGTGGTGTGTAGCTGTCCGCTGACCATTCATAGCTGTCATGGTCGACGATGATCGAATGGCCGGAGGAATTGGTCAGTTGTCGAGCTCTCGGGTCATTCTTCCAGAGCGTGTCGGTTCCATTGAGGATGACCCACTGATAGCCATCGCCGGCTTCAGCAGTGGTGACATCCCGGGAGAAGTACCCATCACCCTCGGGTGAAAGCAGCAGTGAGAAAGGATTCCAACTGTTGAATGATCCAGCAACAGCTGCGGCGGTTGCATTGGGTGCCCAGACCCGGAAGGTCACACCGCTTTCCCCATCCTCGCTGTAGGGGATTGCTCCGACGCCGGGTCGAGATGAGGGCTCCCCTGAAGCAGGAGTGCAAAGGCAGGCCAGCACCATCAGGAGGGCGAACAGTCGCGGAATGTAGTGGAAAGCAGTGCTCATGTTGTTCCAGAGTTAAGTATAAGTCTGACGACCATGATGATGGGCGAGATTTCTGCTACCCCAATCAACAGCTTGAGTCGTTCAAGCTGAACGATTTACGACGTTTAACTGCAACTCGGTCTCAACTCAGACGCAGGGGTTTCCATAGTCGGAAAGCAACTGCAGAAGGTCGTTGACATCGATCGACCCATCTCCATTGATGTCGGACGGGCAATCCGGAGGCAGGCAGGGGTTGTCATCACAGGTGGTGTCGTCACCCAGATACGTACCGCCACCAGCGGTGCAGTTGTCCGCATCAAGCACCTGGCAGACTTCACCCAGGCAGCAGGCCCCATAGTTGTAGGTGGGGCAGTCGTTTGCGACATCACCCATGCTGGCGTACTGGTTGCCTGGAATGTTGTTGAAATCGAGGCCTCTTGGCTCACCCAGATTGTCCGAAGGTGGGATGCCGGGCAGGATCTGGTTGGAGACGAAGTCATGGCCGCCGCCGTTGATGAAGGCGCAGACCTTGATGTCATCGAAGGGGAGGCCTTCGAAATCCCAGTCGATCGCGAAGCTTGGAATCGAGATTTCCATGCCGGTGTTCACATCAATTCCACAGTCGCTTCCAGTGCCGCTTCCGACACCATCGATATTGGAGTTGTCGATGGCGATGGTAATGCCATTTTCACCATTCATGACATCCGACCCGGAAGAGCCGCTGCCGAGGAAGAGGCCGGTTCCGTTGCCATTGGTGCGAAGTTCCGCAAAGCTGGCGTAGGTGACGAATCCACCGAATCCATCATCACCACAGGTCAGGCTGATCCAGGCATCGGGTTCGAATCCATCATCAAACACGAGGCCATCAGTTGCATTGGCGTTCGAATTACCCATTCGGCGAAGTCCGTCGAAGTCAACATCTGGATTGTCGTGGCGGAGCTGGTTCTGGCCGCCATCGCGGGCATCGATGAACACTTCGAGTTTGTTGTAGTTGCTTTCGAGATTGCCGCTCAGGAAGATCACGATTGAGCCGTCCTGGAAATCGACGTGGATGGCATCCAATTCAGAGCCGTTGCTGAAGCCTGGTTGGCCAAAGTCGCTGTTGCCAAAGTTCGTGGCAATACCCTGCAGTGCTGAGGCGGCTGGATAACTTGCATCCAGTTGGCCGTCCAGAACGGGTTGCCCCATGGCGGTCGCTGAGATCGCAAGGGTGGTGATCGTGAACATCTCGGTCAAACGGGACATGGCTCTTTCTCTCCTCGAAAAGGCAAATTCCCGCTCATGGAGCGGGCTCTCTTTAGTCTTTCAATAGTAAGACAGAGCCGGCCTGGAACAAGCCCAAGATCTTCAAGAAGGCCAAATAAGGGGGCTTCAGGGCCGATTTCAAGCCTTGGAGGCGACTGAGGCGGGTCGATATCCCCATTCGAGGTATTGAGCCACCATTCGATCGGTGTTGAACCAGGTCGGGATGGTCGCAACTGATCGCAGACCGCGTTCAACCCAGGCCTGAGGAATGCCATCCGCATCACGATCCCAGAAGCCGGGAATGATCTCATGCTCAAGCAGGTCATACAGGAGATTCGCATCGCGATCATCCTGAGTCTTTTCATCGCTTGCTGTTGTTTCATCACCAATGGTCCAGCCATTGGTTCCGTCTTCTGCCTCGACCCACCAGCCGTCGGAAATGGAACAGTTGATTCCGCCATGCAGTCCGGGCTTCATGCCGCTGGTGCCGCTTGCTTCGAATGGTCGACGTGGTGTGTTCAACCAGAGATCGCAGCCTGCCGTCAGTCTGCGTCCGACTTCGATGTCGTAGTTCTCCAGCAGAACGATCTTGCCCTGGAACCGGGGGTCCCGGCATTGTTCATGAATCGCCTGGGCAACGGCCTGTCCACCTTCATCGGCGGGGTGCGCTTTGCCTGCGAAGATGATCTGTACCGGCCTGCTCTCATTACCCAGTATGCGAGCCAGCCGATCAGGATCCTGCAGAACAAGCGTCGCCCGCTTGTAGGTTGCGAATCTTCTGGCGAAGCCGATCGTCAAGGCCGTATCAGAGAGTGCCCGTCTTGCCTCGACGACACGATCCGGGTTTTCTCCTCGCCGACGAGACTGGATGGCAAGTCGGCGTCTTACGAATGAGATCATGCGGCGCCTCAGGGTATGGCGAAGTTCCCAGAAGGCGGCCGGATCGACCGAAGTGGCTCGCGCCCAGCAGGGGTCTTCAGGCTGAGGTTCGCCGGCGTAATCAATGTGGTCACGCCAGAAGCGTTCGGCGACAGGTGCCAGCCAGGTTCCGGTGTGAACGCCATTGGTCACATGGGTGATTGGGACGCGACTGGCATCCTGCGTTCCATAGACCTCTTTCCACATGTCGCGGGAAACACTTCCATGAAGTTCGGATACCCCATTGACTCGTTCAGCCAGATTCAGCGCGAGAATGGTCATGCACGGTCGTTCTTCATGATCATCAGGGTTTGCTCGACCAAGATTGACGGCGAAGTCACCGGGAAGGCCGGCTGGTTCGAGGATCGGCGCCAGCATGGCTTGCATCTTGTCAGCGTCATAACGTTGATTGCCTGCTGGCACGGGAGTATGAGTCGTGAAGACCGTGCTGCCACGGACCTGACTGATCGCCTCTTCGGTGCTTTGTCCACTGCGTACCAGTTCGGCAACTCGTTCAACGGCTGCGAATGCGGCATGGCCCTCGTTGAGATGGATGACGGTCGGAACTTCCTCCAGCAGTCGAAGCGCACGGAATCCGCCGACTCCCAGGAGAACCTGTCGCTGCAGTCGCAGATCATCGTCACCCTGATACAGACTTGCGGTCAAGGCACGGTCTTCGACACGATTGCCGGGGAGGTTGGCATCAAGCAGATACAGTGGAACGCGTCCCATCTTCATTGACCAGACTCGAACACGGACACTGCGATCTCCAATGGGGCAATCGAGTCGGACGCCTGTGTCTTCCAGAGGGATCGACTCGAAATCACACGCGGGGTAGATCACACGTGTCGTGCCATCGCCTCGGAATTCCTGCTTGTAGTAGCCGTGTTGATACAGAAGCCCGACCCCGACCAGCGGAATGCCCAGATCCGAGGCCGATTTGAGATGGTCACCGGCCAGCACACCAAGTCCGCCTGCATACTGCGGAAGACTTTCGTGGATCGCATACTCGGAACAGAAGTAGGCGATTCGAAGTGGCGGATCATCCACATTGGAGTTGGCCTGATACCAGGTTCGACACGAGTGATAGTCGACGTGTTCGCTGATGGCGTGTGCCGCAACTTCACGGAATGAAGGTTCGGCAAGCCGACTGTTGTAGATGTTGGCATCCAGGTGCTGCAGAAGTCGAAAGGGACTGTGACGAACGGTTTCCCAGAGTTCAGGGTCAAGCATGGCGAATGGCCGTCGCGCAATCTCATTCCATGACCACCAGAGATCCTTGGAGAGAGACTTCAGGCGATGACGGATGGCCCGGGGATCGTCGGCCAGTTTCTGATGCTGGGCGTCATTTGAATTCCGATCAGTCACGAAGCAACTCCTGGGAGGCGGCCACTCGCTTCGGAAAGATTCCGGATACGACCAGCCTGGTGGCTCGACAGTGTGCCCGCGGAGAGCCTCCAAGTCCAGTTGCCCCGGGGAATTCCTGGCCGGTTCATTCTGGTTGACGGAGGAAGTTCCAGCAGATCCTGCACCATCGAGATGGCCCATACCGCTGGCGAAGTCATGGCCAGTCGAACCATGGCCCGGGCGGGCGCGCCATTTGGATCAGCGTAGGCCTCGAACCTCCGTCTTTGCTCCTTCGGCAGTCTTCGAGCCCAGCCGGTAGCGGTTTCATTGTCATGGGTTCCGGGGTAGACGACGGCGGCACTGGGATAACGATGGGGCAGGTCGGTACTTGTGGAGCTGGCGAATGCCCATTGGAGAATTCTCATGCCGGGGAATCCAAAGTCATTCCTCAGTCGCTCGACTGGCGGCGTGATGGCCCCAAGGTCCTCGGCAATGATCGGCAGCGGGCCGATCCTCTTCCTCAGGATCGAGAGCAGTTCTCTTCCGGGAGTGGGTTTCCATGTGCCGCGGCGAGCAGTCGGTGCCGAGGCCGGCACATGCCAGAGCCGGACAAAGCCCAGAAAGTGATCGAGTCGAATCGCGTCGAAGCGTTCAAGACCTTGCTTGAAACGTGCCGTCCACCAACGCCAGTTCTCCGCACGATGCGAGGCCCAGCGATAGTGAGGATGCCTCCACAGCTGACCGTCGCTGTTGAATCCATCTGGTGGAGCTCCGGTCACGGTTCGAGGCTTGCCGTCACGATCAAGATTGAACAATTCCGGGTGTTGCTGGACATCAGCGGAATCCAGTTCAACGAAGAGCGGCAGATCCCCGATCAGTCGAACCTTGCGTTGATTGGCATATCTTCGAAGTGAATTCCATTGTCGATCAAAGATGTACTGTTGGAAAACATGTTCATCATGATCTCCGCCAGCGTAGTCGCACCACCCACTGAGCCAGTAGCGGTTTCTTTGCTTGAATTCCCTGAAGGATCTGGATGAGGTCCGTCTTGATGCGCTGAAGTTCAGGTAGGCCTCCTTCAAGCGGGCCTTCTTGAACCGGCGAGCGGCAACGTAGTTCACACGTTCCCGATTCAGATCCTTCGGGCATCGAACCGAGGAGGGTTTCAGCAGTCCATCTTCGGCAAGGTCATGCAGGCTGATCAGCAGCGGCTCGCCGGCAAAGGCGGACTTCCCGCTGTATGGAGAGTTACCCAGTCCTGCCGGGCCGATTGGCAGCATCTGCCAGAGTCCGAGACCCGCCTCGTGCATCCAATCCACGAATGAACGTGCGGCAGGACCAAGATCACCAATGCCATGCCCTCCTGCCAGAGAGGTTGGATGGAGCAGTGCGCCGGCAGCTCGCTTGCTGAACAATGCGTGCGGCCTGTTCGAGGTCATGGCATTCGTCGCCACACTGCAGCACTCAGTGGCGGCATCTTCACCACCGGCCAGTCCAGTGCATCGGTTGCGGGGGTGACCATCAGCAGTTCCCATCCATCACCAAGGCTGGTGAGATCAATGTCCTGTTCATGTTCATTGGGACTGATGGCGACGAGAATCTCCTCACCATCCATCGATCTTGTGAAGGCCCAGGTGTTGTTGTCATCATGAAGATGAACGGTCTGAAAATCACCTCTTCTGATCGCGGGGGAATTCTGGCGAACGGCAATGGCTTGCTGATAGAAGTTCAGGTGTTCCGGCATCAACTTGAACTCGGGATCCTCGAAGGGTTCCAGTTCCGGCCAGATCATCGGTTTGCGATTGTTGGGATCATCCGATCCCCAGATGCCGACTTCGTCACCGTAGTAGATCATGGGGGTGCCGACATACATCAACTGGATCAACGCGGCGATCCGAGCTCGTTGGTAAGCCTCAGGCGATGGCTTGGAGCCATCGTAGGTGTCGTCATCCTGTTCGCGGTTGCCTTCGTCGTAGGGCCGGTCCGGATTGTGGATCTTGCTCACCAGCCGATCGGTATCGTGACTGTCGAGCAGATTCTGCATGACATTGGTCGCCGAATCAGGATAAGCCATGCGCAGCTCAGCCAACCTTTGATCCAGTTCAGTCGGTGTGATCGTCTTTTCCCTGTTGCCGATCCAGGCCAGTGTGTGTTCGGCAAAGGGATAGTTCATGACCGCGTCAAAGGTCTCGCCATCGAGCCACTCATCCGCTCTGTCCCAGATTTCACCGGTGATGTAGGCATCGGGATTGATTGACTTCACGACCTTGCGCCATTCCACCCAGAATGGGCGTGGAACTTCATTGGGAACATCAAGTCGCCAGCCATCGATTCCATCCGAGGGATCGCCATCGCCGTCAGGATCCATCCAACGGCGAGTGATGTGCATGATGTGTTCTCTGACCTCGGCGGATGCAATGCCATGTTCATCATCCTTGCGGAAGACCGGCAGGCTCTTGAAGCCGCCCCATCCTTCATAGTCGATGGGATCCCAGGAGTTGATCTGGAACCAGTCGGCGAATCTCGAGGACTCGCCGTTCTTCAGCACATCCTGAAAGGCCGGATGATTCACTCCGACGTGATTGAAGACGCCGTCGATGATGACGCGGAATCCGCGGGACTTGGCTTCCTTGAGAAACTCGAGGAACAGCCGATCACTTTCATTCCAGGTCCAGGTCGTGGGATCCAGCAGATCTTCCTGCCGTTCCGCAGCGGTGTAATCGTTGCCAGCACCAAATTCTTCGTCGATGTGGATGTAGCTGGTGGCGTTGTACTTGTGCAGGCTCTCGGCCTGGAAGACCGGGTTCAGATACAGGGCATCGACTCCGAGTTCCTTCAGATAGTCCAGTTTGGATCGCAGGCCCTGGAGATCGCCGCCGTATCGACGATCAAAGACAAAGTATTCGTAGAAGGTCTGGCCATCCGTTCCTTCCCAGGGACTTTGTCCGTACCAGGATGAAGTCCACGGCCGCATGGGATCCGGGTTGTTGCGGTCGCTTCCGTTGCAGAAACGATCGATCATGATCTGATACCAGACCACATCTCGGACCCAGTCAGGTGTAGTGAGTACGGCTTGATTCGTGTCGCTCATGACGTATTGCTGTGGTGCCTGTTGGCGTTGGCCATCATCACGGAGGACGAAGGTGTAGGGGAGTCCATTCTGAAAAGGAACAACGGTTTCCCACCATTGAAACTGATCATTGCCGAGAATCGGATTGAGTGAAGTTGGAGGAATGTCCCGCTGGTACAACTGCACTTCCTGAACGTCATGTGCAAGTGTTCGGAGTCTGATCTTGACCTGTTGTTCGCCGACGAGTTCGTAATACAGCACGCGGTCCGGGTCATGGGCCAGGCCGCCAGCATCGATGTGACCATCTCCCAGACGAGCCAGTGATGCATCAAGATTCGCTTCAGGCCCAAGTCGAAGGACCGAGTTGTTTCCACCATGGCCATCCGGCGCAAGTTGTTGATTGAGTGGATCAGCACGCCAGACTTCGCCATCCAGAACGAACTTGTACCACCAGGTTCCATCAGGAAGAGAGAGATCCACGATCCAGATTCCGTCTTCACGTTGATGCATGGGCGTCGCTGATCGACTCCAGTGGTTGAAGTTGCCCGCCAGTGCAGCGGCTGCAATCTCATCACCGGTATCCAGCATGAAATGGAGGTTCCACAGGCCTTCGGCGTCCTGACTGCCGCTGATGGATGAAGGCAGGGTGGTCTGTTGTCCATTCGTGGCTTCGGCCACGGGCAGCGCAGGTGGCCAGGTGACCTTGTCCAGTATGGCGGCAGGGGCGGTAAGCAGCAGGATGAGAAGCGCAGGCATCATGTAAGCCATAACCCTATACGATTCATGATCATGATGGCTCCCCGAACCACATCAACGCTTCAAGCCTGGTCTGCTCGTGCTGCTCATTGGGCTCGCATTCTGCTGGTCGTGGCTGCGGTCGTGATGGTTACGTGGGCGTTCTGGAGAGTTGCTGCTCGAGTCTGGAGCAAGTCGGTAGCCTTGGATGAACGTACGGAACTGGTGGTCATGCACTGGTCCGGTGATGGTGGTCCTGAAGAGGATGCCATCGTCGAAGATGCCTTGCAGCGATTCGAAGCGGCGCATCCGGAATTGCGGGTGACTCGTCTGAATCCCGGAGATGCGGGTTCCTTCTATACGAAACTCCAGACGATGATGGCTGCCGGTGATCCGCCGGATGTGTTCTATCTGGGTTCGGAGCGTCTCGCTTCCTTTGCCGAGGCGGGCCTTCTGCTGCCGCTGGATGAACGGCTGGCAGATGAGGGGACCGCACCTGACTTCGAACTGAGCGAATTCTTTCCGGCGACCGTCGATGCCTTTCGATTCGGAGACGGCCGCATCGGGCAGGGGAGTCTCTGGGGGATTCCCAAGGATTTCACCACCGTAGGCTTCTATTACAACGTGGATCTGCTGGAGCGAGCAGGTGTTGGTCGACCGGCATCGGACTGGACCTGGGACGACTTCATCGAAGCAGCGCGAGCAGTCGGACGACTGCCCGACTGTACCGGTGCGGAGTTCGTGTCCTGGGCAAGCATGATTCGAGCGGTGCTGTGGACCGAAGGTGTGAGACTGGTCGGAGATGACTGGGAGATTCTGGTCGAGGATCCGGAGGTCATGTCGGTTCTGGACCGTCTGCGAGCCTGGCGGCATGACGAGTCGAACACGTTGACCAGCGGGCGTTCGGAAACAGCCAATCCCGCGTCACGATTTCTGACCGGAACACTTGGATTTGCAGGCCCCTTTGGGAGATGGGTCGTTCCGACCTACCGGACCATCCGTGATTTCAAATGGGACTATGCCCCGTTGCCTCGTGGTGAATCGGAAGCCAACATGATCGCGACGGTGGCCTGGTCGATTTCTTCCCAGTCGGCCCATCCCGAGGATTCATGGAAACTCGTGTCCTGGTTGACGGGGCGCACGACCCAGGCTCAGCAGGCCCGCCTGGGTCTTGCCATTCCTACCAATGAGCAGGTTGCGCGGAGTGATGCCTTCATCGATCCCGACACGCCACCTTCGCGTGACCGTGACTTTCTTGATCCAGCCCGAGTTGCGAGTGTGGTCGCGTGGCCATCGAATCCCAAGCTGGAAGCGATTCTGGCCAAGCGTCTTGATCAGACGTTGCGAGTGGGTGATCTGTCCGTAGCTGAAGCACTTGCTCAGGCCTCGGATGAATGGGAACAGGAACGCAGCAGCCCTCGCATTCAGTCTGATGCGCCGATGATGCCATGGGCCACGCTCTCATTGATCGCCGTCGCGGGTCTGCTTGTGGCCTTGATCTTCGGTGTCTGGTTGTTGCGACGTTCAAGACCGGATTCGGCAAGTCTGCGTGAAGAGCGAAGCGGATGGCTGCTGGTCTCACCATGGATCATCGGGTTCGTGTTGTTCATGGCGTTCCCGATCGGCGTATCGCTTCTTCTTTCCTTGACGGATTGGAAGGGGATCACCAGTCTTGATCATGCTCGATATCTGGGTACCGGAAACTACGAGCAGTTGCTCTCCGGAGATGCCGTGTTCTGGACCAGTCTGGTGGTCACCGGTCTCTATGCCGTGATCGCCGTCCCGCTTGGCCAGGGCGTGGCCCTGGTGCTCGCACTTCTGATGAGTATCCGGATTAAAGGCGTCGCATTCTTCCGAGCAGCCTTCTATCTCCCAAGTATTCTTGCCGGCGTTGGTCTGGCGGTCCTATTCCGCTGGGTCTTCAATGCCGAAAGCGGATTGATGAATGCGGTGCTGGATCCAGTGCTTTCTCTGGTTGGCCTGTCGGCCCCGGACTGGTTCGTCCGCGATGCCGAGTCATTCGGTGTGATCGCCTTTGCGTTGATGAGTCTGTGGCTCGTCGGCGGCAGCATGATGATCTATCTGGCAGGTCTTCAGAATGTTCCTCGCTCGCTCTACGAAGCAGCGGAGATCGATCGTGCCGGCCCGGTCCGTCGATTCTTCAGCGTCACGTTGCCGATGATTTCGCCAGTCATCCTGTTCAACGTCATCATGTCCTTGATCGGTTCCTTCCAGGTCTTCACACAGGCCTTCGTGATGACTGGTGGTGGTCCCGGTGACTCGACTCGTTTCTACGTGCTGTATCTCTACAACCAGGCCTTCGATTTCTATGAGATGGGCTACGCCTCGGCGATGGCCTGGGTCCTGTTGTTGATCATTCTCGCGCTCACGTTGCTGACGCTGCGTGGCAGTTCTCGTCTGGTCTATTACGAGGGGCTGCGATGATGCCACGTTGGACTGGACGTATCTTCGTCGGTGTTCTGCTGGTGGCCGTAACGGTGGCCATGCTCTTCCCCTTGTGGTGGATGCTGGTCATCAGTCTGGAATCACCGGATCGCGCAGCGGCCGTGGCCGAAGGTGGGGGAACCATCGCGGTCTGGCCGGAGTCGATCCACTGGTCGAATTATTCCGAGGCGTTGAAGCAGGTGGGCAGTGAACCCTGGCAGGGTTTTCTCGATGCACTGGCCAATTCGATCGTCATCACCGTGCTGGTCGTGGTGGGGACGGTGCTCTCCTCGAGTCTGGTCGGGTTCGCCTTTGCACGCATCCGCTTCCGTGGTCGGGGACTTCTGTTCCTGATCATGCTGGCGACCATGATGCTTCCGGCTCAGGTGACCATGATTCCGTTGTTCCTCGTCTTCCGTTCGCTGGGCTGGATCGACACGATTCTGCCGTTGGTGATCCCGGCGTTCTTCGGCAGTGCGTTCTTCATCTTCATGTACCGGCAGTTCATCGCGCAGATTTCCGAGTCGCTGATCGAAGCGGCTCGGATCGACGGGTATGGCATGCTGGGGATCTGGTGGCGGATCATTCTGCCCATGTGCACGCCGGTGACGGCCATCACGGCCATCTTCACGTTCATCTTCGTCTGGAATGATTTCCTGGGCCCGTTGATCTACCTCCATTCGGATGATCAATCGACGCTGGCGCTGGCACTCAATTCATTCCGAAACCAGTATGGTGGTCTGGAGAATGTCCATCTCCTGATGGCGGTGAGTGTCGTCACGATGATTCCATGTGTCGTCTTGTTCTTTGCGGCACAGCGTGCCTTCGTAGAAGGCATCGGAAGTGGAGCAGTGAAGGGTTGATCATGGCAGGTGTTCGGCTTGAATCAGTTGGCAAGACCTATCCCGGCGGCGTCCGGGCGGTGGATGGCGTTTCACTGGATATCAGTGACGGTGAGTTCATCGTGCTGGTCGGTCCATCGGGGTGCGGCAAGAGTACAACGCTGCGCATGATCGCGGGCCTGGAATCCATCACCGACGGTGACATCTTCATCGGAGATCGAAGAGTCAATGATGTCGCGGCAAGAGATCGGGACATCGCCATGGTGTTCCAGGACTATGCGCTCTATCCCCACATGAGCGTGGGTCGGAATCTTTCCTTTGGACTGCTGCGACGTCGCAGGCATGCCTCCAGAATCAAGGCCGTGTTCTCCAGCTCCTATCGAGGAGCATCACGCAAGGAGCGTCTGGACATCCAGTCACGGGTGAATGAGGCGGCGGTCGTACTTGGTCTGGAAGATCTGCTGGACAGGCGTCCACGCGAACTCTCCGGTGGACAGCGGCAGCGTGTTGCGCTGGGGCGGGCCATCGTTCGTGACCCGAGCGTCTTTCTGCTGGATGAACCATTGTCGAATCTGGATGCCAAACTTCGTGGCGAGATGCGCACAGAACTGCGTCGACTTCATCGACAGCTTGGTGCCACGATGGTGCATGTCACGCATGATCAGGAAGAAGCGATGACTCTGGGTGATCGACTGCTGGTCATGAAGGATGGCGTCGTGCAGCAAGGTGGGCCACCGGCTCAGTTGTATGAACAGCCGGCCAACCGGTTCGTGGCTTCATTCATCGGTACGCCCGAGATGAACTTCATCGAAGGTGTGATCGAAGATGGCCTGATGTTCAAGGCTGACGGGGAAGTGCGCATCCAGTTGCCGAAGGATCGCTGGCCATCGTTGTCGGTTGGTCAACAGATCACGCTGGGAATCCGACCCGAGCATCTGGAACTCGCCTCCGATGGCGATGCCATGTTCACCGGTGAAGCGGATGTGGTGGAGCAGTTGGGTGATCGAACCGATGTGATCCTCGCAAACGATCACCGAAGAATGACGGCTCGAATCGCCTCCGGTTCCGGACTGCGCGAAGGTGACTCGGCTTCCCTTCGGGCAGATCTGTCCCAGGCTCATGTGTTTGCGGTTGATGATGGTGAAAACCGCATCGCGACCAAATGATCACCAATTGTCATTGATTCCATTCCTCCATTTTCTAGACTGAGGGCTTGGGCAATGGTGCCCGTGGGAGAGTGAATCATGATTATTCGTACCATCATCGTGGCGGCCGTCGCGTCGCTGAGTATCGCCGGAACCGGATTCGGTGACTGGGGTCCTACACCAGTCAGCACGTCCAACGAACTCACCGCCACCGATGGATCAGGTTACGACTTCTTCGGCTCCAGCGTCGCCATCGACGGTGACATCTGCGTGATCGGGGCCTCGGGAACCAACTCCTATACCGGTAGTGCCTACGTCTTCACCAATCCCGGCGGCACCTGGAGCCAGGCCGCGGAACTCACCGCCACCGATGGAGCAAGTTACGACTTCTTCGGCTCCAGCGTCGCCATCGACGGTGACACCTGCGTGATCGGGGCCTCGGGAACAAACTCCAATACCGGCAGTGCCTATATCTTCACCAATACCGGCGGCACCTGGAGCCAGGTCGCGGAACTCACCGCCTCCGATGGAGCAAGTTACGACTTCTTCGGCGACCGCGTCGCCATCGACGGTGACACCTGCGTGATCGGGGCCTCGGGAACCAACTCCTTTACCGGTAGTGCCTACGTCTTCACCAATACCGGCGGCACCTGGAGCCAGGTCGCGGAACTCACCGCCTCCGATGGAGCAAG
>PBAY01000019.1 GCA_002717655.1 Phycisphaerae bacterium | reverse complement strand
CGTTGGCTGCATCGATGTGTTCAGACTCATGCCCGTTCTGAAACACAGAGTCTCTTTGGAATTGTTCAGGGTGGCCCCCATGAGGATCTACGAGCGCGTTCCGCGAAGGCGATCACAGAGGTGGAGCTGCCCGGTTATGCCATCGGGGGGGTCGCCACCGGCGAGACACCCGAGGTGATCCATCGGATTGTGGCCTTTACTGCTCCGCTGTTGCCTGAGGAGAAGCCCAGATATCTGATGGGGGTCGGGTATGAGCGTGATCTGTTGGCAGCAGTGCGTGCGGGCGTGGACATGTTTGATTGTGTCCTCCCGACCCGGAACGGTCGAAATGCGGGCGCCTTCACCCGGAACGGGCGTATTCAGCTCAGAAACGCCGAGTTCCGAGAGGATGACAACGTTATCGACCCCTCCTGTGACTGCGTCGCCTGCTCTGGAGGCTTCAGCAGGGCCTATATCAGGCACCTCTTTCAGGCGGGTGAGATGCTGGGTGCCATTCTGGTCAGCCAGCACAACCTGAGGCACTTCCAGCGCCTGATGCTGGACATACGGCGGGCGATACGAGAAGATGCTTGGTCTTGTCTCCATCGGGCCTGGCCGGTTCTGGAGCAGGATTCGACCGAAGGCAAGATGCCCCTTTAATCCACCCTGAACCCCCTCGGATTGATCTCCGGCGGGCCCTAGCACACGAGAGATTCCATGAACCAAGGCAGTCTCCTGGGGGAAATCCCCCTTCAACTCATCGGGCAGGCCAGCCCACCTGCGCAACCTCCTCTGGGCGGTGCTGGAGGTGGTGCAGAATCCGTCACCGGGCAACCGTTGCCAACGGGTGAAGCTGGTGCACAAGGCCAGCCGCCAGGCTTGTTTGGTGGAGAGATGATGTTGTGGATCTTCGTGATTCTCTTCTTGTTCATCGGGATGTCTTTCCTGAGTCAGCGCAAGGAGAAGAAGCGTCGCAAGGACATGCTTTCATCGCTTGGCAAGAACTCTTCGGTTCAAACCATCGGTGGAATCATGGGCTCGGTCGTTGAAGTCAAGGGTGACTTCGTGGTCTTGAATGTCGACAAGTCATCCAACACCCGGATGACCTTCTCAAGAGCAGCCATTCAACAGGTACTTGAACCAGGAGAAAAAGCCGCTGATTCGTGATCCCGCAGGGGCCTCACCATTCATCGGCCGTCACAGGTATGCAGAACCTGATTGCCAAGATTGTCCTGATTGTCGCCATCATCGGCGGTTGTGTGTGGGCGTTCATCCCACCAAGTGAGAAGATTCGTCTCGGACGCGATCTCAGTGGCGGCGTAAGTCTCGTCTACTCGGTTCGCATGCCCGAGGGCGCCAACCGCCGACAGGTGTTGGACCAGACGATCGATGTCCTGAAGGACCGTGTGAACCCTCAGGGTGTTCTTGACATCGCAATGACTCCATTGGGTACGGACCGCATCGAAGTGGTCATGCCGTTGCCCAATGAGGAAGTCAAGGGACTGGCCAATGCCTTCGAGCAGGAGCTCGATGCGCTGGTTCACGCCACGGAGATCAAGGCCTCGGAGCTGGATGCCGCCTTGAAGGAAGGCAGTGCTGCCACCCGTTTCGGTGAGAAGGGTGATCGGGGTCGTCTGGTTGCCGAGCTGCAGGTCGCATTCGACGAGATGCGAAAGCAGGAAGCTGAACTTCAGGCCTTCGAAGCCACCTCTTCGGATGATGTAGCGGGGCGTCGTGATATCCAGCGGAAGCTGGTCGATGCCGAGATCAATTACGAAGATCTCTATGAGCAGGTTCTCTCCATGAGCCTGCAGCGTTCACGGGTCGTGCGAATGCTTGATCTTCCCGTGAAGCGAGAGCTGGTTCGCAATCCCGACGGTACACCTGCTCTGGATGCCGATGGCCAGCGTGTCTTCGCTGAATCCCAGCGTGCACTGGCCATGTCGAAGATCGTCCAGGAGTTTCCTGATCTGGAAGCTGATCTGTCTCAGGTGATGGACGCCTGGACCGCCTATGAATCCAAGCGTACCGGTCTGGACGATCCTGAAGATCTGAAGCGATTGCTTCGCGGAGCCGGTGTTCTTGAGTTCTACATCGTGCCGCGAGTCGGTCTGGCACAGGGGATCAGTGTTGCGGATCTACGGGCTCAACTGGCTGAAGTCGGTCCTGAGAATACGGACTCGGCCTTTGCCCGCTGGTTCCCGATTCATGATCTGAAGCAATGGGCTGAAACACCGGAAGAGATGCAGGCACTTCAGGACAATCCTCAGTCCTACTTTGGTACTCGTCGCAGTCTTGAGGCCGCGGAGCATGATGGGCAGATCTACCTGCTGATCTATACCTCCGAACCCAAGAGCATGACCCATGATCGTGGTGGTGACTGGGCCCTTGAATCGACCGGACAGACGGTTGACTCGATGGGTCGTCCAGCGGTGAGTTTCCGTCTGGATGCAGGTGGTGGTGTCCGCATGGCTCGTCTGACGGGGCCGCATACGAGTGAGCCGATGGCCATCGTTCTGGATGGCAAGGTCTACTCGGCACCGACCCTCCAGAGTCAGATTTCAAACAACGGCATCATCACAGGCAACTTCAGCCCCAAGGATATTGCCTACCTGAATCGCGTTCTTGACGCAGGGTCACTGGAAGCACGCCTTTCACCTGAGCCGATCGCGGTCAGCGTCCTTGGCCCATCGCTTGGTGAAGACAATCTTGACCGTGGCTTTGATGCCTTCATGTGGGCCATCATCGTCGTCGCGATCTTCATGCTGCTGTGGTACTTCTTCGCTGGTTTCGTGGCGGATGTATCCCTGTTGTTCAACGGAATCATCATCTTTGGCGTGATGGACATGATGCAGGGGACGTTCACGCTCCCAGGTCTTGCAGGCGTCGTCCTGACGATGGGTATGGCGGTTGATGCCAACGTACTGATCTATGAACGCATTCGTGAAGAGCTCGAAATCCACGGTGCTCGTGACCTTCGTGAAGCGATTCGCGAGGGATACAACCGGGTCTACAGCACGATTGTCGATGCAAACCTGACCAACCTCATCGTCTGTGCAGTTCTGCTTCTGATGCAGCCCACGACGGAAGTGAAAGGCTTTGCCCTGACGCTGACCATCGGCATCATCGCGACGTTGTTCACCGGTTTGTTCGTTACTCGTGTCATCTTCGATCTGTACGCCAGCGTGCTGAAGATCCGCAAGCTTCCAATGCTTGCGTCCACCATTCCTGCCCTGGGTCGCCTGCTGCGTCCTGACATCAACTGGGTCGGGCTTCGGGGGCTCTTCTGGACGCTCAGCTTCTGCCTGCTGGTCGGTTCCTGCGTGCTGTTCTTCGCACGTGGAAAGCAGATGTTCGATACCGAGTTCCGTGGTGGTGTCTCCATCACGATGCAGACTCGCGATGATGGCAATGGCCGACTGATGCTGCCTCACATGGGCCCTGATTCCGTGCAATCCAGAATCCGTGGTCTTGCTGATCAGGCAGGTGATGACGACAGCTTCAAGAATCGACTGCTGCGTGAATTCCGCTTCGCCAAGGTCTTGACCGTTGGTGATACGGGTGTGGATTCCACCGGTCAGACGGTTGCCGACGGCTTCCAGGTCAAGATTTCCAATCCACCTGAGATGAGTGAGAACGAATCCATTCAGGATCTGGTCGAGGCTGAGCTGCTGGTGGAATTCGGTGATCAGTTGGATATCTCACCCGGCAGGACCTTCGCCGGTAGTGGATCCAAGCGTTATGCCCAGTTCACTCGACCGATCGATGCCGCCACAGTCGGTGATCAACTCGGTCGAGAAGGGTTGCCTGGAGATCTCAGCGAATTCAAAGGTGGTGTTCTTGTTCTCATCGAGGATATCCAGCCTTCCGTGACCCTTGAAGATGTGGCCCAGCGAGTGGACCGGCTTCGTCAGGATCCTGACTTCTCGATGGATACCGCAGGACGTGAAGTGGGTGTCTTCGGTGTCACCCCGGCAGGGGAACGCGACTTCTCGGGAGTGGCGATTGCCGTCATGGATCCGGACATCAACTACATCCGCAATGACAGCGCGCTGGTCGATTCCAGGCTTGCGAGTCGTGAGTGGGATCTGATTTCAACCGCGCTGGAACGTCAGAGCAGCTTCGAGCAGGTCAGCAGCTTCGCTCCAAGCGTGGCTCAGACCCGTACGGCCAACGCAATTGGTGCCGTGATCCTGTCTCTGGCAGGCATCCTGTTCTACATCTGGATCCGGTTCGGATCATTCTGGTATTCACTGGCTGCCATCGTGGCGCTCTGCCATGACGTGATCATCGTGCTTGGTTTCCTCGCTCTTTCGGGCTATCTGGGAGCCTATGAATTCTTCTGGAGCAATCTGCTCATGGAAGAGTTCCTGATCGACACCGGAATTGTGGCGGCTTTGCTGACGGTCATCGGCTACTCCTTGAACGATACGATCGTCATCCTGGACCGTATTCGAGAGAATCGTGGCAAGCGACCACTTCCAACGAAGAAGATCATCAACAATTCGATCAATCAGGCATTCAGTCGAACAGTGCTGACCTCGGTCACGACGTTGATCGCCGTCCTGATCATCTACATCACAGGCGGTACCGGTATCCGCGGCTTCGCCTTCGCCCTTGTCATTGGTGTGATCGTCGGTACCTATTCCTCCATCGCGATCGCTTCTCCACTGGTCTATCGCCGCCGGAGCGACGCCAATACGGCGACTGAAGAGGATGGATTGGCTGGAGCGGCTGATGCTGATCCAGAAGGTGCATTGCCCGCTGGAGCCTGATCCATCAACCTGATCCTGCATTCAAGCCCTCGGAACTTCAAGTTCCGAGGGCTTTTTCATCTTTCTGAACGAGTCTTGCCGAAAGAAAGTACAGAGGGGCACACATTTCACGTTGATGTACGGAGACGTCAAAGATGACTGCCGGGACCAAGGCGCTGCTGCTGTTGTCGGTGTTGGGACTTGTTGTACTTGTGGCCTGGTTTGGGAATGACCCGGCGTCGATGGTGGATACCACGACAAAGACTTCCACCCGACCAAGTGATCCATTGCTCGTGTCGACGTCCGGGGCCTCCTCCTCCCGGACGAAGACACCCTCGCGGGCTTCATCTGTGGACCGGGCGGCCTTGTCCAGGGCATCTGCTCCAGTCAGCACGCCCCCAAGGCAGCAGGCACCCGCTGCACCATCTCGTTCAGTCACGACTTCGATGTCCCGGTCTTCAAGTCAGCCTCCCGCTGTCAAGAGCACGACACTCGAAATGGGCAAGCCGCTGTCTGATACGCTTGCTGCTCGGGCAGCTGAAGCCAAGGCTGCCATTGCCAGAGCCAGAGAATCAGTCAGTTCCAGCTCGCCCGCATCCACTCCAGCAGCAACTTCCCGAAAGGAGACCTCTGCAGGCTCAACACCAGCAAAGCCTGCTGCCAAGAAGGCATCCTCCAAGCCGGCGGCTGCTGGCCCAGGGACCCATGTGGTCAAGCCAGGCGACACGATGGGGCATCTTTCGCAGCGTTACTACGGTTCTGCAAGACATTGGAATCGCATCGCGGATGCCAACCCGGGCGTCGATGCAGAGTGGTTGAGAGTGGGGCAGGAGCTGAAGATTCCAGCAGCGCCGGCTCGTCAGGTCACATCCTCTTCTCGAAAGACAATCAAGGCACCAGATGGCAGGACCCACACGATTGATGATGGTGAAACGCTCAGTTCAATTGCTGAGGATCAACTGGGACATACCAAGCACTGGTACAGGATCTATGAAGCCAATCGTGAGCGGATTGGTTCGGATCCAGACCGGTTGGTCGTCGGCATGGTGATCGCGATACCCAGCTGAGCAACGTCAATACCTGGACATTTCTTGAACGGACGCCGGTTCATTCGGCGTCCGTTTTGTGTGTGATTCTCTCAATGAATCACATCAGCAGATCTGCATTTGCTCGCATGCGTTTCAGGCTCAGGCTGCCGATGACCAGTGAGGTGATGTGATCGGCGACTGGTGAGTCGTGGTAGAGGAACTGCAAGGCTTCATCTGGCGAGAGATGTCCGCTTCGCAGCGCTTTCTTGATGAGAACACCCACCTGTTTCCTGCCGGCCTCGGCGATGACTTCCTCGTGGGATCGATCCTCTGGGTGATATTCGATCATGAGTACATCAGCCCAGTCCATCGCTGAGCGGCTTCCGTCGGGTGTCTTGCCCGAGAAGCCAATGGCCCGAGTGAGGCCAGCCTCCTTCATTGACAGCAGCGTCTCGATGTACTCCTCGTCGGCAAGTATCTCCTGATCATGTCCATCTGAATGAACCAGAAGCAGATCGACATGGTCTGTTTGCAGTCGTCTGAGACTCTCCTGAAGACTTTTGACTGCGGCGGAGGAGGTGAAATCATGATGTGATTCGCCGTCCTGAAACTGTTCCCCGATCTTGGTACTCAGCAGCACCCCGTCACGACGATCCTTGAGCGCCATTCCCAGACGTTCTTCGCTCAGCCCGTAGCTCGGTGCAGTGTCGATCAAGTCGATGCCGAGATCAATCATGCCATGGATCAATCTAACCGCTTCTTCTTCGGAAGGAAGGTCATAGCTGGAAGGGAACTTGGTTCCCGTATTGCGTCCGATCTTGAAGGCGCCCCAGCCGAGGCGACTGCAGTTGATCCCAGTCTTGCCTAGTGGCCGCTGATCCATGAGGACTCCAGTTCCCAGGGTGGAATGGCCACCGTGGCCGAAGGCCATTGGTCGGGGGCTTCGAATTCAGGATGACCCGCAGGTGGATCAAGATGTTCAACGATCGTGTCGGACAACATCGGAACCAGTGCCAGTTTCGTCGGCCATGCCGTGACCACGTTTCCATCAAAGAACACGGTGGGGCGGTCGGGACGTTTGCCACTGGCCGTGCCTTCTGCACGAATGGCTCGATAAGTTGCAAATTCTGCTTCAGAGAAATCAACATCCGGCAAGGCGATGGCAAGATCCTCGCGTCCGCGGTTAATGGCCTGGATCGCCGGGGCATTCGCAGTTTCTTCGGCTACCTGCCCACCGACCTGCCAGATTGTCCGGTCGGCATGATCGAAGGTGGACGTCACCGTAAGCCATGGATGAGCATGACGAATGCAGTGACCGTTGATCAATGGCAGCTTGCCTCGAACCATCACCATCTGCAGAGGTCGCTGTTGAATGTGATTGACGGGTAGTCCAAGTCGATTTCGAATTCTCGAGTTACCGTCGCCGGCCGCCAGCACGAGGCAGTTGGGGCGAATGGTCAATGACTTGCCCCCTGGGCAGCGAAGATGAACTTCCTGGACCTCTACTGGCGCATCGCCTCGGCCAAGTTGAGAGGCGGAGGTGATCTCGATGCCTTGTGGGCCATCGACAGAGAGGATTCGAGGGACATGCTGATCAGCCAGATCCTGGAGGAAACTGCCAGGTTCGATGACCTGTTCCCCGAGTCTGAATACCGGTCCATTCCAGTTCTTCAAGGGTGCAGGCCTTTCTTCTTCCTGCAGCTTCCTGGGTTTCACGCTGAGACTCAAGGAGGCACCAAGCAGGCCAAGGCGAGAGCGAATACCGGTATGTGCCCAGATACAGCAATACTCGGCTCTCAGGCGTGTTCGTGAGAGGTTCGGCTTGTGTTCTCCTGCCAGCGATCTTCGCCATCGCAATGGCATGCCGCGAATAGCCTTTGCCGCACCTCCAGCTCGACCGTGGAGCGCATATTTGAGTCCGCCGTGAATGATCCCCTGAGACCAGATGGTCTGGCCGCTCCCGAGGGAGGAAGCTTCTGCCAACGCGACGCTGTAGCCGCGGCGGTGGAGATCGTCCAGAAGCCACAGGCCGGCAGCACCGCCACCGAGAATCAGGACATCAATGGTTGATGACGTGGCCATGACAGGCATGCTCAGGGAGGGGGAGCCTGCCGTCAAGCCACTGAGGGCCTCTATCTGGAAAGGTAGATCATCCACATCAGGTATCCTGTGGTCTTGATCAAGTCAGCGGTAACCGGAGGCGACTCTTCATGAATCCAACAGCAGTTCTGATCCCAGGTGATGGCATTGGGCCTGAAGTATCTGATGCGGCCTGTCGGGTCCTGGAGGCTGCTGGCGCAGGAGTCAACTGGGAGCGGCGACTGGCTGGTGTTGCGGCCATCGAAGCCGGGCACGAGGAGGTTCTGCCAACGGAAACGGTCAAGGCACTTCAGGAGCATGGGGTGGCGCTGAAGGGCCCCTGCACGACTCCCATTGGTGAAGGCTTCACCTCAGTGAACGTCGCCCTGAGAAAGCGTCTTGATCTGTACGGTGCGGTGCGTCCAGTCCGGTCCATGGCAGGTATGACGACGCGTTTCAGTGATCCGGGTGTGGACCTGATCGTGATCCGTGAAAATACCGAAGGGCTTTATTCAGGTATTGAAAATGTCATTACCGACGGTGTCGTGACTTCATTGAAGGTGGTTACCGAGAAGGCGAGTCGGCGGATTGCGAGGTTTGCCTACCATTATGCGGCCACCCGTGGACGCAGGAAAATCACGGTGCTCCACAAGGCCAACATCATGAAGAAGGGTGATGGCCTCTTCATTCGCTGTGCACGCGAGGAGTTCGAGCAATGGAAAGACCAGCTCGAGTATGAAGAACTCATCATCGATGCCGGCTGCATGAGGATTGTTCAGAATCCAGAACGATTCGACATGCTGCTTTGTGAGAATCTCTATGGGGATGTCATTTCAGATCTTTGTGCTGGCTTTGTCGGTGGATTGGGATTGACTCCTGGTGCGAACTTCGGTGCCAACGATGCAGCTGTATTCGAAGCAGTTCATGGCTCGGCACCGGATATCGCGGGCCAGAATCTGGCGAATCCACTTGCCTTGATCATGAGCGGGGTCATGATGATGCGACATCTGGCCGATACCAGAGGTGTAGCGGAATATGGCAACGTCGCCGATCGAGTTCGGGATGCTTACAACGCCTGTCTTGTGGCAGGAGAAAAGACTCGCGATCTTGGTGGCACACTCGGGACAGCTGAATTTGCGGATGCAGTCATAGCGAGGCTTTGACATGTCGAGCAGTCATGATTGGGAAATTCCGGGAGCTCTGGGCAAGCCACTGGTCGGTACGGCTCATGTTCCTGATGAGAAGCCCAGGGGTGTGGTTGTTCTGCTTCATGGTTTCATGGGCTACAAGGACTACGGCTTCATCCCACGTCTCGCAGACCGTCTGGTCACCGAGCATCTGATCGTGCAGCGGTTCAACTTCAGCCACTCCGGAATGGGGCATGGCCATGGGTCAATTGATGTCGATCGATTTCGTCTGGATACCTGGAACCGACAGGTCGAGGATGTGCTGTGTGTCATGGATGCCATTCGAAAGGGGACGCTGGAAAGATCGGAACTTCCAGTCGCACTCTTCGGTCATTCCCGAGGTGGGGTGACCGCCATTCTGGCTGCAGGTCGACATGCTGAGGATGAGCGGATGGCTTCGTTGCGAGGTGTCATCACCGCCTCGGCGCCCGCCATGGCTTCCCGACTCAGCGATGCCGAGCAGGACCAGTTTCGTCAAAACGGCAGTATCCAGGTGATGTCCTCTCGAACCGGTCAGCAGCTCCAGATCGATGCCGGTTGGCTTCGGGAGCAGCAGGCTGATCCGGAAGGGCATGATCTCCCCACTCAGGCTGGCAGGCTGCGTGCACCACTTTCAATCATTCACGGGCTGTCCGATCCGACGGTGTCGCCGGATGACGCCTCGTTGATTGCCGAGGCTGCTGGGGAGCGAGCCATGATGAGGTTGATTCATGATGCTGATCATGTCTACAACACCCCGAATCCATCGCAGGAAGGTGGCATGCCAAGCGTTCAGGCTTCCGAGATGCAGCAGATCGTCGTGGATTGCTGCAAACGCTGGTTCAAATGATGCGGGTCAGGCTGTAGTCGTTGCTTCCGTTGTGGCGACTGCCGCAGCGACTTCATCATTCTGTGGATTGTTGGTTTCAACCAGAGGCAGGACCTGAGCAGGTTCTTCCTCCTCCTGTCGTTCGATCGCCTTCTTGGAAATGCGGCCATCAGTTCCGACTTCGTCCACCTGAACAGCAACACGCTGGGAAACGCCTCGTTCTCGCTGCGTGACGCCATAGAGGCGTTCGCAGTCGATCATGGTTCGCTTGTTGTGCGTGATGATAATGAAGTGGCTCAGTCCACGGAATTGATCCAGTGCCCCGAGGAACCGTTCGACATTCGCGTCGTCCAGTGGGGCATCGACTTCGTCGAGGATGCAGAATGGTGATGGCTTTGACTTGAAGATCGCCAGAAGCAGGGCGATCGCCGTCATGGCCTTTTCACCACCGGAGAGCTGGCTGTTGACCCGCGGCTTCTTTCCTGGAGGCTTGGCCTTGATCTCGATGCCGGAGTTGAGCATGTCGACTTCACCATCCTCGTCAGCAACCATCTGGAGGTCGGCGCTGCCTCCGCCGAAGAGTTGCCTGAAGGTGCCTTGTGGCCCGGCAAAGCATTCCTTGATCGTCGCAAAGGTATCCTCGAATCGGGTCCGGCTGACTTCTTCGAGTTCCTTGATGAGCGATTCAAGTTGTTCACGGGCCTGATCGATGTCCTCGACCTGTTTGACGAGGTCCTCGTTGCGTTCCTCGAGTTGACCTTCTTCTTCGATGGCATCGAGATTTACGTTGCCAAGTGACTTGATCTGCTGCCGCAGTTCAGCCACTTCCTCTTCCACTTCGGCGCGATTGATCGCGGGACGGTCCGCTTCCTTCCAGGCCGGATAGGCCTGACTCACATCGAGTTCAAGTTCTTCCAGGACACGATCTTCCAGATGCTCCCGATTGACTTCTGTCTCGCGACGTGTGAGCTCAAGTGCATGGTGATCACGTTCAAGCACGGAATGCTGCTTGCGTGCCTGTTCAAGAGAGGTGCCCGAGGAGGTCTGCGACTCGGCCATCTCAGTCATGCGTTGTTCCAGCTGACCGTGTTCTGATTCCGCCTGAGTACGGCGTGCCGAGCATGTTTCGATTTCCCGCTCCGCCTCGATGATGGCGGCATCAAACTGATCAGCCTGTCCGCTTCGGCGTGATTGCTGTTCCTGAACCTCGCGACGTCTTGCCTCGTTGTCTTCGCGAGTCGTCTCGGCGTGCCGGAGGTCGCGGCGTGCAGCTTCCAGCTTTTCTCCGATCTGGCCGACATCCACGCGAGCGGACGCGAGTTGTTCCTGAGCTTCATGCCAGCGTTGGCGCTGAGTTTTGGCTGTGGCTTCGCATTCTTCCTGCTTGGCATCCGCCTGTCTGCAGGTTTCCTCGACGGTGCGGGCCTGCTCTGCCAGTGAGGTCAGTTCGATTTCATGCTGTCGCATGCGTGTTGAAAGTTCGTCCTGCTCGGCATCGACGCTTCGCAGATCACGCTGCACGCGGTGGAGATCATTGTCGAGACGTTGGAGTCGATATTCACCATCAACAACCACATTCATCGCATTGTTCAGGCGTTGCGATGTCTCGTGTTGGCGAGTTCGTGCTTCCTCTGATTCTGCAAGCAGATCCGCGAGGTCATTCTCCATGAGACTGATGCGATCATCGAGTCCTCGCATTTCGCCATCAAGTTCAGCCATCTCCAGACGGCGGGAAAGCCAGCCACTGGTGCTGCCGCCGCGGGATTGCCCGACCTTGATGCGACCGTCGGCTTCGATGACAGGGCCATCGGCAACAACGATACGCCAGCCGGCAAGTGGGCCACGTGCAAGATCCATCGCGCGATTCATTGAAGGTGCAATGGCTGTGTTGGCGAGCATGCGGGAGATTGCATGGGCAGCATGCGGATTCGGGGTCACCAGATCCAGAATGTGTCGTATGTCATGCAGTCCGTCCGGGAGTGCTGTGGCCGAAGGCGTGCCATCCTGTGTGAGGCACACGGTGGTACTGCCACCAGTCTCGACAAGATGTGTGCGGATTGCTTCAAGTGTGTCAAGATCACGGACGACGATGGCTTCCAGATCGCGGCCAAGCGCCGCTTCGACCAGTGCGGCATCTTCTCGGGAGGTGTCGACCAGATCGCCAAGCAATCCATGGACTCCAGTGAAGCGATCCGTCTGATCAAGAATGCCCTTCACGGCATCTGTCAGACCTTCTCTGGCTTGACGCATTTCTTCCAGAAGATGCAGCCTTGAGCCGACGCCGGCGCGTTGGTGTCGGATATCAGCCAGTTCCTGAGCGAGATCGCCATGCTGCTTGCTCAGCTTCGTCGCTTGATCATCATGTTCTCTCAGGATCGTTTCGTCACGTTCGACCTCAACCCGTGCAGCGTGGATCTCTTCTTCGGCCGTCTTGCGATTCTGCTCCAGAGTTGAGCGTTCTTCCAACAGCCCGGTTCGACGTGCGTCGATTCGCTGCGTCTGTTCTTCCAGTGTCTTGCGTCGACCTTCGAGTGCTCGACGGCTTGCATCGATCTGGGATCGGCGATTCGACTGCCGCTCTCGTTCCACGCGGGCCATGTCCGCTTCCTGAGCGGCACGTTCGGCATCACGATGAAGGGTCGTGGCTGTTTCGGAGAGCTCATCGACGCGAGCTTCCGCGTCCTGAAGCTGCTCTGCGGTCGCGGCCAGTGCATCCTGGGCATCTTCATGCAGTGCGAGAAGTTCGCGTGCTCTGGTGGCCAGGGATTCGAGGGTTGAGCGGCCTTCTGACAGCTGGTCCTCGGCTTCGGATCGCTGTCGTTGTACGAGATCGCGCCGTTGGGTCGCCTGCTCGATCGTGCCATCGAGTTCGAGCATGCGTTGGTCCATCTGGTGCAGTTCATCTCGAAGTTCGTGGCGTGCGATTTCCGCTTCCTGATAGGTGGCTTCGAGTCGGTTCACTTCTTCCTGAAGGGCCTGTCGCTGGTTGCCAAGGTCGGCGAGCCTGCTTGTCAGTCCGACAAGTCGAGTCTGGATCTCGTCGAACTGGTCCATGGCCAGCGTTGTTCGTTGTTCACGGAAGCGAAGATCCAGTTCGCGGAAGCTGCGTGCTTTCTCTGCCTGTGATCGAACGATACGAAGCCGGCGTTCAGTCGACGCAAGTTGTTCACGGGTGCGGACAAGATTCGTCTCCGTGCGTTCAAGCTTGCGTTCAGCCTCGACTCGTCGAAGCTTGAATTTGGCCACGCCGGCTGCTTCTTCAAGAATGCTTCGTCGTTCGATCGGGCTTGCGTCAACGAGCTTTGCGACGCGACCTTGTTCAATGATGCAATACGCAGCTGTTCCGACACCAGTGTCGACAAAGAGATCCTTGACATCCTTGAGACGGACCTTCTGGCCGTTGATCAGGTATTCGCTGCGGCCATCGCGATAGAGTCGTCGGGCAACATCGACATGATCAGCATCAAGTGGGAGTGTTCGTTCACCTTTGGCATCAGGCAGGTTCTCAAATGAAAGCGTGACCGTCGCGGCGCCCAGAGGCTTGCGCACGGCAGAACCAGCAAAGATGACGTCGAGCATCGCTGCGCCTCGAAGGGATTTGGCGGATCTTTCACCAAGCACCCATTTGACCGCATCAACGACGTTTGATTTACCGCATCCGTTGGGACCTACGATTCCAACGCGTTGCGCGTCGAACTTGAAGTCAACGGGATCTGCAAATGATTTGAATCCAGCAAGTGTGACCTTGGCAAGCCGCATGTTCGTCTGACCTCCTGTCAGGCGTCTAGTCGTCCGGTGAAGTCCGGGAACCTTGGGGGTCCCAGAAAAGGCACTTCTATGATATCGAACAACCCGCCCTCAGGGCCGTAGAAACGGGGCTGAGGGGCTCTGAGGCACTTATTTTTGCTATTCAGCGGGGGGAGTCGAGGCCGTTTCCAGGATCGGAGGATCCCCTTGGCGACGGGTCTCCGGGTAGCTGAAAGGGTCCTCGGCAGGGGCTTCCATCTCTTCCGGGAAGTTCGGGCGTACCTCATAGTCGTCGATGGTTCCGGCTCGGCGGATTTCAGCCATGATCCGGTCCTGCTCGACCTTGAAGTCCGCAGCGATGAATTCACGCCTCCAGATCTGATGTACTGCTCCGACGGTTTCTGCGTAAGAGAAGTTCAGGCCTGGCCTTGGGTCTTCGGGTGTGGGTCGATGGGCGAGAAATTCCAGAAACTTACCCAGGTTGCGATCGACCTCATAGACACGTCCGGTGGGTTGTTGAGGGGGACGATAGTAGAGCTCGACTTTCTCAGGCTTCTGGGAATCCCGGACGATGAGCCTGTTGTCCCACACCGAAACGGTTACCGGTGAGGTGATCTCAAGGTCACGACCAAGTACTGCCAGTCGAGGTTGTCCGGACTGGGTCACATAGATGGTTGGCTGATTCGAGCTGACAAGATCCAGTTGGAATTTCTTCGGGATATCCACCCGCCTGATACTGGGATCACGTTTGGTGGCCAGAGATTCATAGGATCTGAGTCGGAGTTCAGTATCCGCTGCATCGAGATGCATACGGAGCGCCATGTTGTTTCTGGGATCTTCCGGAAGATCAGCCAGCAGTGCCGTGGCTTCGAGTTGCGCTGCCAGTGATCCTGTTTCAGTCATTTCCCGCAGAGGCTTGCCGACCAAGGGGTCTTCAAGTCGTGCGCCAGCTCGGAGGGCAGCAAGTCTGGGAATGTCTTCCGGGTATTCGTAGAGTTCTCGTACGAAGGGGATGGCGCGATTTCCAAGTGCACACCATCGCCAGTAGGCGGAGGGTGCCAGAGTGGCATCTGCCAGCAGCAGACGCCGGGTACTCATGGCAACAGCTTCGGCGTTTGCCTGCCTGAGTGTGGTGTGGCGAAGCAGTCGCATGAATGCCTCAGGGTCTTCTCTGTGGGATCCGGGAACCGTGATTTCCACCAACGCATCACTGGATCCGTGTGCGGTGGGATTTCGTTGTCCGGGTTCCCTTGGGAAACGTCTGTTGATGGCATCCTGAATCAAACGAGCTCGGGTATGGCTGGGATTCAAGAGCATCAGTCGAATCGGAAGATCTTCAGTGGCTTCGCCACCATGAAGGATCCGCCCGACCAGCATGTTGACATTCCCTCCATTTTCACCGCCGGGCTCGGCGAATGGATTGAGGAAGATGGCGCCGGAAGCTTCTGCAAGATGATTGGCTTGTCGACTTCCGGTGGTGAGGCCGCCTGGCCGAAGTTGCGTGGTGTACAGCTGACCACCTTCCAGACTGGTTGTGCCAGTGCGGGGGTCGGCTGAGATGCGTACGTCGAAAGGTGTCCCTTCGATGACTTCTGGTCGGCGACCGGAAACTGGTGGAGTTCGATACCGACCAACTGCAGCCGGTGGCATGACACCTTCGACAATCACTACTGCGGTATCAGGTGAGTTCAGCATTTCATCCGGATTGAGATGTCCGAATCCCATGCTCTCCGAGCCAACACCTCGGCGTTCCATCTCACTGATCATGTGCGCACGGATCGTAGGTGGAATATCACTTGATCCGGTGCCATTGAGTCCGACCACAAGCCCGTAGCCACGCACGACAATGGGTTGATAGGACGAGCTTGTTCGATCGGCGTGGCCGATCATCACCGTCTCTGCACCTACCGTTCCGCGCATGATGTTCGGAACATCGAAGTCAGCAATGCTTTTGGATGAAGAGGTCTTGGGCCGTGGATTGGCGCGTTCAATGGGATCGCACCCAAGAAGTGCCGCAAGGGTGGCCATGGCTGCGAGCCCCACTAGGCGTGGGCTTGAGATGATCCGGAAGATATTCATCAACAGGCAACCGTTGCGAGACAAATGAAATGAGCGATGCCGGACTCGAACCAGCGACTTCCTCGGTGTAAACGAGGCGCTCTAGCCAACTGAGCTAATCGCCCTGAGATGAGCATGGTATCACCAGACGCCGGAAGATCACCTTCCAACTCCCTTAAGGGCCATCATGGCCCATTTATGGGCCCTGAGGGGCCTTTTTTGGGCCTTCAGCCGGCCCGATGCGGCATATTTCAAGCTTTTTGTTCAGGAGCCTGCAAGGGGGGTCGATGGTGGGGGGCTGGAATGGAGCACTGTGGCTCCTTTCGCAGATCTTCAAGACAGGTCGCCATGACCTGCGGCCTGAAAGCACAAGGACATGAATGCCATGAATGCATCTTCATCTCACAAGTTTGAATCCGCCGTGACGACCCGTATTCTGAAGTTGGAAAGTGCCTCGACTGATCCCTGGGTCGTGTGCACGCTTGATGCAGTGCCGATCATCCTGGCGCGTTTCTCCACCCGCGAGTCTGCTGAACAATGGCAGGCGGGACTTCGAATGAAGATGCGCGCGGCCTGATCGGGTTACCTGCTCAACTTCGCAGCCTGTTCCAGCAGCCAGTCCATGTCGGGCTTGTCCCATGGTCGGAACTTTTCAATTGAACCCAATTCTTCACGATGCAGCACGGCGCGGTTTTCACCAAGTCTGCTTGCTGCAGTCGAGTCGATGATCTGACTTGAATCCATCTGGCTCATCTGGAACAGGACTCGATTGCCGTATTCACGCTGAGTGGTGCGATCAAGGAACCGCGTCAGGTTGTTGATCGTATCCATCCAGGTAAGGACATGGATGTTGACACTGGGGCCTTCCTTGAGAACCGAAGCCAGAATGGCATCGGGTTTGGGAGGTCCTTGCTCGGCTGAGAATGAATAGTCGTCTTCCTTTCGACGAAGTCCTCTCCAGCCATGCATGCCGGCAATCACGACATGCAGCGGATGATGTTTCTGGCGGGGATTGGCGAGCCGCTCGCCCAGCGTTGCATGGAGTGCGTCGAACGTGGACTCCAGTTCATGGTCCGATGGGCACATGGTCTGATGTGGCAGCGCTTCGGCCAGTTGTGCCAGTCGGCCCTTGGACTGGGACAGGCCATCCAGAATGATGAAGCTCGGGGCTTCATGTGGTGTTGCCTGAGCGGCGAGCCCGAGAATCGAAGCTTCCAACAAGGAGCTGGCGGCTTTCTCGTTCTGTCCAAGTATCAGCAGATTTGCGCCCGCAACCGAAGGCAGGGTGAAGCAGGTATTGGGCTTGATCGCCACGGCATCCCCAAGCCAGATGCAAGGTTCTTCGGCATCTTCGCAGGGTGATTCCAGATCGCTCATCAAACCATGGCACGACTCCAGCTCGGCTGCGACGTGCCCTCGGAAAACAAACGGTTCACGTTGCAGGTTGGTTGCTTCGGCCTTTCTTGCAATCGCATCCATGCTGGCCCTTCGATCCTCTTCGTTCAGCCAGACGACCTGGAAAGGGCTGTTCCCTTCCAGCTTGCCGCCTGCATCGTTGTAGATCGCATCACCTGGCCGAGTCAGAAGCCTTGCATGAGGATTGTCTTCCGAAAGAATCAGGTACGAATCGACTTCAGAGCATTGCAGCGCGATGCGGACGCCCATCTGGCCCATGGTGCTCCGGGCCAGTGAGTAGACGCCATCGAGTGTCTGAGAACCCAGCAGTGCATGCATGCCGAAGGCTCGACCCTGACGGACCAAGCGGTCCATGAGCAACGTGGCTTCCTGCGTGATCATGTCATCTTCGATGAAGAGCTCCTGAAACTCATCGATCATGAGCAGGACACGCGGCAACGGGTCGTCACAGGCATCCCGGTATCCAGCAAGATCCTGGACCCCGAGTTTTCGGAAGAGTTCACCTCGTCGTTTCAGCTCTACATCAATCTTCTGCAGGACACTCAGGCCGAACTCGCGATCCGATTCAATGGCGATGACCTCAGCGTGTGGAAGCTGGTATTGATCATAGATCTGGAATTCGACACCTTTCTTGAAGTCGATCAGATAGAACTCTATTTCATTGGGACTGAACCACATGGCGAGGTTGGTGATCAGCACATGCATCAGCGTGGACTTTCCCGATCCAGTCTTGCCGGCCACCAATGCATGTTGAGCGGTGCCACGTCCCAGCCTCAGGTACTGCTGTCTGTTGGCGCCGGACTGGCCGAGTGAAACACGGATTTCATCGCGTGTGGAGGCTGACCAGAGTTCGTCTTCAGGAGGAGCGATCATTCGGAAGGGGACTTCGACGCGATGCGTCGCTTCGCTGGCATCTCGAACTCGCTTGAGGATGGAATTGGCTGTTGCTTCGGTTGGTTCCAGCGTCATCTCAATCGGTGTCGGACCGATTTTGTCTGAACGAAGCAGCCATTGATCCTGATCATGGCGAATGGTGGTCAGTTCGGCATGAAGGTCAGACTCATGAATGCCTGGCGGTAATGGGCGACGAAGATCCCGCAGAAGAATGGTGTAGACGCCGCATCGAGTGCCGCTGCGGATGATGCTCATCAATCTCTTGCTTGATTGTTCGCTGATGTTGACTGGGAAGTCCGCAATGACAAGGAAATGGTAGGGCTCTGCGATCTGCCCGGCGTGCTGGTTGTATTCCTCAATCGTCTCGTAGTCATTGCGAAGGTAGGTCTGAATGACATTCTGCATGTGGTCGGTGATGTCGAGCAGTTGTTCATCGATATGTCTGGACTCGCTGTACACGCGTCGAAGTATTGGGGCTTCGTCAACGTCAGCCAGATGCATGAATCCGGCATAGCTTTCCCCGAGTCCAACTGGATCGAGCAGCGTCAGCCGAGCTTTGCCGGCGGG
>PBAY01000018.1 GCA_002717655.1 Phycisphaerae bacterium | reverse complement strand
GGCTTGTGACCCTTGACCTGAACCTTGACCTTGTTGTTCTTCGTCGTCGGAGTCAATCCCGCCGTGAAGACTGTCGTCAATGGCATGCTCTGTCCTGGAAGCAATGTGCCTGGCGTCATTTCTACTTCAGTACAGGAACAACCACGCTTGACACCTGTCACTTCAAGTGGATTGTTCGACGTATTTGTCAATTGAACAGTTGACCGCCGGACCTCTTCAGGACGGACATACCCCATGCTGACCGATGCAGGTACGACACGTATCTGAGCTGCTGGACGATCCTCTTCAGGCAGTTCCGGCTCTGATGGAACCGGGGTAGGAAGATTGGCCACTGGAGCTGATTCCATCACCGATGACTGATTGGCTGATCCACCGGCCGCCACTTCACGCTCTGGAGTCGATACGGAAGGACCGGATATCAACCATAAGATCAGGCTGATCACCACAATGATGGCAATAACAGGAACCAATGGGCCTGAGCCAGAAGCTTTCTCCTGTACTGGCTGACGTTTAGAGGGGGTACGCTTCATGCTTCTAGTGTACTCAGGACAGGCATGGCAAAGCCAGATTGTCAGGCCAACGTCAATGACAGGGATTGACCGCGAGGCCACAACAGAGGATCATCCCCCACTTGCAAGCTGGCCATTGCTTGCAGAAAGCCGAAGTGGCGGAATTGGCAGACGCGACGGATTCAAAATCCGTTTCCCGTTAAGGGAGTGTGGGTTCGAGTCCCACCTTCGGTATTAGGCATGAATGAACCACTCAGGTCAGGAGCATGTCCATGCCGATCACCCCAGGCAAGCGATTGGCCAGACGAATCGGCTGGGGAATCGTGGCGTTTGGAGCAGTACTGATCGCCATCGGCTTCATCTACATGCTCTGGTAGCACGGCAATCCAGAAATTCGGCATCACCGGCTGCCTGAAGAACTCGATTGGCTAAAAAACGCCATAGGACATTGTTAAAAGCGATTTTCAATCGTTTCTTCAATAGTCACGCACTACCCCCTCTCAGGGGCGTATTCAGCAGTAATTGAAGAATGATCCGGGCATCTGGTAATTCAAACGCACCCGGAACAGCAAGTATCGCGAAACACTAATTAGAGGAAAGCGGCTATTTGGCAGCTCTCTACCGTTATGCAGTTGGACCCCGCACCAACTGCAGTGCTGGGAGGAAACAATGCACACGTACACCAACGGAACACGCGGGGGGGGAATCGAGAGTAATGGAAGCCTCACGAGGGTCCTGTCACTTCTGGGCGGACCTGTGCGCATGGAGATCATCAGATATCTCTCCATGGGACCAAGGGCTGTCGGGCAACTGGCTGAGGAAACCGGGCAGAGCATCGGCCTGGTCAGCCACAACCTCAGACTGCTCAGAGAGGCTGACATGGTGGCCTGCACGCCAAGAAGCAGGCAGAGGATCTACTCACTGGCACCGAATATCCGAATCAGATATGGATCAGAAACCATTGATCTGAGCGTTCAGGTGGCCAATGAGGGCAGTCTGACCCTGAGTATTCAGGCTCCTGAAATCAATACCGCCAACCCAGCGACGCCTGGCGGAGTCCAGGTGGCCTCGGGATTGACTGATCAGCTTGATCAAAGTGGTGTTCTGGAGAGCCCCAGCGACCAGCTGGCTCGAGGGGCCTGAACGAGCACTAAATCCCTTCTCCACCAATTCTGAGAGGAACTCCCCTTGGAACTGGAGCAAGGCAGGGTAATGTATTAGCAGCAAGCAATGATGGCTTAGCAGCTCGAGCTGTCGAGCCATCGTTGCATGCCTGCAACCCCGCCCCGCGATTTCCTATTGGAGAGATGGAGAAGGAACATGATCGCCAGTCGAACCACCGTATATGGTCTCGTCGCCCTGACATCCGTTATCGGACTTGCTCTGCCTGCAGCCATGTCTGCTCGGCCCGGGCAAATCACATCATCCGCCCAGAGTTCAACTGGATCCCAGCGAGGCCAAACGAACTTCTGTGGTGATGACGATGTCTGGGTATTCAGTGAATCAACAGACATCATAGATCTCACCGGAGATAGCCTTGTGTGCTCAGGAAGCTCCGGCACGTCAAGTCAGGCCTATGGCCGCAGCCATGACCTTTCCAACCTTGATACTGGCGGCAACGACATCAGCCTTCAATGCGTGACATGGGGTATGAAACAAGCAGTTGAAGATCTGACCGCTACGGTCAATGTCTACAGCGATGATGATGGCAATCCAGCCAGTGGCCTGGCCTTCATTGGCAGCATTGATGGAACCATTTCAGCCAACGATCAGCCCTTCTACCAGACCTTTGAATTTGACGGGCTGGTCGTACCTGCTGGCATCCTCTTCATTGAACTGATCGTTGACGAATCCACCTCCCAGAATTCACACAGCATCGCAGCCAATGATGCTGGACAGAGCAGCCCAAGCTGGATCAGAACGCTTGACGGCTCATGCAGCGTAGGCAACTGGACCGATCTGGCAAACATCGGCTACCCCGATGTCCACTGGGTGGAACAGATCGAAGTTGCAATTGCGGTTCCTGCCGACCCTTGCAATGATCCCCTGCCGGAATGCGCCGGTGATATTTCAGGTGGAGATGGCAACCCTGATGGCGTGGTTGGCGTCGATGACGTCCTGGCCGTGATCGCCAACTACAACAACAGTGGAGACGGAACGTTCCGACCCACCGGCGATGTGGCTCCAGCCCCCAATGGCGACTGCGTCGTCAATGTGGATGACCTTCTTGAGGTGATTGCACAATTCGGCAACGAATGTGCCCCACCAACTCCTTCCCTGGCCATGAACGAGCTGCGAACAAACCATTCCGGCACAGATACCAACGAATATCTCGAGATCGCCGGCACCCCTGGCGATTCTCTTGATGGCTACGCCTGGATTGTCATCGGCGATGGCTCCGGCGACAGCCCTCTTGGACATCTGGAAACCGTCATCTGCCTTGATGGCCAGTCCATCGGAAGCAATGGCTACTACAGCCAGATCCTTGAGAATGTCTTCGAGAACAATGACCCAGTCACGCACCTTCTGGTCCGCGGCCTCGATCTGCCTGAAAACTGCAATCTGAATGGCACGATCGACCTTGATCTTGATGATGACGGGACGCTCGACAGCACCCCATGGGAAGAGACCGTGGATTGCGTCGCATTGATCGGAGCAGGTGAAGACGAAGTCGTTTACTGCGACGTCACCATCGGCCCAGATGACATCTACACCGCCATCGGCGGCTATCGTTGCCCTGACATCACCGGTGACTGGGTCATGGCCCCATTCAACCTTGGCTGCCTTGATACTCCAGGCGAAGCCAATGCCTGCAGTCAGGATGATGCTGATCAGGATGGTGTCCCCGACTGTGCCGACAACTGCGTCGACACCTTCAACCCTGATCAGGCGGACTGTGACGGCGATGGCGAAGGCGATGCCTGTGATCTGGGAATCGACTGCAACAGCAACCAGATCCCTGATGATTGTGAAACAGACTGCAATCTCAACGGAAGCCCGGATGACTGTGACATCGATGGAGGCCTCTCCAGCGACTGCAACAGCAACGGCATTCCCGACGAGTGCGAGAATGACTGCAATGGCAACGGCGTAGCCGACGAATGCGACATCGACAATGGCGATTCGCAGGACTCTGATGGCAACGGTGTTCCAGATGAGTGCGAAGGCAGCGTGGTCGTCATCAACGAGATCCATGCGGATCCCGCAGCCGACCTCCCTGGCGATGCCAACAGTGATGGTGTCCGCGATGGCTCACAGGACGAGTTTGTGGAAATCGTCAACAAATCCGGCGGCGACCTCTATCTTGCCGGCGGCACGATTTCAGACGCCGTTGCCGTACGACACACCTTCCCGCCAGAAACTCCAGTACTGGCTGATGGCTGTGCGATCATCGTCTTCGGTGGCGGTGACCCATTGACCTTCACCAGCGACTTCGGTGGTGCAGTCGTTCAGGTTGCCTCCGCTGGCTTCCTTGGATTCAACAATGGTGGCGACACGGTCACCCTTGCCGATGCCAATGGAACGGTCATCGACTCCTACGAATACGGCAGCGATGGTGGCGACAACCAGTCGATCACCCGATTCCCTGACGTCTTCGGTGAAAGCTTCTTCAAGCACAGCGAAGTTGCCCTCGATGGCAGCCTCTTCTCACCTGGCACCACCATTGATGGCGACACCTTCGGTGGAGCTGACTGTGGCGATGGCGGAACAGCACCAGATGCAGACGGCGATGGCATTCCTGATGACTTCGACAACTGCGACCTGTTCAACCCTGACCAGCTGGACTGCAACAACAATGGTGTCGGCGATGTCTGCGATCTCGCAGACGGAACCAGTCAGGATGAAGACGGCAACGGCATTCCTGACGAATGTGAAGAGGTGGCCGGTGGTGGCTGGATCAATGAGATCCACTACGACAACGGCGGCGGCGATGTCGACGAGATGATCGAAGTGGTCCTGCTCGACGGCGTTGATGCCGCCAACTGCACCGTGACGCTCTACAACGGCAACAACGGCAACTCCTACAACACGTTTGTTGTCGGAACCGAATTCACCGCCGGCGAAACGGGCAGTGGCTACACCATCTACTCCATCATTCTGCCTTCCAATGGCCTCCAGAACGGTGCCCCAGATGGCCTCTGTCTGGACATTGGTGGAGCAGTAGCCCACTTCATCTCGTATGAAGGCACGATGACGGCCAACAACGGCCCTGCCGCTGGCATGACCTCGGTAGACATCGGTGTTGAAGAAAATGGTGGCACAACCATTGGTAGTTCACTTGGACTGGTTGGTGACGGAGCTGGCTCGCCTGATGGATACACCTGGGCGGTTCTGGCTGATCTGGCCAGCCCAGGATCCGCCAATGATGGACAGACCATCAGCCCTTGATGCCTCTGGCAGGCTGGCCCTGCTCGAGTAATCATCACTTATCCACAGCCTCCCTTTGGCACCCCCATTCATGGGGCCCTGAGGGAGGCTGTTTTTTTTCGATAATAATCAACCCCAAACCCCATAACGACAGAGGTTTACAACCCCCCACCCCTCTGGGAGGCCTGAAAATCCGATTTCTCCGATTCTGACGTCAATTGATATGAGTGTTTGCCCGACAACTTCTTGACAACAGGGGTCTTGGCGGCCAAAGTGGATAGGAGATATGCCTTGGAATGGGCATTGGTTCGAGAGGGAAATAGCGTTTTCAGTCAGCCAGAATGACAGCTGTAACGCTAAATCAGGAGCGGGAGAAGCTACCTGAGTCCCATAGTGTTTGACCTGGACATGCTAAACGGCATGCCCTCGTGTTTCGTGTGTTTGATTTGTGTGTGTGTATTTGATTTGTATGCCTCGTGTGTGTCGTAATTGTGTGGGGGGAGTGTGAGGCTTCACCCCGCGAATCGGAATGAACCGTTTCGCTAAACCCGTGTTCCCAATTGGAGGGGAATAGAAGAAATGAAAACCGTACCCACTTGTCTTTGTATTTTGGGTCTCACTGCTGGTACCGCCTTTGGCGGAGCCTCCGTGTTGATGGATCAGATTGGTCTGGACGATGGTTCCAGCATCGATCCTTCCAACATCCTGGCAAACCAGTACTTTGAGGCTTCGTTCTCAGTTTATGACATTGGCGTCCTTGAAGACTTCGATAACTCAGGAGGCCTCTCCGCCTCATCCATGCAGATGGTTGTCGGTGGTTGGAATGGCTATGCAGGTGTCGCAGGCATCTCCGGGATGCAAGCCAACTTCTATAACAACTATGAAGATGGCGGCGTCAGCCTCGTCGGCTATGCCAGTGAAGATGCTGCTGGTACTCCTGACGCAGATCCCAACTGGGGCCTTGCTGGTTATGACCTCATCGGCATCACCGCAACGGCACCATGGGGCATCGGCTCTGGTATCCAATGGGCATCCTGCATTCCGACCAACGAGTTCGGCACTAACGGTCAGACCGGTATTGCGATCTCCACGATCGGTGACTTGAACTGCTACCAGTGCAATCCTGCCGGCGGCTTCGGCTTCGGTGGATTCCAGGCTGTCGCCAGCAATGCTGCTATGCGCATCCTTGGTGGTAGTGGCAATGCTTGTGACCTTCCGCTTCCAGCTCAGTGCAATGCTGACGTAAGCGGTCCTGCTGGCGTACCTGACGGCGTAGTCGGCGTCGATGACGTTCTTGCGATCATCGGCACCTTCGGCGAAGTTGGCGATGGCGAGAGCCGTCCTCAGGGCGACTGCTTCCCACTGCCTAACGGCAACTGCCAGGTCGACGTCGATGACCTCCTCGAGGCAATCGGCCATTACGGTGCTGACTGTCAGCCACGCGGCGCATGCTGCTTCGGCGTTGATGGCTGCACAGAAGACACCACCTCTGGTGACTGTGCTGACCTTGGTGGCGACTGGCTCGGCCAGGGCTCCGCTTGTGCTGCATGCGTCAGTGGCGCCTGCTGCTTGGCTGACGCCTCATGCTTCGCCGCTACTCCTGAAGACTGCTCCGCAGCCGCTGGTATCTACCAGGGCGACAGCAGCCTCTGCCAGGACGTCGTCTGCCAGGAAGCTCCTGACAACAACGACTGCGACGGCGCAGAAGTAATCACTGATGGCGTAACCAATATCGCCAACCAGCTTGCAACTACGACTGGTCCAGCACTTCTTGACGACTGCACCACGCAGACTGATCCTCAGATCTTCAACGATCTGTTCTACAGCTACACCGCAAGCTGTGACGGCACCGTCACATTCTCCACGTGCGACAGTGCTGCCTTTGACACCATCATCGCTCTTTATGACGATTGTGGTGGCACTCAGCTCGCTTGCAACGATGATGGAGAAGGATGCACTGGCTTCACTTCACTCCTGACATACTCAATGACCGCTGGCGACACCGTCATCGTTCGAGTTGGTTCATGGAGCGAAGGCGCTACTGGCGAAGGTCTCATGACCATCTCATGTGAAGTCCCAAGCGAAGGCGCTTGCTGCGTCGGTGAAGACTGCTACGACCTCCTGCCTGATGACTGCGTCCTCTTCGGTGGCGTATACGAGGGTGCTGGCACTTCATGTGCTGACACTGAGTGTGGCGTAAGCAACAACACCTGCGAAGAAGCAACTGAAACCGAGTGCAACAATGGTGGCGTTCCATTCGATACGTCCAACGCATTCGACAGTGGCTTCGGTGAGCCTGATGCTACGCAGTGCGACGGTACCTACCTTGACTGGGGTGCAAGCCCTGACGTCTGGTTCTACCTGACCATCAGCGACGCCGGCACCATGGATGTCAGCCTCTGCGATGCTGCTTCGTACGACACCTCCCTGGTGCTCTACGCTGGTAGCGATTGCGGCAGCCTGGCTCAGGTCGCCTGCAACGGCGATGCTTCCGTCGAAACCGGATGCCAGAGTTACTACTCCGGTATCTATGGCTACCCAGTCAACGCTGGTGACACCTACTACATCCGCATTGGTGGTTGGAACGGTGCTTCCGGTGCTGGTACGCTGACCGTCACCTGCCTCGGTGCTGGTGCAACTGGTGCATGCTGCTTGGCTGATGAGTCATGCCTCGACGATTACACGTCAGAGGACTGCGATTCAGCTGGTGGATCCTGGTATCCAGAAGCTGCATGTGCAGACACTACCTGCCCACAGGTCCTGAACTGCGAAACTGGCAACGGTGCCAACCCAACCACCATCGATGGTGCTTGGACGGCTGGTACATCAGACACTGGTTCTGGTTTCCTCCGCGCAGCTCAAGTCAGCGCAACTGGCGTTCAGTCAGCAACCGTCTACGGCCTCGCACTGGTCTACAGTGGTGGTTGGAGCGCATGTGCTGACCCAAGCAGTGAAGCAACGATCGCCATCGGTACCCATCTTGCTGATTTCTCCGAAACCAGCAGTGCTAACGGTGCCTATGAAGCAACCACCATCGTCTATGCAGGCGTTTATCCTCTGCATGGCTGGACCGCGAACAACAACTACGCGGGTACAGTCGAAGCGCTTTCCGCTGCTTCAACGAGTGCTGGTCAGGGCGAATGCTGGTTCCTGTGGATGTCCGCAGACGACGGCGTGTCCTACGTCAACGATGGCACAGCTTGGACCGAAGAAACCTTCGGTGTCAACTACTGCATCACCGAGTGATGTAGTGCCATCAGGATGAGATCGTCCTTGGACGATCAACTCCAGACGCACCTTATGCATCCCCCCGATCTTCGGATCGGGGGGATGTTCTTTTTGGAGTGGACATCAGCATCAACGGGCCACATGGATGGGCTCAGTCCAGCGTCACCTGACCACGAGGAGTCTGAAGTACCGCCTTCAGAACAGGCTCAGGCCCTGGAGCAACCACTGCAGGGAGCCCCATCGACAGAAGGATGGCGTTGGCCTCTGAGTCCTGCGGATGCCGAAGCTCGACGTCCTGGAGTCGGCAACCAGCAGGTGCCGTGACGGCAGGATGCGGCGAGTCCCCCCAATCGATCATCACTGGGACAATCCCATCCAGAATGCACGTCATGGGATCGGACAAGGACCATTCCAGAAGTCCCCCATCGGGCAGATCACGGGAGCCTGTCAGGATCTCACCTGGATCAGCCCCCTGCTCAATCATCCGCTGTCTCACCTGAACCGGGGCACGGACATTTGCCAACCAACCTGTCAGACGAAATTCACCCGCACCGCTGAAGATCTCCGGCCTGAGATCCGCAGAGAGATCCGACTCGGGATCCGGTGCAATCAATTCCAGATAGGTTCGAGGACCAAGAGAAATGATTGCATTCCAGGTCCCCCAGTTGGGATGGCGACCACCCATGACAGGTCGGACACCCAGCAGTCGATGCAAGGCCTCGATCCCCGCCTGGAGGTCATCGCCAGCAAGCACCAGATGATCAACATGCTGAAGCAGGCTCATGCTGCAAGCTCCGGGATCTTGTGACTCAGGGAGAAGAGCGTCTGATCGTGTGTGACTGATCCAGAGTCAAGCCATCTACGCCAACAGTCTGTTCCTGACCGTCTGGCCAGATCACCTTGACGGAATCGATCTGATCAATCTCACCAAATCCAAAGGTCACTGGAAGCTCCACCTGAGACAGGTAGGAGCGAGTAGGCATCACCTGACGCCGCTGAACGACGCCTCCGGCCTTCACCTCGATCCAGGCCCCGATGGCATCCTGATTTGCAGAGACAGAGTCCACGAGCCTGAGCCGAAGCCAATGGTGTCCCAGCGACTGATCGTTGCGAAGGAGAAGCGGACGGTCTCCGGCCTGAGTAATGACCATGTCCAGATCACCATCAGCATCGATGTCCGCAAAGGCCGCACCACGGCCCACGATGGGTGTCACCAGATCACCAGCCGTCTCAGGAGGGACGATCTCAAAGCAGGCAGCCTGATCAGGGCCGGCATTCCAGAACAGCTGGGCGGGCTGTCGGTAGCGTTGGCTGGACTGGATCTCACTGATCTCCTCTTCCAGATGACCATTGGTCTGGAACAGGTCCAGACGACCATCAAGGTCGTAGTCCAGAAAGAAGAGCCCGAAGGAAAGCAGTGGTCGGGTTGGAGAACCAATGCCCTCCAGAATGGCTTCATCGGAGAACAGCTGTCCATCACCGACGTAGAAACTGGTCATCTCGTTGGCGAAGTTGCCGATGCCGATACCAAGGGTTTCATCATTTCGATAATGCGCCACGTCGATTCCCATGGCCCCCGTAGCCTGGCCCCGGTCATCGTAGGCCACCCCCGCCATGGTTCCGATCTCTTCGAAGGTGCCATCGCCGAGATTGCGATACAGAAAGTTGCGTGTCGTGTCATTGGCGACCAGAAGATCCATCCAACCATCACGATCAAGATCAATCGGTGCAACTGCCAGCGACTTCCCGACCGGCACGCCCGTGGAGGGGTTGACGACATGAAGTCCGATTTCCTCAGCCACTTCTTCAAATGTGCCATCACCCCGATTGCGGTAGAAGTACGGCTGACTGCCTTCATACTGCTTCGGCGGACCATAGGCACGATCCGTACCGTTGAGCGTGAAGTTCAGGGCGCGATCCTTCAACGCAGACCACTGGACATAGGTCGGGGCGAAGATATCCAGATCACCGTCGCGGTCATAGTCCAGCATCGCCGGGCTGCTCGTCCATTCACCCTGCCCACCTGAAACACCTGCAGATGAAGTGATGTCAACGAAGCCATCTGGCGTATTGCGATAGAGGCGATCCGGGCCGACGGCTCCGATGAAGAGATCCCGGCGACCATCACCATCAATATCTCCTACAGCTACCCCGGTGCCATAGAAGGCCTCATCCAAGCCCACTTGACTTGTCACATCCTCGAACTGCCCGGTGCCATCATTGGCATAGAGAACCATCGTCGGAGGTGGATTGCTTGAAGGGTCATCCGGCCATGGCATGCCATTGATCAGAAGCAGATCCTGATCGCCGTCATTGTCATAATCCAGAAAGGCGGCGCCGGACCCCATGGTTTCCGGAAGGAGCTTCTGACCACGAGCACCGGACTCATGCATGAAATCGACGCCTGAGCTGCTGGCGACATCCGTAAATCCGACATCCGGCAGGACAGCCAGATCAGGCACCAGCACCTCAGGAGCTTCAATGCTCTTTTCAATGACGACTTCCTCATCGTCATCCCCAAGAGTCATGAGCAACCAGATCAAAACCGCGAGACCAGCCACCACGGAAACCACCGTGATGGATCGCCAGAAGACGACCCCGATGATCTCATCATTCTGCACTTCTTCATCGAGGTGCGGATCAGGTGAATGTCCAGGCTCGGTCATGATTCCTCATCTGCTGCTTGGAGGCGGCGAGTCTTCAAGATCGTAGATTACGACGGCTTCCGACGCACGGTTCGCAGCAGGATACTTCCGACGAGCCTCGGCAATCGCACGATCCCGGGCATTGTCATCCACCTTGTAGGTCGCATGCGCCTCGGCGTGGTATGAGGAATCCTCAGGCTTCTCCAGATCAGCCCAGATCTGCTTCAGGTTGTAATGCGCATCGGCACTTTCAGGATCAAGGGCAAGGGCCTCGTGGAAATACCTCGCAGCCTCGATCATGAGCTCCTCACGCTTCTGACGACGAGTCGGACCTCGCTCCTGCCTGGCTCTCTGATAGAGCGTATTGCCCAGTTCATTGAGGACACGCCAGTCCAGGGAGAAATCGAATCCACGCCCCTTGGCCTGCTCGAATCCACCTTCGATCACCTGCTTGAACTTGCTGATGGCCTCATCAAGCCGGCCATTCTGCTTGTCCACCTGACCTCCGAACCAGAGAAGATGCCATTCGCGAGCCTCGTGATCCATCTCGGCTGCTCGAGCCAGTGCCGCTGGGGCATCCTCGGTGACGCGACCTTCCTTGAGGTAGACCCGAGTGAGATTGATCGGCCCTTCTGAACGCCCCAAGGCCTCCACCTGCTGGAAGGCTTCCTCGGCTCCGCGAAGTTCACCAAGATCTCCCTTGCGGAAGAGCCCGATGCCATAGTCATTCCAACGCTGCCACTCGGGGATGGCCACCTCTTCCATGGGCTCAACCGGAACCCCGCCGGCGACTGGCAGAACCACGACGTCTTCAGCCAGAGTCGTGATAGGCAGGTCATTGACCCATTCAGCATCCTCATTCACGAACCGCATGTACTGCGTATCGAACTTGCGGTACTTCAGTACAGCCCGGATCGTGACGGGGCCCTGACAATCCTCCGGAACTCTGAATCGGTAGTGAATGACGTCAGCCGCCCCGGGAGGAATCTGATTGTTGTAGAGGGGCGTGAAGATGTCCTGCGCATTTCGACGCGAGATACGGTTGCCCTCTCGATCAAGCACGAAGGAATTCACGAAGTGTGACCAGGGGTCGACTTCACCCTCTTCATTCATTTCGCCACTCTGACCGATGACCTGACCTCCACAGGTTGCCGTCACTTCCACCCAGACCTGATTCGAATCCGAAGTGCCCTGTGTGAAGATGTGACCCATCTTGACGGTCCTGAGCACGGCTTCCAGCAGATAGGCTTCGCCAGGCTCGAGCTCGGGCTGAGCTGGACGCAGCGGCGCCACGAGTTCACCGTCGATACGGCCGCCCTTCTTGAGCCCGAAGAGGTCCAGCCGCATGACGCCCTCGAGGAACTCCTGATGCTTGGCGATCGTCTCCTCCGCATTGGGCATGTCGACCATCACCGGAATGGCCGTATTGGCGGACGGGAACATATGGTCATGCACCTTGGGAATACCTGAGTCATCGCGTTGCTGAGCGCCGAAGTCGGTGGAAGCCATCAATGGCATGTGACAGTCATTGCAGTTCACCTCGGCAACCGGCGGATAGTAGAAGCTGGAGACACCCCGGCCTGAAACACCGCTCAGATGGAATGAGTCGAGATGATTCTGGCCGCGGAGCCACTTGTAGTCATTGACCTCTTCAGGCAGATGAACCTTGTGACAGGTACCGCAGAACTGATCCTGCTGATGCAGTGGTTTGAGGAACATCTTCTTGTGGAATTCCGGCTTGGCCTTGACCAACTGCCGATTGATCCATGCCAGCGCCGGATTGTCCGAGAAGGCTAATGGATAGTGCTGCGGCTCATCAATGGTGTAATCCGCATTGCCTCGCGGAGAATTCACATTGCTGATGCTGTGGCATACCGTACAGGTGATGCCCGCATGAGCCGTCGGGTCATGCACCATGTCATAGTCAGGATCGTTGAAAGCCCCACTGAAGAACGGTACTGGATCATGACAGCCAGCACAGAAACGCGAGGCGTTGACCGAGCCATCGCGTTCCATGGCCATTTCCCGCGTTTCCTTCACCGATGCCAGATAGGCAGGATTGTTGAAGGATGAAAACTTGTGAACCGAATGCATCCATGAGTCATGAATGTCCGCATGGCATTCCAGACAGTACTCATCGTTCTGGAGGACCTCTGCCCGGATGAAATCACCTGAGACTGTTCTGGCAAGTGATGGGAAGAAGTACTCCTCCCCTTCAGGATTCCCTTCAATATTCCATTGGCGAGGATCCTGCGACTGCAGCACCACCATGATCACAGCCGTCACACCAGCTACGGCTGCCCAGCCGATACCGACACGCCATTTGATTTTTCTCCCTGCCAGACGATGCAGAATAAACAGCCAGATCGCGATCAAAGGCGTGGTGACATGAATCCACCAGATGATCGCTCTGGCCATGGCATCGCGAATATCAATCAACCCTTCGACCCGCATCAGCACCACACCCGTCACAAGAAGAATGATGGAGCAGGCAAACAAGGCATAGCCCACCCTCACGGCACGGCGATTGGGCCGATTGTGAGCATTTCGAATGTGTGCAGCCCCAAAGATGATCACTGGCAGAAGCAGGATGATGCCCAATACCAGATGAGCCAGGAACATGGTCAGATAGAACCAGTTCTCATAGCTGTCACCGGTGGCCAGTCCCATGATCCGTACCGCAACCAGATAAACCGAATTGACCACCAGCAAGGCAAATAGGGCAAAGATCCCGGCGAGCAGGATCTTGAGCCTCGGCCCTACAACAGGGCGATACCTCGGCCTCCTCTGGGCTGCTTTGGAATCCTGAGTTGGTGGTTGATCAGAAATAGGCATCTGCCGATTCCCATCGGCAAGGGGTGGGTAATAAAGCCGTTATTCATTGATGATTCATGAGCACCGGCCATTTCACAACCTTAAATCGTGGATTATTCACGGCAATTTCATGCCGGACGAAGCTCGGAGCGGCCTGAGATCCTGGCCAGCTCAGCCTGAACACGCTTAGACGGGCCCGCTCCGGACGTTGCAAGAAAAATCGTATCCTGCCCCGCAATGGTTCCAAGCACACCTGCCAAGGCAAGCGTATCCAATTCCTGAGCCAGAATCGCGGCATGGTTACGGGAGGTCTTGATCACCAGCAGGTTCCCAGCTGGCAGGATCGTGTCAACATGCTCCTTGAGCAGCATGCCAAGCCGCTTCCTGCCCGCTTTGTCCAGAGAACTCGAAGCAGGAGCCTGATAGCCATCTGGCCCTTTGACCGCACCGATCGAGCGAAGGTCACGTGAGAGCGTGGCTTGCGTGACTGAGAGCCCCTCGGCAGCAAGCAATCCCAGCAACTCACCCTGTGACTGGACCTGATTGCGGCGGAGCACGTCTCGGAGGATGCTGTGGCGGCGGTCCTGTTCAGACATCAGCAACTCTCCTCAATGACCGCCCATCCAACGCGTGTTGTGAGACTCATGCAGATCACGGGCCGCCCCGACTGCCTCGACCGGCAGTGGTTCGATCGTAACACCATCACGTGTGAACATGTCCTGATCCTTGGCCCAGCCTTCAACCTCAAGTACCAGTCGCGACGTCCATCCTTCAGGCAGCGGATGATTCAACTCATCGAACCGAAAGGCAATGGCCTCCCCTGGACCGAAGATGGCCAAGGCGCCATCCTTTTCAGCAATCAATGACATTACATCACCCATACGCGTGTGGAAACCCCACTGATGGCGGGTATCCCAAAGCGGCACGCGTTCATTCCAATCAAAACCAGGACGCTGCTGTGGGCCGTTCTTTCGAACCGGGAAGCCAGGCTGAAACAAATCCGCTTCAACCAGAGGAAGGGATGCTGCGACGGCCTGCTCACATTCTTCTGCACCAACCACCATCACCTGATCCCAGTAGATTTCAAGGTTCGTGCTGATTCGAAGTTGATCCGTTCCAGCGGGCAACCTATTCAATGGGATGGACATCTGTCGTGGCATGCCTGCTGGATAACCAACCTTCTCGGCAATGACCTGCCAGGAACCCTCTCCAACACGAGCTTCAATGGTCGGAGGGTCGTAGGACGCACTGGCCTGCCAGGCGGCGAAGCAGGTCTGGGAGTAGGGATACTCGACCCAACCATCGAGAACCAGAACCGGCGAACCTTCCAGTTCAGTCAAAGGCTGGCCAAAGGAGATCTCCATGACATGCGGGGTCTCGAGTCGACCCAGAAATCTCACATCACGCGGTGTCGGTTCCGCTGCAATTCCATCCACTGCGAGCAGGCTTGAAGTCACGTCACCTTCCGCGTTGTTCCATGCTTCCGTGGGGTGAATCGACTCTCGAAAGAACACTGGCTTGCCGGTAGGTTTCGGCAAGCCCGTCCCCATCCGCTCATCAAGCGTCATCGACCAACCGGGCGGCAGATGCCAACAAGTAAGAAACGCGGCATCGAGATAACAGGATTCCTCCATGGGCTCGGCGATGACGAGTTCATAATGACCGCCATATGGCCTCAGCACATCTTCAGGAAAGATGAATTTCTCCCATGGACGTGGCTCCACCACCGTGTCTCGACCGGTTCGGAATCCGATCCCCCCTACCCCCAGCAAGTCGCTTACGAATTGCTGCGAATCACCATTTCGAACAAAGAGAACCGGACAACTGGCCAACTGGCGTTGCGTTTCTTCAATGGTTACGTGGTCAACCACACCCAGCTCGGTCTGATAGACACCGTCAGACCATTCAATGGCCAGGAAATCAAGAGATGGCTTGCCCGCCAGCCCGATCGCCATGGGCTGAAGACTCTGCCCCGGACCGGAATCATCGCGAAGGACACGACCCAACGTCCATTGAGCCCCACTCCGTGCAGCGAATCGAGTCCCGATTCCACTTGCATTGGATCGCATCGACTGACCTTCATCATGCTTGCCGGTGAAGGAGACGGTGACGAACTCATAACGGCCAGCTCCCGGGCCATGCTCCATGATCTTCAGGGTACCCGCATCATCTTCAGTCTCGATTGACAGAGAAACAACTGAAGAGCCATTTGACTTGTCCAACAAGACCGGCGCCCAGGAACGCAGGCCAGAAGCGTTCAACCTTGACTGATGGGTTGCCGTAGAGGCCTGCACATCAATCGCTGAAACGATCACACTATCCCACTGACTTCGCAGCAGCGAAAGCTGTCCTGAACCCGTCACATCAATCAATGCAAGCTGGGGGCGAGATTGATGAAGGAGCCCCCCCTGCTCGGCCTTGCCCTCAAAGTCATCAAGAGGCTTGGCAATCTGCTGACCGGACCAGCCATCTGAACGACTCCATACCTTGATATTCATGCCTTCTGAAACAGTGACCAGTTCGACATGACCATCAGCATCAACATCACCGGCAACTGCAGCAGCGATTGAAGCATTGATGAATGCATCAAACCCCTCGGCCGGGCGATAGCGCCAGAGACGATCATTGACATAGACTTCATGTGGAGCCTCTTCATTGATGATGATCAGATCCAGATCGCGATCATTATCAAGATCGGCCACAATGACCTCCCGCGATTCACGGTCAGGAGAGGGCAGGCCTTCTTGCTCACCAACAATCCGCCAGGTCCCATCCCGATTATTGTTCAAAAGAACGTTGGGCCCATCGGCATTGACCGCATAGACATCAAGATCACCATCATGATCAGCATCAAAGAGCGCACCATCAATGGTGTACGCAGGCTCCAGACCAAGCTTGTTCACCGCGCTTTCACGAGCCCACTGGCCATCGTCCTGCATCCACAATTGATTTTCACCATTTCTGCAGAGGAACACATCAGGCCAGCCATTGCCGTCCACATCACCCCAGAGTGCCGCCATGATCCCATTGACACCAGCCAGCACCATTTCCTGGTCAGCAACCCAGCCGGATTCCCTGTTCCAGAGAACCATGCTGCGACCCTTGGAATCTCCTTGACGTATTCCATTGCAGAAGAGATCAACTCGCCCATCCATGTTGATGTCACAGGCCGTCAGGCCAGGCAGATCGTCCGAAGTCCAGCCTGCCTGGGTCATGAGCAATGAAGGTTCCGACGCCCAGATACGGGATGAGTCAAGGGGTGCTGGTGCTGACGTTGATCCGATGACCGCAACTTCAGCCTTGGGCCCCATGCGGGTGTATTTGATTTCCGCAAGCATCGACCGTGGATTGTCCGCCATGGCCTGAAACTCTTCGAGGTAACGGCTCGCGTCCTCGCCCCTGCCCAGACGACGTGAAGACTGAGCCGCTCCGTAGTACGTACTGCGAAGGTAGGGATCCAGGCTGATTGCCCGCTCATACCATTCCATCGCCTCTTCTGGCTTGTCCATCTGTGAGAGTGCCTGCCCCAGGTAGTAGGCAGCATAGGCATCCATCGGATCGGCCTCGACCACACGACTGAACTGAGCCGCAGCCTTGTCGATGTCACCTGTATAGGTATGCAGGATTCCAGCAACAAAGCTTGCACGAAGGTTGCTCGGATCTTCCTGGAGAATCTGCTGAAGATTGGCAAGCGCCTTGGCTTCATCATCCTGATTCTGGCGATTCAACTGCGCGATGGCGTGGTTGATCCGGATTTCATGATTGCCCGGCGAACGCTTGATGAGTTCATCAAAGACGTCATAGGCTTCCGAATACTTGAACTGCCCCATCAATCCAACGCCACGGTTGTTCTCTGAAATGATCTCGGGATCAGGAACAGATTCTCCGATCTGATCTCCTTCGCAACCGCACAAGGCCAGACAGAAAACCATCGAAATCACAAAGCTGAATCTAGTCACTTCAATCTCCCAGACGATTCCCTGATTCGCTGATTGAGCGAATCGATCGTGATCGGATGCGAAACTGCAGGCTTCATGCCGACAGACGAGGCGTAAGGATGTGCTTCAGCGCGATAGTGCGATTGCATGTCATGCCCTCTTCGTCGCTCACGTTCCTTGCGAAGTGCCTCGACATCAATCGGAGCTACGACGACTTTTTCTCCGGGCCCCGGATCAGCCTGAGCAAGTACACGGCCGTCATAATCGACAACCATACTCCCTCCTGGCCAGGAGAACGGTGGATAGTCACGCAACGCCGTACCTTGATTGCTCGCGACGACAAACACACGATTCTCAATGGCGCGAGCCCTGTTGATGACCGTCCACCAGTCCATCGGTGCCGTTGCACCCCAGGGATCCATGTAGGCTGAGATACGGCAGATGATCTCTGCCCCATTGAATGCGATCTGACGAATCGACTCGGGAAACAACCAGTCATAACATGTTGCCACACCGATACGACCAATCTCTGTATCAGCTACTGGAAAATGGTGACCTGTTGGATCCAGATCATGGGGCGAAGCGTTGACTTCCCAGGGCACCCATGGGTTCACCTTCCTGTACTTGAGCATGACCCCTTCAGGCCCGACCAGAACAGTCGTATTGAAGACGATGTCATCACCGTATTCTGGATCATGCTCAAGAAAGGAACCCGTCTGGATATAGCAGCCATACTTGCGACAGATTCGCTCATAGGCCTGCACATGTTCATTCGGGACTTCCACCGCAAGGTCCCGGGAGAGCTTCGAGACCGTGTCGTGAATCGGCACGGCATGGGCGAATTCAGGGAAGACCAGCAGGCGAACGTCAAAAAACGGCTCGTAACCGACAATGGCCTGTTCTGCCATCCGCAGCATGCGGTCGGTACGCTCCCCGATTTCATCACGATGACGAGGCGCTTCGAAGGCTGTCTGACAGGCTGCCGCATAGGGAATACTGGCCATAGGACCAGATAGTAGCACCCTGCCCATGAAAGTCCCGGGAATGGAGTCGCGGGTTGCCCCAAGACCTCCGAGAGCTGCCGAAGTATCATCAGGCATGGCCAGAACGATTCGCTCAACGATCTACACCATCTTCCTGCTGAGCCTCTCCATTTCAGGGATGTCATGCGACGGAGGCCCCGGAGCACTCCCTCCTCCACCCGACGGCACAGATCGAGCCGCGGGGGAAGTTCGAACCGCCATCGAATCGCAGATCGGTTTGATCGCTGCCCAACCAGCGGATCTGGCACACCGAGCAGAACTGGCTCGAATCTATCAAGCCAACAATCTTCTGGACTTTGCCGTCACAACCTGGAATCAGGTTCTTAAAGCAGATGATGACAATGCAGAACATTGGTACTGCCTGAGCCTCGCACTTCAGAAAGATGGCCGTTACGAGGAAGCGATCAAAGCTGCTGCAGCCGCCAGAGCCCTCGCCCCCAACCGCTCTCAGGTCTGGTGGCGTCCGGCGATGTGGGAAATGGACATGGGCCGGCCCGAACTGGCTGAACCACTGGCCCGTGAAGCGATACGTGTTGATGCGAACAATGCTGGTGGCACAACCGCTTTGGCGCTGAGCCTGACCCAGACCGGCAAACTGAATGAGGCCATCACGGTACTCAAGGATCTCGAGAAGAAGACCTCACACCCCTATATCAAGTACCTGCTTGGCCAGGCCTATCAAAGAGCCGGAAATACTGAACTCTCACAGGGCTATCTTCAAGTCGGCAAAGCTGAGAAGCCCAAGTTTCCTGATCCATGGGAAAGCCGGATTCTGGATGCGGATCGAGGTGCCGATGCAACACTTGCACGCATAGATCGGCTCTTTGATGAAGGCAAGAGAGATGAAGCCGCCAAGATCATCCATGAGGCTTCGGACAGCATGCCTGACAATGTGAATCTCATGCATCGTCGAGCAGATCTCTATCGAACAAGAGGTGATTTCAAACGATGGACCATGGAACTGAAAAGAGCATTGAAGATTGAACCCGAAAATGCCGTCACTCACCTCAATCTTTCAATCGCCTATCGGAATCAGGAGAATTACGCGCAGTCCATGAGCCATGTGGTCTCAGCCATCAAACACAATCCTCTGATGGCGGACAGCCACCTGCAACTGGCACGCCTTCACCTGTTGAACCAGAATGTAAGCGAAGCTGTTGCCGCGCTTGATGAAGCATTTCGACTTGGTGTTGACGACCCCAGAGAACAGCTCCAATATGCACATGTTCTGCTCAGAGCCGGTCGCTTTGACGAGGCGGAGCGGCAGGCGAGACTGGTGACCTTCTCTGACTCACAGAACCCATTGAGCTGGGCAGTTCTGGCCGAAACACTTGATGCACAGGGAAAGCGTCAGGAAGCCATGGCTGCACTTGACAAGGGATTACTGCTGGACCCGAACAATCAAGCACTACGAGCAATCAGAATACGTTTCCAAAGAAATCCGATTCCAACCGGATGAATATCTGGCCATGAACCGCTCCATCAAATCCGCCATCATCGCCTTCTTTTCCGCAGCCCTGATGTATGGCTCAGGTTGTCAGGACGACTCCGGCAACGTTACCACCGAGCCTGCACCAGATACCTCGATGCCCTGGTTTCAGGATGTCGCCACCAAGAGCGGAATTGATTTCTCCTGGGAATCAGGCGCGTCAGGCGACTACAACCTTCCCGAGATCATCGGCGGCGGAGTCGCAATGATCGACTACGACAATGACGGGGATCTTGACCTCTATTTCATCCAGGGTGGCAATGTTGTCATTGCACAGAATGACCCAGCCAGCAACGGCACATGGAATCGGCTCTATCGCAATGACGGCGACATGACTTTCACGGATGTGACAGAAGGTTCAGGAGCCGGCGATCGTGGCTATGGAATGAGTGTGGCCACTGGCGACTATGACAATGATGGCGACATCGACCTTTACATCACCAATGTGGGACGAAACACCCTGCTGCGGAATGACAATGGCTTGTTCACCGACATAACGGAAACAGCCAATGTCGGCGATACAGGCTGGGGGACTGCCGCGGCCTTTCTGGACTTTGACATTGATGGCGACCTCGATCTCTATGTCGCCAACTATCTCAGATGGTCTCCTGAAAATGAGATCACCTGCTACGCAAGCCAAGGGGGTGAGGAATACTGCGCTCCAATGAATTACCCGACTCCCGCAGGCGACGTTCTCTATCGAAATGAAGGAGATGGAACCTTTGAGAATGTAAGCATCCAATCCGGGATTGGCTCAACACCACGCACTGGACTCGGAGTTGCCGTTGGCGATTACGATCAGGATGGCCATCTGGACATCTTCATTGCCAATGACGGCATGTCCGATCTGCTTTGGCGGAATCAGGGCGATGGCACCTTTGAGGACATCGGTCTGACATGGGGCTGCGCCATGGACAACGATGGCAAGGAAAAAGCCGGCATGGGAGTGGGCTCAAGAGACTTTGACCATGACGGAGATCTGGATCTGATCGTCTGCAACCTCACCGGCGAGTCCGATTCAATGTTCCGCAATGAAGGTCGGTACTTCATCGATACCACTGCTCAGGCTGGAGTCAAGACCGTGACCTCGCCTCACACTCGCTTCGGATTGGGATGGGTTGACTTCAACAATGATGGCTGGCTCGATCTCTATGAAGCAACCGGCCGCGTACAACGATCAACCAAGTCTTCAGGCTCAGAATCTGATCCCTACGCCGAGGAAGATGTACTGATGAAAGGTACATCCAATGGTCGTTATGCTCAGATTCAGCCCCGCGGAGGAACTACCGACTCGATTGTCCGGACCAGCCGAGCGGCAGCCTTCGGCGACCTCGACAATGATGGGTGGGTCGATACGGTGGTCGTGAACAAGGATGCTCCAGCAAACATCTACCACAACATACTCTCGGGCGAATCAAACTGGATCCAGCTGCGGATACTCGATGAGCACGGCCGTGATGCATTGGGCGCTTCGATCTCAGCCAAAGCCGGGTTGCAGCAGGTCCATGTGCCAGTCCAGACCGCCTACAGCTATTTCGCAGCGAATGATCCACGGATTCATCTGGGCCTTGGACAGGCCTCCACAATCGATGATGTTGTGGTTACCTGGACGGATGGATCTCGGGAATCATTCCCCTCAATGGCAGCCGGACAGACCCACACCATTACACGTGGAACTGGGCAACCAGCCAAACCTGGGAGCTGAGCTCCAAAACAGGGATGTTCTCGGACACGGGCCGGGAGTGCCCTTGAAGCTCGTTTGAATACACATTCACGGACCCGAAAGCGGACCCTCAACGGTCTTTTTTTTGACCCACAACATGATGTGGTCAAGATCGGGGTACCCATCATGCTGTTGCGGTGGAATGGCTGGATGCATCCGCAAATCAGCCTGAGTTCGATTTTATCCATTCCCCAAGACCAGCTGATCAGGCCGAAAGTGAATGCGGGCCACGACCCAACACCTGAACAGAGTCAAGGAGCGACTGCCATGATGACGAAGACCGGATTGATCGAACTCATTCACGACATCAACCCAAGTGCCGATCTGGGCTGGCTTGACGAGTTCTCACCGGAAGATCTTCATCGATATCTCTCGCATCTTCAGCATACGCTGGAGCCACGCGGCTCAGTCTGGGAACGCCAGGGTGATACGACAGCAGTTGTCTCACGACGCCCCGCCGCTTGACTTGAACCGACAATCAATGATCGATGCACCCGGGTTTCATTGGTGGGACCGGGTGTGTCGCATGTCTTCATGGAGTGTTCCATGAAGAGATCGGCCTAGACCACCTTCACTACCGCAGCTGCGACACCTCCACGATAATGCGCCGCATCGGCATCATGCCCAGATTCGGGCTCGGACTCGTGCCCCAGATCCGGGCTTGAGTATTCCGATGATTTGAATGAAAGTGAGCGTCAGGAGGTCAGTGGGTTCGGTTCCAGGCGACCTTCTGCTTGATCACTCCAGCCAATTCCGCCATCAGGCCAGGCGTTGGAATGGACCAGACACCCCACCTCGTCGTGAAGGGCGGACATCCAAGCTCCAAACCCTCTCGTACACCTCGCTTGAGGCGTCGCACATTGATTGATGCAACGAATTCAGGCGTCAGAGACATGGCCAATTGAACATCTTCAGGAGCCGGAATGATCAAAGCCAGTGGCTCCCAGTCATCAGATGGGTCCTTGAGATTCTGTTCATCAAGCAGATAGGCCAACGTCCAGTGCCAACAGTCGCCATACCAGCGACAATGCTCTTCCACACCATCGAATTCATTGAGGAGCTTGCGAAGCTCATCGAAGATTGGCTGTGATTCCTCCGTCAACTCCCCACGGAGCATCTCAGGCGTCGGGACATTGAATTCGTCCGTCCAGCAAGCAGGCTTCTGGATTTCAGTCATGGTCAACTCCGATGAAAAAGTACCTCGAACCCCTCATTCTAGCATTTCAAACGGATGCTGGGGCTGCTTCCGACCTTATCGCAGAGGCTGCAGATCGCTATCATGCCATGCATCCGACCCTTTCCCTGGGCTTGATCACGGCCTGAGAACCGGCTGATGCCCCCTTGGAGCGTATACCCATGAGTGAAGCCCCAATGACCACCACCCCGTCCATTGAGACCGCAACGATTCTCATCGTGGACGACAATCGCCAGAATCTCGAGCTCATGCAGGCCTATCTGGAAGATCTTGGATGCAAGATCATGACCGCTTCCGATGGTGACGAGGCCATTGAGATCGTAGGCCAGTCGCCGCCTGACCTGATGCTGCTGGATGTCATGATGCCCAACGTTTCAGGATTTCAGGTCTGTGAAAAACTCAAGTCACAACCTTCTACCCGTGACATCATCGTGATCATGGTTACCGCATTGAATGAAGTCGGTGATTATGAACGGGCGGTTGAATGCGGGACCAACGACTTCATCGCCAAGCCTGTGAACAAACACGAGCTCATCACCAGAGTTCGGTCCCTGCTTGAACTTGGAATGCTCAAACGACGATTCGACCAATTGCCACTTGGTGACCGTGATGCTGCATTCGATCGAGGGCTCCTCGACGAAGGCGACAGCATGCTTCCTCCTCCAGACTCGGAAGAAGACGAGACGGACTGACCCATTCCCCGACGCCTATTCCCATCGCCCGTTGCGATAGCGGGTCTGAGTCGCGTCCACTCCAAAGATCTCTGCCAGCGAAACCGGGTCCACTACGGTCATCGGAGCGCCCTGTCTGGTCTGAAGAACCACAGACCAGGGACGATGCTGCATCCGAAGCAATCTCCCCTGCACTTCAAGCAAAGCGATGATGTCTTCTTCCGAAAGTGACCCGGGACCAGCAACACCCGAGGCAAGACGCTGCGACATCCATTCAGTATTACCCGGCAGTTCCTGAAAGACATCAAGGCGATCACGAACACCCTCTTTGGCAAGCTCCCGACGGAATCCCTTTGCGTCCCCCTGCCTGAAAGCAGACAAGGCCATGACAGCCGACAGGACAATTTCTTCATCCTGACGGGACAGCTCGGCATCAAACGGCAGAAAGTCGACTGAATCAGACCAAGCCTGAAGATTAGATTCAAGAAGTCGATGCACATTCGGATCATCAACCAACAGGCCAATGGCAAGGATTGAACTTCGCCTCCATCTTTTCGGATCCAGATGATCAGCAAGAGCAAACAGACGAATCGCAAGATCGCGGTCTTCGCGGGTCCTGGCGACAGAGGCGATTTCTTCTCCAAGTTCGAAATACGCCTGTGAATCAACCGGGTCAAGAAGGCCAAGCCGTTCAGCATGTTTCGAAGAGGAGACCAGAGACACCATCGCCATGGAAAGGGAAGACAGAACAAGCAACAAGAAGAGTATCTGAAGCAACCGAATCATCCCATGGCCTCCTTCTCTTCACGCGACCGTTGCTGCATTTCAAGCAGGATCAACTTCCATATCTCTCCCATGGATTCTTCAACAACCAGCATCTGCTCAAGCACATGTGCAGATGCAGGCAGGCGGACTACTGCATCATCAACAGCCATTTCAATATCCATCGCCAACGAAGGGAAGATGATGGAGTACTCCATGGCCAGTAGATCAAGTATGGCCAGCTGCTGAACCAAAGCACGTTGTACTTCATCTCCAGCAAGTCTTTCTCTGGCCTCGATTCGCCTGAGCAGCAGGACGAGCCTCTGCCCATCCTCCGTATTCATTTCAGCACGAATTCTGTCTGCCCTGGCTGCAGCGATACCGCGGAGAATTGCTACTGGGCCAGGCCTTGTCAGAAGCCTCACTCCCATGCCAAGCAGCCGACGCTCCTCAGCGAATGCGGACCACGCGAACTGATCCACAAGATCATCGATCTGAGCGGCATCAACAATCCTCAAAGCCAGAGATTGCTCGACCAGAGCACGCCTGGCTGCCTGCTGCCATCGCAATGAACTTGGCTCCGGAAGCGCACGGTCGACAACGATCTCAATGAACTCAGCGATCAGATTATTAGGTCGCGTCAACGGAAGAAGGTCCAGTAAAGCAATGAGCAGTTCAGGATCATCAAGAAACTTACGTTCCACGATTGCCCTGGCATGCTCGGAAATCGAGGATGTCTCCGTGTAGATCACTCTCGCCAGCACGCTCGCATCATCCTCCGTCAACTCACCAGAACGATAGCGATTGAGCTCATCAAGCACCTCCAGTTTCGACTTTCTGGTTCGAGCCTCATTCATCCGGCGTGCCCAGCCTGCACTTGATCTTGAAGCAGATCCCGAAGTCGAATTGAAACCAGAACCCGAAGGCTGTGAAGCCGGGAAGCCAGGAGTCATTCTCGGAACGACCCCTCCACCTGAACCACCAGGACTTGCCGGAGGGGTGACAGGAGCCGCCACGGGAGGATTGCCGGAAGTCTGATCGTCAGCCTGTGCCTCAACTTCGGCTTCAACGGTCTCAAGAGATCTCAAGACGCCCATGCCGGCAGCGGAATCGCCATCTGCCAGTGCTGATGCGGCCTCATTGAGACGACGAAGTCTGAGAAGCTGCACCATGACTGAATAATTGTCTGCTTCAGGCAACTCAAGCATGGCTTCATCCCAGAGTGGAACCCAGATATCCACAAGGCCGGGATCAAATCCTGCTGGAATTGCTCGCAATCGCTCATGCTGGATACGCATCGGCTTGGGCCAACGACTCTCGAGACCATCGTGTTGGCGTCGACGCTGGCTTGCATCCGCTGCTGGATCGACAACACTTGATTCATCAAACCATTCTGATTCCGCCAACCTTGCCAACAGATTGGTGACGATCCAAAGTCGCGAGGAGGAGAGATCAAGATCGACATACAGATTGAGAATCTGTTCTCGTACTGCAGGCGATTCAACAAAATCAAGACTCGACAAAAGGCGAGCGAGAATTCTACGAGTCGGCCCAGGCTGACCAATATCAAGACCTCGATAAACCACATCGTTGACTGCTGCAAGAAGGACAAGTTGAGACTCAGGCTTATCCGGCACAGACTTCACACTTTCGATCCATGCATGCCAGGCCAACTCAGCCTCTTCCAGAATCTCCGACTCTTCCACAAGCCTAGGAATTCTCAATCGCAACCAACCCAGCGAGCCCGATGCAAATCCAGGCTGCGCCCCTGCTCCAATACCTCTGGCTGCCAGAAGCGAACGTGCTTGATCACGAATCATTGGAGAAATCGATGCATCCTGACTCAACTCCCCAAGAACACCGGCTCCCCATGCCGCTTCTGGGATCTGCTCAATGAGGATCGGACCCGGATTGGGTGGCGCAAGGATCCCCAGCATCTGATCACCAAGCTGACCATCATCACCAACTGCGACAAAGGCTCTGATGATCGACTGCATCAAATCAAGCCGAGAACCCGGCGCGGCTAGAAACCAACCCTTGCCAGCATCACCAACAAGTTCGGCAAATCGAGCGGCGAGCAAATCAATCGAATCTCCCTGCGCAATCGAATCAGCCAACAGATTGAAACCCAGAGTGGTATCAACTACGCCGTCAGCTGCATCCTGGAGAGATCGGGGCAGTTCAATCGTGGTCAGCAGAATCTCTCCACCTCCACTCACATCTTCAAGCTGGAACCCACCCAGAAGATTGTCCGAAGAGGAATGGCCCTCAGCACCGTCGTCATCTACTTGGGCAGAGGCCAACTGCGAGTCATCAACCAGCTCCTCTGCTGAATCAGGTGTCGTAAGAAGAAATCCAACAATCAAAACGATGAGCACCATCGCAATACAGCCAAAGATGACCGAAAGTCTGGTCACAGAAGCCGACTCGGAAGATCTGAGATCAGGAGCCCATCGATCTACAAATCGATCAAATGCTTCAGATCCATGATGAGCACGCTTGTAATTGATAGCAGCCTGTGCCGCTGAGCCTGATTCAGCCGGGAGAACTGTGGATTCTCGACCGCCCTCGCGCAACCAGTTCGTCATCCCCATGAGGACTTCAAGCAATTGTGAAGGAGGTACGCCATGAGTGGCGGCAAGTCCCATCAAGCGAGCGCGGCTTTCCTTGTTCCATCCGCCCGAGGAGACCAGAACCCCAAGGACTTCACGATCGAAATCGGTAATACCTGCAACTGACAAGGGGCCGCCGGCTGTCGATGCACCCGCGCCCTGCCTCAATTGCTCAGGAACATGGCGTGCAATGACAGCCATCCTGGATCTTGGATCAAGCAAAGAGGCAGCCGCATCCCGAAGGTGTTCACGCACTTGATCCGCCTCATTCGAAGCACCATCCGGATGCTCGTCGATCATCTTCAACCGATCAGCGAGTGCCCGCTTGATCGTTGACTCGGATACCTGCTCTGGACCAAGGGCAAGGACATCAAGCTGATCCGCATCACTTCTGATCCCCAGAAATCTCAACATGGGCTCGGGATAGTTCATGGTGACGCGCTCTCTTCTACCGCATCCTCAGGCGACAACTCGCCGGCCACTCCAAGTCTCAGAGCAATTTCACGAAGCTTTGGCCCCCAGGGAGACGGGCCATATTCAGAATAGAGAACTCGATGCTGGCTCATGACTTCACGGGCACGAACAGGATCCGAATGCTCAAGAATCTCTAGCAGCGCCAATCGGGCCTCAAACCATTCGTCGGATCCGGAGCGACTTCCGGCCGTAACGATGCGCCAGCATCTCAAGGCCTCTTCAACTTCTCCACGCACTGCTGCCAGTCGACCCTTGCCTGCAAGAAACAGTCTGTTCCGCGGCGAATGGTCAAGCAAGGCCCCATACAGATCCCAGGCCAGCTCACCCGCTTCGACATCCCCACCTTCAAACCAGAGAAATGAAGCCGCGGAAGCAATCGCAGAAGCAATCGATATACCCGATCGTTCCTGAAGCGCAGAAACAACATCACCTGATTCAGCAAGAATTCTGGAACCATTGACAACAATTCGCTTCATCGCGTCACGAGCGATCTCACCACCCGCTTCACGATCGATTCTCGCCCGCTCAAACGCCCGACGCGTTGCGAGACGAGCCCAGATCGAATCCGGACTCCGTTGGGAGATGACCTCGACAATAGCCTGGGCATCGGCCTGCTCATTACGAGCCAACGACAACAACACCCTGCGATAATCCACCTCGTCCTCAAGATCCTCATCTTCGATCTCCGTCAACACTTCACGATTGAGAAGAACCAGAAGAGCAGAATCCGCTGCAACCATTCGCAGTACATTGGAATCCGTAGCCACTTCCAGAATACGCCTCGCACGCGCCACACTTCTGGCCTCCGCTACGGGATCAGCAGACACATAATCTTCTTGCATCATCGGGACGGCAATCGCAAGATATTCACCCGCGACATCGAGTTTGTCAGCAGGATTGGACTTACGAAACAAGCGATACAACATGTCCGAGGCACGCATCTGTGCCAGCGCACGTGACGGGGAGTTGAGAGGAACTGCCAGCAGCTCCCGAACTCTATCCATCGAAGGCGTTTCGTCCTGAGAGGCCCGTCTCACCATCAGTTCACCAGCACGAGGCCCTTGTGGGAATCGCTCGAGATAGAGATTGACCAGCCTTTCTCGTTGCGTCCTGGGAAGATTTGGATCAGCTTCCCCTCTGCGCTCTTCAGAAACATAGGCCATCCAGACCGCTTCAGCTGCTTCGTTTTCAGGCAGAAACTCGGCTGCTGATTCAAATCGATCTCTAGCGAGCTCAAAGTCTCTCAAGTGATAAAGCGACCAGGCATGAAGAAGAACCGCCTGATACCTCGCCGCATCGAAGCGATCGGAATCTTCAGCCTGCAACGCTCTTTCAATGGCTTCCTCAGCCTGACGCCAGGCGTATCTCAGATCTACCTCGGCTTCCTCCGATGACCGCTGCTGAAGCTTCTGGGCATCTTGATACTTGATGACGGCACGGGCATAGCTGAACGGAAAGCTGTCTGCATCAGCTGAGTTGCCGTAACGCTTCACGATGTCCTGTATCTGGCCAAGTGCTCCAATGGATGCAAGGTCAGCCAGCGCAATGGCGGCCAGCGCATCAGCCTCGGGATCACCCGGCTGCTCAAGCGAATAGACAGCAGCCATCCGAGTCCAGCCAAGTGGTCTTTCCGCAACCGTTGCACCTGATGATGCAAGAATCCTTGCCGCCTGATCAAACGCTCCTCCCTCGAGCAGTACCGCCAACCGCCAACCGGGCAATTGCGATCTGATCACAGGAGAAACATTGGGACTGTCCAGCAGATCAAGCCATTGCATGGCCGTCAGAGATGATGATGTGATCGACTGAGCCATCGCCATTCCGATGATTGTCCAGGCAATGGCTTTTTCCGATCGAAGATCCTGCGAGACGTCACTTGGAAGAATCTCCTTGAGATCCAGCACATCCGAGAAGTGCAACTCGGCCTGCTCTGCAGGACCAGCAGTATCAGTCAGCCATGCCTCATAGTACCGGCACCAGCCCATCAGAAAGTTGATCCTGTCGAGCATCTGCTCCAACTCGGACAGTCTGCTGTTTCTACGAATAGGCCGCCTGGAAGACCTGTTTCCGGCAGACAGTCGGGCGCGACGCAAGGATGCCTCGATCTTGACATGCAGGCTGTCAAGATCGCTGATCAACAGTTGTATTCTGCCAAGCAACTTGTCAAACTCATCATCATCAAGCAGCCTCAGTCGATGACGCTCTGCCAGACTCTCGATTCCAAGGTAGGCGCCGTGCGAAAGCTCAAGCTTCAGCTCATCCGCCGCTGACCCACTTACTTCTTTCAGCAGACGCCGACCACGCTCCTCCAGACTGATGCGTTGAGCCCGATCTTCCGTCTCCGCCAGCAACAGTGCATAGAGCTTGGCCAGCCGAATGACGGCTTCAGCACGTGATTCTCCAGTGAGCTTGCCAAGCCGTTGTTCCAGATGCTCGGCAAGCAATCGTGTCAGCCCACGCTCTTCAAGCCAGACATCGACTTCGTCAGCTGAAAGGGACTGGCTGCCGCATATCGCCAGCAACCACGTGCCCACAAACAGAAGCAGCAGCTGTCGACATGAAATGGAATGTCTTCCGCTATTCGATAGGCACATAGGTCACCTGATCAAAGCCTGCATCACGTGCAGCCTGTATCGCAGCCATTGCGAATCCCACCGGCACCCCATCACCGCCACGTATGAAAACGCCAAGATCCGTAGGCAAGTCCCGGAGCTTTTCCAGCAACATCTCGGCAGTAGCAAGATCATGCTGGCCTAGACGATAGGTTGGGACATTTGAAACCAGAATCACCTCGACGATCTGTGGCTGGAAGTCGGCTTCACTGCCACTGGCCGATGCATCCTGAGTCCGAATCGTTGGATTCAGACGATCCTCAGGCTTGGCGATCACCATCGACACCATGAAATAGATCAACAGGAGAAAGGTGACATCGATCAGACTGGTCATGTTCATGACCAGCCGATTGCCGCCGCCTGATTTTCTGGTATTGAACTTCATGGATCAGCGAGGAATCTCCGTGGCAATACGCGCCGAGGAAACCCCGGACTCGTCAAGAACTCGCACCACCGAATTGAATACACCCATTGGACCACTGCGATCCGCCCGGATCGTGATGCGGGGCGTCTCCTCTCCATCGACATACAACTCGACTCGCCGTTTCAACTCATCAAGGTTCAGCGGCTCCTCGGCAGCTGAAAGCAGGATGTTTCCAGAGGCATCGATGTTGATTGACAAACCGACTTCCTCCGACTGCTGCATCTGCTCTCCCGGCAACAGTGGCAGTTCCATCTCAGCCCTGGCATCTCTGGCGAACTCCGAGGTCACCATGAAGAAAATGATCAGCAGAAAGACCACGTCAACCATCGGAGTCAATTCCAGCAACAACCGGCGATCACGGGTTCCTTGAGGGACAAGCCTCATCAATTGCTCCTCATCGCAGGAGCACCGCCCGCAACAGCACCGCTCTCAAGATGCGTAACAAGTCGCTCTACTTCACGGCCTGCTTCTGATGCCAGTGCATCAATTCGATTACGGAACCAGGTGAATAGCGCCACACATGGAATGGCAAGCGCCAGTCCCATCAAGGTGGTCACCAAAGCCATGCTGATGTTCGCAGCGAGCTGCTCATAATTGGAACCAGCACTCATGGACATCGATTCAAAGGCTCCGACCATCCCGATGACTGTTCCAAGCAGCCCCAGAAGAGGCGCGATGGTTCCAATGACACCGAGCCCATCGGTAGAACGGTAGAGTCTTGCAGCCTGATCCTGACCTGCCTCTTCAATCGCATTCTTGATTTCAAACACACCAAATGCAGAAGCCTGATATCGGGAGAGGCCTGCACCCAGCACCCGCGTGAGAAAACAATCATGCTGCGGATCAAGGCAATAGGTCGTAGCAGCTGATATATCACCTGACAGCAAAAGTCGATCAACTTCCTGAAGATGATTCACAGGGAGGAGTGCCGGCCTGCGGATCTGATAGAAGTGAATGATGCACAAGGCCAGAGCAATGATGCTCAATGCCATGATGATGAAACCCACCGGCCCCCCATCAACCACGGCATCCCACCACGTTCGACCTGTCGCCACCCCGGAGGCGGCCATGCCGAGCAAACCAGAGAAAGTCATCATTTCGCTTACCTCTTCTGTGTCGACGAATTGTCCACTGCATTCCTGGAGCTGATCGCCGGATGATTTGGATAATAGTTCTTCAATTCAGCCTCCAGTCGACTCGCAGCGTCATGTTCGCCACGCCTTGAAAGCTCAGATGCCATCAATGCCAGAGACAGACCGGCAAGATAAGGATGCTTCTGTGCATGGCTCGCCGGAATCCATGCAAGCTGAACAAGCCCCTGACGGCGCATGCCATCACCGGACTCGTGCAGCATCGAAACACCCAACATGTACCTCAACCAGGGATCCTCCCAGCTCTCACGGGATGCCAATCTCTGATCGAGCTTGTTTCGAGCTGATCGCCTTGTGGCCGGATCATCACTCCTTGATTCAATGGCAAGATCCAGCAGACCAACTCCGGGATGAGAAGAATCCAGCAGGTCTCCCTGAGGCATTTCACCCGTCAGATTCTGCTCATGCAATTCCAGTAGTCGAAGATATCGATCCGCCATGGCTGACAGGTCATCGTTGCCGCCGGAATCCCACTGAGCAACCTGCTTGATCTGGCGAGCAACCGACTGATCTTCAGGCCAGGCCGGCGGCAGATAGAGGCAGAGCTCCGATTCCGCATCATGAATGGGTGCCAATTCATCAAATCGATTGGTTTCGAGCTTGAGCGACCGTAGACGCGCCGTTTCGAGCGCTGGAACAATCGCCTCAGCCAACGCACCCCTGTTCAACCTGCATCTCAACAATCCTTCAGCAATGATCAGGTCCGTTTCTCCCCTTCGAGCAGGAGAAGGATCAAACAATCGCTCGAACTCGGGTTCTGCCAAGGCAGCATCACCTCGTTGCAGTCGCTTGCGAGCTCGCCAGATTCGATCTGCTCGCTCAAGCCTGTCCTTCATTGATGACGGCTCAAGCGTGGCATCATCAAATGTGACCGACTTGATGATGTCCCAAGGAAGCGTCATACGCTCACCGGATTGCGTCTCCAGCCTCAGAGATGATTCATCAGAGGCCATGATGGTCCCAACATGGCTGCCCACACCATCCTGCAGCACAACGATGTCGCCTGAAGCAATTCCAACCATGCAGATAAAAAGGAGGACAATCTTCATCGTGCAGCCCTCACCGGCACGAACCTGTAGATCCCCTCCGAATCACTGGCAATCCGCTCCAGAAGCTCCTGACTCTCGTCATTGGCAAAGGCGATGGTATTGATCACCGCCGGCTGCCTGATCTGGTTCAATTTGGCAACGTCCTGAGCGGTCATGCTCTGGATCTGCCCATCTGTAAGAAAGAAAATCACGTCAGGGGGCGGATCGAGCTTGAGCACTTCCTTGAATGAACTCAAGGGATTGGTCCCCCCTTTGGCCTCCACACCATCTATCCATTTGGTCATTGCACGGATCTGAGTCCTGCGTGCACGAAGCCAGCCTTCCTGAAATGGAGGCATGTAGAAACTGTCCGAATAGAACACGACGACGAATTCGGCGTAATCAGGCAATTCACGAAGGGATCGCTTGAGCTCATCCTTGGCCTGCTCAAGGCGGATATTGGCCATCGACCCGGAGCGATCCACGATATAGGCGAACCTCCGCCCCTCACTGGCAATGCCGAAGAAGGACGCTGCACCACCTGAACCACCAAGTGCTCCACGGCCTGCAACGCCGCCTTGCCCGGAACCGCCCAAGGTCGGGGTTGCACCTACATCCGATTCAGCCAACTCAGCCGCAGAAGATTCCTCAGGAGCTGCAGATTCGGGCTCCAAAACCGAGTCGAGCTCCGACCATGATTCAGAATCAGGCTCCTCCAAATCGGATTCCGACAAGGTCGTGAGCTCTTCAACGGTTCGCTTGGTCGGGAACTCCATCACCATCTCAATGACCTGAGCAGGAGGCGCCTCCCGTTCAATCAGGTGCAGATAGATCATGATGCCGATGTGCACGATGACAGAGAGCCCCGCTGCCAGTCCGATCAACTGCCACAGCCTTCGCTTGGCAATCTCCTGACGTAGCTGCTCGGCCTGATCCTGCCGCTGACGGCTGACCGGATTCATGTGCACCTCAAACCATGTAGAACAAGCTGCGGAACCTCCCCATCCAGGCATCTGGATGAGGCCAATACCCCCACTAGACTACTCACTCTCAGCTCAGAGGCATGCCCCATCAGCCCCGGAAAATCGCCTTCACCACCTATCCGGTCCTGATCGATCAACCTGAGGCACCCATGCCCAGAAGACTCTTCGCCTTGACCGGCTCAGCGGTTGCGGGTCCAATGCCACAGGAAGGATTCTCTCCATGTCAGGCCAGTCACCCTACAAACGCGTATTGCTCAAAATCAGCGGCGAGAGCTTCGGGCAAAGCAATGAATCCGGCATCGCCCCGGATGCCCTGACCCATGTGGCCAAGGAGATCGCCAATGCAGCCAGTACCGGGGTGCAGATCGCCGTGGTGACCGGCGGTGGCAACATCATCCGAGGAGCAGATCTGGCAGCCCGACTGAATATCGATCAATCCACGGCTGACTACATGGGAATGCTCGGAACCGTCATGAATGGGATGGCACTCAAGGAAAGCCTCGAGCAACTTGGGCAGCCTGCCAGACTGATGTCCGCCATTTCGCTGCCTGCACTGGCCGAGTCATTCATCCGAAAGCGAGCGCTGCGACACTTTGAAAAAGGCAGAGTCGTCATCCTCGCAGCCGGAACGGGGAATCCCTTCTTTACAACCGACACCTGCGCTTCACTCAGAGCGACTGAACTGAACTGCGACATTCTTCTGAAAGCCACTCAGGTCGACGGCATCTACACCAGTGACCCAAAGAAGAATCCCGATGCCACCAGATATGACCGACTCAGCTTCAGTGATGCAATCGAACAACAACTCGGAGTCATGGACCTGACCGCCATGTCAATGTGCATGGAACAAAAATTGCCGGTCATCGTATTCAATTATCACGAAACCGGGAACATACGAAGAGTCATCGAAGGCGAGCCGATTGGAACAGTAGTCAGCAACACCGGCCAAGACAGCTGATCGCAACCAGAACCCTCAACAACTGAGCACCCCGTTTCCACGGAAGAAGTAAAGACATGAGCGACAAAGCCATCTACAACGCCACAAAAGAGAACATGAGCAAGGCCGTGGAATATCTGGGTCGCGAGCTTCAGGGACTCAGAACAGGCCGCGCAACCACCGCACTCATTGAATACCTCAAAGTCGACTACTACGGATCCAGCACGGACCTGAGAGATCTGGCAGGCATCAGCGTCACTGAATCAACCCAGTTGCTGGTCAAACCCTTCGACCCCTCATCCAAGGCTGCGATTGTGAAGTCGATCGAGACAGCGGATCTGGGACTCAACCCCGTCGTCGAAGGTGATACGGTCCGGATTGCCGTCCCAGCACCATCAGCAGAGCGTCGGGCTCAACTCGCATCTCAGGCCAAGAAGATGGGTGAAGACTCCAAGGTCGCTGTTCGCAATGAACGTCGAGATGCCATCAAGCAGATCGATTCAATGGTCAAAGACAAGAGCAACCCGATGTCTGAAGATCAGGGCAAGACCGCCAAGGCCAACATTGATGAGCTCGCCAAGGAATACACGAGTTCCATCGACGAATCTGTCAACAAGAAGGTTGGCGAAATCACCGCAACCTGATTGTCCCAATTCAACTAGTACTGCTTGCGAAGCCGGCCTGGGGGGATCCCCAGCTGCTGTCGGTACTTGACGACGGTACGCCTCGCGATATCGATGCCTCGCTCCTTCAACGCAGCAGCGATCGACTCATCGCTCAGCGGATGAGACTTGTCCTCGGCCTCGACGATCTCCTGCAACTGAGCCTTGATGGCCTCCCAGCTGATGTCATCTCCAGTCGCGGTAGCAGTACCACCTGAGAAGAACCTACGCAGTGGAACAATTCCTCTTGGGGTTTGAACCCACTTGTCAGCAACAGCTCGGCTTACTGTCGCAACATGGATGCCCAGTTGTTCCGCCACATCAACCATGGGCAGCGGCTTCAAATGCTGAGGCCCGATATCGAAATAGTCTCGCTGTCTGGAGAGAACCACATTCACGACACGGAGGACGGAGTTCTTTCTTTGGTTGATCGATTCAATGATCCACTTGGCATTGCCCACGCTTCGCCCAAGGAAATCACGAGTCTCCTGATCCAGCTCACGGTCCTTCGACATCGACTCATACCGAGGCGAAACTCTCAAAGGAGGAATTACGCCATCGCACAAGGCTGCGACATATTCATCCCGCTCCTCGTCATACTCAACAATCACATCTGGAAGAATCGGGGTGACATCTTCACTCACCAGACTGCGACCAGGCGCCAAATCAAGCCGATGCATCAGATTCATGGCTTCACGAACACGTTCCATGCTGAAATCGGTTTCCTGAACGATTTTCGGCAGGCGATTCTGCACCATGTCATCCAGATGATCCTCGATCAAAAGTCTGACATCCGACCAGGGCTCCCCCTCTTCTGACTGATCAGCACGTTCAAGAGAGGCAACCTGAAGCAGGAGGCATTCCTTGATGCTTCGAGCAGCAAGACCTGCAGGCTCGACCCAATGATGGATTGCCGCCAAAGCTTCTTCAAGCAGTTCCGCCGTGAGCGCCACCGAGCCTGCACGCCCTCCCCGCTGTTCAAGAATGGTCTCCAGATCTGCCTCCAGCAGCCCATCATCATTCAGATACTCGAGAATGATTCTCCCAGCCTCAGCCAGTTCATCAGACACCTCGGCAAAGGTCCACTGATGTATCGCTTGTTCAGCAAGCCGCTCTCCTCTGGCGCGAATACTGGCCATGGCATCCATCTTGCCGTCACGCTCACCCGCATTTCTTGAGGCAGAGAGGCTGCCGGAAGAGTACTCGTTGTCAAACGCCTCGCTGTAGTTGCGTTCCATGGATTCGAGTCTCTGAAAATCATCGGTACTGTCATCAGAAACGTCGCCGACAACCATCTCCTGCGAATCGATATCCGATTCACGCTCTGAATCAACAGGACCACTGGCTTCCTCTTCATTGATTTCCAGCGCGATGTTGGTTTCCAACTCCTGATCAATTCGCTCCTGCAATGCGAGAATAGGCATCTGCAGCACTTCCATTGACTGGATCATGCGAGGGCTCAGCTTCATCTGCTGGCCAAGCTTCATCTGCTGGGAAGTATCAAACCGCATCATCAAGCAAGTACTCCATGAACGAATAGTTCGTCATGCTCATCATAGTCTGGACTGAGAGCCATCCAAACAAATCACCCTTGATCTCATCGCCAAGGCAACTCAACCGCTTCAATAAAGACCGAAGAATCAGCCTGATTGGCATAAGCAAGGCACTACAGGTCCTGTCTCCCCTGAAGTGCATCGGCCAGAACCGCCGTGTTCGCGAATTCAAGCTGAGATCCACTTGGAAGACCTCGAGCCAGACGAGTCACCTGAAGGTCACGTTGGGCCAACGCATCAGCCAGAAACAACATGGTGCTGTCACCTTCAAGATTGGGGTTCAATCCGAGAATGACTTCCTTGACCTTCACCCCTCGCGCATTACTAGAAGGATTGTCTATCCGCTCCAGCAAGGCAGGTACGGTGAGATCCGCTGGACCAACTCCTGCGAGTGGATCAATACGACCCGCAAGCACATGAAAGACACCGCGATACATGCCGGTTCCTTCGAGTGTCATCAGATCACCAGGCTGCTCGACGACCAGAATGACGGAAGCATCACGACCTGGATCCTGACAAATTCGACATGGCTCGACATCCGTCAGCTGGTAGCAGATACCACAACAGGAGATGTGAGTCTTGACATCTTGGATGGCGGAAGCCAACGCTTCTGCATAATCGCCGGAATCCTTGAGCACATGGAAGGCAAGACGCGTGGCAGTACGTCGGCCGATACCTGGAAGCCGCTCCAGCTCTCGCACAAGCCGCTCAACAGGTTCTGGAAATGCATGAAGCCCACCGGCCATGACACGTCTCCTCCGAAAGGATCAAGGACCCAGCAATCCACCCGGAGGCATTGGAAGGCCCATCTCTCCTGCTGCAGCGGCAAGATGTTCCTGAGCGGCATCACGCGCACGCTGCATGGCGAGATTCACTGCTCCTGAAATCAATTCCTCAGCCATGGCATGATCCTCAGGCGAGCCAGCCTCAACCAGGCTGGCCATGACAGTGGGATCAATCTTCACGGACTTGATGGTCATGTCGGCAGCAGCTGTCACACAGACCGCACCACCTCCTGTTTCAGCCTCAACCACCATGTTGGCCAGCTCACGCTTTACCTCTTCGAGCTTGGCCTGCATCTTCGGCAGATCCTTGAACATGGATGCCATGCCAGCAATATTCTTCAGGCCACCAAACATTCTCTACTCCTCTGGCTCATGGCCATGCTTTGCATTCACCTGATCAACATCCATCACCACGGCATCAAGCAACTCGACTGCCATCTGGACAACCTCATCACCCGCAACCGCCTCGGATGGCGCGGCAGCAGGAACTGGACGTGCAACTTTCGATTCAGCTGACACTTCCGGCTCATCATTGAACTCGACCTTGACCGGATAGCCAGCTGCCGCACTCACCATCTCACTCAACACGCCGCCTTGACTTCGAATGAAACCGCCTCCAACCGATGCCTTGACCCGCATCAGCAGCACTCCATCCTGAAGACTGGATGGCTCAACTGCATCAACCTTCGCCTTTGCACCGGGAGTCGTCGCCTGTTCAATCACACGATCCCAAAGAGCCTTCAAGTCAAGTACAGGCTCTGACGATTTCACCTCGACATCGGGCGAAGCAACTTCACTCGCTGGAGACGGGACCTGACGTTTCTGTGGAATCACGTCAGGAGCCGGACTAGCCTTGTTTCCCCGGGCCGAAGTACGCGGTGATGTCCCTGAGGATCTACCGCTTTTCAGGTCAGCTTTCGTTTTTTTTTGAGCACCTGCAACGGGCGACGCACCCAGCAGGGACTGCACGTCACCGAGATTTTCAGCCAATGCCATTCGTACGATGGTCGTATCCATGACAGCACGAGCTGAAACTGAAAGTCGCAGGGACCGCGAGGCATGCTCACACAGTGAAAGGAGGTACAGAACACCCGGCGCATCCAACCGAGCAGCCTGCACGGCAAGAGATTCCCGCGTGGACTCCGTGACCTGCAGCAGCTCTGTATCTCGACCACAGGTCGTGACAAGCAACAAGGATCGAAGTCGATCAATCATGCAGCTGATGATCTGATCCAGACTCGTCCCGGCACCGAGCAAGGCTGAAGCCTGCTCCAATGCCACAGCAGGATCACCATCAAGTATGGCATCGAACATGATTCCAATCTGGGCCTGATCCGGAAGACCAAGTACTTCATCAACAAGAGCCGCCTCAAGCCTGGCAGGGCCTGATGCCAGAAGCCGCTCAAGCACACTGAGCGCATCCCTCATCGATCCATCACCCATTTCGGCCACACGGGAGATGACTTCCTCTTCAGCCTCAACACCTTCCTGAGCCAGCACATCCTTCAGATGAGAGGTGATCAAGCTGGATGGAATAGGTTTGAAATCGAATCGCTGACAGCGACTCTGAATCGTATGAAGCACCTTGTTGGGCTCAGTCGTACAGAGAATGAACTTCACGTGCTCCGGAGGCTCCTCCATGGTCTTCAGAAGCGTATTGAACGACTCCGTGGTGAGCATGTGGACTTCATCGATGATGTAGATCTTGTAGGGAGATCTCGAGGGAGAGAGGCCTGCATTGGCAATGAGATCCCGTGCTTCCTGAACTCCTCGATTCGATGCACCATCGATCTCGATGACATCAAGATCCTCGCCACGCATGATGGCATCTCGAACATCATCCGCCTGATCAACATCCTCCTGCAGATTGATCTCCGCAGCGAAGAGTCTCGCCATGGTTGTCTTACCGACTCCCCGGGTACCGCAGAACAGGTAAGCATGTCCCACACGATCAGTCTCGAGTGCATTACGAAGGGTTGCGGCAATGGCCTCCTGCCCGATGACTTCGTCAAAGGAACGGGAACGGTAGCGACGAGCAAGAACGGTATAAGCCACGAGCAGACAACCAATACGAAATGAATACCGGAACAATTCGAAACCAATACAGGAAGGGAAAGGGCGACCAGGTCTCCCGCGGCGCGAATAACGACGCTTATGGCTGCTGCGATCAAGCCCTGACCAGGTTCACGAGCTACCCACCCATGGGGCCCGGCCGCCCTTTCCATCCCTGCACCTGTGTCATGGTAGCCGGTCAAGACCGCTCTGGTACACTCAAGGCATGACGAGCAACAGGGCCGGCTCACAAAGCGACCTGACTGAGGGCAAACCCCAACTCCAGCCCTCATCGGCTGGGCAGGATGTGGAGTCAAAGCACTTTCTGCTGCTCTCCACACGGATGGTCTATATCGCCTTGATGATCGCAGTCTCGACCCTGCCGTTCATCGGGATCGTAGACCCTGCTGACAAGGGGCTGATGTTCTGGCATTACGCAGCCCCAATGGTGTCCACCATGGCACTGGCAGCCATTGTCCTGCTTCTTGACATCATGAATCCCAACAAGAGGCTTTCAAGCGTCTTCGGCCTGTATCTGGCCCTTGTCGCTGGACTCTTCGCCGCCTTGGCGGTCGGAGCCCTGATCGACCTGATTGCCGACACCTGGGGACTGGATGAAAGCAGCTCGGCGCTCAGATATCTCACCCTTCTGAAGCTGGCAGTGGGACTGACGCTCTGTTATCTGGCAGTCTCGATCGTGCTTACCACCAAGGACAACATCCGAATGGTGATT
>PBAY01000017.1 GCA_002717655.1 Phycisphaerae bacterium | reverse complement strand
TGACCTGGTTGCTCTCCGCGTTCAATGGCGTCAAGTCCGGCATTCATCGCATCGTCACGTTGTGCGGCCGTGCGTGCCCATGGATCCAACCAGTGTTCCTTGAGATAATTGATGTTGTCTTCGAAACCACCGGCATTGGTCTGCTCGGCAATCCACTTCACAAGTGGATGAAGTACGTCGAGTGTCAGTGGCGATTCGGTGGCAGCAATGATGCTGGTCGGCATTGACTCCATGATTGGCTTCTCGCTCTGGAAGCCGAAGTTGCGAAAGAGCCGACAGCAGATGCTTTCGAGATAATCGTTGTCCTCGACATCTTCATTATTGAGGATTCCATAGACGACGATGTCGGGTTGGAAGGGATGGAGCTGTGTCATCCCGATCAGCCACTGCTGATTGATGCGATCTTCCCAGAGCACCAGTTTCAGCATAGTCGGCCCATAGGGGTTGAAGAACAGCCACATGAGCAATGGCCGGTCAGGTTCACAGGGTGCAAGTTCATTCAAAGCGGTCAATGGAGTTTCAAGAATTCCGAATTCGTCTCTGGCTGAATCCCGAACTACGTCAGCCACTTTGGTGACGTGCCATCTCGAATCGGCATGGCCAAGTGCTTCATCGAATGAGACGCCTGCCTGATCTGCTGCAGCTTTCACTTGCTCAACAGCTTCACTGATGAGTTCTCTGGCACTGTCTGGGATTTCAGCTGGAACAGGGGTCCAGGCATAGAGGGGGATTGGCTCCCGGTTGGCAATCGCTTTCAGAAGCTGTTCCTTCTGCTCTGGATTGACGATCTTCTTCAGCAGACGCCGCTGCTTCCACGTTGGTTTGCCTGGATTTGGATTGGGCATGCTCATTGATTCATTCACCCCTTTCAATTCAGCAAGTTCCGCTATTCTAGCAGTTCAAGAGGCCCATCAATCTCTTGCATTGAGGGCATGTGAGGGCTTCATGAGCGGGGTTCAAGATCATGAAATCACATGAATTGTCTGCCATCTGGATACCAAACCGTGATTGTCTGATCGAGCAGGGTGAGCATGAGGCGATCCGCATTCGGCTTCATCGTGCGTTGTCCTGGCTGAAGCGTGCGGAGGAATGCGACGCTGATGATTATGACGGTCGGGTGATCTTCAGCTGGATCGCCTTGAACTCGCTGTATGGAGAATCAGCAACTCCAGGTGTGGATCAGGACAAAGAGTGGCAGGTTCGTGCGGCCTTCCTTGAAGCCATGGTCGAAGGCGATGCCAACGGGCGCATTCAGTCCTGGCTCAAGCCGATGCGAAGCCAATGTGACCGCATCCTTTCAGAGGAGCATCTCTACGCGTTCTACTGGTCCGATCCTTCGCCGGAGCAGGCCAGACGTGCAAGATCCACGCCGCGAACCGTAGGTCGTCACTATCACGACCGTGAAGAGGTGATCAAGGTCTTGTTGCCGATGATCGATCGCATCTCACTGCTTCGGAATCAGTTGATGCATGGTCTGGCGACCTGTGGGAGCAGTGTGAACCGTCACATCGTGGAGCCTTGTGCGGATCTGATCGAGGGGCTGGTTGGTGTCCTGCTGCAGATGATCATCGAGGACGGTCTATGGGAATGTGAGGAAGCTTGGGATCCTGTACCGTATCCGCCAAGTGAGCCAGTGATGCGGCGGGATGGTTCGTAGTTTGATGTTGGCTCTGTTGTAGCCCTAATGTTTGAGGTGTCTTCATGGTTGAAGATTATGAAGGACTAAGGCAATTGTTACTTAGTGGTCCTATTGCAGCCGCGAGGGCTTCTTATCGATGTATGTATATCGATACGGTTGCAACAATCTTCGAGCCAACAGAAGGTACTGGCCGAGTCATGATTCCAACTGATCTTTTGTTGGAATATATCAATGCACTTCGGTTAAACATCATCAATGCTCGGATGGATCCCCGAACCATGCGTGAGCAGGTCAAGGGAGATTCAGAGTGGGCGCCCTATCAGCACGGGTTCGAAACTCATATCAGTGCTGTTGTTCGTGCGTGGGCTGCTAGCCGATGATGATTGATCGGGCTATGTCGTAGAGGGCCCACTCACCACCGACATCAACTCCGCCTCGATTCGCTCCCAGGGTTGATCGAGATCCAGGCCCAGCATTCTTACTGGAATACCCCGTAAGTCGACCCATTGGTTGAGATGTTCGCCAGTGGGGCGGGCATAGAGCAGCACGCCATGGACGGGGAGCCCATCACGTTCTTCCTGAGCTTTCAGATAGGCATAGATCTGGAACAGGTTATTCGAGTGCAGTGATTCGCCGTACTGGCTGGAGCCAGTCATCGACCAGTAGTACTTGCAATCAAGCACCATGGCTCGCTCGCGATTGTGCATCGTGACATCAGTGTTCAAGGTCGGTGGTCGCACCGGTAGGCCGACATTCGCATCGGTCGACGACCAGTGGTAGCGACGACTTGGGGTCACCCAGCCTTCGTCCGCAAACTGATGAGCGAGGAACCGTCGGACAAAGGTCTCGAAGATGCGATTCATCTGGTCTTCATGGCGAAGCAGATCCTGCAACGCATATTCACCGGAGATTTGGTCTGGGACCAACAGGTCACTCAGGAGACGAGCCAGTGTGACGGCCGGCATGTAATGGCTCAGCACCGGTGACGGGGTGAAACCATGCAACGCGGGTAGTGAATGATCGTCAACGCTCACCCCGTGCATCGATTCTGCCGCAGCCATCAACTCTTCAGCCACCGACTGGGTCAGCGAAAAGGTGCGCAGGACCTGTTCAGCCGTGGTGCGGAGTGCTCGATTCAACGGCCCATCAACATCCAGTTCGGTCCAGGTGCAATGGGCCTTGCCAACTCGATGAAGATGGCGTGACACCGTGTCCCAGAGTTCAAGTCGACCACGAATCACCCCGAGATCTTCGGAACGCTCCTGATAGTCGCGATGCAGACCATGACGAACCAATCGCTCCAATGTCCGGGCATACATCCGGGCAAGCAGATTCCCGGAGCTGTCGAGCCCCTCCAGATCTAGTTCGCTGGTTTCAGCCAGGTCGAGATCTTCCCAGGCATAGACCAGAATGCGAAACAGATTCCGAATCGGAATGGTTGTTTCAGTCTTCACGATTCAATAATGGCCTGCAGTCGCTCAAGCAACGCTTGTTGTGTCCCGCAGTATTCCTCCAGCAAAGGCTGGATTTCATAACGCAGGACCTGGTTGACCCAGTTCATTTCATCTTCAACAACCGAATCGCGTGGACAGAAGAAGCTGTGGCCAATTACAAAGCCTCGTCCCAAGGCCTTGGACTCGGAGATCTCATGATTCAGTGACGTCATGATGCGCTTGATTCTGGACACGCATGGATCACTGACACCCTTGTCAGCAAGATGCTCTGCGAAATCTGGTGTGTCGAATCGAGGTGGCAACGTATAGAAGCCGAATCGGCGACGAAGGGCGTAGTCAACCACCGCCAATGATCGATCGGCGGTGTTCATCAGCCCCAGGATCATCACGTTGGCCGGCACGTAGAAACAGTCGTCTTCATTGCCGGAGTAGGCCAACTGCATCGCGAACTCGGGATCGCGCTTGTCATGCTCAAGCAGGACCATCAGCTCACCGAGGATGCGCGAGAGATTGCCGCGATTGATCTCATCGATGATGAAGACGTAGGTTGAGTCCGGATCGCTGGCCGCTCGTCGACAGAAGGTTTTGAAGATGCCATCCCGAAGTTTGAAGTTGCCGTCCTGATCCGGTCGGAAGCCTTCGATGAAGTCTTCATAGCCATAGCTCTGGTGGAACTGAACGAGTTCCCATTGCTTATCTGGATCAGAGCCGCTGGCGGTCAGCGCCTTGGCGATCTGGCGGGCGATATAGGTTTTGCCTGTGCCAGGAGCGCCCTGAAGAATCATGTTTCGTTTGGTTCGAAGAAGATGAAGCAGTTCCTGGCTCTCATCAGAGGAGAGGAAGCTGGCATCTGAGACGCGGCGATGAGGCGGGATCGTTGGTTCATCACCATCTGCATCAGGCTGATCGTCCTGGAAGAATGGTTTGAGCTTCTCCCAATCCGGGCTGGGTTCAACCAGTCGTGAAGCAAAGCCAGGCCATGGGGTCACATCAGTCAGACTCTTGCCAGCCATTCGGCAGGGGGCCTCGAATGGTGTCTTTGAAACCCAGTCAACCTGGCGGACATGGGCATAGTCTTGATTGGAAGCATCTTCCTGATATTCATAGTCGCTGGTGACCACACCAACCCCAAGGATCGACTGGCTGCCAGTCTTGGCGATCAAAATATCGCCGACCTTCATCTTGTTCGCAAAGTTAAAGAGTCCAAGTGCATTGTTGGTTGGCTTTGGTCCTTCAGGGTCTGCGGATCGCATCGCCTCGTAGATCTCCTCCAGTTGCCAATCAGTCACATCTCCTGAGAGTTCCTGGAAACTGAAATCAGCGGCGACCACACCTTGGACAATGAAGTTTCTCCATTGATCCGAATTTTGATCAGCACTGATGGTCCAGTACTGACGTTTGGTTTGGAGGGGATCTTGGCCCGAACCTAATCTCTTTTGGAGTTCATCAAGAAAGCTTTGGTCGATAGGCTGAATGCGATGCTTCCACTTCTGCTTCTCAACTTTGAGCGGAGTGGTGTTAAGCCATTCCACAGCACGTCGGTGCGCCAGTGGGCCTTCTTCAGTGTAGAAATAGGGTCCTGTTACGCGACCGATGCCTACGACGGTATCCATGCCATCCGTCGCGATGACCATTGAGCCGATTGGCATATCTCGCATATAGCGAAGTTGTCTTGCGGCACCTTTTCCGACTTTCTCACCATCTTCGCGAAGTGATTTGGTCTGGTCTTCGATATCGCTGATGGACATCTTGTTGATATTGCCGACCGTGGACCAGCCGCATCCAACAAATCCTTCATCAAGATACTGGTTCCAGTTTTCGTTGGCCTTCACTCGCCAAGTCTTGACGCTGGCAACATCCTGAATCCCACGGTTATATCGATTTCGTGAGATCTCGGCGATGTCCTCTGGATCTGTGAACGCATGCCCTCGACCTTCTTCGGTAATGCGCCAACGGCCACCTGATCGTTCAAAGAAGCCTGCACGAACAAGAGCAATGATGTTGAATTGAAGGCTGACCCACCATTTCTTCTTCGTCTTGCCTTCTGGAATGACATCCAGTTCAGGGCTGAACGTGAAGGTTTCACCAAAATGATCCTTTACCTCCTTGCGAGAAGCAGATCCTCCTTTGCTGACCAGGAATCGAAGCAGCTCCGCGCCAAGTCTTGGATCGCGAATGGAGGTGACGACAGGCCCAAAGTCAATTGGAACCCTGGGTGTGGCCGTATCAGTTTCTGTGGTCATGGATCACTCCCCGTTCTGGATCTGATCCATCACTTTACCCGTATCAAGCCGCCACTTGAAGAGGCGTATAGGAGAGCTTGCGTTGAGCAGCCCTGGAGCTACTTGAACAGCAGATAGGACGTCGGATTATCCGGCAGGAAAGCGTTGAAGCCCGCTTCAGCAAAGGCGGACAGCACGTTGGCGAAGATGATCGCGCCGAAGAACCAAAAGGTCACCTTCGAATACCACGGCAGGGTCGGGTCGTCTTCCTGAGAGGCTGGCTCAGTGTCCGCCGGCAGGGGATGACGTCCGTGCCAGTCGGCATCGCGACCAAAGATCAGCATCAGTCCACTCACCGCCAGGACACACATGAAGACCACGAAGGCCCAGGTGTAGAGATGCATGCCCATCACCGGCGTGCCGTAGCCGGGATCACCCGGTGCGATATGCAGCAAGACCTGGCGGCCAGAGATGATCAGGCCAAGCACGGCGGACAAGACCGACATGCCATAGCCCAGCCCAAGCACCGAGAACCCTGAGATGTGGATTCGCCGACGGTGCGTGATGATGAAGATCGAACCCAGGGCCGTCATGATCATCGCCATCCGCTGAAGCAGACACAGCGGACACGGGTACTCGCTTTCCACGAACTGGATCCAGAACGCCCCGATCAGCACCGCGCAGATCCCCAGCACGCAGATGTGCTGGATGAACAACTCCACCTTCAGCCAGATCTGCCAGATCGGGCTCTTGAAGTGCAGGAGTGTTCTGTTGTGGGTATCAGCCATGGCAGTGGGGGTTCATCAGAGGTTCAGATTCAAAGAGTCCGTGGCATGGTGCAGGAACAGCAACGTGACCAGCACGAATGACAACAGGAACAACATGACGGTCAGCCGACCTCGACGCCGAAGCATCGAGAGCAGAACCAGAAGCAGGCACAGAAAGATTCCGGCGGCAACCATGCAGTCATCCTACTGGAGACCAGCCCGCTGCGTGGGCCTTTGGGCGGCCTTCATCGCGGGTCAAGGCGATTGATCCATATTCAAGGAGACACATCATTGATCCAGTCCGCCATCAACAAGACAATGGAAACTCATGAAGCATGTCCTGTTCATCATGATGGCTCTTCTAGCCGCGACCTCGGCACAGGCCGTCGCCTCGGTGGGTGATACCTGCGATCAGGCCGTCCCCTTCATCGGCAACACCTTCACCTTTGACACCACCAACAATACCGACAGTGGTGTCCCCGTCGAAGGGCATTGCGTCTACATGGGTGCCATGAGCAAGGACATCTGGCTGAGACATGTGCCATCTGCTGACGGGGTCCTGACGCTCTCGACCTGTGATCCGGATTCCTTTGACAGCAGCATCATCGTCTACCAGAACCCCTCTGGAGATTGTGATCAGCTGATCTATGTCGGCTGCAATGGCGATGCAGAGTTGACTCCGGAATGTCAGGCCTACCACTCGGAAATCGATGTGGTAGTGACCGGCGGCATCGAATATCTCATCCGCATCGGTGGGTACTACGAGGACTATGGCGGGCCGGGTCAAGTCACGCGTTCCTCTATAGAAGGAAGCAATCCCTGCCATTGCCCGGAAGATCTCGATGATGATCAGGACATCGGCGTCAATGATCTGCTGTCCGTGATCGATCAATGGGGTCAGCCCGGGGGCTCGGCCGATGTCGACTACGACGGCCAGGTCGGTGTGCTTGATGTGCTGGCCGTGCTCGCCGCCTGGGGACTCTGTCCGCAGGAGTACGTGATCAATGACTGCTTCGAGCTACCGATTCAGGCAGAGACCATGACCAATGGCATCTTCGCGATCCACTGGTCGCCACAATTCGATCATGCGGCCGATACGGTGATCATGTTCGAGGAGCTCAACGCCATTCGCGATGACTGCCTGAACAATCTTGGGATGATGGATCCGCCCAATCCCGAGGGTTGCTTCTACTACAACATCTACGTGCATCATGGTGAGAACGATGCCTATCCCAATGGATGGGTCAACGGACAGGGCACGGACCCCAACAACATGCCGTACCTGACGCTGCCGGCTGGTTTGAATACCGATCGAGCCAACACGCTCCATGAAGGCTTTCACATCTTCCAGTATCAGGCCAGTTCGCCGGGCTTCAGCACCAATGATGCCGGCTGGTACATCGAGACAACGGCTCAGTGGTACATGTCGCACAACATGCCCGGTGATGTGAATGCCTTCATCGAAGCGGGCGCCATCGTGGCCAATCCCCAGATCGCCCTGTGGCATGGATTCGGCAACGGAGCACCCGGCGATCCCGAGGACTGGTATTACCTGGTCCGGCAATACGGTATGCATACGCTGCTCTATTACCTGGTGGATGTGGCTGGCGTCTCATCGGATCTCATGACCAATGGTTTCTATTCCGGCACGGAACTTCGTCCACAGGAATATCTCTATGCCAACATCGGAGGTGAGACGTTCCGCGGCTACTTCGCGGACTGGGCCGCACGAAACACCGGTGGTCTTGACTATCTGACACCAGAGCAGGTCGAGCGTGCCCTGTGGGAAGCTGACTACGTGGGCGATCCTGAGAATGCTCATCCCCATGTGCTTGAACTTGCAGATAACCAGATCGATGACACCTGGGTCTACGAACCCTGCTCGGGTGGTGGAGGGTTTGGTGACAGTTGCCTGCCGCCTCGTGGTTGGGCCTACAACGTCATCCGCATCACCAACAGCAATGCGAGCACGTACAGCTTCACCCTTGAAGGTGATGAAACCGGAAGCGAAGGGGCGGCGTCACACTTCGATGCCCGGATCGTCGTGATGGGCGAGCAAGGGCCGCAGTACACCAGCGTTGCCATGAGCGATGATCTCAATGGGCAAGGTGAGGTGAGCGTACAGCCAAGTGATGAGGAAGTCTTTCTGGTGATCGTCTCGACACCTGAGCATTTCACGGGCAATCAGTCGTATGGGTATCGCGTCGAGATCCAGCGGACGCTCACGCCTCCGTAAACGCCCGGGCCAACCACCAATCCAGAATCTCCTGCTGGCTTTCACGGTCAAGTCCATAGGCTTCGACGATTCGAGTGGCATAGGACTTCAACGATGGCACGCGTGATTCGGCGTCCTCAGCATGCTGCGCCTGCTGGAACAGTTCGGCCGATTCGTTCCAGGCCTGCTCTTGAATCGGCAATGGGATCAGTGCAGTCTGCTTGGCTGAGAGCTTGATGGCATCTGCATGCAAGGCTGCGCCGGCAAACATCCTCAAGGCCCAAAGGCTGGTCACCGGGGAGGCGACCGCCGCGGCGATTCGCCAGAGGTCGTCTGAATTCCGTGGCATGATCGTGATCAAGGGAAGGCTGGGAATCAGTTCACCCTCAGCATCCGCAATCACTTCCACGATTCTGGTCTGGGTCGCCATCAGAACCTTCGGTACCAGTCGATTGGTCAGCCAGTAGCCAAGCTCGCCACGTTCTTCCATGCCTTGGCGGTCAACCCGTGGAGCTTCCCACTTGGTCTTGAGAATTCGAGTGGTCGTAGCGCCCCATTTGAGTTCCGCAAGATCAATCAGACCCGTCGTCACGATGCGTGGGAACGCTTCGTCATTCAACTGGTCTGGATCAATCGCACTGGTTTCGATCAGGAAGCCATCGAGTCCATAGAACTGGTCACGGAAGTCAGCGGTTGCCTCGGCAATCTCCGAGAGCGGGCTCGCTTCTGAAAGGACAAGGTCGGGCAGTCCATTGGCTGCAGCGGCGAGTTGGCTCCAGGTTTCTTGCGTTGACAAGGTATCCATGTCAACCACTTCAGAAGGCAGCGGCTCGATTCCGGCCCGAGTCGTCTTCTTCAGTTTCACCTGTCGAGGGCCATCTGCTTGCAGCGTGGGTACGCAGGTGTAGACGTTGGCATCTTCGAAGACATGCTCGTTGGAAACCCAGAGATCCGTCAGGCTGTTCTTCTTCAGAATCGCCTGTCTGGCTGGCTTGGCATCTCTTGCTGCCAGCAGTGACTGGGGTTGAACCAGACTCATGCGCCCTTTCGGGCGAAGCAGTTCACTCGAAACCTGAAGGAAGGTAGCGGACAGATCGGTATAGCCTCGAATGACCCCATCGGTTCGATACTTCAACAATTGACTGAGACGACGACTGGAGACGGTTGCGGATTCCAGTTGGTTCAGGAAGGGGGGGTTGCCGAGAATCACATCGAAGCCTGCTTGAGGTGAACCATCAAAGACGTCGGGGAAGGCCAGGTGCCAATGAAGGAACTGGTAGTCGGCAGCGAGTCGTTTGACTTCGGCGGTCTGTTGAGGATGTGTCGTGTCATACGCGGGATCAGTGAGCATCGAGTCAAGGTCGGCATCAACCGGGCAGCAGGTGGCGCAGTCGCTTCCATCCTTGATCCAGACAAACGAAGCACACCAGGCATCGCAAGTCAGGCGGTCAGTCGTATTCCGGTCCTGCTTGGCATAAAGGCCATCAGGTATCGAACTGTTCTTTTTCTTCAGTTGTTTGACGCATTCGCGGTCATCGTCTTCAAAGGCGGTGAAGGCATCGTCAGGAATTCCCTTCTGAAGCAGCTCAGGTGTGCAGCCAATCAGACTGTTGCCACATACGATTCTTTCCGGGAACGTCTGGCAGTTGGATTCCAGCCAGAGCACCAGTCGGCAGAGTTCTGCAGCCATGGGATCAAGATCGACACCATGAAGGCATCGATCGACGACCTTGGAGAATGCGATCTGGCATCCATGTTCAGATGGTTCGGTCCTGGTCTCATCAAGGGAGGCCAGATGACGGGCCAGACGACGACCAGCAGCCACCAGGAAGTTGCCCGAACCACAGGCCGGGTCACAGATGCGCAGTTGCAGCAAGGCTTCGTAGTGTTCTTCTTCTGGAACACGTGCCAGTTGGTCCTTGATCGCGGGCTCAAGCGTCGTATCGATGAGGGCTTCAACGAGTGCTTGGGGTGTGTAATAGCTGCCTGAGGCCTTTCGATCATGTTTCTCTGCCGGCCTCAACAGGATGCTGCAGTCCGAAGCCGCTTCGCTGATGGACAACTCGGCGATCTGCTCCAGCAGGAACTCGTAGATGGCTCCAAGGTCAGCAGGTTCCGGCGTGAGATCCTGATCGGTCAGGATCGAGATCATCTGCTCAGTGACCTCATCTTCGATTCGACATGAATCAAGGAGGCGAGAAGACCAGAGCAGTGAGTCCGGTGGTCTCTTGCCATTGGAAAGGTCATCGATGAGAAGGCGATAGAAGACACGAATCAATTCACGTTGAAACAGCAGGTCGGTGGTTTGGCCGCTCACCAACTCCTGACGAAGTACCTCATTGGCAGGGTGGGTGAGGTAGCCAAGGCCCAGGTGCTCAACTGCTGCCTTGGCCTGCCGACGCAGATCTGCTCGAGTCGTGGTTGCCATGCTGGTCATCTTGCAGGACTCATCATCACAGGATAATCGCTGATCCATGCAACTGAGGGCCCTGAGGCGGCTATCCTTCCTCCTTCATGAAACCCCTGCAGACAACTGGAAAGCTGGATCAGTCGACCATCGGGGTCCTGCTGGCATTGGGAGCCTACGGCTGGTGGGGTGCCGTCACGCCTGTCTACTACCACCAGTTGCAGCATGTGCCGGTTCTGGAATTGATCGCCTGGCGGGTTCTGGCCGGGCTTCCCATCATGCTGGCGCTGCTCTGGGCGACAAGCCGACATCGGGCGTTGCTGGCGATTCTTCGTCAGCCACGCATCGTGGGCACGCTGGCCATCACCGCCTTGCTGATCGGGATCAACTGGTTCGTCTTCATCATCGCGGTGGATGCCAACCGGCTGACCGAGGCGAGTCTTGGGTATTACATCAATCCACTGGTATCCGTTGCGCTTGGGATGTTCTTCCTCGGTGAACGGATGCGCCCCCTTCAATGGGTGGCGATCGCGATCGCGGGCATCTCGGTGACGCTGCTGGCGGTCATGATCGGTGGTGTGCCGTGGATCTCCCTCTCGCTTGCCGGCTCGTTCGCCCTCTATGGTCTGCTTCGCAAGCAGGTCAAGGCGGATGCGGCGACCGGTCTGACGGTCGAGATGCTGCTGCTCTTTCCCTTCATGATCGCCGTGCTCATCTTCGTCGGTGTCGGTGAAGGTGTGATGATTGCCGAGGGCCCGGCCTGGATGGTCATCATGCTGCTGTTGGGCGGGCCCGTGACGATCGTTCCATTGCTGCTGTTCACGGGGTGCGCCAGACGACTGCAACTTTCGACGGTAGGGCTCATGCAGTACATCGCCCCGACGGGGCAGTTTCTGGTCGGAGTCGTAGCCTATGGTGAGGAATTCGGTTCAGAACGCATTCTCGCCTTCTGTCTGATCTGGGTGGCCGTGATCATCTATTCATTGGACACGTGGCGCCATGCACGAGCCGGAACACCCGTGACGGTTCCGGAGTAGGTCCTGTGTGTCCTGACGCGTCCGGCTTGAATACAGCTCGTCGGGATATCATGAGCCTTCAATGACGTGCTCAGCTTCAAGCATGACTCGCAGTCAGGGAACCACCGGTGTGATCCTGGCGTTTGGTGCCTATGGATGGTGGGGCGTGGTCATACCGATCTACTACCACCAGCTTCAGAACGTTGCTGTTCTGGAGCTCGTCGCCTGGCGCGTACTCAGCGGACTTCCTGTTCTGCTCGCGTTGCTTCTGGTCGCGAGCAGATTCCGGGCCATGCTCGGCCTGTTGGCAAATCCCAGAGTCATGACTCTTCTGCTGTGCTCGGCTGTGCTGATCGCCGTCAACTGGCTGGTGTTCATTCATGCGGTTGATGACAATCGCCTCACGGAGGCCAGTCTGGGTTATTACATCAGTCCATTGCTTTCGGTCACGATCGGCATGGTGGTGTTCGGTGAGCGAATGCGAGGCCTGCAGTGGACGGCCATTTCGATTGCAGGGATCGGCGTCATCATCATGGCGTTTCAGATCAGCGGTCTTCCATGGATCTCATTGATACTCGGGGGATGCTTCGCCTTGTATGGCTTCATCCACAAGCAGGTTGCTGCAGATGCCGTGATGGGGCTTTCCATCGAGATGCTGATGTTGTTTCCAATGATGATTCTGCTGCTTGGCATGGTTCATGCCGAGGAAGGTGTCGCGATTGCCGGAGCGGACGGATGGATGATCATGATGCTTCTGCTGGGAGGCCCCATCACCGTCATTCAACTGCTGCTGTTTACGGGTGCCGTTCGAAGGCTGCATCTGTCGACTGTTGGAATCCTGCAGTACCTCGCGCCCACCGGCCAGTTGCTCACGGCCGTGCTTCTCCTTGGAGAGCCATTGGACGCAGAGAGGCTCAGTGCCTTCTGCCTGATCTGGACCGCCGTGATCATCTATTCATGGGATACCTGGCGGCAGGCACGGGCCAGATCACCCGTGTTGGTTCCGGATTGATCATTGAATTCGCCGATGGTTTGATCAGAAGTACATGTCACCACTGGCAAAACCAATTGACATGCTGAGAGGATCGTGGGTCAACTGGGTCAATCTTGGCATCCGGTTGGTGCACTGATCCCAGGTCTTCTCCGGATATTCCAGTCGCTCGATGATATGCAGAACAACACCTCGGAGTTGTTTGTCACGTGAGGCGGTGTAGCGGCCAAGCAGTGGAATCGCGGCTGGTCCGAACCGATAGAGTGCCGGCGCGGCCAGTTTGGCGTCCCCCCAGTAGTCATTGTCAGCGACATGACTGGCGAGGATGGGGACCGCCTGATGCATGCCTTCGGTATCGCCGGCAAACCCACAGATTGCGGCGGCTAGAAACCGTTGCTGAATATCATCGGAATGCATGGCGGATCGAACCAGTTCGGCACACTCTGGATACCACCTGAGCAGGTAGCCAGTGGCAGAGAGTGCATTTCTCTGTCGCATGTACCAGGCCGGTGCGCCGGAATCATCCCGCAGATCCTTGATCGTGCTTTCAAGGATCTCGGCAGTCGGGACAGAGGCCAGAGATTGAAGAAGTCCGGTGGCGAGTGTTCTTGATTGAGGATCGTTGAAGTGCAGTTCTTGCTCGAGTGCGGCTCTTGAATCCGGCCAGAGGCTTCGAAGCAGCCTCATGGCCAGTTGTGCATTGCCCCGATCCTGATCATCTCTCAGATCCGAAACGACCGTTCCGGCGATTGCCTCGTAGAGATAGCTTGGGATCTTGCCATCGATCACTCGTCTGTTGAGTTCTCGACGGATTTCTGTTCCATATTCTCCAGCTGGACTGTTGGAAAGCATCACCAGTGCCATGCTGGGGAAGGGACTGGTCCATCTTCCGCTGTGGATCCAGGATCCTACGCCAGCGGAAATCGCCAGAATCGCCATGACTCCAGCAAGCAGCCACGTGCGGAACCTGGGGCCTGATCTGAGAAGATCTCTTCGGTAGAACTGCTTCCCGCATTCCGGGCAGCGAATCTTCCCGTTGGCTCCAGGTGGCACGCCATGAAGATCCTGCCAGCAGCTGCCTCTTTTGAACCAGCTTGGCAGATGCAGCCAGCTTGACCAGTGTTCTGGTCCGCCCGGGCAATGTCTGATTTCACCTTTGGAGAGTCTGGAGACGGACCACAGCCAGAGCCCGATGGCACAGGCACCTAAGGTCATCATGATCCAGCCGAGTACTTGATCGATCACGTGAGGGACATGCTCCGCGTCTACTGTACTTCATCGGCTGTTGGCTGTCTCAGTCGCCAGCGAACCGCTGATGCTGTCATAATCATGGCCATGCGTAACGTAGTGCTGCTGCTTCTGTTGTTCCTTGGCTTGGTCACGGGTTGCCAATCCGCAGATCGTCAAGGCCGAGTGCCATCTCATAGCAGCGATGATCCCAAGGTGGTCTGCTTCTTTGGCGGCGGGTCCTGGCGATTTGAACGAATGACCCACTTCATTCCGGGATTCCTCGCCTTTGATGGTGATGGGAATCTTGCGGAATGGGATCTGCGTGAGACGGTCAGAGAGGCTCATGCTCATGACGTAAAGGTCGTGATCAGCTTCGATGGGGAACATTGGGAGGAAAACTTCCTGCCCATGAGTGACAACGCTGATGGATCCCGTGATCGCTTCATCTCGAATCTTGCCGAGTTCTGCAAGGCACAGGGCATCGATGGCATTGACTATGACTGGGAGATCGGCGGGGGGTTCTCGCCTGAGCACCAGAAGCTGTACAGCGATCTCGTGGTGGAGACCGTCAAGGTCCTGAGGCCACTGGGGCTGACGGTCAGTATCGATGCCTACTTCCGGGATGAGCTGAATGCCGAGGGCATCGCCGCGGTGGATTGGCTGCAGCTGATGTCGTATGTCGACCTGGAAGAGATGCACAACATGATCAGCTACTGGGAATCACGCGGTGTGCCGCGTGAGAAGATCCTGATCGGCATGGCGGCAGGATGGGGGCCTGAAGGAGAAGGCTTTGACCAGGAACTGGCAGCAGCCAAGACAAGTCATGCAATCAATGGTGGGTATGGTGGTGTGATGTTGTTCAGGACGGATCTTGATGGAGAGAATCAGGAGTCCATGCTGGCATCAGTAGATCGAATCATTCGAGACCGAAGTGAGTGAATGGCCCGGTGTCCAGCCTTGGATCCAGGCGGCTCCGATCGCTTAGGATGAGCAGTATTGACAGTCGTCAATTGCCAGCCTTCATGAGCACCGCTCCATGATCTTCAGTTCACCGGAATTCATCTTCGCCTTCGTGCCAGTCGTCTTTCTAGTTGCGTTTCTGGTGCGCAAGCTCGTCTCGAATACGGCGGTGCTCCTGATCTGGCTGACGATGTCATCGTTGTTCTTCTATGGGTTCTGGAAGGCCGATTACCTGCCCATCATCGTGGTTTCGATTCTGGCCAACTGGCTGCTGGGCCGTTGGATCCTGTCGGCAGGGAATCGCAACCGGGTTCCGTTGTTCATCGGAATCATCCTCAATCTTCTGGCGATCGGGTACTACAAGTACTTCGATTTCTTCGTGTCCAACGTCAATGCGGTGGCGGGCACGGAGTTCTCCGAGATGGGGCTTCTGCTGCCGTTGGGCATCTCGTTCTTCACCTTCCAGCAGATCGCCTATCTCGTCGACACTTCGCGTGGCCTGGTTGGTCGTACCGGCATTCTGGAGTACGCGTTCTTCGTCTCCTTCTTCCCGCAGTTGATCGCGGGTCCGATCGTGCATCACCGACATATCCTTCCCGCGGTTCGTCAAGGGGAATCGTTCGGCTTCAAGTCAGAGGAGATCCTCAAGGGTCTTCACGCCTTCGGCATCGGATTCGTCAAGAAGGTCGTCTTTGCGGACATGTTTGCCGTCGCGGCAAGTTCGGTATTCGACGCGGCTGATGCCGGCCAGGCGATCAGCACCCATGATGCGATGCTTGGTGCGGTGTCCTACACCTTCCAGATCTACTTCGACTTCTCGGGATACACCGACATGGCGATCGGTCTGGGTCACATGTTCGGTGTGAAGCTGCCGAAGAACTTCGATTCGCCGTACAAGTCACTCGGGATCATCGAGTTCTGGAGACGTTGGCATGTGACGTTGTCCGAGTTTCTCCGTGACTATCTCTACATCCCTCTTGGCGGCAACCGCAAGGGGATGCCAAGGCGGTACTTCAACCTGATCACCACGATGTTCCTCGGGGGACTGTGGCATGGCGCAAGTTGGACCTTCGTCGTCTGGGGTGTGGCCCATGGCCTGTTGCTGATGATCAATCACACGATCCGCAGATTGGTGCCTCGCCCGGATGGCAGGGTGGCTCTGATGTTCTTCAGGCTGGGATCCTGGCTGGTCACCTTCGCGGCGATCAATCTGACCTGGGTTTCCTTCCGAGCCACGACCTGGTCGGGGATGTGGGAGATGTATCGAGCCATCTTTGGATTTGGCGGTGCGTCTGCTTCGACTAGCTTCGCATTTGATCCACGAGAGATGTCCTACCCCATTCCATATCATCAGCATCTGCCGGAGTCGGTTCTGTTCTGGCCCTGGCTGGTCGTGCTGGTTGGCCTGTTGATCTGCGTGATGATGCCCAATACCTGGCAATTGACGGAACGTTATGAAATTCGACGAGGCCGTTACCGGTTGCTGGCCAATCTGGCAACCGTCTGTCTGTTCGTTTTGGGATCCTGGTTCATCCTCTATCTTCAGAATCGCATCACGGAGTTCATCTACTTCAACTTCTAGATCCACGACTCATGAAAAGCAACACTCAGCTCATCCTGGTCCTCGTCAGCAGTGCGATACTGATCATCGCGCCAGCCTGCTTGAACTACCTCGTGGATCCCTACCACGTGTATGGGGCGAAGTCGGATGAATTGATCAAGCTCAAGCGAAATGATCAATATCAAGTTGCTGGTCTTATCCGTTCCTATCTTGCGGATGAGGAACTGGGTTTCCATACGGTCATCATGGGAAATTCCCACGGGCAGAATTTCTCTCCAGCCCAGATCGAAGAGATTGTAGATGAGGGCCGTGTGCTCAAGTTGTGCATGGCGGGTTCTCGACCTCCAAGACAATTTCTGATCATGGAAAGAGCCTTGCGGGAGCCAGCCCTGAAGCATGTCGTCTGGGCATTGGACAGTTACTACGGAAGTCATCTGACTTCTGATGAGCTGAAGCAGTTGGATGCATTTCCTCTTGATCTGTATGAGGATGGAATCGGATTCAAATCCTATCTCTTCAACTTCGATGTCGGATTGCAGTCGCTGCGGGACATGGGTCTGTTTCCACCTGGCTATGCGCCTCAGGGGGATGCCTATGGCGACTGGTATCAGAGTGATGAGTGGTGGGATGATCGTGTAGCCCGGTTCCACCAGCAGATCCAGGATGATCCTGAGTATGCCTATCATCAGGAGTTCCTCACGAAGAGGGCGGGTGAACTGCCTGCTTCCATCGAGGAGTTGTACGCTGAATATCCCGTGGTTCCGTGTCCTGACATCGATCGACTGGCGGAACTGGCTGAATCCCATCCCGATGTACAGTTCGACTTTCTGTTGACGGTGCATCCAGCCACCTATTTCCTCTCCAAGAAACGGGAATCACTTGCTCCCTTGTTCGGGATGAGACGGTATGCCGCTGAGGTCCTTGGTCCATTGCCAAATGTGCGGGTCCATGCCTTTGATGATGTCGAGGAGATCGTGACGGACCTCAGCCGCTACAAGGATTCGACTCACTACCATCCGGATGTGAATCGTTTCATGGTGGATGCCATTCCAGATCGTGAACACGTTCTTGATCCAGAAACGATTGACGAGTTCGAGAGGAACTGGTTGAAGGTGCTGAGGCAGTATCAGAGACATTGCCTGGAATCAGGGCCACTGTTGCCAACTCAGAGGTAGATCCCAATGGATGAGGTCAACAAGCAGGAACTCTATCGATTGATTGGCGATCAGTTTGTTCAAGTGTTCAGGCTCATGGGCCGGGTTGAATCGGTGGACTGTCGTGATGAGTGGTGGAGTCTGATTACGCATCTGCCGCATCCGTTTGCGAATTTTGGAATCCTTTCCAAGGCGTCTGATCTTGATTCACTGAACCAGCTGGCAGGTCTTCTTGCTGAAGTGAATCAGCCAGCAGGGATCATGCTTCCCGGAGTGGAAACGGACGAGATTCGAACCGTGCTTGAGCCGTATGGATTCCTGATGGCGGAACAGATGCCGGCGATGTGGATCCCGCTTGACGAGTGGTCCGATCCGAGTTGTCCAGATGGTTTCAGCATGCGTGCCATTGACATCGAGCAGGAGGGCGATACCTGGGTGGAGGCGATGTGTGAGGGCTATGAGATCCCGACCCCAGTGGGCGCCATGTTCGGTCATCAGGAACTTCCTGAAGGAATGGCAGTTGAGCATTTTGCGGTCTTCAATGACGATCAGATGGTGGCCACGTCGATGTCGTTTCATGACGGCACCATGGGCGGGGTCTACTGCGTGGCGACCAGGAAAGAGTTTCGGAGACGAGGTCTGGGTGAAGCAGTGACTGGATTAGCCGTCTCGGCACTCAGGAATACAGGGGCTTCGATGGCTGTGCTGCAGGCCTCGCTTGTTGGAGCACCGGTCTATGAACGGATGGGTTTCAAGTCTGTTGGAACATTGCCGTTGTATGTGCGAATCCCGGAATCTCCTCCGACCTGATGGAGTCCATCGTTCTACAATGCTCCGCTCATGAACAAGTTGCTTGATGTTGTTGTAATCGGAGCGGGCCCTGCGGGGCTCACGTGTGCAGGAGTGCTGGCCGCAAAGGGTCGGTCCGTACGTGTCATCGACAAGGGTCGAGGTCCCGGTGGCCGGTTGAGCACGCGTCGCGGCTCCTCAGCAAGGTTGGATCATGGATGCCAGTTCCTGGCAACGGATGATCCACGTGGAAATGAGATCATCCATGGTTGGGATGAAGCAGGCGTCTCGGGCCGATGGTCGCCAAGGATGCCGGATGGGATGGCCCCTCCGAAGTTTGCAGGCGATCATTGGCGGATCGGTATTCCTGCCATGAACGAGGTGGTAAAGCATCTGGCTTCGGATCTTGATGTGGAGTTCGGATTCCGGGCGGCATCACTTTCCCGAATGGATGATCACTGGGTCATTGAACAGGAAGGTGAGCCGAACAGTCTTGCGGCAAGCAGGGTGGTGGTTGCCATTCCTGCTCCTCAGGCTATCGATCTCCTGAAGCCTGTCGGTTTCAGTGGCATCACTGAGCTTGAAACAGCTCAATACGATCCAGTCTGGTCTCTCATGCTTGAGGGCGATTCGCTTCCACGGTTGGAATGGGATGCATTGGTTCCTGAAGAAGAGCCGCTGGGATTGTTGGCGGTGCAGTCTTCCAAGCCCGGGCGTTCGGCAAGCCCGGCCTGGGTAGGTCTGGCTACATAGCAGTGGAGCCGTGAACATCTTGAAGATGATCATGATTCCGTTCAGTCGGCTTTGGTGGAATCCTGCAGTCGGATTACGGGTGAAGCCGTGGAAGCCACTGCAACCGTGCATCGATGGCGACATGCGATTGTTTCCAGGCCCGTGGGGCTGGATTGCATCTCTGATCTCGACCGCGGTCTGATCGCCTGTGGCGACTGGTGCCTTGGGCCGACCGTGAGTCATGCGCTGGCCAGCGGCCAGGCGGCAGCAGAACAACTCTGATCCGTGATTTGTCTGAGAATTCGGGGATGTTATTGATGACTCATTCGGTACAGTGGGTTCATGAACCAGACACTCATTTCCACCGTCGTACTTGGACTCATCAACTGTTCTCTTCAGGCAGCGGATCTCTCGAACAACACTGATCTCAGCATCGAGAAGAGCTGGTCACAGGAGCCTTCGGGCTGGACCTACGAAGTGGCGGTTGATGTTCCAGACGGTCCTCCACCTGCAGGTGGATTTCCGGTCTGTATCCTGTTGCACGGCAATGGCGGCAATGGGCCGGGCATGATTCCCGGGTTTCGCAACCTTCTGGAATGCCATGCGTTGGTTGCGCCCAGTGGATATGCCAACAGCTGGAACATCTGCGCCGAGAACAGTGACGCCCCCGATCTTGAAATGGTGGGGGAGCTGATCGAACAGATCCAGAGCTGTGACAACGTGAATCCTGATCGCATCAGCGTGCTTGGGTTCTCCAATGGTGCTTCATTCGCCAATCGGATTCTGATCGAAAATGACAACCCCGGCCTGACGGAGATCGTGGCCGTGGTCTCGCAGTTGATCGAGCCGATGTTCGCTGAAGGAGTGTTCTATGGCCCGAGTGGTGAGACGGATCCAGATGTGGAATCCTGTGGATATGACCAGTCACATTTCGTGATACCTGATCGTCGCTATCTCGCGGTTTCCAACGTCAATGACTTCATCCCCTACTACGGAGGTGAATCAAGCGTTGGTGTCAGCTTCATACCAGCGCAGTGGGCCATCTTCTTCGTAGCCATCACTCAGGGGTATCAGGGGAACGCGATCATCGGGGAAGGTGATCTGATTGATGGAGATACCTACGAGTATGTCTATCTCGATGGGGATGTGGTCCATGTCCGCGGGTTTGCGAACCATGGCATGAATTCAATTCAGGAAGCCTACATCGGTGACTTTCTCAATGGCTGTGAGGTCGTGGTTGACTGTCCCGGAGATGTGAACGGCGATCAGGAAATCAATGTCGAGGACATCCTGCAGCTCATCGGTGACTGGGGCCAGACTGGAACCGATTCAGATGTCGATGGTGATGATGACGTGGATACCGATGACCTGCTCTTCATGCTCAGTGTCTTCGGTGAGGACTGCGGTTGAGCGGCTTCAAGGGCACTGTCCCCAACGTCCGATCAGGATCAGGAGATCATCGACATCGGTGTCGCCATCGTCGTCACAGTCACCGTTTCCATTGACCTGATAGGCAGCAAGCAGCGACAGCAGGTCGTCGACGCCTACCGTCCCGCTCTGGTCGAAATCACCCAGGCAGGGTTCAGGACAGCTGGACTCGATGGAATTGTTGCCATCATCCGTCCAGGGGCCGCTGATCTGTTCCGAGGTCCCTTCATTGGCACAGAAGATCGAGTCACGGACCGTCGGGATCATTTCATCTTCACTGAACATGCCACTTCCGAAAACAGCAGCGGTGTTGTTGCTGAAGGTCGTACCCTCGATCACGGGAAGCCCGAAGATCGCGTTGTACAGACCGCCTCCTGATTCAGAGGCCTGATTGTTCTCCAGCAGACAATCAATCAAGGTGATGTTCCCATTCCACTGCGGGCAGCAGGAATCGCCATCGTTGTAGATGCCACCTCCGATGGTGGCTTGATTGTCGACAAAGGTGCACTCGGTCATGATCGGTTGACTTCGAAGATTGGCCATTCCTCCGCCGATCTCGCCAGTATTGCCTTCGAACACGCAACGTGTGAAGTTGGGATGTTTCATCTGGCCGGTTTCCCAGCAGGCATAGCCTCCGCCCCAGGTGCCGGTGTTGCCGATGAAGCGACAGTCGATGAAGTCAGGTGCCCCGTTGAGGTTGTAGTAGCCTCCGCCGAGGAAGCCTGAGTTGTTGCTGAACGTGCAGTTACGGAACGTGGCATCGGAGTGGAATGACATCACGGCGGTGTCGGCCGTCGAGGCGGTGAAGACCAGGTTCTCCAACGTGGGATCAATCTCCTGATGACCGATGAGCATGATCCTGCCCTGATCACCGGAAGTGATCGCCGTAGTTGGAAGTCCATCGGATCCGATGCTGCCGCGAAGCGTGACGCCCTTGCCTCCGAACTGGATGTCGAACTCGTTATAGAGGCCCGGTGCAACGAGGATCAGATCTCCATCCACGGAAGCATCGATCGCACTCTGGATCGTTGCATGATCTTCAGGCACGTTGATGGTGTCCGCCAGGCAGATACCGGTGGTCAGACTGCAGGCCAGCAGGAGTGATTGGAGGTGTTGCATGAGGCATCCTGTTTCAAGCCAATTGATAGTCAATTAGAAGCCGAGATCCATTGTCAGTCAAAGACAATTCTCATGAAGGGTTCCAATTCGAGCACAACACCCGAAGGAGTGTGAATGTAGCTTCAATTGGGTATGGTTCAGCAGTCTAATCAAGCTACATTCAGGACAAGGAAGGGCGGCAGCATGTACAGGAATGTCAAAGGTTTGAAGTCTTGCAGTGTTCTCGCCGTGGCAGCCATGCTTGTTGTTCCAGCCTTGTCCAGTGAGCCTCAGGTCCGGCTTGAGCATCGAGGTCTGCATGGTTACATCGGGTCGCATGCTGGCGGGACACCGCAGGAGTTCCGCTACGGCGCCGGCTTCTATGCAGGCGTGTGGTCATTGATCGAACGGCCAATCCGTGGGTTTCAGATCGGACTTCCCTCAACCTGGTTGACGCCCGACAGCTCCGACAACAAGACCGAACCACTGTGTCCGGTTGGAACCATTGCCCGTGACAACTGGCCTGAACGCGGGCCAACCTATGGCAGCGTCTTTCAGACCGTCGAGGGTGGTCTGGGTTACTGGGCCGGGAACCGTTTTCATTACGGGCCACCCAAGTTCAGCATGAATGCAACACCCAACTGCTACACCACGGAAGTCGCATCACCTGGCTGGCCCTTCTTTCACAGCAGCCGGCCGCTTGCCGATGACATGCTTGGTATTGCTCAGGTGAGCAATCGACTGTTGATTCCGCCTGATGGTCTGACCTTTGCGGGTGTCCCGAAGGGTGAGCAACTCGGCTATGCCTACATGGCGTTGCCCTTGACCGATCCACGTGAAGATCCGCAGCCGACGGGTTCCAACAGCTGGACGTTGTTTCTGAATGCCACCAACTTCAAGGGGCCTCTGGCGTATTACCTGCCAGAGTGCTGGAGTCGCATCTCACGGGACTATCCGTTTGATCATGGTCGTTGTCTGGACAGTCGTCCGGCTTCGGGACCGGTTGCCGGATCGATGGAGATCAATACCGTTCCGGAGTTTCTGGCAGAAGATCAAGAGGGGGTGTTGTATGCACGTATCCCACAGCTGCAATTTCCCGTCGATGAGGATAATCGAACGGTTCTGGTTCGTGACGTCACGATGTATTCCAAGGCTGCGCTATATGACGATGTCCTGAAATGGCGACAGGGAGGATCTGCACCTACGGGTGAGTTCAACTTAGACGGCGCGTCAAATCCCGACGTGGGCACCGGCTCCGTGACTTATCGTCAGAATGAAAAGCGGATCACCGGCATCAATCGTCTGGCCAAGCCGACGGTCTTCGAGGGCAATGTCTTCGGCCTTCAATGGAGTGATCAGGTGGAGATCAAGGATGGCATGGCCAGATTCCCGACGTACTTCCGCAATCATGAGGACAGACGCGAGTCCATCTCGTCGAGTGAGGTGCCTGAAGAAACGGGGCTTCTGAAACAGGAGTTTCCAGGCCCTCGCCGCACTCCTCCTCCGTATTCAGCCGAACCTCTGGCAGGCTCCTGGGCCAGTCCGGGTCCGGTTGCCGGTCCTTTCGAGACAAGACTGGCTGATGGTTCAACCGTCCGTTACTACTGGTATCGCTTCATTGATCAGCCCGTCTTCCAGCAGTTCGACTGGTCGACCCAGGAGCGGGAGCGTCTTCAGAAACTGATCGAGCAGATGCATCAGTCATGGCCCATCGATGGAACCTACATGGCTGATCCGACTGGAGGCGAGCTGGCTCAATTTGATCCAGCGATCTTCGTGGATCCCCCAGCAAAGATGGCGCATGGATATGTGCCAATCGTGACCTGGCAGGGCATCAAGCCTGAAACGAATCAGTAGCGTCAGCGTTCTGTGAGTGTCGTTCAGTTTGACTTGGCAACAGGTTCGCCGCAGTAGCATGAGGCGGGTGGCATGACATCAGCACTTTTCCACGCCTGTCGGAAAGCCTTGTCGATCTGTGCAGCTTCTTCATGGCGGTCCTGCCCTCGAAGTGCATCACGCAATCCAAGCAAGGCCCATCCATTGGCAGGGAAGATCTCAAGGTCACGAAGATAGACTTGTTCAGCTTTCTTGTGCTTGCCATCGACGATGAGCAGAGCACCATAGGCATGACGTGCGGGCATCATCCAGGGTGCAGGCTCGGCATACTTGAAGGTCTCTTCCAGCTCGACCGCCTGACCAAGAAGCTCGAGGCCCTTGGCGCGATTGCCTGCCTTGAATTCAATCTCGCCTTCGAGGACCAGTCTGCCAAGTGGCATGATGTCAACGGCGGGCTGATTGCCCATGACCCATTCACCTTCTGGAATCATGGTCACGGCCTTGTCGAAAGCCTTCAGTTCCTTACGGGCTTCTTCGATGCGCCCGGTGTTGGCGTAGGCGACTCCGCGAGCATAGTGGCGAAGGCAGCGATTGATTGCGGCCCACTCAGGAGCTTCTGGTTCCGTGAGGATTTCATCCCACATGCCGAAGCGAGTGAGGACATGCCATTTGCAGGCAGCAACCCCATCGCTGAAGCAGCCCATGGCTTCCATCAGCTCAGCGGGAACTTCCTCCATGATGGCGCGTGCAGCGGCTACCGCTTCACGCTTTCGGCCCTGCATGGTTGCGGCAAAGGCCAGGAAGTGACGGTTGTGCGCCATGTAGAAGCGATACTCACCTGCGTTCGGGTCTGATTCGAACCAGGCGTCATCAAGTGCGGCGGCCCGACGGTTGCAGTCCGCAGCATCGTCATAGCGTCCGGTCTGCATCCAGATATGTGAAGGCATGTGGACCAGGTGTCCTGATGCGGGAATCAGATCAATGAGTCGATCCGCTGCAGGTTCCGCGAGTTCCGGCCATGGTGAAGCTTCCATCGCATGGATATACAGATGATTGGCAGCGGGGTGGTTTGGATTGAGTTCCATGACGCCTTCGAGCATCGCGCGGAATTGAGGTGTGCGGTTCAACGGCTCACCTTCCAGTGACCAGTATTCCCAGGGTTGCGTGACGATCATTGCTTCCGCAGTCCAGACGGAAATATCCGGATCCATCGGGAACTGTTCATGGACCTTCATCATGGCCGCGAGATAGGCCTCATCCTGTTCCGTCAGATCCTCAGGCATCGGGTACTGATAACGATGACCGATGGCCTCGATCAGGGCCTGGTTGGCAGGGGACTCTTTGTCCTTGAGTTCAATGGCACGCTGGGCGGCGGCGTAGCTCCATTGATCCTTGGGGGGAATGATCGCTGGGTTGTTCTGATTCGGTCCGGCGGAGTAGGCGATACCCCACCAGGCCATGGCGCACTTAGGATCATGGACGGTTGCCTGACGGAACGAGGCAATTGCACCGTCGAAGTTGTAGCCGAACATCAGGGCGAGGCCTTGATCAAACCAGCGACGCGCTTCTTCGGAGTCCGTGGAGATCGCTCTGCGGTGTTCGCCCAGCCGTTCCAGAATCATGGCTGGTGGGGGTCCAACCTCGGGTAGTTCTGGAGTCTTGGCGGGCTGGTATGCCGCGAGGGTCAGCAGGGTGATCGTTGTAAGCATTGCTGAGTTCTCCACAGGTTTGGGCTGATCTGGCCAACAGGGATCATAGAGAGATCGAAGACGATCCATGAGGCAGCCAAGAGACTCAAGAAAGGGCTATTCAAGGGATGTGGCGTTTGATACCATAATTGAGAATTAGTCTCAACAAGTTCGATTTTGCCTTGTTGTGTTGATTTGTACCTGGCAACTTCTGCTGGATCCCTTTGAGTGCTTTCCGGCTTCATGTACTTCAAGAAATGGTGGATCATGTTTAATCGCAGTTTGATTTGTTCATCTGATCATTGGTCCATGAGGACTCGCAGAGGTATCGCCAATACGGCCATTGCCGTCGTGGCCTGCCTGCTTGGTGTCGCCTTCGTCTTCGTGTTCAACAACAAGTCGGATGATGAGGGTGTACTGACACCTACCAGTGCCACCGCAGAAGTCGAAACTTCAGTCATTGAAGCAGTTCAACCACGCATCGCCTCATTGCTTCCCTTTGCTGTGGACCAGTTGATTGCCATGGGCATTGAGCCCGTGTGCGTTCCTGGTCTTCGTGGTCTGGCTCCTGAATCATGGAGTGGTATTCCAACGGTTCAATTGGATCACAGTGCGGGCCCCAATCTGGAACAGTTGATTGCAGTCGATCCTGATTACATTGTCACTGGCAGTATCTATGCCCAGTTCATGCCACAGATTGCAGAAGTGACTGGAGCCGAAGTGATCATGATGGATGTTGAATCCGTCAACAGTGTCATGGAACACATTCGCACGCTTGGAGAGATTGCCGGCAAGTCGGTCGAGGCTGATCTTGTAGCTTCGGACCTTGCATCCAGAATCACGGCGCCTGTGACGGTCCCTGAAGATCAGCAGATCAACGTACTGGCCATCTTCGGTACACCCCATTCCTTCTATGCGTTTCTTCCAGACACCTATCTGGGTGATCTGGTCAGTCATGCCGGTGGTCGCATGGGGCCCGATGGGCTCGTCTCCCACAAGGTCTATCGTGGCCTTGCACCGTTGACCATGGAGACCGTGATTGAGTTTGATCCGGATCTGTTGATGGTCCTGTTCCATGGTCCGGCTGAGACCTCCCGGGCCATGTTCGAAGGTGATCCGCTCTGGAGTTCCCTTAGAGCCGTGAGCGAAGACCGTATCTGCTTCCTTTCCGATGATCTGTATGCGATGCGACCAGGTTCCAGAGTCGATGAGGCGCTGGTTCAGGTTCGGGAATACGTTGCGAACGTCGCTGATCGAATGCAGTGAGCACCCCACTTTCAGTCACCACACAACTGTCGACTTCCATAGGAGGCAGACGCTGGCTGCGCGTTGCTATTGGTGCGACGCTGGTGGTCGTGCTGATTGTGATCGGACTGATTGCCTCGCTTGCACTCGGCGCTGTGGACATTCCACTGGTTGATGTCATCAAGGTTATGACGGGATCCGGCGAGAAGACGGATACTCAGATCATTCTCCAGTCGCGTCTACCTCGTTCCATTGCAGCGGTGCTGGTCGGTTGCAATCTGGCTATTTCAGGAACCTTGCTTCAAGCTGTGACGCGGAACCCGCTCGCTGATCCGGGTCTCATCGGAGTAACAGCTGGTGCTGCACTTGCAGCCACTATTGTTCTGGCAGTCCTGCCATCTTCTGCCATCCTGCTGCCGATCGTCGCCTTTGCCGGTGCGATGATTGCAGCAGTAGTCGTCTATGTGGTCTCGTGGAGACCTGGTGCAGGTTCTTCGCCGATGAGGATGATCCTCGCCGGCGTAGCGGTGAACGCCGTACTTGGTGCGGTCATCGGTCTGTTGATGACCGCCTTTGCTGATCGCATTCCAGCGATGATGTTCTGGACATCGGGTTCCTTCAATGGTCGTGGGTGGGGGCATGTTGACATGCTGTGGCCTTACACCGTTGCTGGTGTTGGTCTGGCCTTGTGGATTCGACCTCGACTCGCCGTCATGGAGCTCGGTGATGATGCTGCCGTGACCATGGGCGTACCGGTTGAGAGGACGAGGCTCATTGCTTTTGCAGCCGCGGCACTGCTTGCAGGTTCTGCGGCAAGTGTTGCAGGGTTGGTCGGCTTCATCGGTCTGGTAGTTCCACATCTGATGCGCCTTCTCTTGGGTGGCAACTACGGGTTGATACCTGTTTCGGCAGTGGCCGGAGGGGCCCTGTTGCTCTGGTCGGACCTTGTTGCCAGATTGGCGCTTGCGCCTGCAGAGATGCCTGTCGGTGTCATTACAGGCTTGATTGGTGGGCCTTACTTCATCTACCTCCTCTACCGTGCGAGGTGGTTGCGATGAGTGTTTCAGTGAAAGATCTGCATGTGCAGCTGGGATCAAATCATGTGCTCAAGGGCATGGATTTCGACATCAAGTCAGGTCAACGAGTTGCACTGGTCGGGCCCAATGGGTGCGGCAAATCCACCTTGCTCCGCACACTGTGCACCATTCTGAAGCCATCACAGGGCGAAGTGCGATTGGAAGGGGAATTGATCCAGTCCTATTCCAGGCGTGAGCGAGCCAGAAAAATCGGCTTGTTGAGCCAGTCTGATGTGATTCCAATGATGACGACGGTCCGTGACCATGTCTCCATTGGTCGACATCCTCATCGAAGCTATTTTCGTGATCGATCCTCGAATGATGCAGCCTTCATTGACGCCGCCATCGAGGTGTGTGAAATCTCGCATCTTGCAGACCGTCCGGTCGAGCGTCTCTCAGGCGGCGAGCGACAGCGAGTTCGACTTGCAACGCTGCTGGCTCAGTCGCCCGACCTTCTGCTTCTGGACGAGCCACTGACGGGGCTGGATCTGGAGCATCAATACGCCTTGCTTCATCTGCTTGAAGATCTCAGCCAGAAAGAGGGGCGGACCCTGATGGTCGTGTTGCATGATCTTTCACTGGCGATGAGGTTCTTTGATCGTCTTCTGGTCATCCATGAAGGGAAGCTTGTGGCAGATGGTCTGCCCGCTGACGTGATGACCTCAGAGCTGTTGAGCGAGGTATTCAATATTCAGGCGGATATCGGTCATGAACCAGCGACCGGGCAGCCGGTGATTATCTGTCACAGGCAGGGCTGATGGCCACCGGAGGTCATTTGCCGAGTGTTTTCTTTGCAGTCACAGGGGTGGCAACTATCATGTGTGCTTGGCCCCCATCACCAGTGAGGAGTAACAATTGATGGCAGATCACCCGCATCATCATGGCATGCCCAAGGCAACCGGCTTTCACCTCAAGTTGAAGGAAGGTACCCAGTCCCTGCATGACCAGGCTGAGTCTGGCAATTTTCAGGTCCGCATGGTGAGTGGCGATCTGGCTCGCTTGGAGTTCGGAGGATTTCTCGGCCAGATGCGTCACATCCACGCTGTCCTTGATCCAGCCCTTCAGCAGGCAGCTTCAGGTGATGCGAGGGTGGCCCGGATCTTCGATGAATCCCATCTTCGGCTTCATCGAATTGAGCAGGATCTGAAGGATCTTGATCACGAAGAAGTCGCTGAACCCTTCCCGGCCACCAGCAGTTTCACGGATTACATCGCAGAGCGGCTGGAGCAGAATCCAACTTCGCTGATCGGCGTGCTCTATGTCAAGGAAGGTGCCACCAATGGCAACAAGTTCATTGCCAAGAAGCTGCGTGAAACCATGGGGCTTGGTGAAGACAAGGCCATGGGCTATCTCGATCCTCATGGCAAGGATCAGCGTCGTTGCTGGAATGCGTTCAAGGAAACACTGAACGAACTTGATCTCACTGATGCTGAGCAGGAAGAATGCGTCGCAGTTGCTCAGGAGACCTTCAAGATGGTGATGACGGTTTCGCAGCAGATGCCGGAAGTCAGCACCGCCTGATTGGCTTGCTTTGACGCTTTGTCATCAGGCGCAGAGCTTCATCTCGGTTGCTCTGGAATCCCATTCAAGAATTTCCCGGAGGCTGATGGGGCCAGCCTCTTGGCTGTCCTTGGGTTCAATCATGGTTGTCATGTTCGCGTCATCTGGGCTCAACGCGGCTGTTGGCGACAACGTCAAGGACGTGAACTTCATCCTCTGGCAGGATGCTGGTCGCTTCTTGCCCATTCGCTGACAAATTCGCTGGCACTTTCCGCCCATGCACATGATTCTGTTCCTTCTTTCATTGGAGGAGTTGTAGGGGTTGTGCGGTTCCTATCGAATGGAGCTGGCGGACACTTCAATCGAGTGTCTCTATTTGATGTCAATTCTCAATTGTGGTTGTGACAACGGATTTGATCCTGTTTGACATGTGATTACCGGTCACATGTGGTTGTTATAGGATCTGGATCAGGATTTCAGATCCATGGGAAGGCCAGGTTTCCCACCAGTACAAGCATCGTCAGGACCACGCTGATGGTGTGAAGCAGTTTGAATCTGCTGCGGTTGCCAGCATCGGTCGCCTTGTTCGTTATGGGTACCAGGACTGCGCAGATCAATGGAAGCAGTATTGTTGCTACGGCAATGATGTACTGCATGACTGAGGATTTCTCCCCGAAGATCAGCGCAGCCGTGCAGAAGATGCCAAGCACGATCAGCAGTTTGAAGAACTTTGGAAAGAGTGCTCGTAGCAGTTTTCCGGCAGGAGCGGCATCAATTGTCGTGAAGATCGTTGGAGCGAAGACTGCTGTCTGAAGAATGATGATCCCGACAATGATCCCGGCGATGTAATCCTGCATGTGTGTTCTCCTGAAGAATGAAGATCAATAGTAGATCAATTGAAGCATTCCATAGCCCAGTGCGATCGATAGTGCGAGGCCCGCGATGACGGAGATCATGCCCAGTCGTCTGGTCGGCTTCATCTGCCACCACATGAAGATCCCTGAAAGCCCCCAGAAGATCATCAGGGCGCCCATGACATCCACGATGACGGCCCAGGCCATGCGTGAACCTGGTTCACTGGGGTAGCCATGTGATTTATGGAGTCTGAGAAGAAAGGATCTGAGGTTGAATGCCCTTGAAGGTTCGTCGGTCAGTCTCTGCTCGAGATCTCCGGATCGCAGATCGTAGGTGAGCGTCCAGTCTTCATCTTCGGCCATGACTCTGAACTCGACGTCAGGCATGAGGCGAATGCTTCCCTTCTCACGCCCCGAGATCTCCTCGAGTTTCGTCACAATCGCCTTGAGCGTCTCGGTTTCTCTCTTGTCGAGTTCTTCAGGGAAGAGTGATTTCTTCTCCACGGAGGGTGCAGTGGGGGTGATCTGAAGCTGGGAACTCATGTCATCGGGATCAATTCGATAGCGATGTCTCGATTCATCTCCGGGAAAGTCGATGAACATGTCACCTGTGTAGGAGGCGGTTTGATCGATGCGGGTGATTTCAAGTCCAGATTTCTCGATCAGTTCCGCGGTCACCTGATCGGCGATCGTGTCGGCGGAAGCAACGGCGACTGATTCCAGAAGCAGCGTGTCGTTCTCGATGATGGTGGTGCTGCCGAACCATGTCTGGTGATTGAACAGGATGGCGGTGACACCATACAGCAGAACAAACGGAACGAGAATCAGGCCGAAGTACATGTGAAGACGACGAATCGTCCTCATTGAAGAGTTGTATCGCTTGCGATTCTTGTGTTTCGGTTTGGTTGACGAGTTCTTTGAGGAGACTCTTCGCTGAGGAATCGTCTTCACAACGGCAACGGGCTTGTCCTGGATTGTTCCTTCTGGCATGCTGAATCAATCCATGGAAGATCAGTGGGGCGAGTGGGCTCTGGTACCAGGGAGCAAATCCCATAATTCTGTAGATTCAGACCACCGGCTCTATTGCCGGTGGCTGTCGAGAGGGGTAGGATAACAGATATTGAGAATGAGTCTCAATCTCAATTCTGGAGTCCACGAATGGATAACCAAACCAAAGAGCTGTCCCAGGAAGATGTAGACCGACTTTTTGAAGCTGCAGCAGCTGTTTTCTTTGCGGTTCTGGATTGTGAATCCAATCTTCACCCCGGTCCACTGCTGATTCCAGCCTGGTTCTGTCCCTCCGTTGAGCCGCCTTGCACCTGCGGAATGGATCCCGCGGTGGTTCAGGAAGCCTCCAACTTTCTGGTCCGCATGGGAATCATGAGGGTGGATGAATCAGGTCATCTTCGATTGTTCTCGATGTGAGTCGGACAGGGCCTATTCAAGATCGGACATCCTTGCCATCTGCATGTTCCTGTGCATTCCCTTGTAGGGATTGATCAGCACCACATGAGCCATGTTTGCATCGGACTCATGACTTGTGAAGATCATCAACTGGCCACGGAATGGCATCATCGTGATGTGTCGCAGTGCGAATGGGAGATCCTCCACGATGGTGGTCCAGGTGTTGGTCTGCGTGTCATACATTTCCAGAGACTTGTTGGGTTCCAGACCGGACTCGTCAACCTTTGGTGACATGCCGCCAGCCAGGAAGATGTGCTTCCCCAGGACAACAGCTTCAGGTGAAAGTCGGGTTCGTTCAGGTTGTGCAATCTGAGACCATTTCTTTTCATCGAAGTCAAACACGTCGCACACGGGTACCAGTTCAAAGTTGTCGGTCATGCCGCCAAGCATGTAGTACCGATCACCGACGGTTACTCCGCCAAACGCCCTTCTTGTACGTGGCAGATCAATCCCAGAATCGATGAATTCTTCGTGACCTGCGCCAGGATTGGCCATCATGACATCCGCAAGATGGCGGAAGTGGTCTCCTGATTCGCGACGTGAATCATAGTCCAGCCCGCCGAATACCCAGTACTCATCACCGTGCTTTGCCAGGCCGAACTGGCTTCTGGAGACGGGGAGATGTGGGCCCGTGACTTTCCAGGAATTATCCTTGAAGTCATAGGTGCAGCCCTCGATGTGCGTGTGGGCGGTGTCTTCCCCATAACCGAAGCCTCCCAATGCAAAGCCCGTCTTCCCATCGTCATCCATATGAGTCTGTACCGACTGTCTTGGCATTGGATAGTCGGAGCATGGACGCCAGGTCATGGTTGCAGGATTCAGTCGATAGCCTTCGGCGAGAAAGTTGTGTGATTCAAAATCGTGCTGTCCAGTGCTGTTGTTGCCGCCGAACATGTAGATCCAGCCATTGCGTACGAAGAAGGCCTGTCGGTTCTTGGCATTGGATGGAGATGGAACGACCCAGTGTCGAACAATTGGATCGTCATCTCCGCCAGTCCCAATTGCGACTCGTTCAATCTGGGAGGGTCGCATGCCGCCAGAAATACCTCCGAGGATCAGGATGTCGCCATTGTGGTCTGCTGCGATCTGATGAAAGAAGCGTGGGAAAGTCGTCGTTCCAAGAGGTTCCCAATTCTCCTGCTGTGGTGACCAGCCCAATACTCCTCCATCCACACCGCTGGCTACGACCATTCCATCAACGTTGTCGGCAGCTATTCCGAAGGCCTGTTCCGGATAGGAGGGGCCTTCCGACCAGGTGTTGGTCTCGGGGTCGTAGAGATTGACTTCGTTGGTTGTTCCCCCAGGAGTCATACCGCCAATGATCATCACTTTCCCATCGACTGCGACGGAGGCCATGGCCCGTCGTTTGAATGGTGCGTCATGCGGGATCCACTTTGCTTCCGGATCAGCCAGATCAAGCGTCCAGACATCCGAGTACCAGTCTCGGCTTCCACTGTCCGCATCGAGGTTCCACCCGCCAAAGACGTACAGCGTGGAATCGATGATTGCCGTGTCATGTGAAGATCTGCCAGCAGGCATGTCCGCAAGCGCAGTCCACTGCTTGGTGGCTGGATCATATGAGCTCACTGTCGAAAGCGAGACCGGATGTGATGATTCATCCGGTGCATTGGTAGCGACAAGTCCACCAGTTCGAATGATCTTTCCGTTCCAAGCTTCAAGAGGGCAGCTCTGCATGCCTTGATTGTTTGGAAGCATTTCCTGATGCGAAAGGTCATGAAGATTGATTCGATAGAACTCACGCGACTGTCCATCACGGTTGTAGGCGTGGGGGCGTCCGTGGTAACCACCCATCACATAGAGCCATCCATCATGTGCGACCGAGCCGAAACTCGTCGTTGGTCGTGGTATCGAGTTGCATGGTTCGCCAACCAGCATCGGCATCGACAGATCGGGGTCATCTGGGACTGCGAAGTGCTGGGCCTGGGCCTGTGCGTTGAACATCAGGGCGATCGCGCCGGCCATCATGCTGGTGTGAAAGACGCTCTTGAAACATGTCATCGTATGGTCCGATCTTCGCAGTTGGTGATGAGGGCTGAAGGATGCCTCCAGCCTTGAAATCAGGACCTGACATGGTATTGAGACCGGGTCTCATTTGCAATGAAAGAGGAGGTCTCAGCACTCAACGAGGGTTGGCAGCGGAGTCTCTTCCAGTCATGGATTGACGGACCGACTCATTCCTGGCTCACGAGAACTCGTGAGGGTGTGGGCATGAGCGGGAAGTATTGTCCGGCTCGAGGGGTCACTCCGCTCGTGTCACTTTCGATGGCCCGGGAAGCATCTCGAAATCCGTCACGGACAGTTCGACGAACGCCGGGTTCTGGCCAAGTGCGGCAAAGACCTCGGAGTTCTTGTAGTCGAGCATCGCCTGCTTGCTTTCCCACAGGTACACGCCGCCGTAGGTATTGGTGTCCTCATTGGCCAGCCACTTCTTGGAAACAAGGCCCGGAAGACCGGCAAAGGTTGAGGCCACCTGCTTGCATGCAGCTTCATAGTCAGCTCGGGAAAGATCCTTCAGCTTGAAGTTGATGACCAGGATGTGCTTGTTGGGCTTGTCTGCTGCAGCTGCTGTTCCTGAATGGCTTGAGGCGTCCATCTGGGCCACGGACTCCAGAACCATCTGATGGAACTTGTCATTCATCTGCATGTTGAAGGGGAACTGTTGCGTAGCGAAGACCGCGGTGATCTTCAGTTCAGGATCAATGAAGAAGTAGGTACAGGCTGCGCCACCCCAGGACCAGCGACCTTCACCCATGGGGCCTTTGGAAGTCTGTACTGGACGTTGGATGCCGAAGCCAAGCCCGAATCGCTGGCCGGGACCGCCGACGCCGGGAGCCAGGTGGTTCTGAGTCATGAACTTGACCGTTTCAGGCTTGAGAATCCGCGTGCCATCAAGCTCACCATGGTTGATCATGGCTTTGCAGAAGCGGCTGTAGTCGCCGATCGTGGACCACAGCCCACCGCCGCCGGATTCAAAGCGTGGTTTGAAGATGGCGTCGTTTCCGGAATAGTGGTTTTCGTCGAGGACCAGTTCGCCATCGACTGGTGTGACGATATGCATTTCCTCGAGGTCTTCATCAGGTACGAAGCCGGTGTGGTTCATGCCCAGTGGTTTAAAGATGTTCTGTTTGAGGTAACGTCCGAACGATTCATCCGAGGCGACTTCCACGACTCGTCCAAGGACATCCGTGTTCAGGCCATAGACGAACGACTCACCGGGTTGTGAGAGCAGCGGCAGCCCGCCCATCAGTGCGCCGGCTTCCTTGAGGTTGTTGGCGGATCGCATCTTGCCAACGTAGTAGGGGGCTGCTTCCGGCGGAGCCATGAATCCGTAGGACAGGCCACTGGTATGGGTCAACAGGTCACGGATCGTCACGGGACGATTGGCAGAGACAAGTTCGCCATCAACCAGCACGTCCATCTGTCTGAACTCGGGGATGTACTTCCAGACCGGATCATCCAGGCCGATCTTGCCTTGTTCGATCAACTGCATGATGGCTGTGGAGGTGATCGCCTTGGACATCGAATAGATTCGAATGACCTGATCAGTCGAGAGCGCCTCATCGGATTCCGGTGTTCGATTCCCGACGGCTTCCAGAAAGATGGTCTCACCATCATGGGTGACCTGGGCCATGCATCCGACCACCTGACCTGAATCCACGAGAGAATTCATCCAGTCCATCAATGGTTTGAGCTGGGAGGCACTTGCGGTTGCGGAAAGCAGCAGGCCAATGACGAGAGAAGCGAGGAACGGCTTGGTCTTGTTGATCATGCCCGGATTCTAATGAGAAGCCGCAGGCAGGGTGGATCCGCTGATTCGCGGTGGATAAGGAAACGGCCCCTGCCGGAGCAGGGGCCGTTTGAAGTTCAATACTGAGGAGTTGAGGATTCAGCGACGACGACGTCGGCTGGTCAATCCTGCGAGTCCCAGAAGTGCCAGAGCACCTGGAGCTGGGATGGTGTAGTAGGACAGGTCGGTCGAGGTGGAACCGTTACCCCAACCAGGCTGTGTGTCTTCGCCACCAAGAAGGTCGATGGCAGGATCGCCTGGGTTGCCGCCGGTGGTTGCGATTTCGAAACCGAAGGTGTCGGCACCGAAGGCTGTAAGTTGGGCTGCGAAGCCAGCAATGGTCCAGTTGATGGTGCTGTTGTCCCAGTCGATGGACATGCTTACACCAAGTGGTGTTGCCTGCCAGCCGCCTAGGGTGTAGTAGTACTCTTCAAAGCCACCGCCATCATTAAGCCATGAGCCGACGAACATGTCCATGCCTTCAAGGCCACCGATGTCACGGGCCCAAGGGTTGTCATTGTCGCCGGAGCCACCGAACTTGAAATCAAAGAAGATGGCGTACTTGCCCCAATCCGCATCAAGGTCTGCAACCTCAAGTGAGATTGAGATATCAGTTGCGGTATGGCTGACATTGACTGACGCAATATCCAGATTTGGATTGCCAGTGGCGATGTCGCCGGTTGGATCGGTATAAGTCGATGCCATGGCCGGTACGGCAATGAGCAGACTTGCTGCGGTGAATAGACGCATGGTTCTCTTTCTCCTCTTCAGGCCCGTAGGCCAAGCTTCTCTCCCAAGAAGCCTGACCCCATAGTATGAGGTGAATTGGGCATTTCAATACTGAAAAAGCCGATTTATTCACTTTCGAGGTAGCTGAAATCAGCCTTTTCAAGGCCCTCAGGGCTGATAGCTGGCCCACAGAGGGTGCCGAAAAGCCTGAACGAGGGCTGCTGAGCCTAGTCCTCCTCATCAGCCTGTGTTCCCATGGCCGTGACCATGACATGATCTACAGGCGTGAAGACTGCCAGCGACAGCTTGATCTTGGCGTTCTTCAAGGCACTGGTGGATTGATGCCAGATGGAAGGGTCAAGGCAGTTGATCCCTCCGATTCTTACCTGTTGAGCGCTTTCACACTCATCAATGTCAGCGCCCTCATCATCAACCAGTTCTGCCTTGAGGCTGACTTTCTCAAGATGCATGTCGGTGGTATTGCGAATCATGCATCGAATTTCAACTGAGGATTCATCATCTTCATCCGGCTCTGTCCGTGATGCCATCACGACGAGACTCTGGTTGACTCCACCGATGGGGGCATCGGCCGTCATCGTCACGGGTGTTTGATGATCCGCGGGGCAGTCCATCTCTCCGAGTTGGATGAACTCACGTCGAAAGAAGGAGGCATAGACTTCAGCTTTGATGGCAGAAGGGTCATCAGTTCCTGCGATTTCGGTCTTGACCCACGAAGAGGCCGGGGAAAAGGTCTCAGTGTCGCCGGGGCGGATGCGGATTTCCTCTTCATCATCAATGCTGACGGCTACGCCAACGCCATCGGCATTGGTCAGAATCGTATCCATCTTGACAAGGCGAATGTCTTCCTGACCTTCATTGGTGAGCTCGCATTCGATCTCGGAGCACATTTCATTGTCCGAGTCAGGCTTGGTCATCGTGAATGAATTGATTTTCATGAGGTTCCTCTCTTCGTTTCTCTTCTTCAGCTGAAGTCAGCTGTCGTTCGATGGTATCTCTTCAGTCACTAAAGGGTTTCAGGAGCATCCTGATCTGATCTCTGGATGCTTCGGGAAGGTCGTATTCTTCGATTGCGGCGAGGGTTGTATCTGCGAGATCTGTATCCATGGAATCTGCTGCAATTGCTTCTTCGATGGTCTGAATGAGCATCGCTCCGGAGGTTCCTTCGATGGCTTCGACGCGGATCAATCCCTTGATCGCGAATCCCAGTGAGAAGGTTCGTTTGTTCTTGATTGCCACAAGGGCACTCTCCTCGTAGCAACGTCTTCCTTCATTGATCAAAGCGGTGCGATTCCCATCAGTTTGCGAGTCGGCCTCATCCAGTGCAAATTGTCCAAGTTTGCTGGTCATGATGATGATGCCGCTCAGGTCGCCCGTTTCACGTGAGATGGAAAGATTCAGGCCATAGGATTCGCGAGCCTCATCAATCATCCCTTTATGTACGTAGACATCTCCCAGTCGACTATGGCCAATGGCTTCGCCTTTGCGATCAGAGACTTGTGGGCTTCGGTTCAATTCGAGTCCCAGTTTCAAGATGTCCTCGGCGCCTTGTGTGTCCTTGGCGTGATTCAGTCTCGATTGGCCAAGTGAATTGCAGATCTCACTCTGCAGCAGAATCAGTTGGTGCCTGATGTTCGGGTCCTCGTTTTGATCAATTGCGGCGGAGGTGTCCTTGAACAATTGCTCAAGCGTTTCATGTTTTTCGGCTGCCTGGGAGCTTGGATCCATGCAGAGTGCCTTGATGAAGCGAGCTCTGGCTTTCATCCAGAGTGGTGGGGAAGGGGCGTCCAACAGTTTCTGAACGACAGCATCGGCCTCTGAGAACTTGCGCATTTGATAGAGCGAGAGTCCTCTGAGGAGCGTGGCTTTATGGCGTGCCTGTTCATCAGGATCAACCGTTTCATTCAAAAGTGTTTCAGCACGCTCAATTGAATCCAGAGCGATTTCCTGCTCTTGTTCAGCCTTGAGTAGAAGTTCAGCATGGATGAGGAAAAGATCGATTCTGTCTGCACTGGGGATCGCCAGATCACGTCGGCCCTTGATCAGATTGAGTGCAGGCTGAAGCTCACGGATTGCACGGCCATAGAGGCGGCGTTGCCTGCATTTGGCGCAAGCGAGACGGGACCAGCGAATGGTTTCCATCGGCATGTTTTCGGCAACCATGGCCGCATGGGTTGCGATGGCCAGGACGTCATTGAATGGGATCAATGTTTCATCCGAATACTTTGCATCGAGCTCGCGGGCTCGAATGGCGACGAATCGTCGATGGTATTCCCTGACCATCTGATGGACTTCGGTGGGGTCTTCGCGAGGTTCGGATCTGAAGGCGCCGGCAATCCGCTTGTCACGGAATTCGTAGATGCCATCGGTTTCAATCTGATCGAAGATAATCTCTCGTTCCTCGGCTTCCTTGAGAAGCGAAAGTAATTCGATGATGTCGATCTCGAAGATCTCTGCGACCAGTGAAACATGGAAGGAGCGGCCGATGACAGCACAGCACTGCAGTATGTCGAGCAATCTTCGGTCAAGGCCTTTGAGTTCATTCGCCACCATGTCCTTGAACTCTTTGCCTGCTGAGATCTCATGAAGCGGAACGGTTGAATCAAGGTCAATGCGTCCATCAATCGTCTTCAGCGCATGTTGCTCAAGGGCGATCTTGATGAACTCCAGTCGATGCAAGGGCAGTTCGAGGCCCTTGAGTTCCAATTCGCTCGTGATGGCGCGGCGAGCGCGTTCCATACATCGTAGTTTTTCCAGAAGCCCATCTCGCCATTCAAGCGAGTTCTCATCCGAGCCAAGTATCGAATGGATCGGCTCGGGTCGAATCAGATTGGCGACTCCACGATTCTGCAGTTCCTCAAGCTTTTCGAGGCATTCCTCGGATTTGTCCGTTTCATTGTTGTCCTTCGGAATGTCTGTTCGACTCGTGATCAGCAGACAGACTCTGTTCTGCATGTTCTTGTCACCTGAAACGAATTGTTCTACAAGTCGCTCCAGCAGAATATTCAACAGGTTGTTTGAGTCATCATCGATCCATTGGATGTCATCGATGATCAGCACAACTCGCTTGCCTCCCGGATGTTCCCCGTCAGGTTTGACGGTGTTGCCAAGGATTTCAGTCATTTCATCAGCGATCATGCCTTCGTTCGCTGAGGTAAAGCTCTCATCATCGCTCCCAGCAAGGTCAAGCGCGACTGAAATCGCGGATCCCGCTACCGAGGCATTTGAAGCAACCTTCGAGAGGCCTTCCTGCATCTTTCGAGCATTCTCCGCGGGATTTCCAAATCGTTCCACGCCCATGAGCTGGCTGAATGCTTGTCGGAGAGGTTCATAAGGGACATCTGCTTCAGGATCACCTGGTTCGTTGCAGTCCCCGAAGAGAATGATGGTTTCGTCAGCCAGATTCCTGCTCGCAACTTCCTGCGTGATTCGTTCGGCCAGTTCCTTGGCAATACGGGTTTTTCCGCAGCCTCGATCGCCTTCAAGCCAGGCTATTTCGATGGCGTCATCGCTGGCAGCATCACCCAGCAGATCTTCCAGAAGTGAATTGAAAAGCTCTGTTGAGGCAGTTGTATCGATGAAGGGTGGATTACGCAGGAGATCGCCTTTGTTGTGCTGAAGTTCAGTTGGATCTTCTGATTGGCGTTGAAGATTCCAGGCTGTCTTGAGCAGAATCACGAGGAGGTAGGTTGCTGGTGGGAGGCATCCGGCAAGAATCGAAGCAGGCCAGGTGCCACGCACTTCGATGATTGCCGCCGCAGTGAGTGCCAGAATGCCAGCCGTGGTGGCAGCTGCATCCCAATGGCTTCCACTGCGATTCCAGAGGCAGTAAGAGTGTGCCACTCCTACAAGCGTGACGCTGCCAAGCAGTGCTGGTAAGCTGAGCATGGCCAGTGCCGGCCCCAGGCCTTCGATCGGTGCGGCGTGCAGGAGCAGATTGATCTGAGCGCCATACCAGCTTCCTGCAAGAAGAATGGCAACCATGTCAACATTGCCGAGTCTGGTGGCGATGGAATTGAATCTCGTCGTGGTCACATAGACCAGCAGAATCGGGAGCACCAGCAAGATGACGGAACTGCCTGCAATCCAGGCGATCGAGAGCGAGGTGGGGTGGAGCATCTCCAGATCAGGAGTCGCCATCGACAGCCCGGCCTTGGCCATGGCTGAGAAGGCGAATCCACCGATGACTGCAACGGTCATGGACCAGACCGGTGGTCTGGAGGTGTGGCCAAGTGCTTTCTTGTCAAGGAATCCTGATCTCAGGGTGCCGACAATCAATGGTTGCCAGAGCAGCCCCAGCAGAAGCAGCAGGTACACCACCGCTTCGACGAAACCTACGTCCTCTGCGAAGCCATCGACGTACCATTCACGCGTAGCTGTTGAGGCGCCAGTGGGCCATTTCTGATAGTAGCCACCCAGATAACACAGGCCTTCCACCGAATCATTGTGTGTGATGGTGATGATGCCGATACTGTCGACCGTCATTTCGTCCGAGCTGACACTACTTGCGAGTTCCTTCAGTGCGTCTGGATCCGGAGGATTGGCCTGCAGTTTCTCAAGCATGGTGCTGTTGAGATTTGCGGCGATCTCACGCTCTGATATCGCGTAGAAGGGTTTGTTGTTGTTGATGTAGACATGGATCACATCACGCGCGGCTTCGCCATGCTCTTCTTCCAGATCTCCCAGATCAGTCTGGATGATCATGTAAGGCTGATCATTCTCCATGTGTAGACGAGTAGAAGGATCGAGGATTGAAGAGGCGATTCGTTCTGCCGCGATTTCAACCGGATTGTCATACCACTCATAGATCTCATCCTGCCCAAACAGGAGGCCGTAATAGGGTGACCACGATCCGAGTTGTTCGGACCGTTCGTCCAACATGGTTTCAACCTGTTGTCTTCCCTTTTCGATCTGGAGTTTGAGTTGAGCCTGAATCTCCAGTGGTTCATGCTCGATCATCTGCTCTGCAAGATCATAGAACTCAAGAGATCTCTTGACTTCCGTGAGACTCCAGGGGCGTGCTCGACTCACCCAGTACATGGTGTTGGCGTGGTTGAGATAGTCGGCCATCGTCTCTTCAGTCGTGGTTTCAATTGAATCGGTTGCGGTCTCCGCTTCGGCCCGTGCAACTGCTGCAGAGGCCAGCAGGCTCATGAGCAGGATCGGCAGCAGTTTGAACATTGGCGTGATTCTCAAATCAGTAGTCATGACGCGCTCGTCAGCAGAAGGTCGCGATACGCAGGGTTGATTTCAATGGCGTCAGCTTGCTCGTTGGAGGGGACCAGCGGCGAGGGTTTGTTGTACCGCTTGGTCCAGCCGGTCAGCCTGTTGATCGTCAGCAGGAGTTTCTTGCCATCTTCGCCAGCTTCCTCGCGAAGATCGGTGATGGTTCGAGGCCCGGCTTCCAGCATCTTCAGCAGGCTTGAGAGCCTGGGTTCAGTTGCATTGACCTGAGCAAGAATGTCATCCATGGCGAATGAAGGCCAGGCTGGAATGCGTGAGGATTTCGAAGCCGCGATGATGCCATCGATCCAGCTGTTGAACAGATCCTGGTCGATCGTCTCCTCCTTGATTCGAAGGAGGCTGTCCTTGCGGATGGCATCAGGCACTTTTTCCGGTTTGCCCCAGGTGCCAGCATCGACGACAAGTGAATTGGCGACGTTCAAGGAAGTATCCATTCCCTCGAACCAGTTCATCCACAATTCGCCGTTTCCTCCGCCGGTCTTGATGCGGCCAAGAGAGGTGCTTGGTGCGCCTGTTGCCGGTGAGTCGCTGAGCATGAACAACTCGAGGCTTCCTTTGATGAAGGCAGCAGTGGTAAATGCCATCCGCAGGCCGATTCTGGCATCAAAGAGCTCTTCCATTCTCTGGTCCATCCAGCTCTCGCCGCTTTCGGATTTGCTGAGCATCGGAATCTCAGTCTTGCCCTTGCCGTAAGTGGCTGTTTCGGTCTTGTCCGCATCCGCAGCAAATGCTCTTCTGCAAATGTCGATCAATTGATTCGCGGCAGTCTTGATGACTTCGTCATCATCAGAAGATTTCCATTCGATCTCACAACCGATCCAATATGAATCACGAGTGGCGGGCTCGGGATGGCCCGGTTTCTTGGCCAAGGACTTGTAGAACTTGAATTCCGGCCAGAGTCCCTTTGACTGCTGGGCCTTGACCCACTTCACGCCTCCCTTGGACATGCCCGGGGCACCGCTCTTCATGTTCAGAATGAGGGTGTAGCGACTTGGGTCCTTCTCGGCCTGAAAGACCCAGCCGCAGCATCGATAGGCGCCGCTTGGATCGGCAATGTCCTGAATGCAGAGGTTGTTCTTGGTCTGGTCCGGTACCACCATTTCATATCGTTGCCATCGATGGACGCTTCGCCCTCCAAGCGCCGCGGCAAACGTCGAGGAGACGGATTCCCACGGCCTGAACTGCTTCTCAATTCTGGTGAGGCATCGACCGATCCAACCCTTGAGGAAAGGGAGGCTGGTCTTGTGGTCACGCCTCATGTCTTCCCACGTCAAGCACGTATCGAGTGTCCCGTTGACCACTCTGTTCGTGGCATAGATACCAAGTGATTCTTCCTTGGGTCGGAAGGGGGGGCGATCTCCTCCTGGGATGTCGAGGGAATGGAAGAACAGCTTGCCATCGCTACTTTCGGTGAAGTCGATGGCAAAGAAGGGGATATCCCCGTTGACGAAGGACAGGACGCTTCGTTGGCCCCGTTCCTTGTGGTACTTCGCCTGCCACTTGGTCTCGGTGAAGACCTGTTCCTTCACCCGAATTCCCTTTTCGCGAGCCACCCCATTTACGGAGTCTCTGACAATCTCGATGATCGCATCTGTTTCAGCTGCCGCACGAAGGGCTTCGCGTTCTGCGTCATCCGGCATTTGCTCCTTGAGGCCGTCTCTCATGGAGTTGATTTGTGATTCTTCCTCATCAGTGATCTGGAGATCGCTCACGACGTCACGGATCGCATAGCGGAACTGTCTTCGTTTGTTGCTTTTGACGAGGAATCGATATTCCTCACTGCATTCGGTTGCATTCCGCTTTCCTGACAGGTCCTTGTAGACCACGTCACAGATGCGTACCTGATAGACGCCTGGCCTTCTGGCTCGTATCGACCACCGCATCTTTCTTGATTCCCCCGGGGCAAGGTTGACCAGCACATGCTCAGGGCCATCGAGAACTTGAAGTCCATCAGGGATGAGGATGTAGGTTTCAACTCCAGAAGCACGGCCAAGTCCGATGTTTTCCAGCTTGACTTCGAACTCGAACCGATCTCCGATCTCAATCTCAGTCCGTCCATCTGCAGGATGAAGTGTCCGATGAACATTGATGATTGGTATCAGTGCATCCTCGGAGTTGGGGTCGAGTACCTGAATCGCCGGCCCAGTGGCTTCCACATTGTCTTCAACACTTTCAGAAGTTTCAGTGCCACGGTAATGGAATGAGACTGTTGCCGGGGGAATGTTCTCGGCGCCCTGGCTCACAGCTTCCACCATGAATGTTGCGGTGTGTTCGGAATTCGTTTCCATCGATGACCATTCGAATTCCATGCGGCGTTCATCGAGGAGTGTGCCGGAATCCTGGTGCTCAACGAACTTGAGCGTGGAAGGCAGATTGGCAACAGCCGTTACGGATTCCAGATCGGTACTGTCTTTCTGGTTACGCACGGTGATGGTGAGTTCTGCTGCTTCATCTCCGACATTGAGATTTCGAGTCGACAGTTCAAGTGCGGCTTCAACGCTGGGGGTAATGGACTCGGCTGATTTGAAAAGTCTCTCGAAACTCTGTCGACGAGCTGGAAGATCCACCCCATGCTCTTCCAGCCAGATGATGGTGTTGACTGTGGATGAACCTGCGACGCTCAGGAATCCCAGCTCATTTGAATTTTTCTTGACCTCCTTGGAATACAACGAAAATTCGGTGTTTCCTTCTCCGTCAATCGGTGCGACGATCGCCAGTGGAAGCAGGCGAATGAGTTTTTTGCCGTCTTTCTTGATCAGTACGGGTTCACCTACCGGTATTGGAATGACACTGTCCTTGAGTTCAACCGGTGTCGCACCTTCTTCGCCGGTGTATTGCGTGCCGAAATAGCATTGATCCGATCCGTTGATTTCAAAACGATCAAATTGTGAAAGCTGCCAGTTGTCAAGAAAGCTCAGCTTTTTCAGGATGTCATTCAGGAGCTTGCTTCGATCGTTGAGCTCGTCATCCAGCTTGTCCTGAGGAATCATTGGCCCATGTGCATCATGATTTCTCCGGGTTACCAGTTCATCTACTGCTTTCTTCGCGTCGTCATAGACCGAGAGGGCATCCGGAAGCTCAGGCTTCAATCCATGTTTCTTGCTGAATGCAGCCATGGTCCGCAGCAGTGCGACCCACTTGCCCAGCGACATCTGTTCCATGCCGATCCGTTGGAGATCAGCAAGAATCTCCTCGGATTCATCGGAGCTCAGGAGGGCAAGTAATCCGCCCTCCTTGGCCTCCTTGCCGTCTTCCGCTTCTTCTTCAAGACTTGCGATCTGATCCAGAAGATCGCCTACCGTAATCGCGCCAATCAGGCTGACGATGTTCTCCAGCGCAAATCGGAGCATGTCCTTGCGCTGTGGATTTCCCGGTGTGGCCATCGCAAGTGGGGCTGCGATGGGGCTCGGCAAGGAGGAAAGCGTTTCTGTGATCATTTGTAGTTCCCCTGATGGCATGTCATGTGGATTTCGCCACATAAATCATGACTGAATAGGGTATCGAAAAATCAATCATGCTTCCCGTCCCGCTGTAGGGGGTTTGGGGCGTGTTCAGAAGGCAATTGAGGATGTATCTGTTAGATTCACTGCAGTTCAGGCGGGCCATGGTGGCCGTCTTCGGGGAGCTCGCAAGTGGTCAGGTTCTTCAAACGAACAGCTTTGATCATGCTTGTGATCGGTATCGTCGTGCTGATCCTGGGTGGTTCGGTTGATGATGCGATCTGGGTGGGTATCGGCCTGCCAATTGGATGGTGGGTCTTGAAGATCCTCGTTCGGATGGGGCGGGGCTATACCTTCAGAAATCCCAACGGTGTCAGTCTGGGTCAACTGGATCGGATGAACGGCAAGCAGTTCGAAGACTGGATTTCAGCAGTTCTGGCCAAAGATGGATTCAAGATCCACGATACGCCTCATGCTGGCGATTTCGGTGTAGACGTGTTGTGCGTGCCCCCTGGAAGCAGCAGACGAATTGCCATTCAGGCGAAGCGATACAAGAGCAACGTTGGAAATGAGGCGGTTCAACAGGCGATCGCTGGAGGTCAGTACTACGACTGCGCAGCAGCAGCAGTCGTGACGCAGTCCTCCTATACCAAGGCAGCCAAGCGTCAAGCCGCCAAGGCGGATCCTCCGGTCCTGCTAATTGACCGCCAGTCCCTTGGGAAAATGTCTCGATTGCTCAGGAGCCATGTAGGCTGATTCGGTGCCGTCTGGCGTTCTGAGCTGCGTGCACGGTCACGAGCAGCATTATTGCCTGTTTAATCCCCCATATCAGTGGGTTTGCGGAGGTGTCCGAGCTCTGTTTATCATGTATGTCTAGTGGTGTATCACTGGCCTGCGGGTTGTGAATGGCCATGATCGGGATGTCAATGAAAAGTTGTTTCAAAGGCATTTCATTGGTGGTTTCAAACTCAAAAGAAGAAGAGGAGCATTTCAATGCGCGTCAGCCCAATGGCAAAAGTATCCACTTTCTGTGAGAACTTCGAGAAGGAGTTTGGTGTTGGAATCAAGTGTCACAAGGGACTCTCCCGTGGACACATGGCTGATCCTGATGCAAAGATGCACGAAATCTGCACCGGCCAGGACCATGATCGTGATTTCGATCTTGATATCCACTGCAACATGAAGGTTTCCACGGTCGAAGAAGAGGTCAAGAACAGCATGGGCTTCCTGGTTCAGATTCTGAACGCAGATGGCAGCAACGCTGACAATGATGCTCGACTGGCTGATATTCAGCGGGCAAATGCCTGATGAAGGTTTCACCAACAACCAAAGTCAGCACGTTCAAGCAGCGGTTCCGTGAAGAGTTCGGCGTGGACATCAAGTGCCATAAAGGCAATTCACTGGGCCATATTGCGGATGATGATGCCAAGCTGTTTGAAATCTGCACCAAGCAGGAACATGAGCGTGATTTCAAGCTTGAATTGCATGGCAATCAGAAGGTTGGCACGGCTGAAGAGGATATTGCAGCAAGTCTTGGCTTCAAGGTTCAATTGCTTGCGCCTGATGGCTCCAATGCCTCCAACAGCATGACGCTTTCTGATCTCAGGAAGATGTATGACGGAGGAGGCGAAAAGCCTTCCAAGCCAGCAGCGGCACCTGAAGCTGCAGCCACGACTGAAAAGGCTGGTAAATCAGGCTGTCTCATCGGCTTGATCTTCGCTCCATTCATCTGAATGGATTCATGGGTGATTCTCTGAATCACTCGTGAGTAGTTGATTGATTGAGAACGGCACCACTGCATGAGCAGTGGTGCCGTTTCTTTTGGGCTTGGACTCAATCGATCCGGAATCAGTTTGAGATGATGATGACTTCGTCTCTGGCGTATTCGTCATCCTCTTCAAGCTGGTACCTACAGTAGGTGGTCCCATTGAAGGCGCCATCAGGGTTGTTGAATTCCCCACATTCCGATTCGATCTGTTTCAGATAGTCAACATCATCCAGGGGCTCATCGAGGAAGAACTTCCAGACGGTATCAAGGACTTCAGCGTTTGATCTTCCGGGAAAGAACTTGTCGATCCCATCAAGATCGCTCAGCATTTCCTCGCATGCAAGTTGCCAGGCTTCGGCATCGACGACTTCGGGGATGACATAGCTCTCTTCCAGTGCCTTGCCATTCTCCAGGCAGGAAAGGATGCCCGACTCCTCGCAGAAGATGAGTGTGTATTCAAGCCCATCGAAGCTTTCCGGATCTCCGCATTCGATTCTGGGTGCGTCGCAGTCCGTTGGGATGAATCCAATCGATAGGGTGTGCGTAAAGCTCATATGGTGAGTTTCCCCGTGATCAAATAGCAGTATCGATGGTTGCTTGTATTTCATGGCGGGCCAGCGTTCACTGCCATTTGGCTGAGCAATGCCGGCCTTTCTGCTGAAGTTTATCAGATGGTGAGGCAGGTCAGTGTCGCGGTGAAGCAGGTTGGGTGTGGCATGGTCTGGAATGCCAATATGATGGTTATTGAGGTGATTGATGTCTGATAAACAGCAATCATTACTTTGCCAGTGTGGTCATGACCGACGGGGTCTTGCCAATGAAGTGGTCTGTCCTGAGTGTGGCGAGCCCCCCGCAGATGGGGCAGTCAGCCTCAGGCAAGCCTTGAAAGTCATTCCCATGGGAAGGCTGAAGGTCGGATACCTGCTGGGCCTGTTGAACATCTTCCTTGTGTTCGTCTGGGTCATGGTATTCAGCAACATGATGATGGATAGCGGTGGCTTTGGAATGAATTTCGCACCGGTGACCATGGCCTTTGTGTATTTCATGATGTTGGGGCTTGATGCGGTTGGTATTTCTCTTTGTTTCAGCAGCAACAGGGGATTCGAGCAGGTGCTGGCAAAGCATGGTCGCAGGTATGCGATTTGTGCCATGGTCATCCCCGTGCCCGCGTTCTTTCTGATTCTGGCAATGGCCTGAAATGACCATGAGTTCGATATCTGCCATGTTCGAATCAGCGTGTGATCATGGCCATTACTTGAAGAACCGTTGTTTTGGATGAAGCGCTTTCTGGGAGTACAATCTGCCTAGATGGCCGATCAGCCAGCGAATCCCGAACCGCTCAAGCCTGACCAGCAGGAAACACTCAGCCGTGGTGAGGCTTCTGGTCTGGAATCAGAATCTCTGCCTCAGTCATCCCTGATCGGCATGAAGATCGGTTCCTGCAAGTTGAGGCGGGTCATCGGCTCAGGCGGCATGGGTACCGTCTACGAAGCCCAGCAGGAACAGCCGCGTCGTCGTGTCGCGATCAAGATGATGAAGCGTGGGATTACTTCACGTTCCGCCCTTCGTCGCTTTGAGTTCGAATCCCAGACGCTTGCTCGTCTTCACCATCCAGGCATCGCTCAGGTCTATGAGGCGGGCACGCATGATGATGGCGCAGGAGGTGTTCCGTATTTCATCATGGAATACATCCCCAATGCCCTGACGATTACTGACTATGCCGATGAGAAGAAGCTTGGCACACGGGAACGCCTGCAGTTGTTTGCCAAGGTCTGTGATGCCATCCAGCATGGACATCTGAAGGGCATTGTCCATCGCGACATCAAGCCTGGAAACGTACTGGTGGATTCAAGCGGGCAACCCAAGATCATCGACTTTGGTGTGGCGCGTTCAACCGACAGTGATCTTGCGATCACCACTCTGCAGACGGATGTCGGACAACTGCTTGGCACTCTTCAGTACATGAGTCCGGAGCAATGCGCTGCTGATTCCAGTGATATCGATACCCGCAGTGACATCTATGCGCTTGGAGTGGTCTTGTATGAACTGCTGGCCGGCAGACTCCCGTATGACGTCAGGCAGGCCGCGATTCATGAAGCGGTACGCATGGTTCGTGAAGAAGAGCCTACGAAGCTTTCAAGCATCGACCGTCACCTGCGTGGCGATGTCGAGACCATTGCGCTCAAGGCCCTGGAGAAGGAGCGTGAGCGTCGATATCAATCAGCCGCTGCGCTGGAAGAGGATATCGATCGGTATCTTGCCGGTGATCCGATTTCCGCTCGAAGGGCAACGGCCTGGTATCACCTGAAACGCTTTGCCTGTCGCCACAAGACGGTCTTTGCATTGACAGGTTCCTTTGTTCTGCTTCTGATTGCGGCCACGATCGTATCGCTCATTCTGATGAACAATGCGATCCAATGGCAGAAGCAGGCCATGCTCATGCGCGATCAGGCGATTGAAGGTCAGGAGCAGGCGGAGCAGCAGACGACTGTTGCGAAGCGTGCGCAGGCTGAAGCCGAGGAGTCCCGGGTCGAGGCGCTTCGTCAGGCCTATCTCGCCAACTTGAATGCGGCTTCAATGGGGCTGGGCGACAAGGCTGCTGATTCCGTTCATCGCCGTCTTCAAGCTGCGCGGCATGCACTTGGTAATCCTCCCCTGGACGAAATGCCCTTCGCCTGGCGACATATCGCCGCGGCAAATGATGACTCTGCATATCAGGTCGATACCGGCCTCCGTCGCCCGTGGGCACTGGCATTCAATGACAACGGGACTCGGTTGACCTCATACCATCTCAGAGGCAAGAGTTGGGACTCGCTGGTCTGGGATGTCTCAACCGGGGAAGGGCTGGCTGACACAACTGATTCAATTCATGATGGACGGACGCCAGGCCATCTACTGCTGGTATTGAATGATCATTCCCAGTCTGATTCGTTGAGGAAGGTCATCTATGATCTTCCATCCAGAAATGTCATCTCGATCATTGAGGATGGCGAAGTTCATGGCCCATCATTCGAATTCAGCGACGATGGATCTCGGTTAGTGGCCTTCAGCAATGACAGCAGTTATCTCACGATATGGGATGTTGATTCCGGTTCAATCGTTCTTCGCCTTGAGAACCCTTCAGGTCAGATACGGCGTGTCTGTCTGAGTCCTGATGGCCGTCTGATTGCGGCCGTGTCGCAAGCTTCGGGATACGGAGGTTCATGGATCGAGTTGAAGGATGTTGATACCGGAGAGTTGGTCGCCCAGTTTGGAGACAACTCCAATGTTCCCGAGTCCTGCTTTGATGCAGCCATCATGTCGACGATCCGCTTCAGTCCGGATGGTGCTCAATTGGTTGCAGTTGAAGCGGGTGGTGACATCAATCTGATGAATGTCCAGCAGGCCATCGTGGACAGGAAGGTGGATCCGAAAACGATTCGCAGTTGGCCACTTGGAAACATCGGAATCTCAAATGATGCAGTCTTCGATTCCGCGGGGGGCCATCTGGTTGTCTCGACGAATGATGATGTCATCAGAGCCTGGGATCTGGATTCCGGGGAGATCCTCAACACCTTCCACGGGCAGGGTGGAAGCATTCGCGTCATGTTGATCAGCCCTGATGGCAGCACACTGGCGTCTGCGGGTCGTGATGGATCGATCAGGATCTGGGATTTGAGTGATTTCAGAGATCTTTCTGAGGAGATGTCGGGCAGGACGAGCTGGTACAAGGATTTCTGCCTGAGTCCGGATGGGGCACAGATTGCAAGTGGAAACAATCTGGGCATGATCGATATAAGAGACTTGAGAACGGGGGAGCTGATCGCGCAACTCGGATCCTATGGAACTCACATCATTGTTGACATGGTCTACAGTCCTGATGGAATGCATCTTGCATCATCTCTTTATGGTGGAGAAGTCTGGGTCTGGAATACCTTGACCGGTAAGCGTGTACATGTTCTGAATCACGGCGAAACCTCTGGTATTCCAGGACTCGCCTTCAGCCCGGATGGCTCGCTTCTTGCTCAGGGAGGCAGGGAGGAAGGGGTGGTTGTCTGGGATACGGATTCCGGCGAGGTCAGGTATGTTCTGCCTGAGCCTGAACATACGAATGAACATGTCGCCTTCAGTGCTGATGGTAGCTTGCTCGCCGTGCTGGATGACATGATGACGGCGAATGGGAATGTGAGTTTGTGGGATGCTTCAACCGGTGAGTCCATAGAGGTGGACCGCCGAAATACGAGCAACACCTATCAAATTCAGTCGATGTTCATGTTCGATCCCCGGCAGAATATCATCGCCTCTGGCTATTCGGACGGCATGGTCAGGATCATCGATCCCGTCGACGATGCCCTGCTTCTGAAATTCCAGGCTCATCAAGGACCAGTGGATTATCTGGATTACAGTCCTGATGGCTCCTTGCTTGCAACCATAGGGGGTGACAACTTTGTTCGTGTCTGGAACACGGATGACGGCGAAGAACTTCTATCGTTCACTGAAGAAGACAAGAAATGGAGTTCCCTCAGTTTCAGTCATGATGGATCGATGCTGATCGCAGCGGATTACGAAGATGGCCTCTCCATCTGGGATACTCGATCAACAGGCAGGCAGTCAGTCGACAGGCAGGCGATGATGCGACTCAAGGCCAGCCTGGATTCAATGGTGCGAACCTGGATTCAAGAAGCCGAGGATGATGCAGAGGTAGTCCAGAAGCTGCAGAAGGAATCGCTCAATCGAACTGCAGAGGAACAGGCGGCTTTGCGGAATCTCGTTCTGAAATATCTCCACAGGCGATAGCCGTGCTTGGTCGGATGGCGTTGCGGGATGAGCCGTCACCCTTAGATGTTCGAATGCTCCCGGCAATCTTCGAGTTCCATCTATATCTGATGAAATTTGAGCATCACGGGCCTGCCATGGTTGGCCGGTCTGGTCTGGATTCCAGGGTTCAGCCGACCTCAAGGCCTCAAGCCAGCTGGCAGTTGGTTTGCCTTGTAATGCGACCTTGAACCGTCTTGAGGTTGTCGTTATCGTACGAATCTTCCTGTTATTGAGACTGGTTCTCAGGTTCTCTGGAGATTAAAATGTTGAAAGTTGTATTCGCAGGTATCGCCTTGTTGTTGTCATTGGCTGCCCCCGCTCCGGGCGAGGAAGTCGTCAATGTCTACTCGGCTCGTCATTACGACACCGATGATGCCTTGCTCAAGAAATTCACCAAGGACACGGGCATCAAGGTCAACATCATCGAGGGTAAATCCGATGCGTTGCTTGCTCGCATGAAGCAGGAAGGGGAGCTCAGTCCTGCTGATGTCTTCATCACTGTTGATGCTGGTCGACTCGGAAAAGCTGAGGATCAGGGCATCTTTCAGCCAGTCAAGTCCAGGATCCTTGAGAAGCAGATTCCTGAATCACTTCGTCACCCGGAAGGCTTGTGGTATGGCTTGACCAAGCGAGCCAGGGTCATCGTTGTGTCGAATGAACGTGTGCCCGCTGAGACGACATCACTGGACTACGAATCGCTTGCAGGCCCTGAGTGGAAGGGGCGTGTCCTCATCCGCAGTTCCAGCAACATCTACAATCAGTCTTTGATTGCGTCATTGATCAAGGCCCATGGCCCTGAAGTCACCGAGAAGTGGTGTCGCGGAATCGTCGAGAACATGGCCAGAACCCCGCAGGGTGGTGACCGCGATCAGATCCGTGGAGTCGCCGCAGGTGAAGGTGATGTGGCAGTAGTCAATCACTACTATCTCGCTCGGATGATGGACGGTAATGAGGCTGACAAGGAGGCTGCATCAAAGGTCAGGGTCATCTTCCCCAATCAGAAGAACCGTGGGACTCATGTGAACGTATCGGGGGCGGGAGTGGTCAAGACCGCCCCAAACCGCGATAACGCGATCAAATTCATCGAATTTCTCGCTAGTAACGAGGCTCAGCAGAAGTTTGCCAGTGGGAATCAGGAGTACCCGGTCGTGGTTGGAATTGAGACAACACCGATTCTCGCTGGGTTTGGGACCTACAAATCCGATGCGCTCAATGCTGCTCAGCTTGGCGCGAACAACAAGGAAGCGGTTCGGATCATGGACCGAGCAGCCTGGCGTTGAGCCAACGAACGGAGCATACGATTATGGATATGGACAGACGCAAATTGATCGCACTCTCACTGGCAGGCGGGGCGGCACTTGCCTGTGCCCCAAGGCCAGTCTGGGCCAGAGCTCGCCAGTCAGGGAAGAATGATTCTCCCGAGATGAAGGCTGCTGTTGCAGGCGGTGTCGGTTATTTCAGCAATCGCTGTGATGATCAGATGATCCTCTGCCGGCAACTTGAGCGGGCGATTGCTTCCGGTGATCTGCAGGCTGCTCAGAAGGCCTACATCGATTCCCGTCCTCCTTATGAGGAAATCGAAACTCTGGCTTACGCCTTCGAAGATACCGATCAGGACATCGATGCACGACCCTATGCCTTTGATGCGGGTGAGACCGACAAGGACTTCCGTGGTTTCCACAAGATCGAGGTCCTGCTCTTCGGTTATGAAGATGTTGAGGCAGCACTTCCCTATGCCAAGCGGCTGACACGTAGTGTGGCTCAGTTGAAGACACAGCTTGGGGAGCTGGATCGCTTCGATGCCGAAGGCCAGTTCGGGGGCATGTATGCCTTGACGAATGAAGTCGCTGCCAAGAAGGTTTCGAGTGAAGAAGAGGCATGGTCCAACCAGACACTGCTCATCTTCAAGCACAACTGGATCGGTGCCTACAGCCAGTTCAGGCCATTTGCGGCACTGGTTGCACGTCAGGATCAACAGAAGGCGGATGCCGTGACATCGGCCTTTGAAGCTGCGAGTGAAACCTTGAAGCCACACTTCAAGCCAGGTGTCATCGCCGCAACCCCCTATACCGAAGTATCCATGGCGGAACGGCGCAAGATGGCGGATGCGAGCAATCGCATGCGTGATGCGATTGCCGAAGCCAGCGTGGTCATCGGGGCTGATTCGGGCATCTCGTGAGCCAGGGCGGGGGTGGTTCCAGAGTTCCTTGGGTTCTCGGGAGCTGTCTCGCTGCGCTCTTCGTGGCGATTCCCGTCGGGGTGGTGCTTGCAAGTGTGTTTCGTTCGTCAGATGGCGAATGGTCTCACCTTGCTCAGACGCGACTGGGGCTTTACGCATCGAACACCGCGATTCTCGCGCTATCCGTGTGCGCCTTGGCTGCAGTCTTCGGAATCTCCACCGCATGGCTCGTCACCATGCATCGGTTTCCAGGGCGCAGGCTGCTGAGTTGGGCCTTGCTGCTGCCCTTGGCGGTGCCCGCCTATCTTTCAGCCTATGCGCTCACTGATCTGCTGCAGTTCAGTGGCCCGCTGCAGACGTGGATGCGTGAGACATTCAACCTGCAGGCCGGTGAGTACTGGTTCCCGGACATGCGAACGCTGGGAGGAGCCATCACAGTACTGGCCTTTGCCTTGTATCCCTATGTGTACTTTGCTGCACGCATCGCCTTTCTCGAGCAGTCTCGTTCCGCACTGGAAGCCAGTCGTACGCTTGGCAGGGGACCCTTCCGGACCTTCCTGACCGTAGCCATTCCGTTGGCGCGTCCCGCCTTGATTGGCGGGCTCTTGCTTGTCTTGATGGAAACCGTTGCTGACTTCGGTGCAGTGGACTATTGCGCCGTCGATACCTTTGCGACGGGCATCTATCGAACCTGGTTTGGTCTGGAATCCCAGATCGCCGCCTCGCAGCTTTCCGCCTTGTTGCTCTCGGTTCTGTTCCTCGTCATCGGTGTTGAATGGATGCTGCGACGTTCGAATCGTTATCACCGCACAGCGGTGAGATGCAGCCAACCTCAGGCGACACGGCTGGGTCCTGTTGCCGGATTGCTTGCGATGTTCCTGTGCCTGGTGCCTGTCACCATTGGGTTCCTGCTTCCTGCGGGTCGGCTGCTTGATCTGGCCTTGTTCCAGGGTGATTCCCGGGCGAGTGAAGTACTCGCCGAACTTGTCTGGACCTCAGCGATGCTCGGGATCATTGCGGCAGTCATTGCGTTGATTCTCGCCATGGTGCTGGGTTATGCACGACGTATCCGGCCCAATGCACTCACAGGTCTTGCTTCTGGCATCTCACGGTCTGGCTATGCCATTCCAGGCCCGGTGATCGCCATCGGTGTTCTTGTCTCACTGGGGTGGGCCGATCATCGCATCAATGATGTCTCAACCAGTATGTTCGGAGATGAAGCTCGTACTGGCCTGATCTTCACTGGATCGATTCTGGCGTTGATCATCGGTTACCAGACCAGATTTCTGGCGGTCAGTCTTTCCTTCGTCGAATCCAGTCTTCTTCGAATTCACCGAAATCTCGATGATGCCGCCCGGACGCTTGGAGTCGGTCCTGCAAAGGCGTTTCTCGGAATTCATCTGCCCTTGATCCGGACAGGGCTGATCGCGGGTGGTTTGCTGGTTTTCGTGGATGTCGTCAAGGAACTTCCGATGACGCTGATGCTGCGTCCGTTCAATTTGGATACGCTTGCAGTCCGGGTCTATCAGTTGGCCTCGGATGAACGGCTGGAAGAAGCATCCACCGCAGCGCTGGCCATCATTCTGGTTGGATTCATTCCGGTGATCCTGCTTTCGCGATTGATCGAACGCAACCGCAAGAGTCACCAGTTGAAGGAACTTCGATGAGCAATTCGGCATCTTCAGAACATGGCCTTCAGATCACGGATCTTCGATTCGGCTATGGCCTTGATGCGCCTGTCATCGAGGCCTGTACGCTTCACGTTCCGAAGGCAACCGTTCATGGTGTGCTTGGCTGTTCCGGTTGTGGCAAGACCACACTCCTTCGTCTGATCGCTGGCCTGGAACGTCCTGATTCCGGATCGATCCATGTCGAGGGAATCCAACTGGCTGGAGAGGGGCATCATCTGGCTCCGGAGCAGCGGCCCGTAGGAATGGTCTTTCAGGATTACGCCTTGTTCCCGAATCGATCGGTTCGAAAGAACGTGATGTTCGGCATGTCGGAGGGATCAAAGCGTGATCGAATGGAACAGGCTGATTCACTGTTGCAGCGAGTCGGTCTGCTTGATCTGGCGGATCGGATGCCGCATACGCTGAGTGGTGGCCAGCAGCAGCGAACAGCAATCGCTCGTTCGCTGGCTCGCAGACCTCGCTTGATGCTCCTGGATGAACCCTTCAGCAGTCTCGATGCGGAAACACGTTCAGAGACACGTGAGGAGACCATGGCCATTCTTCGAGCCAGTCAGGTGACGACACTGGTGGTTACTCATGATCCTGCCGAAGCGGAACTCATCGCTGATGAAGTCACCTGGTTGAGCTGTGCTCAAGACGCTGGCAGATCCTGATTGATCATCATTGCTGAATTGACAAAGAGAAGAGGGTGAAATGGCAGCGGCTCAAGATCTACGGGCAAGAATCGAGGAACGGTTGAACCGTCTTGAGGAACTTCTCAAGGCAGGAGATTACGAGGCCGCCAGATCGCTTCTTCCGGATATCACCAAGTTCACTTCAGCATTGAATTCAGCGGATCGTGATTTTCTCAATGCAGCCAAGATCGCATTGTCAGAAAACAGACCATGGTCTTGATTTCATGCTGACATGCAGCACTGATCTATCAACAACCCCCTGCACGGGCAGGGGGTTGTTGTCCATTCAACGAATCAGTCATGGTCGCTGCTTTACTCAGGCCACAGTTCCACATGGTGGCACTGAACGAACTGCAGATTGAATGGTTGGCTTGGATCCCGCCAGCCGCACTGACAGTTGTCGATGAGTGCGGGATGCGCCGCGCCTCCCTGAGCATGCCACCAGCTCACCAGAAGCAGGGGGCCGAGTTGTTCATGTTCCCATGAGCAGATCACGTGGCCGTGATCGTTTCGATCAAGATCATCATCGCCAAGGGGACTGTTGATCAGCAGGCGTACTCGATCGCCGACGGCGAACTGATCATCGCAATGGCAGAGTACTTCACCGGCACAGGTCTGGGCGTTGCAGGGGGAGCGATCACCGCCCCATGAGCCGCCGCGATCGGCACAGTCGGCTTCCGGGAGTGGCTGGCACTGATCGCCCAGACAGCAGGCACCGACCTCGTCCAGTTCGCGCCAACCCGGCAGGAGGTTCTCGCAGTCGACATTCCAGGTTTCAAGGCGATGAATGCCCAGTTCGTGCATGCCGGTCTGTCGGTAGACGCCACAGTCGCAGAGCCACGTGGCATCACGCTGGGGGCGGGCATCAGGATCATCGACATCCATGAAACCTTCCCAGGCCACGGCGACACGATCCCAGCCACTGGAATCGGCACAGAGGACAACCCCTCTGGCGCCACGAAGAAGTGGCGGGCGACGGCCTTCAAGAACAGCCCCGGCTCGACGTGGATTGTCGATCAACAAGGTGACCTTGTCGCCGGCTCTGAACTGGCCGTCGCATTGGCACAGTGGTTCGTCGGAGAACGCTCGCACCACACAGTCGACCTCATCGCAGCTCGTTTCTTCACCGACCCAGTCGCCTTCACAGTCTGCTTCGGCAACAACGTCACAGTGATCACCCGTGCAGCAGGCACCGGTGATCGCAGGTTCCTGTGGAGGCTCAGGCATGTCCGGTTCCGCCAGTGGGCAGTTGGTCATGGCATCAATGATCCAGATGAGATCCTGAATATCGATTTCACAGTCGGCATTCAGGTCCTGGGCAGGAGCGACGCGATGTCCGAAGTATTGGAACAGGAACTCGATGGCATCATCAATGTCGATGACACCGTTCCCATCAAGATCGGGACACTCGACGGGATCACCGCAACTGCAGGTGTCTACCTTGCATGGCATGCCTTCACCGATGAATTCTCCGTTCTGATCATGGCACACTTCTTCGTTCGCCATGATGCACTCCTGTCCGAGGCAACAGGCACCGGGAACAGACACCCATCCAGGTGCGAGATCCGTACACTTGACCCACCAGCCTTTGCTGTCTGCATCGCCGCCACCGCAGTCGCACCATTGGTTCAGATTGCGGTTGCCGTTGTTCCAGCCGAAGAAGCCGACCTGAACCCAGCCATTGAATCTGTTGTTGCCACAGAGAATCTTGCCCTCCGAGCCAGCGGGAAGATTGGGGGCGCCATTGGGATTGTCCACGAGGAGATGGACGACATCGCCGTCCTGGTACTCGTTGGCACATGAGCAGAATTCCAGTGGTGCTGCGACGGTGGCAGCAGTGAAGCACAGCATGGCCATCAGGGCCATGAGTGGACAGTAAGGCTTGGACTGCATTTTCATCCTCCTGTTGAGCAGGGCGGCTTGCCGGTGGCATCCCCGCCTGTGCCTGATAGAAGGGCTCGAGGCAGATGTGTGATGTAAACCCTTGCAAACAAGGATATTCCAGCTTTTTGGGTCTGCCACGGGCATTCCGGGCTGTGATTTCCTGCTTCCCAGGCCGTGTTCTGCCAGTGCATCCCGATCGTGGCATCGCGTCGAGCGGGTGCTGATGATCATCACTCTTCGTCATATATCAGTACGCTGGTCCCTCTTCTCCGTGATGAATGGAGGAGTGAGTGATCCCTCAGCAACCTCTTGGGGGATTCAGGGTGTGCAGGAAAGAGTCTGAGAATCGAAAGGATTGAACGCATGTCAGCTGAAGCAGCTCAGTGCCCGGTAATGGGTGGGCAACATCACAGAGCGATGACCAACCGTGACTGGTGGCCAGGTCAACTCAACCTCTCCGTGCTGAGGCAGAATTCTGAATTGTCCAATCCACTTCGGAAGTCTTTCAATTACATCGAGGCGTTCAAGAGCCTTGATCTGGAGGCACTCAAGCAGGACCTCTATGACTTGATGACGGATTCCCAGGACTGGTGGCCAGCTGACTATGGCCACTATGGGCCATTGTTCATCCGCATGGCGTGGCACAGTGCGGGGACCTATCGCACCTTTGATGGGCGTGGTGGTGGAGGTACTGGTACGCAGCGATTTGCGCCGCTCAACAGCTGGCCGGACAATGTCAATCTCGACAAGGCTCGCAGGCTGCTCTGGCCCATCAAGCAGAAGTACGGACAGAAGATCTCATGGGCGGACTTGATGATTCTCGCAGGCAACTGTGCTTTGGAATCCATGGGATTCAAGACCTTTGGATTCGCAGGTGGTCGTGAAGACATCTGGGAACCCGAGCTCGATATCGATTGGGGTATTGAAAGCGAATGGCTCGGTGACAAGCGTTACGAGGGTGATCGTGTTCTTGAGAATCCATACGGTGCCGTTCAGATGGGGCTGATCTACGTGAATCCCGAAGGGCCCAATGGTGAGCCTGATCCGGTTGCCGAAGGTCGCGATATCCGCGAGACCTTTGCCCGCATGGCCATGAATGATGAGGAGACTGTTGCCTTGACCGCTGGTGGTCACAGTTTCGGCAAGTGTCATGGTGCGGCATCTGAAGCGGACTATGTCGGGCGTGAGCCTGAAGGTGCCCCGATGGCACAGCAGGGACTTGGATGGAAGAACAGCTATGGAACAGGTGTCGGCGAAGACACGATCAGCAGCGGAATTGAAGGTGCCTGGACGCCGAATCCAACCAAATGGGACAACGGTTATTTCGACACGCTGCTGGGATATGAGTGGGAACTGGTGAAGAGTCCTGCCGGTGCCGTCCAATGGCGAGCCAAGGATGTCGCTGATGAAGACATGGTCCCCGGAGCGCAGGATCCAACGAAGAAGATCGCGCCGATGATGACGACCGCTGACATGGCGATGCGCATGGATCCGATCTACGCACCGATTTCAAAGCGATTTCGTGAGAATCCAGATGAGTTCGCTGATGCCTTCGCTCGCGCCTGGTTCAAGCTGACACACCGTGACATGGGTCCAGTGTCCCGTTATCTGGGGGCTGAAGTTCCTGCTGAGGAATTGATCTGGCAGGATCCTGTTCCAGCCGTGGATCATGACTTGATCAACGAAGCTGACATCGCCACGCTCAAGGCGAGCCTGCTCGCTTCGGATCTTTCGATCTCGCAGCTGGTTTCAACGGCCTGGGCATCAGCGTCGAGCTTCCGTGGAAGTGACAAGCGGGGCGGCGCCAATGGTGCACGGCTTCGACTCGCTCCACAGCGAGACTGGGAGGTCAATCAGCCAGCTCAGCTTGCCAGACTTCTTCCGATCTATGAGCGGATTCAGCAGTCCTTCAATGATGCGGGTGGCGCCAGGGTTTCACTTGCTGATCTGATCGTGCTTGGTGGTTGTGCGGCCATTGAAGAGGCGGCTCGAGACGCAGGTCATGAGGTCAAGGTTCCCTTTACGCCTGGTCGTACTGATGCATCCCAGGGCCAGACGGACATCCATTCATTCGAACATCTGGAGCTGAAAGCTGATGGTTTCCGAAACTATCTCGCATCAGGGTTTACTCGTACGGCTGAAGATCTGCTGATCGATCGGGCCCAGTTGCTGACCCTGACTGCTCCTGAGATGACGGTGCTGGTCGGCGGGTTGAGAGTTCTGGAAGCGAATCATGATCAATCGCCACACGGTGTGCTCACGGATCGTCCCGGCAAACTGACCAATGACTTCTTCGTCAACCTGCTCGACATGAATACGGAGTGGGAAGCTGGTGATGACTTCCAGTCGACGTTCAAAGGTCGAGATCGTGTCACCGGTACGGTCAAGTGGACTGGAAGTCGTGTGGATCTCGTCTTCGGATCCGACTCCGAACTTCGAGCCTTGGCGGAAGTCTATGCCAGTGCAGATGCCGAACAGGTATTCGTCGAAGACTTCATCGCCGCCTGGGACAAGGTCATGAATCTTGATCGATTCGACGTCGCCGCCTCTCAGTGCTGATTGTCTTTGATCCAACTGAATTCAAAAAGCCCCCGGCATCCGCCGGGGGCTTTCTTTGAATTCTGTTCAAGCTCAGTTCCTCGGGCAGGGGCCCCAGTTGTTGATCACGATGAGCAGATCATCGATATTGACGATGTCGTCTCCATTGATGTCGTTGTACTGGGTTCCCCAGAATGAGAGCAGCAGCAGCATGTCGTCGATGTTGATGATGTTGTCGAAGTTGAGGTCGCCTAGATTGAAGCAGTGGCCACCTCCACCTGCCGGAGCACTCATGAGTGCCATGGACATTTCATCCGGATCGCCGCCGCGTCCGAAGAGGGTGCCACGTGTAATGGCGACGAGATCATCGGCGGAATCATCGTCCAGCAGACCGTTTCCGACGAGAATCGGCTGGTTGCCCTGTTCCAGGATCTGTTCCAGAGAGAACGTCACGCCGCAACTGATGTTGAGCGATGAATCATTTCGATACAGCAGGACTGCCGGTTCATCCACTTCGACATCGGCGATGACGGCCATGTCCAGATCCAGGTCGCCGTCGTAATCCAGAAGCGTGATGCTTTCCGGGTTGGCGCCAACCGGGAAGGTTGCTTCTGGTATCAGGTTTCCGCTGCCGTCACCAAGCATGATCGATAGGGTCCCGCTGTCATGATTGCCGATCACGGCATCATCAATTCCATCATTGTTCAGATCGCCGATGGCCAGTGAGTTGGGATCGGTGCCCACCGGGTTCGTATCTTCGACTTCCCAGTCGAAGCCGCCATCCAGGGTCTGGCCAAGCGTCATGGCGCTGTTGCCTGAGCGCAAGGTCACCACCAGTTTTCGGCCGCCTTTGCTGTTTCCGAGTTCGCCTGGATCAATCGGTCCAGGTGTGTCGCCTGTACCGACCGAGCCTTTCTGGCTGAAGACGGATCGAGTGCCGGGGAAGGCTTCGAAGAAATCGATCTGTCCATACATCGTTCCATCCGGGAGCAGTTCGCCGGTTCCAGCACATGACACGGCAATATCCATGTCTTCATCGAGATCGATGTCCAGAACAGCAACATCTACTGGATTGTCTCCGGTTGAAGTGGCAGGCTGGACCGTCATGGCATCAATGCTGCCGCCATCGTTGAGAATCATGAAGACGTTGTCATCGTCGGCATTGGTGACGACCAGATCGATGTTGCCATCCTGATCGAAGTCGGCGGCATTGAGACTGCTGGGGTTGTGGCCTGCGGTATAGGTGACCTGGCTGGCGATATTCCCCATGCCATCGTTGATGAAGATGTAGACATAGCCTGGATCACCACCGATGGTCAGTGCAATGTCATCAAATCCATCGGGTGGTCCATCTGGCGAGCCCAGGTCGGCGACGACCAGATCGGTCGCCATGCCTTCGATGGAGACATTGGATGAGGACTCGACATCAAAGAGGCCGCTGATGGATTCCACGGTGAGGAAGATCGATACGGCGCCTCGGGCACGGGTGCTGTAGTTGACCTTCACATACTTGTCGTTTCCAACACCAGGCAGAATGGCCATCTGGAAGCGATCCTGTTCAGGATTGATTCCGGAATTCGACCGGATGATCGACCAGCTGCTGCCTACTTCCGGATCGGTGTTGTAGCCAGGACAGCTTGCAGAGAGTGTTCCCTGAATCGAGATATCTCCATTGACCACGAGTGCTGAATCAGGTCGATCCTGCAGGACGATGGCCAGTTCGCCGAGCTTGGACTGGGTGTAGTCACCTTCGACCCGGACAGATCCCGCGCCACCGAGTTTGAGGCCGCCTGGTCGGTAGGGGCTTGACCCTACCTGGACATCACCTTCAACCTTGAGGGTTCCGTTGTCGACTCCAAGACTACCGATGTAGGTCTGGGAGCCAAGGATCTGAACGCTGCCGGTACCACTCTGGCCAGGCTGTCCAATGGTGGCATTCTGGAACTGCAGATCCAGTTCAGGGCGGGATGGTCCAACGAGAAGATGATCAAATGGAATCGATCCATTCACGGTGATGGGCAACTGCTTGGGGATTGAAATTCGTGCCGAGCTGCCGGCTCCAGGGAGTGATGGAAGCCAGTTGTCGCTGGATCCAATGTTCCCGCCTTGGACATTCGCCCATTCGTGTGAGGCGAGCTCGCAGGTCTGGGCTCCGGTAAGCGTGGCATCCCCATTGGAGTCGAGGCGTTCCCATCCGATGCTGACTCGATTGCCGTCTAGGGAAGCGGTTCGTCCAAATCCCATGCTTTCAACAGCATTCTGGGGATAGATCTTGCCAATCTGTTTCCAGTTGTTGTCGACTTCTCTGAATACGAACACGGTGCCGGCGTTGGCGCTTTGCCCATCATGTCCGGGAGCGGTAACCAGTACCGTCTCGCCATCGACATCAACATGATGTCCGTACATGTCATCAGACTTTGAATCCAGTGCTACCAAGGTCTCCAATAAGGAATAGTTCGCACCCGGGGCTGATCTTTGATGCAGATAGACCTGAGCAGGAATATCCGCATCCCACCAGCCATAGGCATAGCCAGCACCTTCTGAAATGACCAGCAGATTTCCATCAATCGCAACGGCCGTGTCTCCACTGGTGCCGAAGAGATCGACGCGAACATATCCATCCGGATTGAAGGGATACTCGAAGATCTGTGCGACATGCTGTGACCCCATGGCGAACGAGTTTTCGCTGACATCGATACTGTTGATGGGTCCTGAAAGCCCTGTCAGCGTCTGGATGAGAGACCACTGGCTGTTGTTCCATTCACGTATCTGAACCTGATTGCTCCTGCAGGTGAACAGGCGACCATTTTCGATGGCAAGATGATCAATTGATGTCGTACCTGAAATCTGAAGTAGGCTCTGCTCTACCCAGTTTCCACCTTGCTTTTCGTAGATGGCCACCCAGTTGTTGATCGACACGGCGATGTGGACGCCATCAGTATCAACCAGTGGAGTGTCTAAAGAGAGTAATTGTGTTTCAAGGGTCACGGTGGGGGAAAGATTGTTTCCGTCGTAGATGTTCAGCAGCACGGGCTGCCCATCTGGCTGTTCCATTGGTGATGCGGTGATCCCACCGGCTGAGCTCACTCGAGAGGAGGGTGAACGTTCAGGATTTGATGCGCCGGCTTCAAGTGGCTGACTGAGCGTGAGCGGCACGAGGAAATCATTGCAGTCAACGGTGAAGCATTCTCTGGCAGGGCCGAGGAAGACGCCGCCATTGTCATAGCAGTCGATCATGCTGACACCATCGCTGCAGGAATCTCCGAAGCAGCAGGCGCCGGAGCAGCTGCCGGTGCAGTCGCCGCCATCACAGGCAAGTTCAAGGCAGGAAAGATCCAGCCAGAACCCGTTGTCATCGCCAGGCGGGTTGTAGTATTCGCCGTCCTGGCAGAGGCCATTTCCGAGCATGTGGATTTCAAAGCAGTTTCCTGCGCAGTCGGGTATCAGGCCCGGAGGGCAGTCGCAGGTTGATTCAAGGCAGGTTGTGCCGGGGCCGAGATAGGTTCCATTGCCCAGCGCGATGCAGTCTTCAAGGCTCATGGCTTCGCAGTAGCAGGCTCCGTCGCAATCGGTCAGTGATTCAACTCGACAGGCGCCGATGGCCTCGGGCACATGCGGTGGTGGTGTACAGTCGCCACCATCCCAGCCGAACTCCTCGCAATTGAGGTAGATATTGACGGTATCCCATTGGTAGTCGCCGTCATCGCAGGTTCCATCACCGATCCAGGAAACAGGAAAGCAGTGGCCAAGGCAGTCGTAGACTTCGTTGGGCGAGCACCCGCCACCACAGTTGTCTTCGCAGACGATATCTGCGCAGTCGGTGCCGGCTCCTTGCCATTGGCCGCCGAAGATTTCACAGAGCAGTTGGGACATAGGCTGGCACACGCCGCCATTGAGGCAGCAGGCACCATCCTGAGCCAATGCAGCTGATGGCTGAAACCCAATCATCAGCAAGGCAGCCAGGGCCCAGATGCCATTCCAAGTTCTGTGATTCATGAATCCCCTCCCGGTCACTGCAGTTATCTTGAGTGTATGCCCCAAAATCGCCCCTGCCAGCGGTAATACCCAGCTTTAGTCGCTTTGAAACCGCCTTCAGGGTACCTAGGATGGATCAGGTGGGTCCAAATGGTCGATAACCCACATACGCTGGCGATGGGGCTCCAAGGATGCAGGAACAGGATCACGAGCACGAGGATCTCACGGGGGGCACCAAGCCCACTGAGGATGCCGGTGATGGTGAGGGCAGGAAGCCCAGCCAGTCCATGGATGAAACAATCGAGCCGCAGCCCCGCACGGCCATCCCGGAGGCCGAGAAGTTCGTGGGCATTCCACGGCAGATCGGAAATTTCCGAGTCGCCGGGTTGATCGGTACCGGGGGTATGGGCGCCGTCTACGAGGGTGTTCAGGAGCAGCCACGCCGACGTGTTGCCATCAAGATGATGAGGCAGGGGATCGCTTCGCGAGCGGCCCTTCGCCGATTCGAGTTCGAGTCCCAGTTGCTTGCCAGGCTTCAGCATCCAGGGATTGCCCAGGTCTATGAAGCGGGTACGCATGATGATGGCCGTGGTGGGGTTCCTTACTTCGTCATGGAGTACATCCCCAACGCAAAGACCATCACCGATTATGCGGATGATCACCGGCTCGATCTTCAGGAACGCATGGCGATCTTCTCACGAGTCTGTGATGCCGTTCAGCATGGGCATCTGAAAGGCATCGTTCATCGAGATCTCAAGCCGGGCAATATTCTTATCAGCGGATCGGGGCAGCCGAAGATCATCGACTTCGGTGTGGCACGTGCAACGGACAGTGATCTGGCCCTTTCCACGATGCAGACCAATGTCGGACAACTGGTGGGTACGCTTCAGTACATGAGTCCGGAGCAGTGCGAGGCGGACCCCAGTGATCTCGATGCCCGAAGCGATGTATATTCGCTTGGCGTCGTCCTGTATGAACTTCTGGCGGGGCGCCGGCCCTATGACGTGACGGATGTCCCGGTTCATGAAGCCATTCGAACGGTCTGTGAGACCGAGCCGACCCGTCTGTCGAATGATGATCGTCAGCTGCGGGGTGATGTCGAGACAATCGTCTCCACGGCGTTGGAGAAGGACCGGAGTCGTCGGTACCAGAGTGTCACGGAGCTCAAGCGGGATATTCAGCACTTTCTCGCCAATGAGCCCATCGAGGCCAGTCCGGCAGGGACGTTCTATCGAATTCAGAAATTCGCTCGTCGCAATCGAACGCTGGTTGTTTCCGCTGCAGTCATCAGTCTGCTGCTTGTTGCCGGTCTGATCTGGACCTCCATTGCACTTGGTCTGATTTCAAGTCAGCGGAACAAGCTGGAAGCTACGAACACGGCGCTGCAGGAATCAAATCAGGGACTTCAGGATCAGTTCGAGTCGAGCATGTCAATTGCCTCAGCGATTGGAACCGAGATCTATGAACAGCTTCAGCGAATGGATGCCTCCTTGAATGTTCGTGAAGCGATTGCTCGTCGACTGCTTGGGCACTATGAAAATCTATGGGAGACCTCCAGAGATTCGGATGTGCTTCAGATGATCGCAGAGCCGATCGAATCAGCTCGAATCCAGGCACGTATCGATATCGGAGATGTGCTCGGCGGTTCTCGGGGTGCGTATACCAACCGCGGTCTCCCCTTCGAAGCTGAATCGTTCTATCGCGATGCGCTTTCCGATGTGCAGGCCTGGCAGGCCCGTGAGCGGGATTCCGTGGAAGTCACTCGTCTTCATGTTCTGACATTGATCAGGCTGGGTGATGTCCGCTATATCGGAGGCACCTACAGCGAAGCCATGCGGAAGTATGAGCAGGCGCTGGCTTTGGCCGAGCCCTGGTTGCTGCGGGATGAAGCCACCGAGGAGATGGTCAGGCTGGCGAGCCAGGCCGCGTTGTGTGTCGGCCAATGTGCAACCAAGATCGGTGATCCACAGTTGAGTGTGGACATGTCCCGAAAGGGCACCTTGATTCTGGAGGACTACCTCAAGTTTTCTCCTGAGAATCCAGGTCTCAAGCGGGACATCGCGGTGGCGTATCGAAATCTCGGCTTTGGGTTGAACAAGCTTGGATCACAGGACAATGAAGAGGAAGTCATGAGTTACTTCCACCAATCACGAGATCTGTTCGAAGAACTCGCGGTGACCCAGACCACCAACGGGCGTGCGCAGCGGGATTATGCATGGGCTCGGTATTACATCGCCTACTTCCTCTCGGAAGGAGGCGATGCGGATCGGGCAGGTGAGGAGCTTGGTGCGGGACGCGATCTCCTGATTCTCCAGCTCGTCAAGAATCCTGAGGATTCGGATGCTCGCCGTGATGTGATTCGTTACATCGGTGAATGCATCCGTCTGGAGCCTTCAGTCGGCGGTCATCCATTTGCGCTGGATTCGTGTCGTGAAGCCGTCATGAAGATTCAGCTGAAGGTCGAAGAGGATCCTGAGAATCTGCCACTTCGTGAAACGCTCGAAGAGCTGAAGCGTTTGTTGAAGTACCAGCAGTCAGCAGTGCCGGGCACTTGACAGTACGATTCCTTGTTCATGCTTCTTGTCACCATTGGCCATTGAATTGGTCGGAGAGATTTCCATGAGTGATCATGATCAGATCAAGGCCTGTGTGGACCGGTACTATGAGTCCCTCTGTGGTTCGGATGCCGATGGGGTTCGTGCCGTCTTTCATGAGAATGCCAGGATCACTGGATATCTGCCTGATGGGCTTCATGAGATGACAGTTGATGAATTCGCGGGATTCGTTGCCGCGCAGCAGCCATCACCTGATGAGTCAGGAGCGGAAAGAATGCTGGAGATGCTTTCCTGCGAGGTGGCCGGGGCAACGGCAGGCGTTCGCATTCGCGAGTCCTACCTCGGCATGATCTTCCTCGATACCTTCGGCATGTTGAAAGTCGATGGTGAATGGGTCATCTACAACAAGCTCTTCCATGTAGAGGCTTGAGTCTCGGGTCCATTCTGTAGGAGACGGACTGGATCAGATCTGAATGCTTCTGAGTACTTCGGTGAGTGAAGCTCGATGTCGATCGAGTTCTTCTTCGTTGCAGTTGACGCCAAGATCAGTCAGGATCGCATCGAGATCATCGATCAACAGATGCAGTACGGATCCCATGATCGCCCGACAACCTGTGGCGATTTCCTTGAGTGGGCCAATGAGTTTTTCAGCTTCATCTGGATGGGAGGTCATGGCCAGAATGAAGGAGCGAAAGCCATCGCGAGTGAGTGAGGCGAGCGTCATGAGATTCTCGTCCTGACCGGCATCCATTCGGTGGCAGAACGCAATGGCGTATTCACGCCCATGCTCGATGGCAAGTGCCGTTTGCTGATGGAGCGTCTGGGCAATCAGTTCTCTGCGAAAGGCGGGGGTGCTCCCCTTGAGACAACGATCAAGATTGTCGGCCATGGTCGCGATCCCGGCATGCATGACTTCCAGCAGTCGCGGGTGGGGCATGGTCTTGCCGATCAGCTGCAGGGGAAGGAGGTCCGTATCATCCGGCTCTTCGCGATTGCAGCTCACCAGCATCGCCGTATTGATCCAGTTGAGCATGTCCGTGAACCGGCGTTGATCCGACTCCGAGAAGTTGGGAGGAAGGTCCAGAATGTGCTCGTCAGATTTCATGGATCAGGGGCCGTAAGAGGGAGATCTGTTGTCATGAAGAATTCAGGCAACAGAGTAACCGCCTCAGTCGGCCCGCAGGGTTCATTCGCCTGATGTAGCGAGGTTCCTGTGGTGTCTCCATGCAGACAGCAGGATCAGGCTGAATGGAATCCACCAGATCAGGTCATTGGTGAGAATCACGAATCCAAAGGACCAGCTGATTGATCCTGATACAGCGGCCTGCAGAAAGCCGATCGGTCCGAAGATCTTCCCCAGCAGTCCAACCATGACGATCGGCCAGTGCCGGATCGGATCTCTTGATGCTGCGAGATATCCCAGTCCATAGACTCCAACGATCATGCCGATGCATTGCCAGAGGAATGGATAGCGAGGTACTTCCATGCCTGCCAGCTCGAAGAAACTATTGGGCCAGATGACCGCAAGAATGCCAAAGAGGATGTTGTAGATCCCCGCCCCCACGAGCGCATGTTTCATACATCCATGTTTCATGGGATTCTTCACGTCGCGGTCGCTCGGGTGGCCCCAAGTCCGCCATCAATGCCGATGATCTGGCCGGTCATCCAGCTGCTGGAGTCGGAAAGAAGCCAGTAGATGGCATTGGCAATGTCCTCAGGTGTACCAATTCTGCCAAGTGGATGCATTTTTCGTGAATGTTCAAGAGCCACCTGCGATCTGGTGATTCTTTCGGCCAGTGGCGTGTCCACAAGTCCAGGAGCCACCGCATTGCAGCGAAGGCCCCGTGATGCATAGGTCGCAGCAGCACTTCGTGTCAGTCCTTCGACGCCAGCTTTGGCTGCAGCAATCGCCTCATGGTTGGGCAGCCCGGTACCAGCCGCTACAGTCGACGTCAGGACTACGCTTCCATCGGATTTAATCAGTTTTCCAGCTGTTCTGACACAGGCGAATGCAGTGGTGAGATTCAGGGCAAGCGTGTCGTGCCATTCATCAGCGGTGGTCAGGTGGGCAGGTTTGAGAATGATCGAACCAGCCAGACAGACCATGCCTGTTATGGGTTGTTCGGCATGTATTGATGCGGCAAGATCGTCGAATTGATCGATGTTCCTGGCATCTCCAGTAAAGATTCGGGCATCAAGTCCCTGGTGGCTTTCTTGATTCCGGCTGATCACAGTCACGAGTTGCCCTGATTCGCGGAGCTGATTGACCAGTGCGCGGCCAATGCCGCCGCCACCGCCGATGATCAGATTGTGCTTTGTCATGCATTCATCTCCTGAGCATAGAAGGAGTCTAGGCAGATTCAATTAACGATGGAGATCGAAATTTCAAATCCGTCAAACCAACTGATCACATGAGAGGATCAGGTGGCTAGGCTTCAGTTGAGATCCAAAGATCTCCGCTGAGCATCAAGAGGAATCGACCATGACTTCGTCACATGACCTTCTGATCTATCCACATCAATTGTTTCGCCAGCATCCCGGGTTCGAGTCGAGGCCACGTCGGGTTCTCATGATTGAGGACGATCTGTTTTTTGGTGATCATGTCTATCCAGTCGGGTTTCACAAGCAGAAATTGTGGCTGCATCGGTCCTCCATGAAGCGATATCAGGCATGGCTGGAATCACGAGGGCTCTCGGTGAAGTATCTGGAGCATGATTCTGATACCTCCTCGGTCTCGAAGCTTGCCGATGTATTGAACGTCAGTAAATCAGCGCGTCTGGAAGTGGCTGAGCTTCATGATGACATGCTGGAACGTCGACTGAGAGCCTTGAGTGAACGTCAGGGCATCGAGCTTGAGATATTGGAAACCCCGATGTTTCTGAATTCATCCAAGCAGAACCATGATTATCGAGCAGGTCGAAAGCGATGGTTCATGGCTGACTTCTACAAATACCAGCGTCGTCGCCTTGATGTGTTGATGGATGGCGATGAGCCCCAGGGGGGTCAGTGGAGCTTTGATGAAGACAACCGCAAGAAGGTGCCACGGAAGCTTCTGGGTGAGATTCCATCGCTTGAGTTCTCGTGTCACGATCAATTTGATGAAGCAGCGCGTTCTCATGTCACGGGCAGATATGGGACGAATCCGGGATCTCTTGATCAGTTGATCTATCCAACTTCACACGAGGCTGCTGAGCAATGGCTCCAGTCCTTTCTTGTCCAGCGATTCCAGCGGTTCGGCGATTATGAGGATGCGATCGTGCAAGGCGAGAACTGGCTCTGGCATGGCGTGCTGACTCCCATGCTCAATATCGGTCTGCTGACGCCTCGACAGATTCTTGACGCTTCACTGGATCACGCTTGTCATCACAACATTCCGCTCAATTCGCTTGAGGGTTTCATCCGTCAGATCATTGGTTGGCGTGAATTCATGCGGGCGACGTATGAAGACCTTGGTGTGGAGATGCGCCATGGCAACCATTGGGGCCATGAGCGATCCATGCCAAACAGCTTCTACGATGGCACCACGGGTATTGATCCGATTGATGATGTCATCACTCGTGTATTAGAGACGGGATACTGTCATCACATCGAGCGGCTCATGATTCTCGGTGGATTCATGTTCCTCTGTGAAATACATCCGGATGAGATCTACAGATGGTTCATGGAGATGTTCGTTGACAGTTATGACTGGGTCATGGTTCCGAATGTCTACGCGATGAGTCAGCATGCAGATGGGGGGCTCATCACCACGAAGCCCTACTTCTCTGGTTCTTCCTATGTTCGTAAGATGAGTAATCATCCTTCAGGCGAGTGGGCCACTACTTGGGACGGGCTCTATTGGCGTTGGATCTGCAAGAATGCCGACTCGCTCGCCAAGAATCCCAGATGGGCCATGATGTGTGCCATGGCTCGCAAAATGGACCCGTCAAAGCGTGACGCTCATGTTCTGATGGGGGATTGCTTTCTCGAGAGTCTTTGAATCACCATGGTGAATTCGATACATGCTGGTAGAGTGAGTGAAACAATGAACAGGGATGAATCACACTCAGGCAAGCCGCTAGATCAGTTTGATCGACGTGGGGCGTTGAAAGTACTCGCGGCGACCTCGATGACGCTGGCTTTGCCACGCCTGTCTTTCGGTGCCGCGGCCTCGTTGAAGAAGCCGATCAGAATCGGTCTCATTGCGGACCTTCATCATGATGTCATGCATGATGGCCCTGGTCGCTTGGACATCTTTCTCGAGCAGATGTCAATCAGCAAGCCTGATGCGATCATGCAGCTCGGGGACTTCGCCTATCCGACCGAGGCCAATGCTCCGGTGATCGATCGATTCAATCAGGGGCACGGACACTCCCTGCACGTGATCGGCAACCATGACACCGATGCCGGCTGCACCACAGCGCAGTGCATCGAGCGATGGGGAATGCCCGCCCGGTACTACGTCCGGGATATCGGCGGTCTGCACATGGTGGTGCTTGATGGAAATGATCCCGGCTCGCCCACGTACAAGAGTGGCTACAAGTCCTATGTCGGGAAGGAACAGCTTGCCTGGCTCAAGGAGCAGCTTGCCACGCTGGATGGGCCGATCATCGTTGCCTGTCACCAGCCTTTGGCGGGGGCCTATGCCGTCGACAATGCTGAAGAGATTCAAGGCATTCTTGGCGACGCTGCAGACAAGGTCATTCTTGCGATCAATGGCCATTCACACATCGATCAAGTTGTCCGTGTGAAGAACGTGACCTACCTGCATGTGAACTCGGCGTCCTACAAATGGGTTGGCGGTGACAACAGGCATGAGAGTTACTCCAGGGAGATCCATGAAGCTCATCCCTGGATTTCATGTACGTGTCCGTATCGTGATCCCTTGTTTGCCATGCTGACCATCGATCCAGATGCCTCTGCGATCAAAGTCGAGGGAACCAATACCACTTGGGTTGGTCAATCACCTGCTGAGCTTGGGCTGGACCTGCATCCTGAACTGATCAATGGTGAGCAGATTGCGCCTCGAATTCGAGATCGCTCGTTTCACCGCGCCAAGGCTTGAGGAAACCTGTCGGGAACTGGTGACTGATCCTCGCTGAGTTCGACCAGTTATCATGCGGTCTGCCATCACAGTCGGATTGGCAGCCTCTTCATGGTCTTCTCCTCCCAGATATTTCTCTTCTTCTTTCTTCCGGTCGTGCTGGGCATGTATGCCTTGCTCGGGATCAAGCCTGCGTTGCGCAATCTGTGGCTGCTGACGGCCAGTCTGATCTTCTACACCTGGGGAGGTGGGGAATTCGTTCTTGTGCTGCTGGTGTCGATCGTCGGCAACTGGCTGCTTGGTCTGCTGGCTGATCAGGCCCGCGCAACGGGTGGCAGCATCGTCCGCAATAGTTCGATCACCCTGTCGGTGATCCTCAACATCGGCATTCTGGCCTGGTTCAAGTATGCCAACTTCTTCGTGGATCAGATCAATGATGTCGGCGTGGGCATGGGTATGGGGGAGATCGGCTGGACGGATATCGTTCTTCCGATCGGCATTTCATTCTTCACCTTCCAGGCCACGTCCTATGTGATTGATGTCGCTCGCGGTCAAGCCAGGGTGATGTACAACCCCATCGACTTCGCGTTGTATGTCTCGCTCTTCCCACAGTTGATCGCAGGTCCGATCGTTCGGTATCACGAAATCAGCACGCAGCTGATCTCCCGTTCATTCGACTGGGATCATGTCTCTTCAGGGATGCTTCGCTTCTCCCATGGACTTGTCAAGAAGGTCGTGATCGCCGACAGCATCGGGATCATTGCTGATGCGGCCTTCGCCCCAGGCGCGAATCTCAGTGCAGGAGATGCCTGGATCGGATTACTGGCCTACACGTTGCAGATCTACTTCGACTTCTCGGGTTACAGCGACATGGCGATCGGCATGGGCCGGATGTTCGGATTCAAGCTGCCTGAGAACTTCAAGCGCCCGTACTCGGCGATCTGCATGACCGACTTCTGGAGACGCTGGCATGTGACGTTGTCAAACTGGTTCCGTGACTATGTCTATATCCCGCTGGGTGGGTCGCGGTGTGCCAAGCCGAGAATCTATTTCAATCTCATCGTGGTGTTTCTGCTGACGGGATTCTGGCATGGTGCCAACTGGACCTTCATTGCCTGGGGTGTCTACAACGGTTTCTGGCTGATCTGTGATCGGCTGACGGGCCAGACCAGACCGGAGCTGCTTGGGATGATCCCGTTGCGGCGTCTGGCCACCTTCCTCATCGTCATGCTCGGGTGGGTCGTCTTTCGTGCGGTCGACATCACGCATGCCGGGGAGTACTACGCGACGCTCTTTGATTTCCCCTTGACGGCGACTTCGGGAAGTCTGGACTCGGTTCTGACCACCCAGAGTGTCTTCTTTCTAATCATAGGCAGCGGGATTGCATTGCTGCCCGGGCGTATCAGTACGGGTCGTTGGCTGGATGAATCCGACCATCGTTCTGCATTGGTCTTCCGGATCGCCTTGTCCTGTCTCCTGTTTCCTCTGGCCCTGCTCATCGTGATCGGCGGCACCTTCTCACCCTTCCTCTACTTCCAGTTCTAGATGACAAGATCAGGAAACAACTTTGGCGGACTCGTCGTACTCGTGTTGCTCTGCAGCCCGATCCTGTTGCTGCCCTTGAGTCTTGATCGGAATGCTGCATTCATCCGGGAAGCGGAGAATCGTGAGCCTGCATCATTCCCTGTTGTCCAAGCGGCTGGAGATGTACTTGATACGCAGACCTGGGATGGAGTTTCCGCCTGGTTGCGTGAACGAGTTCCGTTCCGTGGAGATCTGATCGGGTTGAAGCGATGGATCGAGGTCGAGCTGCTGAATGAGCGACGTCTTGGTGTGGTGGATCGAGGTGAGGACGGCTGGTTGTTTCTCGTTGACAGTTATGGCGGGCACTGGGAGGAGACCAATCAGACTGTTGCAGCGGCGCTGGCCAATACGGATGCGTTCCTCGCCAGGAATGCAGGGGCGGATTCGAACTTCCGCATGCTCATTGCTCCTGACAAGCACGCGATCTATCCAGAGCATCTGACTGATGATGGAAGGCGTGATCTGGCTTTGATTCAGGAAGATCGTGACCGGTTGCGTGCCCGGCTTTCACGTGGTGATGATGCAAGGATCATTGATCTTCATTCGGCCATGCTTCTGGAGAAGTCGGAGTCCGAACATGAGCTGTATTTCAGAGACGACACCCATCAGAGCTGGTACGGCGGGGCGGTGATGGCCAGGGCCATCGTGGACTCCTTGCAGCCGGGGCTCTGGGAGGATTCATCTGCAGTTCCAACCGAGACCATCAGACATCCTGGTGATCTTCGCACTCTTGCGGGGTTGAACTCCTATCCGGTCCGCACGGAACAGGTGCTGGTGACCCAACGTCCGGGTGTAGAACTTCAGGAAGTGGAGTTTGATGGTCGGACCCATGGGGATTTCTCGGTTGTCGAGGATCATCCGCACAGCTGGCAGTATCCGGTCCGCTCGAGGTATGAGTCCGATGGGCAGGCCGAACTGATCCCGGGGCGCACGTTGATTCTTCATGATTCCTGCATCGGATGGATTGCCAGGCCATTGATTCGTCCCTACTTCGAAGATCTGACCTTCATGCATTATTCGGATGCCACGCCCGAGTCGTTGTCGCAGGCGCTTCAGGAGTATGACAACATCGTGCTTGAGGTTGTCGAGCGGCTGGCACCCGCCACACTCATTCGACTGCTGGCAGAACCTGATCCTGATGCTGCGTCTCTGAGTTGGGGCCGGGACAATTCCATTCCTGTCTGGTCGTTGAAGGATCTTGAACCCGAGAAGTTGTATCCAGCAGATGGTGTCGAAGCGAACCTTGCGGATGGAAAGATTGATCTCACGAGTGTGGCCGCGTCATCAGCCGTTGTATTCCACGGTCTGGATCTTTCTGCGGGTCACCGCCAGGTCGCCAGGATCCAGTTGGAATCGCCTGGCCTGGGTGAAGCACGGATCTTCTGGTCATCGGATGCGCAGGAGATGTCGATCGATCGCAGCAGTGCCGCCTCGATTCGCGGTGGCTTGAACGAATTCCATCTTGATCTGACTCCGGACGAGCCGATCACCAAGGTGATGTTCGAACCCGGTGCAGGTGCGGGTTCCTATGTCATCAAGTCGATTGAGATCAGGCAGATCGCTGACTAGTGCGGATCATGGTTCGCAGTCGCCACCATCCCAGTCGTAGGCTTCGCAGTTGAGGAAGATGAAGTTCCCGTTATAGATATCGGATCCATCATCGCAGAAGCCATCGCCAATCCAGGTTGCGGGGCAGCAGTTGCCAAAGCAATCAGGGATCTCGTTTTCATTGCAGTCCACACAATCACCATCATCAAACGCAAATTCAACACAGTTGAAGTCGATGAGGAATCCGTTGTATTCGTATTCGCCGTCATCACAGGTTGCGTCACCAAGCCACGTAGCAGGCGCACAGTTGCCGAAGCAGTCTTCGATTTCACCTACAGCACATCCACTGGTATTTGGGCAATCGCCCCAGAGTTCCAGAAGGCGGAGTAGATCTTCAATATCGACCCGACCGTCGCCATTGAGATCCACATCCGTGCAGCCTTCGCAGGCACCCCAGTATCCAAGCAGCTTCAGTAGATCATCGATGTCGATCTTGCCATCCAGATTGGAATCGCCGAGGCATTCACATTCGTCGGGGATCTGGTTGCCGTTCATGTCATCGACCAGTCCCATTGAAATTTCGCATCCATCAGGCTTGCCGTTGTCATTGCAATCCGAGCTGCAGGCTGTTGTTCCTGGGGCAAAGTGGCCGTCGAGAAGATAGAGGCAGTCATCGAGGATGACTCCTTCTACACAGGTCTGATCATCTGTACAGCATGAGCCGATTTGCGGCATCTGTGTGGCAAGTAGATCCAATGCTTCCTGTACCGCTTCCCTGAAGTGAACACTTTCATATCCCGCGCTGATCATTGAGCCATTGGAATAGAGCGCCATTTCTGTTGCCTGGAGATACAGCATGTCTGGATCCCAAGGGGTTTCGCCATCATTGCCTGGCGTCAGGATGATCCCATCTGGTTCTGGATTGAGTGTGAAGATTCTGGGGGAAGAGTGTGCTCCTGTGGGAACCTGTATCTGGTTCAGGACATCACCCCATCCGATGGTTGTTTCCGCTTCTGGCCCGAATGGGTAATCCTCAAGGCTCGTATCGTGGAATGGAGCGTCCGTCATCAGGAAGATGATTGGAGCTCGTGTGGGATCCCAGGAAACTGGATCCGGTTCGAGTTCACCGGGTGTATTGCCGAAAATACCATCTCCGTTCAGGTCGACTCCATTTCCAGCCAATGCCTGATGAACGGCGATGAATTGTGATTCAGGAACATCATCGCCACCGGCGGCCTGGATGTTTGAAAGTGCATTGAGCACACTTGGTTCATCAGTGGTCAGGTCCAGATCGAGACGCCAGGCCCAGTCATCTTCTTCGCCATTAGGTTCGATTGGGAAGTCGCGGAAGCTGCCTATTCCGAATCTCGGGTCGGGAAACCTGGCCTGAATATCATCGATGACAGATGGAAGTTGTCCAAGCATGTTGGGCAAGTCATCTTCGTAGCTTCCGGAAGCGTCGAAGATGAACAGCACATCCAGCTTTCTCGGTTCCTGAATCGGCAGTGGGTCTACTTCAATATCAAAGACCATCGTGTTGTTGCAATCACTCAAATTCTGGATCAGAACACCCATGTCATCCCCGTCATAGGTCATTGAATTGGGGTTTGATCCAGAGTCGAACTTCGGGCTGGCTCCGCCATCACGATGCCAGAAGTCGCCGTTGTCGCCTCGATTGTCATCGTTTTCGAGGTTGCAGAGTCCGTCTTCCTGTTCCAGTGCAACACGGTAATTCAGTGGTAGTCCGCCGCCTGTACACCATTCTTTGTCATTGATTGAATTGCCGACTCGAGGGTCGATATGCCAGATGGCAAGACCGCAATCCAGCAGGTTCTGATCAAATCCGATGGGTTGCCTGTTTTCAATCAGGAAATACTCGATGCCATCTGGATCATTGATCACTTTCAGAGCAACAGGAAACTGCTCGATATTTGGCAACTGATATCCAAGATATGAACCAATCGCAACAGTTGGTTCCACCCATCCCATTTCGACTCGACACCAAGCAGAAAGGTGAGCAGGACTTTCAGGCGAGTTCCAGCCACCGCTGCTCATCAGGCAGTGGTCTCCGATACCCTCACTTGATTGGTCACGGTCATAGAGGTCGGGAAGCCCAATGGCATGGCCGAATTCGTGACAGAACACGCCGATTTCAATCAAGCCACCGGAGTCACCAATAGCTGGCTGTATGACGTAGTCATTGATTCGAATCTTTCCACCGCCAGCAGCATCATCATTTGTTTCGAGCATCGTGCCGCCTGTAGCCCAATCGAAACTTGATCGATGAGACCAGATGTTCTTATGAGTAGGGGGGTTGACTTCTCCGCCAATTTCTGGATGCACAAGCGCCAGCAGGTCAACAATGCCATCGTCATCACCTGAATTCGGCTCACCATCGGGACCATCATTGTCATAGATTCCAAAGTCAACCGCATTGTCTATGGCTGTAACGGATTCAGTGATGTAGTCGACGATTCTGTCGGGAGATCTTCCATTGTTGTTTTCTTCGTAGTAGGTGTCTATCTGGGAAAGATTTCCAACGTCATACACGGTTCCATCGAAGGTGAAAGCACCATATGAGACTTCTTTCCAGTACTCGGTGAGTGTGCCGGTGGGCCATGGGCCATCGAAAAGTTGTTGCTGCAGATTTGGAACAGTGTTGGCTGGAAGATTCACGTTCTGATATCCAAAACAGAGCACTGGGACCTCAAGTACACCGGAGAGCCCTCGAGGTCCACTTCGTGTTCCCTGCCTGACTTCCTTGGCTCGAAGCGCCTTGCCTCTCCATCCACCAGGGGTATGCAGTGAAACCTGGCAGTCCTTTGAGCATTGGATCATGTGATCGGGCATCTTGTGACCGGGTGTTGGAGGCGTGGTGGCCAGGCTGTAGCCTGACAGCAGGCTGATGCCTGCAGCAGCACTGATGGAGATGATATTTTGAATCACGTGATAGGCCTCCCCAATTCACAGCTTCATTGCTCTGAATATCGATCTATCCAAGATAGATCCTGTTGTAGTGTCTTCCAAGCTAATTCTGATCTGTTCCAGTGAATGACTGTCTGCTTGTCCGTGTTTCATATGATGATGGAGTCTTCCGGGTAGATCGAAAGGGGTAGTGCATGGCATCGATGAATCGGGTGATCAGCATGGCTTTCTGCTTGTTCTGCTGCCAGTTCATGTTTGGCTGCGGCAACAACTTTAAGCGTTTCTACACCCCGAATCAATCGGTCCTTAAAAGTCAGCCGCCTGTCATGTCAGCTCCTTCTCATGAAACGGACATGGAGGTTGTTTATGTTGATTCGATTCAAACTGCTGCTCGTGAGTGGGCTCGAAACCAATATGTTCCGTTGGGTTCCTCGACCTTTGAAGCATCTCTTCAGCCTGAATCATCTCTCATCAGATTCGGTACGAGTCTCGGTGCTACCCATGCAACCTACGACCGCACGTATCTCCGGACCAACCGTGGCGTCGTTCCGTTGACGACGACGAATCCAACCACCAGCTATACGACCGGAACCATTCAGACCTCTTCTGGAACAGCAACCTATTCCGAAACGACCTATGGAACTGAGACCACGACCCGGATGATGCCTTATGCCATTGATCGCTATCGACATGAGGTCATCTACTGGGTGCCATTGACGGTCATGCCGGCAACGGGGGTGTGGCCCAGGGATCTGACCTCTGAAGAGGCGACTCGTTTCAATCGCAATACAGGTGCCTTTGTTGATGTAGTGGTCAGGGGCACTCCTGCATTTGAGGCGAATATTCTCTCTGGTGATGTGATCATACGGATCGACGAGACGCCCATCACGAGTGCGCAGGACTATATCGATCATGTACTCGCCTGCCGAGGGCGTGAGGTGTCGCTGGTCTTCATCAGAGATGGATCTGAAGAGACTGTATTGATTCAGATCAGTGAAGAAACAACGGTCGAATAGCAGTGTCATCCGGCCGTGGCCCTGCCTCTTTTTTGCGTCCGATCAAAGAGGTCACTTCAGTCCCCTCAGCCATGCGATTGCAAGGGGTAATGCAAGGCCCAAGGCGAGTCCAATCGCGAGGAAGGAGATGAAGGAATTGGAATCGATTCCGGATTTGGCCAGTTGTGATGGAGGAAAGAAGCCCAGAATGATCGCGAACACGGCACCCAGAATGCCAATGCCACATACCACGATGAGACCAGCTTTCCCGCCGGGAACCCGGTAGCTTCCACCATGCTCCGGATACCTTCGTCGAAGTCGGAGGGCTGAAAGAAACATCATGAAGTACATGCAGAGATACATTTGAATGGTGAGGACGCTGATCATGAAATATGCGGAAGCAACAGTGGGTTGAAGGGCAAAGGCGATACAGAGCAAGGAGACGATTCCACCTTGAAGTAGCAGAATACGTGTCGGTACATTTCTGCTGTTCACCTTGCACAGCGCAGCCGGCAGGGCATGGTCTTCCGCCGACGCAAGCATGCCCTTGCTTGGGCCGACGATCCAGGCATTGACGCTTCCAAAGACTCCAAGTGCCATTCCCAGTGCTGCCAGTCGTGACCATTCTTCAAGGCCATATCGTGCAAGCATTGTCTGAATCGCTTCGGTTACACCGCTTTGGAGTTGATAGTCGCCGGGGGCCAGCGCGATCGAAATTGACAGTGCGCCCAGAATAAAAACGATCAGGATGACGATTCCGGAGATCAGAATGGCAAGCGGATAGTTGCGTTCAGGTGAACGAACTTCTCTGGCATGTGCCGCCGTCATTTCCATTCCAGCGAAGGCCAGCCAGACACTGACGGCGAAAGTGAGTGTCGAAAAATCGCCCAGATCCGGAATCAGCATGTCACTGTTTTCCATCAGTCTGGAGGGGGCTCCATCCAGAAGGCCGATCACTGCCAGTGAAATCAGCAGTAGACCGGGGATGAAAATGCCAGCGATGGCACCCATGATGCAAATTCTGGTCGAACCTGAGAGCCCGAAGAAATTGAGAAACACAGAAGTCCAGTACACGGCCAGTATGACCGCCACGATGAAGAGCTTGTTCTCCGCCAGTTCCGATGAGTGTTCTGGTGCCACGGCATAGGCAAGTGATGCAGCGCCGAAAGTTAGGACCACTGGAAACCAGCAAAGGTTCTGAAACCATTGCAGAAACACGGCGAGAAAGCCCCAACGTATTCCGAAGGCTTTCTTGACCCATACATAGACTCCACCTCGCTCAGGCCAGGCCGTTGCCAGTTCAGCAGCGACCAATGAGACAGGTGCAAAGAAAGCTAACGCGGCGAGGATATAGAAGAAGATTGATCCAATGCCGTAGCTCGCCATCTGTGGTAAATCACGCAGGCTGGCGATGGCAACGATGTTGATCATGGCCAAGCCAAAGAGTCCAAGGACTCGAGTCGGTGGGGTGGCGGGGTTTGCCTGGTCGGCACTTGGTTGTCTTGATTCAGGCGCAGGCATCGCACAGGCCTGACAAGGTCAGGTCATGTCGTTCCAGTTTGAATCCTTCTGGTACGAGCTTGCTCAGGCCGCCTGGGCACCCGTGGATGTCGAAGAAGCGATCGCATGATGTGCAATGGAAATGGTGGTGGTGCTTGGACGCGACGCTTGCCAGTTCATACCGATCGCTGCTGCCGGGAACCGATACGACTGCGATCTCATCCGCATCCTGAAGCTTTCGAACCACGCGGTAGACCGTTCGAAGGCCGAGCGAATCAAGGTCTTCTGAGGCCATCTGATGTAGTTCATCAATGGAGAGTGGTCGACCGGCCGATTCGAAGGCGTTGCGAACGGCCTGCAACTGTTTGGTCTGGCGTTGGGCGGTCATCACCTCAAGATATCGGCCATGGGGCATCTGGTCACTGAGAACGCCCCTTAATGACAATTATTTGCCAATTACAATTGACAATTGATTGCCATCAAGGGTAGATTGACCCCTTCTGCAATGCCCTCTGATGGGTGGTCGGTGCGCCCTTTGAAGGTCATTAATAGTAAGGATCAGCATGAAAAGCATTCTTGATACAGGGCTGGAGGGGAACTCTGTTCCTGCTGTGTCTCGAGCTGGCCGTGGCTTCACGCTGGTCGAGCTGATGCTTGTGATCGTCATCCTGTCACTGCTGCTGAGCCTGCTGATTCCATCCTTCAACTCGATTTCACATCGTTCCAGGGTGGTTGAGGATGTCTCGAACCTCCGCTCGCTTCAGACGGCACACTACAAGTATGCGATCGAATCCAAGGGCATGTTTGCAGATGCAGGGTTGTCCCATGGTGGACTTGCAAATGAGAAGATCGCTTGGCTGAACACTCTGGGGAAGTATGTGGACATTGATGGTGTCATCCGATCCCCACTTGATGAAAGTCTTCATTGGGATGTTCCCATTGCTGGTACGTCAGACAGGTTTCGCCGTACCAGCTATGGATGGAACAACTATCTGTCCCGTACCAAGTCACCTCAGGCCGCGATTGATCCCAAGAGTGCGGCAGATCGACTGAGCAGGGTCTCGAGCCCGGGTAACACGGTCCATTTTCTGCACATGGTGGCAACGGGTGATTTTGCCGGATCAGATCATGTTCATGTCGAGAACTGGTGGATCGGCGATTCTCATCCCGGTGCTCCGGCCATTCTTGCGGCAAACCATGTTCAGACCAACATCGTTTCGGGAGATGCGAAAACCAGCCATGCGAAAGCAAATTATGGCTTTGTGGATGGGTCTGTCAGGACCCTGAATTTCAGTGAAGTGTTCCTTCGCCCAGATCAAAATCGATTTGATCCAGAGGTGGCAGGGCAACATGCGTTCTAGCTTTTGATTTGTTCTGTATTGATGAGAGGATTTGTGATGAGAGTTGAGAAGAAGAAGTGGGCCTGGTCGAATCCGATCACAGCCATGCTGGCCTGCCTGGCCATGATGATCACCATTGGCCTGACCTATCCGGTCATGGCTGAAGGCGATGATGATGATGGTCATCAAGGTCATGAAGGTGACATCTACATCGGCATCAAGGATGGCGCGTTGTTCACCGGACTGGTTGGTGGTCATGATCACGATGATGACCATGATCATGATGATGACGATGATCACGACGACGATCACGACGATGATCACGACGATGACCATGACGACGACGGCGATCACGACGACGACGGCGATCACGATGACGACGGCGATCATGATGACGACGGCGATCACGATGACGACGGCGATCACGATGACGACGGCGATCACGATGACGACGGCGATCATGATGACGACGG
>PBAY01000016.1 GCA_002717655.1 Phycisphaerae bacterium | reverse complement strand
CTGGGAAACAGCGAAGTCGAAGGAAACGATGGTATGGACGGACAGCACGAGTGGCGTCGCCAGTGCGGCCAGCAGCAGGTAGGCACGCTCATAGCGATGCCAATGACGCATGCTGCCCCGCCAGCCAAGTGAGAAGACGCCATAGCCGATGGCCTTGATCTTGTTTGTGGCACGATCCCTCAAGGTCGCCAGATCCGGAATCATGCCGACATACCAGAACATCAGCGATACGGTGAAATAGGTACTGACTGCAAAGACGTCCCAGAGCAAGGGACTGCGGAACTGTGGCCACATGGACATCTGGTTGGGAATCGGGAACAGCCAGTAGGCCAGCCAGACACGACCGATGTGGATGCCGGGGAACGTGCCGGCGCAGATGACCGCGAAGATGGTCATGGCTTCAGCAAAGCGGTTGATCGAGGTACGCCAGTTCTGACGGAACAGGAACAGAATCGCGGAGATCAACGTTCCAGCGTGACCGATGCCGACCCAGAACACGAAGTTGACGATCGGGAATCCCCACATGGCGGGATTGTTGTTGCCCCACACGCCGACGCCGGTCAGGATCAGATAACCGATCAACGCACCAAGCAGCATTGCCAGAACCGACGAAATGGCCATGGTGACATACCAGGCCTTTGGCGGCTTGGAAGCCTCGTTGACTCGACAGATCTCGGAGGTGACCGTCCCGAAGGAGGTATGCCCGAGTACCAGAGGAGCGCGACCACTCGTCACGTCCACGGTGGAATTGTCCGCAGGTTCATGACTTCTCGAAGCCGTGGCAACTGCTGCCTTGTCTACAGGAAGCGTAGTCATCAGTGATGCTCCTTCCCATGCGAATCATCGCTGTTGTGCCCACCGCCATAGCCATGACCATCGCCATGACCATCGCCATGACCATGACCGTGACCATGACCATGGAAGGCGTCGGGATAACGCTCACCATCAACTGCGTTGTAGACACGAGCGAGGTACTTGGTCCGCGGCTTGATGTTCAATTCACCGAGCAGTTCATAGGACCGACTGTCAGCTTGAGCCTTGGCGACGGCGGCATCCGGATCCATCAGATCACCGAACTTGATGGCACCGGTTGCACAGGTCTGAGCGCAGGCGCAGTGGATGTCTTCATCTCGAATGCGAAGTCGGATCCCCTTGGCCTTCTCTGCCTCAGGCTTCTTGACCCATTCATTCTTGGCCTTGATCTTGGCGGCTTCGATACGCTGCGTGCAATAGGTGCATTTCTCCATCACGCCACGCATTCGAACCGTGACATCAGGATTGAACTGCATGCGACGCAGCGGATCACCACCACTCTGCCGGAGCAGGTAATAGCTCGGCTGAACCTGCAGCATCCCGGTTTCGCGGAGCGGCTCACGACGGAAGTAGTCGAAGTAGTTGAACCGGCGAACCTTGTACGGACAGTTGTTCGAGCAGTACCGGGTGCCAACGCAACGGTTGTAGACCATCACGTTCAGACCATCAGTACTGTGTACGGTGGCGGCCACCGGGCAGACCTGCTCACACGGTGCGTTCTCGCACATCTGACAGGCCATCGGCTGGATGGCCACGCTTGAAGGATTGTTGGCGTCGTAGTTGCCCGCCTCATCCTTTCCAAAGCGGTAGTACCGGTCGATCCTCAGCCAGGACATCTCACGGCCCATCCGGATCTGATCCTTGCCGACGATTGGAATGTTGTTCTCGGCCTGACAGGCGACCACACAGGCACCACATCCGGTACACGCACTCAGGTCAATGCTCATGCCCCACTTGAAGCGAGCACCTTCGAACTGAAGCGTGTCATCCCAGAGTGAAAGCGAATGGATCTTGTGCCCCAGTTGGCCGGCAAAGTCCGGATTGTCTTCATAGGTCGTGAGATCGGCTTCCCGGAAGAGCGTGGGAAGCCGTTCTTCAATGCCACGACCAGCGACTGAATCAATGGCCCAGTGATTCTGCGTTCGAGCCAGAACATAGCTGCCCTCGATCTTGTCGATCTTGACGGGAGCAGACCACATCTGCGACGTTGATCGCAGCGGATAGAAATCGAATCCGGAGTCGTAGCAGACACGTCCCTTGAATCGTCGACCATAACCAAGCGGCAAGGTCACGACCCCGTCAGCCTGGCCGGTTTCAACGAGTGCGGCAGCCTCGACACTGGTATCCCCGATCGTGACCCGAACCATGTCTCCGGTCTTCACGCCGAGCTTCGTCGCATGACCTGGGCCGATGATGACCGCGTTGTCCCAGGTCAGCTTGGTGATCGGATCAGGCAACTCCTGCATCCAGCCGTTGTTGGCGAAGCGACCGTCGTACACCGAGTAGTCAGCTGCAAAGACGGCAACATCACTTGAACCGGCGGCCATCGCTTCCGCGGTCGCCGTGGCACCTTTGGTGATCTTGCTCGTATTGACCCGAGGTGCCTGCAAGGCCCAGGCACTGTCAGTTGCAATGCCCTGATTCAACACTCCTCGCCATCGCGGAGAGAACTCATTGGCGGGGCCAGTGGATCCCGCAAGCTCAGCTTCGGTTTCACGAACGATCGTGAAGGCATCCTTGGTCTCGCCCGCAATCATCGCCAGCATCTCGATCGCACTGCGACCTTCGAACAACGGAAGAATCAGAGGCTGACAGACCGTATAGGTTCCGTCCCATGCTCGACCATCTCCCCAGGACTCCAGTGAATGGGCACGGTTGAGATGCCAGTGGCAGGCTTCGGAAGTCTCATTGTCTTCGCGAGACAGATGGATGGCATTCGGAACCTTGCCGAGCATTTCGGTGAACTTGAGATCGGCTGGCGTGTCATAGGCAGGATTGCCGCCGATGATGACGAGCGTGTCGACTTCACCGTTGCCCATCGACTCGGACAATTCATCAATCGTCTTCGTCGACATGGCTTCAGCTGGCAGCTTCACATAGGAAACCGTCTTTCCGGCATTACCGAGTCGTTCATTGGCCAGTGCACAGATGTGATGAACAAATCTTGGCTGGCGTGGGCCTGCGAGCAGAATGGACTCGCCGCGATGAGCCAGAAGATCCTTCACGATCACATCCACCTGAGGTGTTTCGATCCCTGAGGATTCAAACGGTGCTGCGATGGATGGATCCTCACAGACTTTCGCGGCGACCCTTGCGGCAAGCACCGTGATGGCATCGGGCCTCATGCTGTATCGCTCGTCAGCGGCACAACCCGTGATGGTCAGGTTGGGTTCCGCGACAAACACGCGATTCATCGAAGCATGACCATTTTCCATGACCGGCTGGCGACCAACCGCCCACTGCTTGGACAGCGTGAGCTCTTCCGGATTCATGCCGAGGAAGTCGGAGTCGAACGCAACCATCACCTTGGCATTCGTCAGATCATGCACGGGACGCCAGTCACCGGAGAAGGCATGATTCAGACCGGCTGCCTGATTCTCATTGTGCAGCGGTTCGTAGGTCACCCAGTTGGCTGATGGATACTGCTTGCGAAGCGCACGCTGGAGACGCTGGATACTCGGGGAACTTGTTGCTTCCGAAAGGAAATACAGTCCTTCACCCTTCTTTGAAGCAAGACCCTCGAAGTGGGGCTTGGCCCATGCATCAAAGGCTTTCCAGTTGGAAAGTCGTGGCTCAACTGGATTCTCAAGTCGATCGATCACACTTCGACCACGATCAGGGTCGTAGAGATCGAGAATCGCAGCCTGAGTAAAGGCGGTTGAAGCACCATGACTCGTTGGATGCTGCTGATTGCCTTCGATCTTGGTCGGCCGGCCATCATTGCTGGCGACGAGAATGCCTGATGCCACACCTTCGACTTCGAGCATTGAGGCGTAGTAACGGACCTCGCCAGGCATGGTCCCCTCAGGACGATTGGCATAGGGAACGATCTTCTCTTCCGGCCAACGTCGGCAACCACCTACGCCAAGGCCTGCAAGGGCCATCGAAGCGCCCATGATTCGCAGGAAACTGCGACGGTTCGTTCCATCAAGCAGATCCGATGCGCCCGAAGGGAACTCGCGATGCATGAAGGATCTGAACTCAGCGGTGTCCGTGAGTTCATCAAGACTTCGCCAGTAGGCCTGCCCGCCGGATTGTCCACGGTCTAGCGATGACATGTTGAACAATCCTGTGATGGTGCAAGTTGATTGATCTTGGCCCACTTGGTGCCTTCAGCAAGGCGCTCGGCATCCGTCATGGCCCAGCCCCATTCCAACTGGGTCACGAGACTTGGGTCTCGAAGATGCGGCTGTGGTTCACGATGACAGTCAAGACACCACTTCATGCTGAGTGGTTCGACTTGATGAACGACTTCCATCGTGTCGATCCGGCCATGGCATTCAACACAGCTCACGCCTCGATTCACATGAGCAGCGTGATTGAAGTACGCGTAATCAGGAAGATCATGAACTCGAATCCACTCGACGGGCATGCCCGTGTTGTAGCTGTCATACAGAGGCTCGAGCTTGGGGCTGTCCGGATGAACCTGAAGATGACAGTTCATGCAGGTCTGTGTCGGCGGAATAGCTGCATGCGAGCTGTATTCAACAGTGTTGTGACAATACCGACAGTCGATACCCAATTCACCGGCATGAACCGCATGACTGAATGGAACAGGTTGCGTCGGCATGTACCCCACGTCCGTTGTCTTCGGACTGAATCCCCAGGCGACCATGAAGATCACATAAGGTGGAGCCGTCATACCCACGATGATGATCACCGGCAAAAGCAGGTTGGACCAACGTGGAAATACAAAGTGGTAACGACCCATGAACCATGTCCGTGAGGGGGAAAAAAAGGCTGCCTGTGAAAAAAGGCACGAAGTCTTCAACACTAGTTTCGGCGGCCTGAGTCAGGAAGTCAAGAGGGGGACTCCAACCACTTGCAACACAAGAAATACGGTCATTCTCTAGATGAGAATGAGTCTCAAAAACTACGTCTTTTAGTTGCCTCATGATAGGCCATGTTGACGGCCTGAGATGCCAGAAATCATCCGCAGGAACCTATGATCTCCAGCCTATGTTCGACACCCATTGCCACCTCACCTTTCCGGGTCTCAAGGACCAACTTCATGAGGTGATTGACCGCGCTCTTGACCAAGGCGTCCAGGGGATGATCACCGTTTCAACCTGCCCGGAAGATCTGGAGGCGGGACTCCACCTGGCCCAGACGTATTCCAGAATCTGGTGCACCAGTGGAATCCACCCCCACCATGCTGAGAAATCCGTGGATTGGGATCGGGTCAAAGCCGTTGCAGAAGACCATAAATGCCTTGCATGGGGGGAGTTAGGTCTTGATTGGCACTACCCCGACCCCCCTCGCGAGGCCCAATTGAACTGCCTCGAAGCACATCTGGATTGCATCGAATCCGCTCGGTCAGAAGGGCTGGATCTCCCCATCGTGGTCCACTGCAGGAAGTCTCTTGCCGATCTGCTTCCCATCTTCGAGAAACGAACTCTTCCACCGGAGCAGTACGTCTTCCACTGTTTCACCGGAAATGCCGACGAGGCACGAAGGATTCTGGATTTTGGATCCTGGATCAGTTTCACCGGCGTATTGACCTTCCCCTCCGCCCCGGAAGTTGCAGAAGCAGCCAGACTGGTACCACTTGATCGAGTGATGGTGGAAACCGACAGTCCCTACTTGAGTCCCGAGCCTGTTCGAAAGGTGAGACCAAATGAGCCGTCTCACGTAACGTGGGTTGCCCGATATCTGGCCGATCTGCACGGCATGCCCTTTGCAGAAATGGAAGCCATCCTCGATGCCAATGCTGAACGCTTCTTCAACTTTTCCATCTCTAACTGACGGCAGTGAGGTCTGACGTGCGTGTTGTCTCACTTGTACCAGCCGCCACCGAACTACTCGACGCTGCCGGAGGTTCTTCCCTGCTGGTTGGGCGCAGCCACGAATGCGACTGGCCACCAACCATCACTGATCGTCCCACGCTGACGAAGCAACGCACCAACGCGGCTACTCCTGCCGAGATTGATCAGCAGGTGCGAGAGGCACAGGAAGCCAGTCAATCTCTCTATGAACTGGATTCCAAACTGCTTGCATCACTTGAACCGGATGTGATCCTGACTCAGGATCTTTGCGATGTCTGTTCCATTGATCTCGATTCCGTTCAGGCGGTTGCGGCTGCGATGTCTGCCAAACCCGAAGTCGTCAGCCTGAATCCCTCACGCATCGAAGATGTCTTCGACGATCTGCTTCGAATCGGCACCGCATGCAATCTTGAATCCCAGACCCGCGAGGTCATCGCCGGACTTCGTGAACGCTGGTGGTCAGCTCAGGACTTCGTGAACCAATTCCTTGATGGACCTCAGGTCGTGGTGCTTGAATGGACCGACCCACTGTTCGTTGCAGGTCACTGGACGCCGGATATCGTGATTGCAGCCGGAGGCCGTCATGATCTGAACGGCCCTGGTGAACACTCGAAGGTGGTGAACCCCGAAGACCTGCTTGAAGTTCTTCCTGAACGCTTGATCATCTGCCCATGCGGACGGACGCTTGATGAAGCCGAACGAGATCTGGAGGCCATTGTCTCGGAGAAATGGTGGCCGCTGCTTCCAGCAGTTCAGGATGATCAGGTGATGCTGGTGGACGGCAATGCGATGTTCAGTCGACCTGGTCCAAGGCTGGTGGATGCCATGGAATGGCTCATGGCCTGGTTGCAGGATTGTCCTGACCAATGTCCGAAGGATTTTCCTGCTCGCCCATACCCGACCCGCTCTTGAGTTGAGGATCACGGGAACTGGATCGATCAGCAGTCCCAGCATCCGTGAAGTCGAGCGCCGTACCAAGCGTGATGGGAATCTCCAGAACCTTGTCACGCACCTTCAGGGTGATGATGCCTTCCATGGGTTTCGCATCCTCACTTGCATGAATGGTCATGGTTCTTCTCTGCAGACTCGGCGTCCCTCGAGATGACTGACCGACCTGCGCTTCCTTCCATGACAACAGCTTGAAACTGATTCCATCCGGGACTTCAACCTGAAGCTCAGGCCGTGGTTCGTCATCCCAGAGCTCGACGGCAATCGAAACCGGACGTGTCTGACCTGGACGCATCTGGATGCTGCGTGGCTCGACCTGAAGAGGAATGGACAGACGACCTTCAGCCTTCACGAAGAGTTTCATGGGCGGCGCTTCTTCAAAGGTCAACGTGACATCCGCCTGCTCCCTGACGGAACGTTTCAACTTCATGCGCACCGGAATGTCTATCTTCCCTCCTGCCGGCACCTTGGGATCAAATGGATCCGTTTCGGTACACCCACAACTGGGAACCGCACGCTTGATCGTCAGATCACGTCCAGATGTATTTTCCAGCGTGAAGACATGCTTCACCCAGGTGGGGTTGTCCACGATCGAAACTGTTCCGAAATCATGCGAGCGGACACCCGAAAGTGGTGGTGCCATGAACCACTGGATCACCAGCCAGACCAACCCGGCTGCCAGGGCCAGACCAATCAAAACCGCCAGCCCCACAAGAGGGCGACGAGCGTGGCTGGATGATTCATGGACTGAAGGTGACATGCGCGTTCTGGATGATAGCCCTCCTGATACTGCCGGTCTGGCAGTCGCCTCTGGAAGAAGAGCCCTTTTCAGGGCCTTCAGAGGGGGTGCCACTGGCATCGTCCTTGCAACATAATCTTCGTCAAGGAAATGCGCTGGCTGTTGCCCGCTTTCCCTTCCAGAAAGGACGACCTGCCTCATGGATATGGATCGATTCACCACCATGGCCCGACAGACTCTTTCAACAGCCCAGTCGCTGGCTGTTGAAACCGGAAACAGCGAACTCTCGCCTCTTCATGTCCTCGCCGCCATGCTCTCGGACGACAAGAGTGTCGCCACCGACATCATTGAACACACCGGCCATCGACCTGCCGCGCTTGCGGAGATCGTTGCCGCAGAACTCTCACGCCTGCCCAAGGTGTCCTCCGCATCGGGCTATACGCCACAAACCAGTCCGGCCTTGATCAACGTCCTGACCCAGGCACAGAAACTGGCTGGCGAAATGGGCGATGGCTTTACCTCGCAGGAACACCTGCTGCTGGCCTTGTCCGAAGTACCCTCACCGGCACGCGAAGCAATGGAAGCCGCAGGACTGAAGACCGCCATGCTTCAACAAGCGATGCAGGCGATCCGCAAGTCTTCGGGTATCGAAACGATCGATGATCCTGAAGCGGAATCCAATTACGAAGCCTTGAAGAAGTACGGCATCGACCTCAATGCACTGGCACTCTCAGGCAAACTTGATCCCGTCATCGGTCGCGATGAAGAGATCCGACGATGCATGCAGGTGCTCAGTCGTCGTTCCAAGAACAATCCGGTTCTCATCGGTGAACCCGGTGTCGGCAAGACCGCGATCGCCGAAGGTCTGGCCCAGCGCATCGTGAATCATGACTGCCCCACTTCATTGAGATCCTCCCGCATCATCGCACTGGATGTCGGTCAGCTTCTCGCTGGAGCAAAGTTCCGTGGCGAATTCGAGGAACGACTCAAGGCGGTGCTGCGAGAAGTCATCGCAAGTGAAGGTCGCATCATCCTGTTCATCGATGAACTGCACACCATCGTCGGTGCGGGTGCTGCAGAAGGCGCCGTCTCAGCAGGCAACCTCCTCAAACCAGCGCTCGCACGCGGTGAACTGCACGCGATCGGCGCAACGACACTGGATGAATATCGAAAGCACATCGAATCCGATGCCGCCTTTGAAAGACGGTTCCAGCCCGTTCTGGTCGATGAACCTTCCGTCGAAGATACGGTCGCGATCCTTCGGGGACTCAAGGAACGCTACGAAGCTCATCACGGTGTCCGCATCAAGGATGCCGCCATCCTGGCTGCTGCGCGCATGAGCCATCGATACATCGCTGATCGTTTCCTTCCGGACAAGGCGATCGATCTGCTTGATGAAGCTGCTTCAAGACTGCAGCTCGAGAATGACTCGATGCCTGCGGAACTCGATGAACTCCGCCGACGAATCATGCAGCTTGAAATCGAACGTGAAGCCATGAAGCTGGAAACCGATCGCGATTCAAAGTCACGACTGGAACAACTCGAACTCACACTTTCCAGCCTCGAAGAAGAGAACCACGCGCTGACCGCACGTTGGGAAGTCGAGAAGAACGAACTCGATGAGATCCGTCGCGTCAAGGAAGAAGCAGACACGGCCCGCACCGAACTTGAACGCGCTCAGCGACTGGGCGATCTGGAGACTGCTGCACGCATTCAATATGGATCCATGCCCGAACTTGATCGCCGACTCAAGGAAGCCGAGCAGACCCTGTCGCAACGCCAGGCCGAGGGCAAGGCCATGGTCCGTGAAGAAGTCGATGCGGAACAGATCGCCGAAGTGGTCGCCAAATGGACCGGTATTCCTGCCGCACAACTCGCTGAAAGCGAAAGAGAGCGACTCCTCAAGATGGAGTCCCGTATCCGTGAACGCGTCATCGGGCAAGATCCTGCCGTCGAAGCCATCAGTGATGCGGTTCGACGCAACCGCGCCGGACTGGATGAGCCTTCACGACCCATCGGATCGTTCCTCTTTCTCGGGCCCACTGGTGTCGGCAAGACCGAACTGTGCAAGGCGCTGGCCGAGTTTCTCTTTGCCAGTGACGATGCGTTGGTTCGCATCGACATGAGTGAATTCATGGAGCAGCATGCCGTCGCCCGCCTGATCGGCGCACCTCCTGGATACGTGGGCTATGAAGAAGGTGGACGACTGACGGAAGCCGTTCGTCGACGCCCCTATTCCGTCGTGCTCTTCGATGAGATGGAAAAGGCGCATCCAGATGTCGCCAATGTCCTGCTTCAGGTTCTTGATGATGGACGTCTCACCGATGGTCAGGGGCGAACGGTCGACTTCACGAACACCATCATCGTGATGACCAGCAACCTGGGATCACAGGAACTGCTGAGCATGACGGAGGACGGCGCGTCTCAGGATGAGATCGAATCTCGGATGCTGACGATCCTGAAGGGATCACTCCGCCCTGAACTGCTGAATCGAATCGATGAAACGATCGTGTTCCATCAACTTGATCGCAGCATGCTCAGTGGCATCGTGCGAGTACAGCTCAACACTCTTGCTTCGAGAATGGCCGCCCGTGGACTTCACCTCGAGGTCTCTGATGCTGCGGTGGAAGCACTGGCGGAAGCTGGCTGGGATCCTCAATTCGGCGCCAGACCACTCAAGCGAGTCATTCAACGTGAACTGGAGAATGCCATCGCCACCCGTATCCTGGCCAATGACATCTCCGAGGGTGATCGAGTACTGGTCGATGCCGATGACGGAAACTTCACCTTCACCATCGAGCATGATGTCGAGCAGGAATCGCATGAAGCATCAGTGGACGAGCTTTCAACCGCATCCTGACGTGCGTGACGACGACACCTACAGGGATGTGCGGAGGTTCATACAATCAACACCATGCGAATCACACTGCTGCTTTCCACCCTGCTGTTCCTGACTGCCTGCGGGCCTGACATTCCCTTCACGCCAGCAGAACGACTGGCCGGCGAGTGGACCTGCACGATGGACGGCAGTCAGGCCGTGCTCCATGCGGATGGAACCTGGACCTCCCTCGCACCGGATCTCAGTCAGTCCGAAGGAACCTTCAAGGCCACCTGGAAGACCATCGAATTCATGGCAGCCTCAGGCCCATGCGCCGACTTGGCCGGTTCCTACGGCTACATCCTCTCGCGTGATACGTTGTTGTTCACCCTGAAGGATGACTCCTGCGAGTTGAGAACCATCAAGCTCGATTACGCCTGGACCCGAGGCCTGTCACCTTCCATTCCCGCAGTGGAACAAGGTGAAGCTGCGATCGAGGATGCCAAGGGCGAGTGATCAGATGGTTCGTGCCGTGTCCAGATAGAACGTCCACGCGGCCTCGAGTTCCTTCATGGTGTCACCACCGAACTTGTCGAGGAACATCGCTGCGATCTCGAAGGCCACCATGTTTTCCATGACGACGCTGGCAGCGGAAACGGCACAGACGTCACTTCTCTCGTAATCACTGTGCTCGGACTGCTTGCTTCGCAGGTCGACACTCGGCATGCCTTGAAGAAGCGTACTGATGGGCTTCATCGCGCCGGTCACGACCACCGGCATGCCGTTGGTCATTCCGCCTTCGATCCCGCCTGCATTGTTTCGAGCTCGTTGAAATCCGAGCAGTGGCGTATCTCGAGATCCTTCGTCATAGGTGATCGGATCATGAACTTCCGACCCTCTTCGAGAAGCGACTTCACGTCCCATGCCGATTTCAACCGACTTGAACGCCTGAATACCCATCACGGCTGATGCAATTCTTGCATCAAGTCGACCAGTGGGTGTCACACAACTGCCAAGTCCGATGGGACATCCGAAGACATGCACTTCACAGAGTCCGCCAACGGTGTCCTTGTCGATCTTGGCACCGCGGATGCACTCCATCATCTCCTTGGTGACTTCCACATCAGGGGTGTAGACCTCGGACTCATCCCGCATTCGACGAAGTTCATCCAGACGCGAGTGCTCGATGGTCACGTCCGTCCTGGCGGTGTGCACCGTTCGAACGAAGCCGAAGACTTCGATTCCGAATTCATGCAGCAGACAACGTGCCGCTGCGCCGGCGGCCGTTCTGGCCGCCGTCTCGCGTGCACTGGCACGCTCCAGCGTATTGCGACAGTCATCCGTCAACCACTTGATGCTTCCAGCCAGGTCGGCATGGCCAGGCCGAGGACGATGAACCGGAGGTGTACGCTCCAGATCATCAAGCCGGCTGTCCTTGTTGGGAATCTGCATCACCAGCGGTGCGCCCGTCGTGATCCCGGCTCGCATTCCTGCAAGAAATGAAACCTTGTCCGTCTCGATGCGCTGACGGCCGCCGCGGCCATACCCGCCCTGTCGACGACGAAGTTCGCCATTGATGAACTCGACATCCAGTTCCAGACCAGCCGGCATGCCGTTGAGGATGGCAAGCCCGCAGGGGCCGTGTGATTCACCAGTCGTTTCGCAGGTTAAATGAGGCATCTTGTCCGCCATGCTACCACCGAGGCCGGGAAGTTCGCCCGGAAGCCCCCGCCTGACTATGATCCCCCCCGTGTCAGAGCTCACCCCCAGAGAAATCGTGACTGAACTGGACCGCCACATCATCGGCCAGAACCTGGCCAAACGAGCGGTGGCGGTGGCGGTGCGCAACCGCTGGCGCAGACGCCAGCTGGATCCTGAACTGGCTCGGGAAGTGGTCCCCCGCAATATCGTGATGGTCGGACCCACCGGCGTGGGCAAGACCGAGATCGCCCGACGGCTGGCACGACTGGTCAAAGCGCCCTTCGTCAAGGTCGAAGCCAGCAAGTTCACCGAGGTCGGCTATGTCGGTCGTGATGTGGAATCCATGATTCGCGATCTGCTTGAGATCGGCATCACCATGGTCCGGCAGGAACATGCCGAATCAGTGCGTGCCGCTGCTCAGGCTGCCGTCGAAGAGCGGCTCGTGACGCTGCTGCTTGGCGATGAGAATTCCGATGAACCCGACGAAACACATGAATTCGTCCGCACCCGCATGCGAGAGAAGCTCGAGGCCGGCAAACTCGATGAGCGTGAAATCGAAATCAATGTGAAGGACAGCAGCCCGATGCCCACCATCAACATGGTCGGCATGGACCAGATGGATCCCGGCATGAGTTCACTGCTGGAGAACCTCGTGCCGGAACGACGCAGTCGTCGGCGAGTCACCGTCGAACGCGCACGCGTCCTGCTTCTGGAAGAGGAAACCGAGAAACTGCTCGATCAGACGAAGATTCTCGAGCAGGCCATCGAACGAACTGAAAATGCCGGGATGGTGTTCATTGATGAGATCGACAAGATCGCCTCGAGTGATCGTCAGGGCAATGCGGATGTCAGTCGTCAGGGTGTGCAGCGGGATCTTCTTCCCATCGTGGAAGGCAGCGCCGTCAATACCCGACATGGCGTGGTCCATACGGATCAGATCCTGTTCATTGCCGCAGGCGCCTTTCATGTGGCTTCGATCAGTGATCTGATGCCGGAACTGCAGGGCCGGTTCCCCATCAGAGTTGAACTGGATGCCCTGACTCGTGATGACTTCCGTCGAATTCTGATCGAACCGGATGCCGCCATCACCAAACAGCAGACCGCGCTCATGGGAACTGAAGGTCTCCAGATCAGCTTCACTGACACCGCGATCGATGCACTGGCGGATCTTGCAGCAGAAGCCAATGCGAAACTCGAGAACATCGGTGCTCGTCGTTTGATGACCATCATGGAACAGGTCTTCGAGGACATCGCCTTTGATGCATCGGAAATGGCAGCACGCAAGGAAACGAAGGTCGAAATCACCGAAGCATTCGTTCGCGAACGACTTGAACGACTGCTTCAGGATGAGGATCTCGGCCGATTCGTGCTCTAGGCCAACCGCCCGCAATCAGCCAAGCAGGTTCTGCCATTGCTCCATCGGCGCATCATGCCCGGTCCAGCGTTTGAATTGCTGCGCAGCCTGAGCAAGGAACATGCGGTCTCCGGTGATGACCACCGCCCCTCGCTGGATTGCTTCCTGCACCAATGGTGTCTCTCTTGGTGCATAGACCGTCTCGAAGAGAATGACACCTTCAGCCAGCGATTCATGCTCGCCACCCAACGCTTCCAGCGGTGAGGCCGATGCATCGGGACCACCCTCCATGCCCAGTGACGTCGTATTGATGATGACCTGAAAACGATCCGTCGCGAGCGGCCCACCCGAACCGACTTCGATTCGACTGCCGGCATCCTCCGCCTTCATGGCTGAAACCAGGTGTTCCGCACGCTCACGTGTTCGATTGAAGATCACCACCTCAGCACCGGCTGCAAGCAGGCCGGATGCCGCTGCACGTGCCGCACCACCAGCTCCGAGAATCGCAACACGGACACCTTCGAGCGAAATCACATCCTGCAACGGGCTGATGATTCCATGGACGTCCGTATTGTCCGCGACCAGTCCTCCATCTGACTGGATCACAAGTGTGTTGGCGGCACCAGCAGACATCGCAGAATCGGCAATCGTTCCACCCTGCTCCTGCACGAAGCGGAGCAGATTCTCCTTGTGAGGAGCGGTTACACAAAGCCCGGCCAGATCGAGGGAAGGCTGATCAAGCATGGTGGCGACCGACGCCTTGAACGACTCCCAGCCGTCGACCACCGGCATCGGGACCAGAACGGCATCATGGTCCACCCGACGAAACGCGGCATTGTGAATCAACGGACTCAGGGAATGCGCTACTGGATCACCAAGAATGCCGTAGACCTTTGTTGCGGCGCCAATATCACCGAAACGGTATCGCTCCTGCAGTTCAGTCAGCGTCGGCTGTCCTGGCGCCGTTCCCGACTGCCCGTCAAGCACGGCGAAGGTCAACAGTCCTCCGAACTTCCCCGCAAGAATTCTGGTGATGACACCAAAGCGATCCATGCAGATCGTGATCGTCGGCCCGGCTGATTCACGGAGCAGGTCAAAGGCTTCCATTGAATCACGGATGGACCGGGCGCTCCAGGCCACCTTCACGACGTTCACTTCAGGCTCCGCCCGCATTGAATCCACACGACGAGCCAGATCATCTGGACGACCTTCGAAGTCATGCGTCGAGAGAATCAAACCACAGTCACCAGTGGTCAACAGACGCCTGACCGACTCGCGCAGTTCCGGCGATCCGGCCCATCGGGCCGACTCGATGTCCACGTAACGAGGAATGGCATTGGTTTCAATCAATGAATCAAACAAGGAAGCGCGTTGGGATTCATTGCCATCGAACGCTCCACCCTCGCATTCATGCCGACACGTGAGGATGCAGGGCAATGGAGATTCACGCACAAGGACCTGACAGGCCTCATGTCCCGCCTCGGAAAGTCCCAGTTCATCGACTCGCCATTCAACCAATGAAGCACCGCGGTCACCCGCCAGCTGGGCCAGTTCCAGCACCTCTGCTACGAGGGCGGGTTCTTCTACGGAAATTGATACAGCGATGAGCGCCACAAGCGAGATCCTAACGACCTAAACTCCACACCATGAACTCTGAAGAAGCGAACGTCGTTGAAGATGCCCTGGCCCACCTCCATACCTGGACCACCGGGGACCTGAGGTTCGATGAACATCTCCGCCCCATTCGATATGTCTTCGCACCTGATGGACGACTGGTCGCACCCGTCATGGTGGCCGTGCTCCACGCCGCTGAAACCGTCATCCATGTGCCGGTCGCCGACCAGACCGCCATGGAACTCCTCGTCTGCATGACTGAATTCGATGAGGATGGACCCGAAGGTGGGCTTGCCGATCGATGGAGGATCTATCACGGCGAGCCGGAGGATGTCCGATGGGCCACCATGACCATTGATCTTGCCCGCTTCCATGGGATGGTGATTGACGGCGAAGGACTGGAACAGCCCAATCCACTTGCTGGAATCGAACCTTCACTCTGCGGCGAGGTCAACCGGGAACATCTCGAATCACTGCGAGCAACACTTGCCGTGCATCTCGACCTTGAAGCAGAAGATCCCCGAATGGTCGGCGTCGACCCACGTGGCATCGATATTCGCGCTCGCTTCGATGTGGTGAGACTTCCCTTCGATCAGGTTCTTGATGATCCTGATACCGCACGAGAAGTCGTGCTCGGCCTGCTGGAGAATCAGTAGGTCACGTTCTTCGCAGATGCTCGACGACGTCCGTGCTTCCCAGACCCGGACGATGCGCCAGAACCCGGCAATCGATCCCCAACTGTTTGACCAGTTCGTACTCGTTGATCTCCTCAGGTGAATAATCTCCACCCTTCACGAAGAGATCCGGCATCACCGATTCGATCAGGCGATGTGACGTCGGCTCACTGAAGGCGATGACGTAATCGACACAGGCCAGCTCTGAAAGAATGGCCATTCGATCCTCCAGTGCATACACCGGACGTCCTTCACCTTTCATGGCATGGACCTGCTCGTCGACGTTGATGCCCACAACCAGCACGTCACCCTGGTTCTTGGCATCCCGAAGATAAGCCACATGGCCTGCATGAATGACATCAAAGCAACCATTGGTCAGAACAATGCGATGATCCGCCTGTCGGTGCACTGCCAGTTCGACGGCCAGCTCCTCATCATTCCTGACTTTGTCAGCCCCGGGCTTTTCACGCCGCAGCAGTTCCCGCTGCACCTCGGCAAGCGGAATGGGCCGTGTACCGAAGAAGGCGACTTCCAGTCCCGCGGCGGCATTGGCGAATCGGGTGGAATCCACCCAGTCCATTCCATTGGCTCGTGCCGCGGTCAAGGCTGCGATGACTACATCACCTGCACCGGTGACGTCATAGACGGCTCGCGCCTCGGTCGGAACGATCACTGGCGACTCACCACGGGCCATCACCATCGCGCCATCCTTGTCGAGTGTGAGGATGACCGCTTCACATTCCAGTTGTGTTGACAGCTTCGTTGCCGCTTCAGCCGGCGAATCAGCTCCACCTGTCGCCAATTCAGCTTCGGTTCGATTGGGCGTGATGGTTGTCGCACCGCGATACTTGCCGTAATCCTCAAGCAATGCTGGATCGACCAGCACTTCCTTGCCCGCGGATTTCGCGGCAGCCATCACCGCCGCACAGACACGCGGTGTGCACACGCCTTTGTGATAATCCTCGATGCAGACGACATCCACCTGATCCAGCTGCGATTCAATCATGACGATCAAGGCGGCTTCATGTTCCGAGGCAAGCGGCTCTCTGGATTCGAAATCAAGGCGGAACATCTTCTGGGGGTGACGATGCTGCGCCAATCCCACCAGACTACGCTTGACCGTCGTGGGCCGTTGATCATCGACGATCAATCCATCGGTCTTCAGTCCTGCTTTCTCCATGGAAGCCTTCAGACGGCGACCGGATTCGTCGTCGCCAACGACCCCACAGCAGATCACTTCACCGCCAAGCGCCTTCAGGCAATTCGCCACATGCGCCGCCCCACCGGGCGATCGCTCTTCACGTTGAGCATGCAGAACCGGAACCGGGGCATCCGGACTCAAACGGCCCACGTCACCATGCACGATCTCATCGAGCATGAAATCCCCGACGAGCAATGCTCGAAAGGAAGAAAAGCCCGCCACTTTGTCCAGAAGCGTTGTCATGAATCCGCATCCACAAGATCACGATCAAGACAATCCACGACCGCATCGTGAATCATCTGGCCCAGCGCCGCTTCTCGATCCAGAAAACGAAGTTCCAGCTGTGGAACAACGACTGGTACCTGGAGACGGTTCAAGTCTAGCACGTCACGTGCCTTCACCCAATCCTTTGCTGTCATAAGAATGGCATCGGCATCCAACACGTCCGAGAGAAATGCAGCTTCGGCCTGCGTGAAGGGCTGATGATCGCGTGCAGGCCGTTCACTCACGAGCGTGGCGCCCAGAACACGAAGTTGACTTCGCACGGTTTCAGGCGAACCGATCCCAAGTCGCACGACCACTCTTCGTCCATGAAGCCAGTCGATGTCTTCTTCTCGTGTCGAGTCCGACTCGTAAACAGTCAACCCTGACCAGCTGTGTCCACACCAGGCAACCGGAGGACAACCATGAAAGGATTCGATACGCGCCGCCAGCGCCTGATCGATTGTTCTTGAGCCGGTGACGACCACGGCATCTGCGCGTGCCAGACCTTCAGGCGGCTCACGAAGTCGGCCCGCCGGCAAGACCGACTCGCGATCCAGAGGCTCGTGCGATGAAACAAGCACGATGTCGAGATCTCGATGCAGGCGCCGATGCTGGAATCCATCATCCATCACGATGCAGTCGACTTCGGGATGATCAGGAAGCTCACGCTTCAATACGGCAACCCGGTCACCACCGACGAAGATCGGGAGATCTGGAATCGCATCACGGTATTCCATGACTTCATCCGCTTCCTGACCAGGCCGCGCACCGTAGCCACGCGTGACGATCGCAGGCCGATGCTCCATCGTGGCAAGATGTTCAACGATCCAACGCACCATCGGCGTCTTGCCGGTGCCGCCCAGTGAGATGTTGCCGACGGAGATCACGGTTCGGCCACATCTGGAGACACCACGCCCCTGATCAAATCGCCTGTTGCGTCTGGACATGATCGATCCATACAGCTTGCTGGCCAGACGACGAAGGATCATGGTCTGTCCTCTTTCGTCATTCCGACCTCATCCAGAATCTCTCTGAGCCTGCGCATCGGAAGACCCGTGATCGTGTGATCATCACCGTCCCATTCAAGCGGCCAGCCATCGGCAAACCGATCAAGCAGGTTGTATCCACCTGCCTTGCCTTGCCAGGCATTCGTATCCAGATAGGACTCGATTGCTTCATCCTTCAGATCACCAAGCGTGACCGTTGCCGTATCAGAGAAGATGAAACGTTCGCTTCCATCGGAAGCGACCAGACAGACTCCGGTCATGACCTGATGTGATCGATTTCTGAAGCTACGGATCATCTCTCCTGCATCGGCTCGATGGGTCGGCTTGCCGATGATCTTTCCATCAAGTTCACAGACCGTGTCCGCGCCGAGAATGGTGCCGGGGCCCACACCCTTGAGCATGACCGATCTGGCCTTGAACCAGGCCAGCGCAGTCACCCAGGCCCGGGGAAGTACCTCACGGGCTTCCAGTTCACCATCATCAACTTCCGGCTCCACCACCTGAACCGGCCAGCCCGTGGCTTCAAGCATCTCTCGTCGACGAGGAGAGGTGCTGGCCAGAATGATGGGCATCGACCAGTTCATGCGTTCACCTGCGCAACGGCATCGAGTTGCGTCTCATCCCAGACCTGTCTGGTGCACTCCACCACCTGCTCAACCGGAATCATCCGCATGCATCGATCACCAAGTCGTGCATCGCGGTAGTTCACCCCGGGCGGTGGTGAAACATGAACAACTCTTTCACGCAGTCCATAGGGGCCGACCACGTCTGGATCCGTTGGACCGAACAGGCCGACGCAGCGGCCGCCGAGGCCGACGGCCATGTGCAGCGCCGCCGTGTCATTGGCCAGCGTCAATCGAGCTGATTCGATGACCGCCATCATTTCACCGACGGATGTTTCACCGGCCAGATTGTGGACCGTCATGCCCGCCTCGTTCGTCAATCGAGTCGCCAGTGACTCGACTGTTGCTCGCTCGGTTGGGCTTCCCAGCAGAACCAGCCCGCCATCAGTCATTCCACCAACAGATCTGGCCCATTCAACCCAGTGATCCGCAGGCCACGCCTTGCTTGGCCAACGAGTCGTCGCGGCCAGTACGAAGTAGGAACCATTCAAACCCAGTTCACTTCGCCGAGATGACCAGGAGGACTTCGCTTCAGGCGGAACCTTCAACTGCATGTCCTTCACCGGATCGATCTGCAACGGCTTGAGCAACTCAAGCATGCGATCAACGGTATGCACGGCACCCGTGGTGTCGACACGGTGGTTGTAGGCGAGCCAGGCTCCTTCCCTCGCCTGTCGATCGCCGACGCGCAACGCGGCTCCGGTCGCTCGGGTCATCAAGGCGCTTCGCATCAAACCCTGACAATCGATGACACAATCCCATCGCCCTTTGCGAAGCGATCGCATCCATCCCAGTGAACGCATCAGCACCTGAGGTCGGGTTGCCCATTTCGCCAGCGCCTTGCGAGGGAAGGTCAGAACTTCATCGAGATCCTCGTGACAGCGAATGGCGTCTTCGAATCCATCCTGAACCACCCACCCCAGCGTGGCCTCGGGCCACGCTCGAGCCAGACTGGTGAGGACCGGGACCGTGCGACAGACATCCCCCAGGGCACTGGGGCGTATCAGGAGGACCCGTTTTGGCATCAATTTCCCGACCATCACCCTATCCCAAGAGAATATTGGCTGATCCCACGTAATGGGTCATGATACTTGAGGTCGCTTTCCACCCGCAGATCGTGCATACTTCTCGATCCAATTCACCCTCTGGAGTCCCATTGGAGGCTCCGCAGCAACACTCCGGTATGACGTACATGTCTGAATCAACTCCCAACCCAGGCCCCTCCAAGGAATCAGCCAAGCCCAAGGAATCCAAATCCAAGGCTGCTGAAGGTTCATCGGACAAGGCCAGCACCGGGTTTGAGACCATGCTCGGGAAACTGGTGGTGGATCAGGGACTCATCACGGATGAGGAACTGCAGCAATGCAATACTGAATTGCTCGCCACCCGTTCCGAAGGCGAAGCCGGCTCTCTGGAGGATGTACTGGTCAAACACCAGTTTGCCACCCAGCGCCAGCTGGATCGTCTTCGCAAGGAATTCGATGCTGCGAAATCCCAGAGCAAGATTCCCGGCTACAAGATCATCAAGAAACTCGGCGCCGGAGCCATGGCGACCGTGATTCTGGCACAACAGAAAAGCCTTGACCGACTGGTGGCCATCAAGATCCTCCCGTCGCGATTCTCAGAAGATCAGAATTACGTCGAACGGTTCTACAAGGAAGGCCGTGCAGCCGCCAAACTGAACCATCCAAACATCGTGCATGCCTATGAAGTGGGCCAGGCTGGCGACAACCACTACTTCGTCATGGAGTATGTCGAGGGCAACACCGTCTATGACCGCATCGTCGAGGAAAAACGACTCGGTGAAGATGAAGCCATCGACATCATGCTTCAATCAGCGCTGGCACTGCAACACGCCCATGACTGTGGTTTCGTCCACCGGGATATCAAGCCGAAGAACCTGATGCTCACCACCAACGGAGTTGTGAAGGTGGCTGATCTGGGCCTTGCTCGACATGCGGATGACACAGATCTGGCCAAGGCTGAAGCCGGTCGGGCCTACGGAACTCCGTTCTACATCAGCCCGGAGCAGATCCGCGGCGCCATCAATATCACCGGGCAGGCTGACCTCTACGGTCTTGGTGCCACGTGCTACCACATGGTGACCGGCCGGGTTCCATTCACCGGCAAGACCCCATCCGAGGTCATGAAGGGCCATCTGAGAAAGCCACTGACGCTGCCCGATGAATTCAACACCTCACTCTCGGCGGGTTTCTGCCGGGTGATCGAGAAGATGCTCGAGAAGGACTGCCCGGATCGCTACCAGTGTGCTGCCGATCTGGTTGAAGATCTGCGTCTGGTCCAGCAAGGTGAACAACCACACTTTGCCAAGGACGATCTGGATCTCTCCAGTCTGGCCGTGCGGATCGATACCCCCGAGGCCGACATCCCTCAAGCGAACAATCCTCCGCGACGAGACTCGGATTCCCTGATGTCGAATTCGATGTTCGTGCCGATGATCATCAGCATCGTCATCAACGTGATCCTGCTGATCGTGCTTGTCGCGCTCAACGCCTGAATCCTGCAACTCAGGATCGGATCTGAAGCACCATTTCAATCTCGACTGTTGCACTCAGTGGCAGTCCGACCGAGCCCACCGCAGCTCTGGCATGCCGCCCTGCTTCACCGAAGATCTCCACCATCAGATCACTGGCGCCGTTGGCCACCTGTGGCTGGCCGCCAAATCCGGGGTCTGACAGGACGAAGACTCCCAATCGAACCACCCGTTCAATCTGGTCCAAGCCCAACTCCAATGTCTCATGAGCCACTGCCAAGGCGTTGATGGCGCAGATTCGAGCCGCCTCCTGAGCCTGGTCAGGGCTTATTTTGGAGGGTACAGGGCCGCTGAAAGCCAGTTCACCCTCTACAAAGGGGACTTGGCCACTGATAAAGAGCAAATCGCCGCATCTGACTGCAGGAACGTAACTTGCGACCGGTTTAGGGGCCTGAGGAAGCTCGATTCCGAGCGAGGAAAGCGTTTCAAGTACCCGAGACATATTCAAATGATTCCTATATCAAGACGGCCTTGTCGAGATGGATCCTTGACCAGACTGTGGTTCACGGTACGCTGTAGATGTACCTGGCCTTCGGGCCCGGTCGTTGGTCGAGACAGATCCTATATATATCGCCACTTGGCACCTGTACTCATTGCCCGTTTTTGCACGTCTCGACCACGGACAATTCGGCACGAAACCACTGAAAATGACCAGTCCTGGTCTAGGTGGTATTCGCAGATCGTCGAAGGCGGGCTGAGCACCCGGCATGATGGCCATCAGGCCCATGCCCCTTTCCCTTCCATCAAACGATCGTTCAGGTGATTCGAGTTTCGAGTCAGATCCCTGTCTTGGAGACAGGGGATTCTGATCCGTATTTATTTATTCATTCTTTGCTAGCAACCAAACTACACCAAAGAACCGGAGATCTCTGTAATGAAACGAAGAGCATTTACGCTTGTCGAACTGATGGTCGTGATCTCGATCATCGCCCTTTTGATGGGCCTTCTCCTGCTGGCACTTTCCGGAGCAATGAGCTCCGCCAAGTCCAAGAAGGAAATGGTCCAGATGCGTGGCGCACAGCAGACCAACGCTGTTTTCGCCAGTGAAAATGATGGCGAGTTCATGATTCCAGGAAATCATGAGCGTCAGGCTGTCCAAGGTCAGTACATCGCTGGCATCGGCCCTGTCGATCGAAGCATCAACTACACCGGCGCCATCGCTTCCACCCTCGTGGGCATGCGATATGCCGAGGCCGAAATCTGGGTCAGCCCTGCTGACAACAACGCCCTCATCGGCGTCAAGGGTCAGATCGAAGAGTCCAACGGTGTCCCTGAAGCCTATGACTACACGGCTCACTCACCACACACCGGCACCTGGTTCGATCGCAATTTCCGCTCCCAGTTGGGCGATGAAAATGCAGATCACATCAGCTTCATGAACAACACGCTCATGGGCAACAACCGCCGAAACCGCTGGTGCGATACGGCTGGCAGTGACACCATCTGCTGGACCACTCGTGGTACCAAGGATGGCGACACCACCCTTGAGGACTACATCAACAGCCCGACGCTGGCCATGCACGGTCCTGATCAGCAATGGTGGGGCCACTGTGTCAACGCCGACGGCTCCGTTCTGGTCCTGAAGAACTTCTTCCCAGACCATGTCCGCTATGACACCCAGTCAATCGGCATCCCCGGTTACCAGCGTGACAACATCTTCCACTGCGAGTTCTCCTCTGGTGAACCCAATGACGAAGAAGCCAAGAAGCAGGGTGACATCTACTGCACCTACTCACGTCTGTTGTCCCCCAATGACAACGCCGTGCTCACCACCTATGACGAGCTGGAAGAGTAGTCCACGCCTGTCTGAATCGACTGAATGTCGATGAACTTGCTTTCAATCCGGGGCAGCAGGGTCCAAGGCCTTGCTGCCCCGGTCTTCTTTTGAGGCTTCAGCGGGTTGCAGTCGTGTTATCAGGCCTGTTCTGTACCCAAGCCAGCTGCAAAAGAGCCTTCAACCCCCTTCAAGGCTTGATCCTGAAGTATCCTTAGGCTGTTTCCCAGTCATATTCGACTGATCCGCCTGCCCCCTGATGGAGCAACCCATGCCAGACATGTGTTCACCCAGACCGTCTTCAAATCCTCGGCCAAACGCCTTTACGATCGTCGAACTGATGGTGGTCATCACCATCATCGGCATCCTGATGGCCTTCCTCCTTCCAGCGCTGGGTGGCGCGAGAAGTGCGGCCCGTCTTTTGGAAGAGCAGAAGCAGGCCAAGAGCATCGGTGAAGGCTTTGCCGCCTACGCCGCTTCGCACGACTTCCAGAAGCCTCTTCCAGGTCTGGTCCAACGCAAGCCGGAGATGATCGGGGGCACCGAGCGATACATCGAAGGTCGTGGTCAGGAAAATGGTTCTCTCAATGATCATGGCAACATGCTCTCGCTGTGCATCATGGAACGGCTGTTTGATCCGGTAACCACTTTTTCGAACGTCGAAACCAATCCCAACATCTACGCCTTCACGGAATATGACCACAACGTCTATGACCCCTATCCATCCCCGGGAACTCCCGGAATATTCTGGGATACCGGCTACTCCAACAATCTGAATGGCGGAGACTGCCACAACTCCTACGCCTTGCTTCCGCTTGGAGGCGAACGTCGTCAGCTGGCCTGGGATCGACAAGCCGGTTCCTCGTTCGCGATTCTTGGCACCAGAGGCGTCACCGATGGTGACGAGCAGAACATCAAGAACTCCAATACCGCGGATTTCTTCGGCCGAAACGGACAATGGCGAGGCGTGATCATCTTCGGTGATGGACATGCTGAAGTCAGTGAGAACTTCTGGCCCGTCGCTGCTCAGTATGAAGAAGTCGACAGCAGCGGTGCCAGCACGTTCCTGCCGGACAATATCTATTCGGCTCAGACCTCCGCACAGGGTTCCTGGAATTCCGATCCAAGCCTGCTTGGCCGGGATGCCTACCTGACGCATGTCGATGAAGTTGAACAGAACAGCGATTCACCATTCAACCCCCGCGACATCACCTATACCCCGATGTTCGATTGAACAACGGCTGAATGGGCCTGATGCAACCCAGCGTATAATTGGCTTCGAGCCAATGATCCGTACACGTACATCCTGCCTGATGAAGGGGCTGCTTCTGGCAAGCCTCATTCTTCTGTTGGGCTTGCCCTGGAGCATCAGCCAAGCGGCTCAACAATCCAGCAGCATTCCAGCCTGGCGAAAAGCCGAAGCGGTTGCTGTTCTTCCAATCACCGGCCCCATTGATCAGGTGACCGCAACGTCAATCAAAAGACGAATCGATCAGGCCGTTGAAAATGGTGCGGATGCCATCGTCTTCGAGATCAATACGCCCGGCGGTGAATTGATGTCGACGCTTGAGATCTGCCGCATCATCAAATACGAATCACCAGCCAATACCGTGGCCTGGATCCATCCATATGCCTTTTCAGCTGGCACCATCATCGCACTGGCCTGCCGTGAGATCGTCGTTTCCCCGGATGCGACCTTCGGAGACAGCGCCCCGGTCAGCCCACTGGGGCCGATCCCTCTTGCGGAACGAGCCAAGCTGGAAGCTCCCATCCTTTCCGAGGTGATCGACTCGGCTCGTCGACGCCACTACGACGAGCAACTCGTCCAGGCCTTCGTGAGCGTCGGTGTTGAACTGTGGATGCTTCGCAACACCACGACGAATGAGATCATCTTCGTCGACGCCTCGGAATACGAGACCATCTACGGCACAACACCACCCGCCCAGATGATTGATGTCGAAACACTCACGGAAGAGGAAGTCACCTTCTCGCCTTTGTTCGGAAACATGGGCGAACTGGATCAAGGTCTGGAAACGGACTCCGTTGCCTACGAACAACTGCTGCCCTCATCGCGTCCTCGACTCGATGGCGACTCCAGAAATGACTGGGTTCTGGTTGGCCAGGTGGCTGCCGATGATCGACTCCTGACCTTGAAGCCGGGAGAAGCCCAGCAGTTCGGACTGGCGGCGGCCATTGTGAACGATCGTGATGAACTGCAATTGCTCATGGGGGCCTCGACTGTCAAGGTCTATGACCAATCCTGGTCCGAGTCTCTGGTCCAGCTTCTGGTCAGCTGGCCGGCTCGGATCATTCTCGTCGTGATCTTTCTGGTGTGTCTCTTCATGGAGATGACCTTCCCCGGAACCGGACTGTTCGCCATTGGCTCCGTTGTCTCCATCGTGGTGCTGCTGGGCGCCCCGGCACTTGCGGGAATGGCGGAATGGTGGGAACTCATTGCGGTCATCATTGGCCTTGGCCTCATTGCAGTCGAAATTCTGCTCATCCCGGGGACTCTGGTCGCCGGGATCACCGGTGCGATCCTGTTGATGATCGGAATGGTCGGCACCTTCGTATCCGGCGAGATGACGGATCAGGAAATGCAACGAGGAATCGTCCAGGGACTTCTGGTGATTCTTTCCGGAAGCTTCCTGGCCATGCTGCTGATCTGGCTGCTCACCCGGACCATTGAACGCGACACGACCACCAGAGGATTCATCCTGCGCACCGAAGTCGGCAAGGGTGTCGGGCAACCAACCAGCAAACCGGTGATTGAAACCATTCCCATCGGCACGACTGGAGTGGCTGAAACTGCGCTTCGGCCGAGTGGACGGATTCGAATCGACGACCAGCTTCTGGACGCCGTATCCTTGGGACGCTGGATCGAACCGGGCGATGAGGTGCGAGTCGTTCGAACTGGAATGGTTCTGGAAGTCGAGGCAACAGACTCATGATCAACGAACTGATGTTGTTGGCCGCGGATACCAATGGTGACGACATGCTCCTGTGGGCATTCATTCTCGCCGCTGCCGCCATATTCCTTCTGTTTCTTGAACTGTTCATTCCCTCCGGTGGCATCCTCGCGCTGGTCGGCGGTGCAACCGTTGTCGGATCGATCGTCTGCTTCTATCTGCATTCCACAACTGCTGGCACGATGGCCTTGATCATCGGAATCGTGTTCGGCCCCGTGGTCGTATGGTTTGGCTTCCGCTGGTGGGTCGATTCTCCGATGGGCAGGAAGATGGTGCTCGGCGGTGACGAGATGGATCTCAACCAGACCCCCGAGGAGTCCTATGCCGCCTCGGCGCATGCCCAGCATGAACGGGCCACGACGTTGCAGGGCCTGATTGGTCAGACCGGAGTGGCTGAAACTCCCCTGCGACCGGTCGGGGTGGTTCGAGTCGGGGATCAGCGATTCGATGCGCTCTCCGAACACGGCATCATTGATGCCAGGCAGCCCATCGTGGTCACCGAGGCCTATGACAATCAACTCAAAGTCCGTCCTGCCAAGGACTAGCTTTCAGGACTGGATCGGGTTGCAGATCCGCTAGAATGGTGCCCCACACCTGATTCAGGAGGAGAGGAACCACATGATCACGCCAACCCTTGCGACAACCAATCTTCTCGCCCTCGATGGCTGGGCACTAGGCGGTGTCATTGCCGGTGGCGTCATTCTGCTCATCATTGTCCTGTTCGTCTTCCAGTACGTGGGACTGTGGGTGCAGGCCTGGATCTCCGGTGCTCCCGTACGGTTCATCGATCTGGTCATGATGCGGTTCCGAAAAGTCCGTCCTCGAGTCATCGTCGAGAACAGGATTACCGCCAAGAAGGCCGGCATCGATCTGACGACTGCCCTGCTGGAATCGCACTACCTCGCCGGTGGCCGAGTCACCAATGTCGTGCGTTCACTGATTGCCGCCGACAAGGCTCACATCGATCTCTCCTGGCCGATCGCAACCGCGATCGATCTGGCAGGTCGTGACATTCTTGAAGCGGTCCGCACTTCGGTGAATCCGAAGGTCATCGACTGCCCGAGTCATGACACCGGCAAGACCACGATCGATGCGGTGGCCAAGGACGGCATCAAACTCAAGGCACGTGCCCGTGTAACGGTCCGAACCAATATTGAACGACTCGTCGGTGGTGCAACTGAGGAAACGATCATCGCCCGTGTCGGTGAAGGCATCGTTTCGACGATCGGTTCCGCCGACAACCATCTTGCTGTGCTCGAGAATCCTGATGACATCTCCAAGACCGTTCTGGAGAAGGGCCTTGATGCCGGAACCGCCTACGAGATTCTCTCCATTGATATCGCTGACATCGATGTGGGCGAGAACATCGGCGCTCGACTGCAGGCCGACCAGGCGAACGCCGACACCAAGCGATATCAGGCCAAGGCCGAGCAGCGTCGTGCCATGGCTGTTGCTCAGGAAGCCGAACACAAGGCCGAGGCTCAGAAGAACCGGGCCCAGGTCATCCTTGCGGAAGCCGATATTCCAAAGGCGATGGCTGACGCCTTCCGTGGCGGCAACATGGGAATCATGGACTACTACCGGATGAAGAACGTCATGGCCGATACGGACATGCGATCATCCATCGCCGGTGATGAGGATTCCAACACAAGCTCACCCATGGGTGGGGAGTGATGGTTCCGACCTTTCGGAGTTGATCCTTCAGCCATGATGCTGACCGACATTCTCGCCTCGAGTGAAACCGCATCCTGGGATGTCACGGTCGTGGTCCTCCTGTGTCTGCTTCCCATCACGGTTCTGCTCAGCGGTTTCTTCAGCGGATCCGAAACAGCATTGTTCTCGCTGGATGCTTCGCAACGACAGGCCATGCGTGTCAATGGTGGAAGCGGTGCACGTCAGGCGCTGGCACTCTTGTCACAACCTCGCATGCTGCTGATCACGCTGCTTCTGGGAAACATGACTGCGAATGTCTTCTATTTCGTGATCAGTTCCTCCCTGTTGATGTGGTGGTCACCCGGCTGGATTGCGGAACTTGCATTGGCGCTACTGTCGCTTCTGGTCATCGTGCTGCTCGGCGAAGTACTGCCCAAGATGGCTGCCTCGGCAGGCCCGCAGCGATTCTCCTCCATGACCGCTCCAATTCTGACAGGTGTGCATCACGCCATTGTTCCTGTCCGCGTGGTCGTGAATACCTGCATCATCACCCCCATGAGTCGGCTGACCGGCGCCGATCATTCACAGGACGAACTCACGGCTGACGAACTCGAACGGCTGCTGGCACTTTCTTCCGCCAGTGGCGTGGTCAACCGGGAAGAACAGCAGACCATCTCGGACGTGCTTCGACTTGGTCGAAGCACGGTCAGAAAAGCCATGACTCCTCGTACCAAGATGGTCTCCATCGACCTGGAAGATTCGGCTGAGAAAATCCAATCGACCATCGAACACCACGGTCTGACCCGACTTCCGGTTCATGGCGAAGATCTGGATGACATCCGTGGCGTCCTCTCGACCAAGAGCTGGTTGAGGCGTTCCGCGAACGCGCCCCTCGAGGATGTCATGCAGCCGGCCACCTTCATTCCGGAAGTGGCGACACTTGAGCGTGCCCTTGAAGTCTTCCGTGAGGATGGGCTGGTCTTCGCTGTCGTGGTTGACGAATACGGCGGCACCTCCGGCGTTCTCTCACTTCAGGACATCGTCGAGGAACTCATCGGCGACATTGCCGAGCCGGGCGATCGATCCTCCTCCCCACCACGCCCTCTTGGCCCAGGCAAGTGGATCGTCGATGGCGATACGAGTATCCGACAACTGCAGTCGGCGCTTGGTCGATTCAACATCAAGACCCATGTCTCCACGCTCGGCGGCTACATGACGGCAAGTCTTGGACATCTTCCGGAAACAGGCGACACGATGAACATCGACGGCCTGAAACTGGAAGTCCATCATGCCGACCGTGGACACATCACCTCCGTGATCATCTCTCTTGATGACACTGGAGCGACGTCATGACGATGACCATGTGGATCGTGATGTCTCTGTTCGTGCTGGTCGGCGTGGTCGGCAGCGCGTTGTACTCGGGTTCGGAAACCGGCCTCTACACCCTCAGTCGTGTCCGTCTTGACGTTCGGGCCAGCGAAAACGATCGCCGCGCCCTGAGTCTGAAGAGACTGGTTGATCATCCGGCCATGATGCTGGCAGTACTTTTGCTGGCCAACAACATCTGCAACTACCTCAGCAGCTACGGCATCGCAGGCATACTGGACGGCTCCGGATTCACGCCGGGCGAGAGCGTTCTGATCAATGCGGCGATTCTTGTTCCGCTGCTGTTCGTCTTCGGCGAAGTCCTTCCCAAGGATCTCTTCCGGGTCAACACGGACCGCTGGTCCTATGCCTGTGCCGGCCCTCTGGAAGGAACACGACGACTGCTTTCCTGGACCGGCCTGGCACCGTTGGTCGCGGCTGTCGGTCGCAGGATCGGACAGACTGATTCAAGCGTCGTTCCCGCACGCCAGCGCATGGCCAATCTGCTTCGGGAAGGCATGACCATCGGCGTACTGAGTGAATCACAGACCGCACTGGTCGACCGGGCGCTTCTGCTGCGGGATCGCCCCGTCATCAACGAGATGATTCAGTGGGATGACGTCGCCACGATCATGCTTGCTTCCGATGCCGGAACACGATTGGAAGCCGCCAACAATCAACCACACACCAGACTGCCGGTCATGACCGATGATGGGCAGGTCGCTGGTGTCGTCTCCGTTCTTGATCTTCTGCTCTATCCGGACAGGAACCTCGAAGACCTGCTTCAGGATCCGGTCGTGATCGAATCGGATCTTCGAGTCCAGGCCGCGATGGCCCGACTTCGTGACAACCATGCTTCCATGGCCATCATCCATGACGGCAACAAGCCCATCGGGATCGTCACGATGAAGGATCTGGTCGAAGTTCTGGTCGGCGAACTTACGGCGTGGTGATCGGCTTCGGCACCAGTTCAAACCTGACCGAGGATTCGCCGGGCATCATGGGTGTCGGTTGACCGCCCTGCCAGTCATCATGAAAATCCATCCAGTTCGGCGATTCCCAGCTTCCACTCTGGCCACCGGGTGTCTGCAGAATTGCTTCCCTTGGGCGGGCGGGATCAATCACCATTCTGGCGCTGGCACCAAATCGCGAACTGGCGACTCGAACCGACCCCCAGTACCCGGACTGAGGTTTCTCGATCACGAGATTGCCCCGCAACCATTCTGGAAACACGGCCGCAAAGGGATGCGCGATGAATGACTGGTTGCGTTCGCCCCATGGGGTTTCAAGACCACCCTCTTCCGCGGTCATCGCCGCAACGACACGCTCGAATACTTCCCGATTCACCCTCGACCAGTCGCCATGGGAGGCCGGGACCAGATGCTTCGGCTGCTGCTCGAGCACCATCCGGATCGGCGCCTCGGAGATCCGAAGACTCATCGCTGATGCGCCATCACCTGCATCAACCATGTACGACTTCAGATTTCGGTTCACCGCCCGACGATATCGATTGAGAATGCCGATGCCGATCTGATCGGCATCGGATGTTCCATTCCATTCGGCGACCAGCTGTCTGGCTCGCCGCACCTGTTCATCAGGATGTGCTTCGGACACCGATTGCAGAGCCAGATCTCGATACAGTTCAAGTCCCGGTGCCGCGGTATCAAGCTGCATCGCCAGCATGTCGGCCTCATCAAGATCGACACGATCGCCGAGCAACTCATCGATCCGTGCCGCCCGATCCGGTGACCCCCATTCATGACCGAGCAGTCTGGATTGTTCCAGTTCGGCGATCCGGTTGTTGGCGGTATAGAGCACGCCATCCGGTGGATCGACGACGACCGGTCGCAGAGATTCATCAAGTGGCCCATCCCAACCGGCGTTTCCATCCGCCCATGACACAGGAAAGCGACCATCAAAGCCCCGGCGAGCTGGCAACCAGCCGGACAGCACATAGGCGATTCGCCCATCTGAATCGGCAAGCAGAACATTCTGCGGCGGTCCATACCAGCCACGCATGACTTCAACGGCATCATCGACATTGCTGACATGAGCCATCTCAATGACGTTGATGTTGACGCACTCGGGTCTCAAGGCGGGCCAGGCCACGGCGATCAATGATCCATCGGCATCACTATCCACCACTGGACCCCATCTGGTCCAACGCGAGTTGAGGGTCTCGGGTTCGTCACCCATCACCTTGATCTCTTCCTCGAATTCCTCGAAGGACTCCCAGCCATCGGGAACCTTGTAACGCGACGGATCATCCGGATCGATCTCAAGCAGGATGAAATCCATGCGATCGATGGTGGCGTTCGTGAATCCCCAGGCCACACGTCCGTTGGTTCCGATCGTGACGCCCGGCAGGCCTGGAATGGACAATCCCGTCAGTTCCGCCGTCTGATCACCAGCAGACCAGAGAAGCTGGACTCGATACCAGATACCCGGAAGCGTGATCATGAGATGTGGGTCACTGGCAAGCAAGGCCCCGCCCGCAGCGGTCCGACTTCCGGCAACCGCCCAGTTGTTTGAACCCGGTACTCCCTGCCGGGCTGGTGCTTCGCCGGGGTCATCGGGTTTCATGTCGGAAGGAAAGGCACGCGGCATCGGTGGCAGTTGGGCCGGACTCCCGACATCCGGAATCATCGGCTTGTCCCGCGGGTCGACCGGCGTCAACAGAAACTCGATCCACTCAGGAGGAAGAATCCTTCTGGCTTCATGACGATCAAGCTCCGCCTCGGAACTGTCGGTGAGCGTCATCGTCATGGAGAGATTCACAAGCAACGAGTCCGCTGGCGTCCATCGCCTTGGATCACTGCCAAAGACACCGTACTCCCGGGGAAAGGACTCCATCGAATCAAGTCCCATGTTGACGCCATCGGCATAGGCTTCAAGGACGGCCTGCTCACGCGGTGAAAGCGACGTGAAGATCTCCTCGCAGACGGCTCGCCCCCGGTATCTGCGATTCGACTGATCAAGCGCAAGAAAGTTCGCCCCGGCCAGTTCCGCCATTTCGCCTGCTGCGTATCGGCGCATCATGTCCATCTGCACGTAACGGTCACGGGCATGCATGAACCCTTCGCCCCGCACGACATCAAGCATGCTGCTGCCAACGATGGTGGGAACACCATGGTCATCGATCGAGATCTGAACCATATTCGCAAGTTGCTCATTCACGATCTTGTCGATCTGGCCAACGCAACCCATCAAGCCCGCCAACAACACACCACAGATCATCATTGAACCTCCAGCCAGGCCATGTCTTCGATGACCAGATGCTCCGTCTTGCGATAGTCGTCGATCTCTGGCTTGCCCACGACATCGACACGACGGTTGGTCGCCGACTTGCCAAGGGAAGCCTTGCCCCACCAGATGGCGTTCAGATAGGTCCCGCCTCGCTCCGGTGATTCAAGTTGCAGCCGCAGATGATTGTTCTGCTTGCCGAAGGGTTTGGCGGACACGATCTTCATGTCACGCAGCAGGACACGCGGCGCGGGATTGCTTCTTCCAAATGGCTTCAGATCAGCAAGCGACTTCACCATGGTCATGTTGATCTCGGGTCGTGTCGCCTCGGCATCGATGTTCAACTGCGGCATCAGATTCTCAGCCGGAATATTGGCCGTCGCATGCGCCACCATCGCTTCGGCAAACTGATCGAACTGTGATGAGGAAAGCTTCATGCCCGCCGCAAAGTCATGCCCACCGAAGGTCAGCAGATGATCTTCGCAATGCCACAGTGCCTCGTGCATGGAATAGCCGGCAATGCTTCGGCCTGATCCCCGGCAGACTTCCCCATCGTCCTGCATCAGAATCGTAGGTCGTCCGAACTCCTCGACCAGTCGACTGCAGACGATGCCGACCACGCCCGGATGCCAGTCGGGATGTCGCAGCACGATGGCATGTGATCCCGGCTCCGTCATTCCACTTGCCTTGGCTGCTTCACGGGCCTGCTCAAGAATGCCTCGCTCGACTTCCTGGCGACTGGTGTTGAGCTTTGAAAGTTCGGAGGCCAGTTCTCGTGAACGAGCGGCATCCGCGGTGGTGAACAGTTCGATGGCGGACGCCGCATGCCCCATTCGACCGGAAGCATTCAGACGTGGTCCCAGGCGGAATCCCACGACCTCTGCATCATTGGCACTCCTGGATCCTGAAGCAGCCAGCAGCGCCTTCAATCCAACGTTGTCGCAATTGGCCATGTGACGAAGACCGAAATAGGCGATGGCTCGATTCTCGCCGCGAAGTGGGACGACATCCGCAATCGTTCCCATCGCCGCCAGTGACAATCCATTCATGAGGATCTGCCGCAACTTCGGCGTCACCTCATCACGACCACAGGATCTGCGGGCGACATGAAGGGCCAGTTTCCAGGCGACGCCTGCTCCGGCCAGATCAACGAAATCATGTTCCTGACCAGGAAGCGAAGGATGAACAATGGCGGCGGCATCAGGCAACTGTCCATCGTCACGAACCCGGTGATGATCCGTGATGATCATCTGAACACCGAGTTCTCTGGCGAGGGCGGCCTCTTCCAGAGCGGTCACCCCACAGTCGACCGTCACGATCGTGGCGGCACCTTCATCGGCCAATGCGCGAACCGCCTCGGCATTGAGTCCATAGCCTTCTTCAAGACGATGCGGTACGTAACTGGAGACGGATGCCTCGGGATCGATGCCATGAAAGACATGCCACAGAATCGCGGTAGCGGTAATGCCATCGACGTCGTAGTCGCCGTAGATGACCAATGGTTGTTTTGCCTCAAGCGTGGCCAGAATCACGTCGGCGGCCTGATCCATACCCGCCAGCGGCGCCGACTCGGTCACGGCCTTCAGATCCGGGCCGAGGAAAGCCTGAATCTCTTCCTTCTGTATCAGCCCTCGGGCGGACAGAATCCGATGCCTGAGATTCCCCTCAGCCGGAGCTGCGGGAGGTGTCTGCCATCTTTTGGTGAGTCCCTTCACGGGGCACAGCGTACGACTCCAATCGCCCAGTGGCCAGCCGGGAACCCGTAAAGCACCATCTATCCCCAACTCTTGTCAAGTTCTGTGAATCCGGGCTGTCTTGGGGGTCGCCGATTCGGGCCGGGCAGCCTATGCTTTTGGCCAATTCAACCCTCAAGGGACCTTTCACATGGCTCACAATCTCCAATCCGTCCTGCTCTTTGGTCAACCCGGTGTTGGCAAGGGAACGCAGGGCGAGATCATTGGATCGATTCCCGGCTTTGTTCACCTTGCTACCGGCGACATGTTCCGCGGCCTTGATCGGGATTCCGAACTCGGCCAGGAGTTCATCAAGTATTCCTCTCAGGGACTGCTGGTTCCTGATGAACTCACCTGTCGTCTCTGGCAGCAGTATGTCCAGGGCCTGATCGATACCAATCAATATCGTCCGAATTCCGATGTCCTGTTGCTTGACGGCATTCCACGCAGTGTGGCGCAGGCTGAGCTTCTCGACAGTCACATCGACGTGCTGAGAATCATTCATCTGGTGTGTCCAGATACCGATGCCCTCGTGGAGCGCATGAAGAAGCGTGCCGACAAGCAGGGTCGACCGGATGATGCGGACGAAGACGTCATCCGTCGTCGCCTTCAGGTGTACCACGATGAAACCCAACCGGTACTGGCACACTACGACCCCTCCACCGTGGTGGAGATCGACGCCATCGGGCTGCCCGGCGAGATTCTGCAGAAGATTCTCAACTCGATCATTCCCGTGGCCAGAGATGTGATCCAGAACCCTCTGGGATGAGCCCACGTCGCTTGGCCACATGTTTGAGCCTCATTTGAGCGTCATCTGATGGCATCCATTCCATGGCGCGTATAATGAAGGATTACAGCAGTCATCCTTCGGGGTGTCTGTCGTTCTTTGACAACAGGGGCCGACTGGTTTCGACCGGGCAGGGAATGCTCGTCGTTGCGCCGTCGTGGAGCATCGCGACACGTTAACCGGATGCAAACTTCATACATGCCAACACGCAGTATGCCCTCGCGGCCTGATTAGGCCGTGACAGCCGTCACTTGACGCCCGATGGAGTGGCGGCTGAAAACATCGGGCTGGTTCCAATGGGCTGACAGGCCTCGGCGGAACGAGACATTCGTCTGTCATGGTCTTCGCGAAGGGTGTCGTTCCTCGTCGCGAAGAGCGAGAGCAAAGTGACGACTACACGGTGTAGACGCGGCGGGTTGACTGTTTCGGCACGGGGGTTCGAATCCCCCCGGCTCCACTGACTTTCACTGGCCACTCCTCTATAAAGAGGAGTGGCCTTTTTCATTGGCCATAGCGGTGCCAAGACGCCCCCAACTGGCCAACATG
>PBAY01000015.1 GCA_002717655.1 Phycisphaerae bacterium | reverse complement strand
GTAGACCCAGTCGTTTCGGTCCGCGCGCTGGACCGGGACGTTGGTGGGGATCGAGATCACGTCGAGTCCGTAGATCTCGTGAAATTCCGTCGCCTCGGTATCGGCCGTTCCGGTCATGCCTGCCAGCTTGCCGTAGAGCTTGTAGAAGTTCTGAATCGTGATCGAAGCCATGGTCTGGGTTTCCTGCTTGATGGGAACCCCTTCCTTGGCCTCTACCGCCTGATGAAGACCATCGGACCACTGCCGACCGACCATCTTGCGACCCGTATTCTGATCGACGATGACCACAGTCAGTTCACCACCATCACCAGGGGCCACGATGTAATCACGGTCACGCTGATAGACGGTGTGCGCTCGAATCGACTGCTCCATCAAGTGAGGTAGATCAATGTTCTCGCCTACATAGAAGGATCCGACTCCGGCTTCCCGCTGGGCCTCGGCGATTCCTTCGTGCGTGAGCGTCGCTCGCTTCTTGTCCAGTTCCACTTCGTAGAACTGCTGATGCTCTGCACGGGCATCCTCCAGCTTCACCAGCTCCTGCTTGCGGGAATCAAGCCGCTCCTTCAACTGTGGAACCTTGTCCTTGTCACGAGCATTGCGAATATCACCTTCAAGTCCGGAGATGTCCACGAGACACGCCTGAACCTTGGCATCAGCTGCATCCCATTTGACCTGTCTGGCCATGAGATGCCTGGCCAGTCGATCCGCCATCTCGTAGCGCGGCATGTGATCATGTGCATTGCCTGAGATGATCAGAGGCGTGCGAGCCTCGTCGATGAGGGTCGAATCGACTTCGTCGACGATCGCCACCTGACGTTGACGCTGAACCTGCTCCATGACGGAGAGCTTCATGTTGTCGCGGAGATAGTCGAATCCGAATTCCGCCGTCGTGCCGTAGACCACATCGCAGAAGTAGATCGCCTTCTTGACCTGTGGTGGCTGCATGTGCATCGGATGAATCGCACCGGCCGTCATGCCCAACGCGTGGAAGAACGGGAAGGTCCAGTCGCGGTCACGCTGGACGAGATAGTCGTTCACGGTTACCACATGGACCTGATTGCCTTCCAGAACCGAGAGGTAACAGGCCAGCGGCGCCACGATGGTCTTGCCCTCACCGGTCTTCATTTCGGCGATGCGGCCTTCATACAGCACCATGCCTCCGATGATCTGCACATCGAACGGACGTGCTCGGTACGGAGGCTTGGATACTGGATGGAGTTCACGAATCGCTTCGTAGAGTGCCGGTGGAACATCGACGAACCTCCAGGCTGGAACGGGTTCCGTACAACCAAGAAACTCCTCACTGGGTGCAGCAGGCTCCGTTTCAGCGATGGTCGCCAGCACCTGATCGAACAACGCACGATCAGCGGGGGCGAGAACCGATGGATCGAACTCACCATCGGGATCAAAGATGTTTCGAATACCCACGGATCGATCCATGGCCTCTCTGGCCACGGCAAAGACTTCCGGGATCATGTCCGTAGCGGATTCCCCCGCTTCGATTCGATCCTTGAAGATCTGGGTCTGATCCCTGAGCTCGGGATCTGTCATTGCTCGAACCTTGGGCTCCCACTTGGAGACTTCATCGACGATACGCAGGTATCGTTTGACGAGTCGATCATTGCGGGTACCAAATACCTTCTTGGCGGCTTTGCTAAAAACGGGGACAGCCATGGGTCACCTCGTGAAATTGAATCTTGTTGGAATCAGGATGAAATCGGACACCGGAACCAAAGGCGTGCCTGCACGCCTTCACCTGCTGCCTCAAGAGGCAGCATCATTCAACCTCGCGGCGGAGGCAGATTCAGGTGTTCATCGATGATGCAGGCCAGCTGCGGGTCTGGATCGGCAATCAGCATCGGGCTGATGGCCACCACCAGTTCAGGCATGGTGTCAACCAGGCCTTGTGGGATGGAAGCCGCGTGATGAGCCGGAAAGGCCAAGACAGCCATAGCTGGATGAGCACTGGCATGCCCCGGGCCGACCGCTCGGGAGGCCATGGCCCCACCCGCGGTGGCGAGCAAGACCATTGCCAGAAGAACCAATGGCATACCGCCCGCCATGCGGGGGATACGATGGTTCTGAATGCCGCTGTCTTCGGACTTCATCGTTACAGTGTACCGATTGTCCAAGCTTCTACCCTGTGAAATTGCCAATGACGAACACCAACAACACGCTGGAACTGCAGATTCAGGACATGCACTGCGCCAGCTGCGTCGGCGCGGTCGAGAAAGCCCTTGAGGCAGTCCCCGGGGTCAGTTCAGCCCAGGTCGATCTCCAGCAGGGACGAGCGACCGTTCAAGGCGAGGCCGATGGCCAGTTGGATCGGGATGCACTTCTGGAGGCTGTTGCCGCCAAGGGTTATCCAGGGGAGGTCGTTGATCAGCCCTTGACGCCGGTCGCCCTTCGAAGCGATCTGGAAAAAAGACAACATGATGCCGCCCATCGCTGGAAATGGCGCGCTGTTCTCGGACTTTCGATCTGGGTCCCACTGGAAATCATTCACTGGACCCTCGAAGGCGATTGGGTCCTCTGGCTCTTGTTTCTGGGCTCCACCACCGCAGTCATTCTGGTCGGTAGTGGCTTCTTCATGTCTGCCTATCAGGCGGCCCGAGCGCGGTCGACCAACATGGACACCCTGGTTTCGATTGGCGTGCTGACCGCCTGGATCTATTCGCTGGTGCTCTTCATTCTCTGGTTAGCAGACGTCGCACACGGTCAGATGACCTACTTTGCCGAAGCGGTCGCCTTGCTTGGCATCATCAGTCTTGGACATTGGCTTGAGGCGAGATCATCTGCACAGGCAGGTTCCGCCGTTCGTGCATTGCTGGAACTGCAACCAGAACATGCTGAACGATACGAGCCCGATGGCTCGACCAGAGAAACCCCCATCACCGAGATTCGGGAAGGTGACCGCCTGCTGGTTCGACCTGGTGCACGAGTGGCTGTGGACGGGATTGTCGTGGAAGGCGAATCCGAACTGGATGAGTCCGTCGTAACCGGAGAACCGCTTCCAGTCATTCGACGAACGGGTGAACCGGTCATTGCCGGCAGCATGAATACCACAGGCCGACTCGTCATCGAGGCCTCGGTTGCTGGAACCGCAACGACCGTAGCCAGAATCGCAACACTGGTGACCAAGGCCATGGCTTCCAAGGCCAACGTACAACGTCTGGCGGACAAGGTAAGCAGCATCTTCGTTCCAGCTGTTCTTGGAATTGCGATGCTCACGATCATCGGCTGGTCGATCGCCGCCATCACGCAGGACGACATTGCGATCTTTCAGGAAGGTGTGATTGCAGCCGTCACCGTACTGGTCATCTCATGCCCCTGCGCACTGGGCCTGGCTACTCCAATGGCCATCATGGTCGGAACCAGTGAAGCGGCACGCAATGGCATTCTGGTGAAGTCCGCTGCAGCCATGGAACAGGCCGGCCTCACGGAAACCGTGATCTTCGACAAGACAGGAACGCTCACGATAGGACGGCCCACGGTCACATCGATCAATGCTGATCCAGGCAACGATGAAGAACAGGTACTTCGACTGGCTGCCGCAGTTGAAACACCAAGCGAACATCCAATCGCCAGAGCAATCGTGACCGCCGCCATCGAAAGAGAACTGGATCTTGCGCCCGTCACGGACTTCAAGTCCACTGCAGGACAAGGGGTCTCCGGCATGCTCGATGGCGTGAAAGTCGAAGTCCTTCGAGATGCCACAGCTTCCTGCCGAGTCAATGCGGACGGCAAGCAGATCGGGACGATCACGGTTGCGGATGAAGCTCGCCCTGGAGCCAGGGAAGCCATCACACGATTGCATCAGCAGAACGTCTCCGTCTCAATGCTTTCAGGCGATCGACAAGGCCCCGCCGAAGAAATCGCAAACATCGTCGGCATCGCCCGCGAGGATGTACATGCTGAACAGACTCCCGAGTCGAAGAACAAGTGGGTTGAAGGCTGCCAGAGCCAGACCATGATGGTCGGTGATGGAATCAACGATGCTGCAGCACTTGCTCAGGCTGACCTCGGCGTGGCCATGGGTAATGGAACGAACATCGCCATTGAAGCAGCTGATGTCATCATTCCCGGCGATCGACTCAGCAGTATTCCACTGACCATCCGAATCGCCAGAATGACTCGCCGAGCCATTCGGCAGAATCTCTTCTTCGCGTTCTTCTACAACGGCAGCCTCATACCAGTGGCAGCCATCGGACTCCTCGGCGTCCATGGCCCCGTCTGGGCTGCAATCGCGATGGGACTCAGCGACACGACGGTTGTCGGTAATGCCGTCCGGCTTGGCTGGCGTCTTCGCAGGCTCAACAAGCCCGAATCCGATCCTGCAGCCTGAAATTAGATTGAATATGGTCTGAGGGGGGATACACCATGAACTTGGTGCGTATGACTTGATGTGGCGGCCCTTCAAAGGCATGCTGTGAGTACCAGAGGAATCGAACCATCGGAGGTCAGGCGATGGCTTCAGGCCTAAGCAAACTCAGCCCACGCGAATTCGACTATTGGAAGGCGCAGCATCTTCTGCAACGTGCCGGCTTCGGCGGCACGCCAGCTCAGGTTCTGGCCCTCAAGAATCTTGGCCTCGAAGACGCCGTCGACTCCCTGCTCGAGTTTCAGGAAATCGAAGAGAACGGTGTCACCGCCAGAACCGAGGGCCGTTTCGACGACAGCATCATGCGGATGCGAACCCCTGAAGAACGTCGCCAGCAGAATCAGGCCAGACGCACCGGCAACGAGGCCGTGCTGGAACGATTCCGCAACGAACGCCAGATGCGACAGCGTGCCGATCGTCAGCAACTCGCCGAGATGCAGCAGTGGTGGCTGGGCCGGATGATCGAATCACCTCGTCCGCTTCAGGAGAAGATGACGCTTTTCCTCCATGGACATTTCGCAACAGGCTACCGCCCTGTCGAAGACAGCTTCCACATGTTCATGCAGAACGAGATGTTCCGAAGCAATGCCGTCGGCAACTTCAAGAACGATCTCGCACGAAACATCATTCGCGATCCGGCGATGATCAAGTATCTGAACAACAATCAGAACTCGCGGCAGGCTCCCAACGAGAATCTGGCCCGCGAACTCATGGAACTGTTCACCCTTGGTGAAGGACGAGGCTACGGCGAACAGGACATCAAGGAAGGCGCCAGAGCGCTGACCGGCTACACCTATGTCGAGGACTCCTTCCAGTTCAACCGTCAGCGACATGACAATGGATACAAGGTGATCTTCGGACAACGAGGCAACTGGGACGGCGACGACTTCGTCGACCTGATCTTCACCCGACCATCCGCAAGTCAGTTCATCTGCGAAAAGCTTTACAAGTTCTTCGTGAACGACACTCCCGGTGCTGCAGCCCGCGATGGAAGAACCACGATCCGCCAGATGTCCCAGCTTCTGCGCAAGGAGAACTGGGAACTCAAGCCGGTGCTTCGCAAGCTCTTCATGTCCCGACATTTCTATGACGACGCCAATCGCAGCAGCATCATCAAAAGCCCCATCCAACTGGTGGTCCAGTCCGTCCGCTCATTGCGAACGCCCGTACGCAGCCTCTCCAGACTGGTGGAAACCTGCAATTTCATGGGTCAGGGGCTGTTCGTGCCACCTTCCGTGAAAGGCTGGGATGGCGGACGCAAGTGGATCAACACCTCCACGCTCTTCATCAGACAGAACACACTTGTCTATCTCCTCACTGGCCGTGAACCGAGTTCCAACCCCTGGGATGCCGCGGGCGGAGGTTTCGATGCTCGGCATCTCGTCGACCATCTCCGTGACCTGCCTGGGCGAGACCGTGATCTCGATGCAGTGAGCTACCTGTCACGATTCACGATTGGCAGCGTTCCAGAAGAAGAGCGACTTGCACTCTGGGTCGACTATGTACGTCAACGTGGCGGCGCTACCGACAACGAGACCCTCGTCAACCTGCTGGCATTGATGACAGCTGCACCTGAATATCAACTCTGCTGAGAAACACACCATGACTGACAATCTTCAACATCCCTGGAGCCGACGACTCTTCATCCGTCAAGGTGTCACACTCGCTTCTCTGGCGGCAACCACCCCACTGTTCATCCAACAGACGGCCAAAGGGGTGATGCTCCCTCAGGGATCCGCACTGAGTTCCATTCCCGGCATGCCTCAGGATCGAATCCTGGTCATTGTCCAGCTCGGTGGCGGCAACGACGGACTGAATACCGTGATCCCCTACGGCAGTCCGGATTACTACAAACTTCGACCTTCATTGGGAATCGCTGCCCCTGGTCGCAGTGCTGAAGCAGCCATGCAGCTTTCACAAAGCAACGGCATCGGCCTGCACCCTGCGATGACCGGGCTCAAGAGTCTGATGGACGATGGCGTTGCTTCGATCGTGCAGGGGGTCGGTTACCCCAATCCGAATCGATCGCACTTCTCATCAATGGACATCTGGCATACCGCGAGCCCCGAAGGAAGACGCGGTACTGGATGGGTCGGACGCTACTTCGACAATGCCTGTGCCGGCACCCCCAATCCCGAGATAGGCATCGCTGTTGGACGGGAGGCTCCCCTTGCAATGCAGGGCGACACGGTCCTGCCCGTGAGCTTCGAATCCGCCGACCTGTATCGCTGGATGGGCGAGGATCTCGACGGCGAACTGGCCAAACCCTATGACGGAATTGCCGGCAATGACGCCAGTCAGGAATCCGTCGACCAGTTGTCATTCCTCAAGCGCACCACCATGGATGCTCAGCTTTCCTCCGTCAAGGTACGTGAGGCGGTGGCCAAACAACCACTGGTCAGCTTCCCCGGAGGCAATCTCTCGAATCAACTGAGAATGATCTCTGCCATGATCCGATCCGAGATGCCAACTCGCGTGTACTACGCCACACTCGGCGGCTTCGACACCCATGCGAATCAGGCAGGCCAGCACACTCGACTTCTTCGTCAGGTAGGAGATTCGCTGAAAGCCTTCTATGACGACATCAAGGCACAGGGCAATTCAGGACGGGTCCTCACCATGGTCTTCTCCGAGTTTGGAAGACGAGTTGGCCAGAATGCATCCGGCGGTACGGATCACGGTACTGCAGCACCGATGTACTTCATTGGCGACATGGTCAACCCCGGCCTGCATGGAACGCATCCTTCATTGACGAATCTCGATAACGGTGATCTGAAATTCACACTCGACTTCCGTTCGGTCTATGCGGGTGTGCTCGATGGATGGATGGCTGCTGATTCAAGCGACGTTCTCGGAAGACGCTGGAAAGCCGCTCCAGTCATCAAGAAGGCCTAGAAACGCGAGGCCCATTCCCGCATGGCAGAGCCGCATTGACAGCTCAGGGCCTACACTGTGGGTCAGATGCCTCCGTTCTTCATCATCAAACTGCTGATCCTCGCGCTGCAACCCAGCACGGAAGCAATGGATCAGGTTCATCCCGCGGCCTGGCAACAGACCACGGAAGAACTTGCTGCGCCAAGCGGCATCACCATGGTGAATGATGGAACGGTGATCATCACCGAACCTTCGCTTCATCGTCTCACCTTCATCAATGCCAATGGCACGGTGTCCCATTCATGGGGAATCCCCGGAGGGAATCCCGGAGAACTCCATCGTCCAAGTGGAATCGACGTGTCCTCCGATGGAGTCATTGCCGTTGCCGACACTGGCAACCACCGGATTCAGTTGTTTAAAGAAGATGGCGGCTTGCTCAAGACGATTTCCCAGCCTCTGGGAACCGATGACCGATTCACGGCCCCGGCTGATGTCGATATCAGTCAGAACCGACTTGCCGTTGCCGACACCGGCAACAACCAAGTCGTCATCCTGAATCGGAATGGAACCAAAGAGTGGATTGCCGTTGGAGGTGATGGCAGGAAGTTCGATTCACCTTCAGGCATTGCACTGGGTCCAGATGGATCAGTCGCAGTGGCCGATACCGGCAATCATCGAATCGTCACCTTCCATGCAGATGGCACACCTCGCGCAAGCTGGGGTGACTGGGGCCGATTCCCCTCTCTGTTCGCTGAACCATCCGGTGTGGAGTGGAATGGCGAACTGATCTTTGTGACTGACCAGCTCAATCATCGTGTCCAGGTCTTCACACCCGATGGTGAACTTGTCACCTGGTGGGGCATGCATGCGGTTCTTCTTCGCCAGGGAGAAGGACACATCCACTATCCACAGGACATCGCCATTTCGAGCGATGGAATGCGAACGGTTGTCACGGAACCCTTTGAAAGACGAATTCAGTTCTTCGGTCCCGGAGAACCTTCACGACCCTCGAGATCCGCGACCCGTGCCCCACGTGGACTCCAATCACACTTCGGATCGGAACTGGAAGCAGATGGACGTGGGCTTGTTGTGTGGGAACCGGAAGTAAGAAGTGTTGCGGTCTTCATCACCGATCGAACGGTACCGATTCATGTTTCCACGTTCGGCGTGCCTGGCCATGGCACTGGTCAGTTCAAGGACATCATGGACATGAGCTGGGATGCCGAGTCAGGGATCCTGACCATCATTGAACCTCATCGAATACAACGATGGCGAATCACCCTGCCGACCCTTGACGCGCTTCGGTATGACCCGAATGCCGCCGTACTTCTCGACAGCACCCCCCTGCCGAAACTCGAATCCGGACAGTCACTCCATCCCGACTCTGTCGTACGAGATGACGAAGGTCGGCTGCACCTGATCGATTCCAATCGCGATCGTCTCTACACCCTCTCCAGCACAGGTGAGCTGTTGAAGGAATGGGATTCATCCATGATCCCGGATCCGGTTGCCCTCGGAACCGATGGAGAACGACTGGTCGTCGCCGATGGTCGAAGTGGCCGGATCTTCCTTCTGGACAACGAAGGCAACCTGCTGAAGGTGATGGGACCCGCCCCGGGAATCACACACCCGTGGCCTGGCGGGGTTGCCCTGCTCGATGACGGCAGCATCATCATCAGCGATACCCACGCGGATCGTCTGGACCGCTATTCAGCTGCAGGCGAACATCTCGGTACGATTTCAGAGCCGGGCAGCGATTATGGACAGCTCTGGATGCCGGGAGAAGTCACCCAGGATGCACTGGGTCGCATCGTGGTGCTGGATCATGGCAACCATCGCATGCAGAGTTTCGTACCCAATGGCGACTGGGTCCTTACATTCGGACTTGGACGCAGCATGACACCTGATCGACTACCTCGGAGCACCGAACCATGAATCGATACGTTCTGGCCTCGATGGCAACTCTTCTGTTCATCGGCGGCTGTTGCAGCTCAAGCATGAAACCAATGGTTGCCCAGCCTGCGGCCAATACCGTCACCTCCAATGACGGCAAGTTCTCCGTGTACTGGGTTCCACAACCCGATCCGATTCCCCTCAACAGCTTCTTTGACATCAAGGTCCAGATTCTCGATCTCTCCGGAGAGGCGATTACACCTGACGAGGCCACGCTCAAAGTGGACGCCGCGATGCCACAGCATGGCCATGGGATGAATCATGTGGCGACGGTCACTCCGCAATCCGACGGTACATGGCTGGCCACGGGATTGCTCATGCACATGCCCGGCGACTGGCAGCTGTATTTCGATCTGGAAATGGATGGAATCTCAAGGCGAGCTCAGACGCCTGTGGTGATCGACTGATGTTCGCGCAAGCGATACTCATGTCCTGCCTGATGACGATGCCACCGGCACGTGAACCATTGACGGATGTCCAGCGTCGAAGGATTGCTGGACTGGCCCAACTGAGCCCCCCGCCAGCAGATCCCACCAACCAGTTCTCGAACAATCAGGTCGCCGCACGGCTGGGCCAGCGACTGTTCTTTGATGAACGCATGTCCCGCAATGGCGAGATTTCCTGCGCGACCTGCCATGTTCCGGAACTTGGCTTTGCGGATGGGCTTCCACTTCCAATGGGATTGGCCGAAGGTGAACGACATACACCTTCGCTTCTGAATGTCGGCTGGCACCGCTGGTTCTTCTGGGATGGACGTGCCGACACGCTGTGGTCACAGGCGCTTCACCCCTTCGAGAAGGATGCTGAGTTCGGCACGACCCGTATGAAGGTGATTCATCATGTTGCCGAAGATCCCATTCTGCGACGGGAGTATGAAGCGGTCTTCGGCCCCCTTCCACCTCTGGAAGATGAGACACGCTTTCCACGATCAGCCCAACCTTCCGGGGATCCGAAACATCCTGATACCCTCGCCTGGCAGAACATGACGGCCGAAGATCAGCAACTGGTGAACCGAATCTTCGCGAATATCGGCAAGGCCATTGCTGCCTACGAACATCAACTCAATACCACGAACAGTCCATTTGATGACTTTGCCAGTGCCATGCTTGCCAATGATGAACGAGCCATGGCGGAATACGACTCCGACGCCTACGAGGGCATGTTGCTGTTCATCGGCGAAGCGGGATGTCGCCAATGTCACAATGGCCCGATGTTCAGTGACCTTGAGTTCCACAACATCGGCATCCCACCTGGACACGGCGGACTGCCTCAGGACGCAGGAAGATGGGAAGGCATCGATGTGCTGCAGAAGAATCCGTTTCGTGCCAACGGGCCATTCTCCGATTCACCCGAAAGCCAGCGCGGACGATCAACTGCCTCCTTGATTCGAAGCAGTGAACACTGGGGCGCCTTTCGCACCCCTTCACTTCGAAATCTGAATCGCACTGCCCCATTCATGCACCAAGGCCAGTTCGCCACCCTGAAGGACGTGCTGGCCTTCTACAACACGCTGGATGACATGGTCGTACTGGATCACCATCAGGAAACCGTGCTCCAGCCTCTGGATCTCGACGAACGGCAACTGGCCCAGCTTGAGACCTTTCTCCTCTCCCTCTCAAGCCCTGAGATTCCACGGTCGCTCCGAGAGGCCCCAAAGACGCCTGAACTCGAGCAAAAAACTCCTCTGACTGACCCTAATCGCTGATTTTCACGGGACCAGAGGAGACTGAGCCTGCGTATCTAGTAGAGTGTTGATGGGGAAAATGGGCTTTAAGCCCCTTTCGCGAGGAGAGTTCACGTGTCCAAATTGCTATTTCTGACCACAACAGCTGTGGCCATTGCCATCGCTGCCTCGGCCTTGGGCCATGTGGATGACCCCAAAATGCTTGATCGAGAACCGCCTGTTCGTGCGGATGCATTTCGATCCGATCTTCATGCTGTCGGAACCCCCCGCAGTGGAGGGTTCGAGTCTGAAGGTGTGACCCTCAACTCCTGGCTCCCCCTTTCAGAGCTGGGTGGTTATTCAACCGGCAATGACTGCTGGGGCTACGTCTCACCAAGTGGACGCGAATACGCCATCATCGGCGTGAACTCGGCGACGATCTTCATTGAAGTCACCAATCCTGGAAATGCCCAGATCGTCGGGACCATTGCAGGACCTGACAGCCTCTGGCGAGACGTCAAGATCTTCGACCACTACTGCTATGCCGTCTCTGAAGGTGGCAATGGCATTCAGGTCATCGACATGAACAACATCGATCTCGGCGTGGTCACTCTGGTGAACACCGTGACCGATGGTGGTACGACGGCTACCCACAACGTCGCCATCGATACGATCAGCGGCTTCCTCTATCGAACTGGAGGAGGTAGCCCCGGAGGTCTTCGCATCTATGACCTCAATGCCGATCCCGTCAACCCACCGTATGTCGGCACGTGGCCGGACAAGTATGTCCATGATGCTCAGATCGTGACCTATCCCGCAGGCTCACCCTATGCCGGTCGACAGATCGCCTTCTGCTGTGGCGGATTCAACGGCGGATTCGATGGCACCGGCCTGACGATCGTCGATGTGACGAACAAGTCCAACATCTTCATCGTGGGATCAGTGGAATACTCCAACAACAACTACTCTCATCAGGGATGGTTGACCGAAGACTTCCAGTACTTCTATCTCAACGATGAACTCGATGAGCAGAACACGGGCAGTACGACCCTCACTCGAATTCTGGATGTCTCCAATCTCGCCAATCCGTTCCTGGCAGGCACCTGCACCACCGGTTCGAATGCGATCGATCACAACCTCTACATCAGAGGCAACCGCATGTATCAGGCCAACTACCAGAGTGGCCTGCGGATCTTCGATATCACGGATCCTCTGAATCCTGATCAAGTGGCGTGGTTCGACACCTATCCAGGTGGCAATTCCGCATCCTTCAATGGAATGTGGAGCACCTATCCCTACTTCCCAAGTGGAACGATCATCTGCAGTGATCTGGAACGGGGCTTCTTCGCCTTCCAGACCGCTGAGATTCAAATCGGTCTCGTGCAGAATCTGCCAGACATGCTCAAACCCTCAGGCGAATCGATCGATGTGCAGATCGTTGGCGTCGGCGCCGGACAACCTGACTCAAGCACCTTCTTCCTGCATGTGGACGATGGTTCGGGTGAACAGGTCATCGCACTTGCTGCGACTTCCAATCCAGAAGTCTGGACCGCCAACTTCCCCGACATGGACTGCGGCAATTTCGCCTCCTGGTACATCACCGCCACTTCGAACAACGGTCAGACGGCCACCCTCCCAAGCGGTGGCGCGGGCAATCCCTATGACACACTCGTTGCCGATGGCGTGATCACATCGTTCAGCGATGACTTTGAAACAGACACTGGATGGACAGTTGAAAATGACTGCACTGATGGTGGCTGGACACGAGGCATCCCCGTAGACGGTGGCCGCGGTGATCCACCAAGTGACGGTGATTCCAGTGGCGCATGCTTCGTCACGGACAATGTCGTGGGCAACTCGGATGTCGATGGTGGCACCACCACCTTGATTTCACCCACACTTGATGCGTCCACCACTGGCGCAATCATTTCCTACTGGCGGTGGTATTCCAATGACTTCGGTGCCGAACCCAATACCGAAGTCTTCACCGTTGAAGTCTCTGACGACAATGGTGCAAACTGGGTTACCCTTGAAGTCGTCGGCCCCAGTGGCCCAGAGACTTCCGGCGGCTGGTACTACAAGCAGTTCCCGGTCAGTGCAATTGCGGGCATCACCCCTTCAGACACGTTCAGAATTCGATTCACGGCTGCGGATCCAGACCCGGGAGCAGTCGTCGAAGCCGGCGTTGACGGCCTGCTCATCACAGCCGTCGACTGCGATGAACTGGATGACTGCCCGGCTGACTGTGCCAACGGCGACGGCGTCGTTGATGTCACGGACATTCTGGCACTCCTCGCGCAATTCGGCGAAGCAGGCGGATGCGACATCGACAACAGTGGCATCGTCGATGTGAATGACGCGCTGTTCATCATCGGCCAGTGGGGTCTCTGCCCCTGAGTGCTGAAGCAGCCGGTTCCCGATAGCATGAAGCAAGGGCCGATCCCACGGATCGGCCCTTGTTGTTCTTCCTGGCTTACGGAACGATCCTGAACATGGCCTGTGGCACCTGCACATCCTGTGAAGACGGCCCCTGCAAGGGACTGCTGCCGGAAACCGAACTGCCCACCAACCTTCCGGTCGTGGTCTATGACGGCAACTGCAGTTTCTGCAGGCGTTGGCTCAAACGATATGAAGCCGTCTGCCCTCCTGAGCGACTTGCCTGGTGTTCCGCGGACAAGGCAGCTGGTCACTATCCAGGAATCACGGAAGATCAGTTTGGCAAATGGCTGCATCTGGTTCATCCAGATGGAACACATGTCCGTGGTGCTGAAGCCGTTTTCGAGATCATGCATCGGATCGATCTTCGCGGCTGGCCACTTCGACTCTATCAGTGGCTGCCACCATTTCGAGGTCTCTGCGATGGCGTCTACCGTCTGATCGCTGACCATCGCGGGAACGCAGACAAGGCCGCCAGACTTGCCTGGGGCAAACTGGAGATTCCATCCACCAGCCTGCTCACCCGACGTGTCTTTCTTCGATTGCTGGGACTCATCTATTTGATCGCGATCTTGTCCATCGGTCACCAGTTGGATGGTCTGGTCGGTGAAGAGGGCCTGCAACCAGCGAGTCAATGGCTGCAACAGGTCGAAGCGTACTACGAAGGTCAGAATCCGATCCTGAAACTACCGACCACGCTCTGGTTTGGTGGAGCCACGATGCTTGAGGCGACCTGGATGGCTGGCTTGCTCGCATCAGTCCTGCTGATCATTGGACTTGTCCCCATGGCGTCAGCAGCACTCGCCTGGCTGAGCTATCTCTCCATCGTCAACGGTGCCGGTGGCTTCATGAGCTATCAGTGGGATGCGCTGCTTCTGGAGGTTGGATTCATTGCGATCTTCTGGGCCCCGTTTGCCTGGCGACTCAACAGTCCCAAGGTCAGAAGACCATCCACCCTGATCCGCTGGATGCTGATCTGGCTGCTGATCCGGTTCATGTTCTTCTCCGGCTGGGTCAAACTGGCAAGCGATGATCCGACCTGGGCCTCGTTTACGGCTCTGGACTATCACTACTGGACCCAGCCCCTGCCACTCTGGACGTCGTACTTCGCATGGCATCTACCACTTTGGTGGCAGAAATTCTGTTGCGTGATGATGTTCGCGATTGAGCTTGGCGTCCCGTTCCTACTGCTGTTTCCACGCATACCCCGACTCATCGGGTTTCTTCTGGTTGTCGGACTGCAATTGGGCATCCTGCTCACGGGCAACTACGGATTCTTCAACTTGCTGACCATCGTCCTCTGCTTCGTCGTGCTGGATGACAGTCAACTGCTCTGGATGTGGCCGAAGCGAACACGCGGTCTGGTTCGAGTTGGACTGGCCAAGGCGGAGTCGATCCCCAGAAGATGGGCCAATGTCCTGGTCGCGACCTTGTTGTTGAGCCTGACTATTCCTGCTGCCGTCTCCCAACGGTTCGAGCAGAACTGGCTGACCTCATGGCAGGCTTCAGCTTCGCCATGGCATATCGTGAATCGATATGGGCTGTTTGCCATGATGACCACAACACGACCCGAGCTCATCATCGAAGGATCGAATGACGGGCAGAACTGGGAGCCGTACCTCTTTCACTGGAAGCCTGGTCCTCTGGATCGAGCACCGGGATTTTCACAACCCGACATGCCTCGACTTGACTGGCAGTTGTGGTTTGATGCACTCGCCTATGAGGCCATGATCAATGCTGAACGTCTCCAACCAACCAACCCGCTCACGAGCGTCAATGGGACTCAGATTCTCCCCCGACTTCTGGCGGCCCTTGCGCAAGGCCGTGAGCCAGTGCTGGGCCTTCTGGAGTCAGCCCCATTTCCGAGTGACACACCACCTGACTTCCTGAGGTGGCATCTTGATTCGTATGAATTCACTTCGATGTCGGAACGCGAAGCGACGGGCAACTGGTGGAAGGCCCAAAGGCGATTCACCTCCGATCCGATTCCTTCTGCAGTCCTGAGGCTGCCCTGAACAGCCACCTGCGAAAAGCTGTTTCTGATGGCCAGAAATCACCATCTGCAGTGAAACATGGCGAAGGCGAGGGTGATTGTCCGATCAGGCGGAAGCACGGGAATGCAACGCCAGGATGTTTTTTCATTATTTGGTCGAAATTCCCGTGATTGATAACACGTTGGGACGCAGAACCCGTAATTGATAGTGAACCCTCAATCTGCACCACCCAACACCGTATTGGAAACCAAATATGCGACCTCTCTTCTCGACATGGAAATCCGAAATCGAAAGGCTTCTTGCAGACAAGGAAGCCTGCTACGAATTGGCACAAGGTGAGCTTCTGAGTGCCTCGGGAACCACTGATGAGGATCTGCAGGAACTTTTTTCATACGGCTGGTCCGCTGAAGAAACTGCCAGGACGATCACCGAGACGCTCGGACTGCGATAACCCCAGTGGAAATCAAGATTTCCCGCACTCCAAGCCATACTCGATCGAAAAACGACACCCCGCCTTCGGGCGGGGTGTTGTCATGACCTTCGAAATGGGAAAATCGGCTTTAGAACGTCGAAAATCAAGGATTACGACGATCAGAGAACTTCCTGAGACGTCAGGCGTAGGAACGAACAGGCAATCAAATGAATCAATCGTTCCGGTTGTACCGTCGTATGGCGGGCAAATGCCTCCACAAGAGGCCTTTATCCCCGTTTCTTCTGTTGCATTTGGCCTCAGACCAAATAGGCTGAAAAGGTTAGAGGAAGCGAAGGGGAGTTCGAGAACCCATGTCACCCAAGATTCTCATGGCAATGATCGCCGTCGTCTGCAGTGGTTCTACTGCTGCGTTGGCTGATGGATCCATCGAGTTTGATCTGGGAGGCCCCTTCTTTGGAAGTGAAATCACGGTTCTCGGTGAATTCTCGGCAGGGGCTGAGAATGCCGGAGCGGAGATCACGGGCATTGAATGGTCTGATCTGTCTCTGGTCACCTATGACAATGTCGGTGTGCCCTACTACGGCAGTGAAGCCCTGATTGGAATCAGTGCCGTTGATGCGGACGGGGCCGACTCGGCCTTCTGGTACTTCCCGTTCCCTGACGCCAATTATCAAGGAACCGAGGACAACCCCATCGTTCAAGATGAAACCCAAAGCTTCAATCTTGAGGGCTATGGCCTCCATCTGGATGCCTCAGGCGGCATCGCCGCTTTGTTGACCGCCTCATGGGATGACACATCCGGTCTGCCTGCTGGCGAATGGACTTCGGGGACCATCAAGATCTTCTTCAACAAGATCCCCGCTCCAGGAAGCCTCGTTCTTCTGGGGATCGCCGGCCTGACTGGACTTGGCCGCCGAAGACGAGCCTAGATCATCTTCATCCAAACATTTCTGTGCTGAACAGATGCCCGAAGGTATCCGCGAGGTCTAGTGCTGCAGGCAGGGAATCAAGCATTCGAGCTTGATTCCTGAGCCGATGAGCCTCTTGAATCCTCAAATGCGTTCCGTCAACTCGACAAGTGCACCAATCCCGGCGATGCTCTTCAAAAGAACTCATGCCTGATCGATCCACCCCTATCACGATTGTTGGCGCCGGTGCTCTTGGGCAGGCGTTGGCCAGAAGCATCCACTCCGTCGGAAGACCAGTGCATGCCATTGTCAGCCGATCTCTGGAGCGTGGAGGCGCACTTGCTGAAGAAGTGGATTCACGAAGAGTGGAAGAACCACTCGAACCAGCTGGCGAGGCGGTGATCCTCTGCGTCCCCGATGATCACATTGCGTCGGTTGTGGAACGTTTGAAACTTCAACCAGGCTCGATCCTCGCACACTGCGCCGGATCTCGAGGCCTTGATGTGCTTGAGCATCAGCAACAGGACCAGATCCATCTTGGCTCCATGCATCCTGTCATGGTCCTCGCTCAATCAGGCCGAGGTGCCGATGCGCTGGAAGGTGCAACAGCAGCAATAGATGGTGACGAGATCTCCAGAGCCTGGCTTGAACAGCTGGCTGAGGACATTGGCATGCGCAGTGTCATGATTCCGCCTGAATGTCGTGGGATGTATCACCTTTCAGCAGCATTGGTAGGTGGGTTGATGACGGGTCTACTGGCAGCAGCCGCGGATCTCTGGGAAATCATTGGACTGGATCGAAGCACTGCAGCATCAGCTCTGGGACCAATGGTGCAGGAAGCAGGACGGAATCTCGAAGCACTTGGTGTACTGGGTGTCGTCATGGGACCTGCTGCTCGCGGTGATACGGGAACGATTCGCCGGCATCTTGAAGAACTGGGAACACATGCCCCTCAACTTCTGCCTCTCTACCGTGAGCTTGTTCTTCTCAGCGTGCCTTATGCACTGGAACAAGGCTTGCTTGATGAGCAAGCCGCCATGGCATTGCGAAGCGTTGTTGAAGCTGCTTCGGACTGAATCTACGGACTACTCATCACCTTCGCGGATAATCCGTACTTCTGGCTCGAATTCAATCCGGCTGATCGGCGCCGGTTTGCCGATTCGAGTCTGACAGTTCGGGCAGGTTGATCTGGCTTCATCAGCCCAGAACTCCTCCATGGCGCGGGCAAAATGCTCCACGATGTCCCCGCAGTCGAATTCCTGATCATGAACGAGTTCATGACAGTCAGGACAGTAGAACTGCTGGTGTTCCGTCTCGCCCGGCGGGCGCCTTCGCTCCACGACGACTCCGACAGTCCCCGGCGGGCGCTGGGGGGCATGAGGGACACCGCCGGGAATGAAGAAGGTCTCGCCCTCTCTGACTGGAACATGCTTCAATCCATCATCATCACGAATGATGACGACCATGTCACCCTTCAACTGGAAGAAGTATTCCTCGGAATCCGTTACATGAAAGTCATTGCGAGCATTGGGCCCACCGACCACCATGACAAAGAAGTCCTTGCCGTCATAGAGGTACTTGTTGCCGACTGGGGGCTTGAAGTCGGATGAATTCGCTTCAATCCACTTCGCCAGATCAACCGGTGACTGACAGGTATGCAGATCCAGAGTCATGAAGATGCTCCTCTCGCAGGCATTGAATGCTGACGCCCTACCCTACCACATGGCAATTCATGAGACTCGATTCATCTCAGCCGCCAAGCAGAAAGCCTGTTCCCAGAGGGTCCATGGGATCAACCACGAATTCATGACGACCTGTCAGGTAGGCCATGCCCGTTACCTCGGGCACGACTGCATCACGATCATCCACCGTCAGGTCCTCTACTGCCGCGACATCAAATGTCGTCCCAAGAATGCTCTCGATTCTGATGTGCTCTCCCAGACCGACTTCACCCCGATGATGATGAATCGCAATTCGACCACTGACACCGGTTCCCGTTGGTGAACGATCAACTTCCCCGTCTGCAAAGACGCAGACATTCCGACTATGTGCCTCCCCATGTGCAGGACCCGTCAGAATGACGCCATACAAAAAGTCCAGTTCATCGCCGAGCACACCCTCACCAAGACAATTGCGTTCAATCAGCTCGCGTTTGATAGACATCGATACATCAACAATGCGTTGCGATTGATCTGCCTCAAGTTCCAACCCGACGGAAGCAGCGTCCACATAGGCATAGAAGGCCCCCCCGAAGGCAAGGTCATAGCGAACGTCACCAAGGCCCGGAACATGAACAGACGCATCCACATCAACCACGAATGATGGGACGTTGCAGAAAGCAATATCTTCTATTCGACGGTTCTCATGGCGAACTCTTGCCACAACGCGTCCTGCAGGCGTGTCAAATCTAATGAGAGGATTCGACCAATCCAGTGGTACTAGACCTTCACCCGGCCCCAGTGAAGCCAACGCGATGATTCCATGACCACACATCGTACTGAAACCATCGTTGTGCATGAACAAGACACCGACATCACCATCATCCGTAGCCGGAGGAGTCAGAATTGCTCCATACATGTCACGGTGGCCACGCGGCTCCCACATGAGAATGGTGCGAAATTCATTGATATGTTGAATTGCATGGCGTCGACGCTCGAGCATCGTGCTTCCAGGCAGTTGAGGAATTCCATCCGCAATGATTCGAAGCGGCTCACCGGCAGTATGGCCATCCACCGTCTTGACAACATGACTGTACATGACTCCACCTTAACCACCCTGACACAGGTTTCAAACACCGTTGAAATGCAAACATATGCCCAACAGTAGGAACCCGAGTTCCTGCGAACGCGTACATGATCAACGGCGACGATCCCACGCTCGGAGACCGTCGCCAAGGGAACTGCGTGAGGGCCGGGGAAAGAGGAGGTCTCCATGTCTGCAAGGCGATGGAGCATGAGCGGCACGGCCGTTTTACTTGCCATTTCATCCACAACGGCATTCGCGTCATCTGAACCAAACCTTCTGACGAATGGTTCATTCGAATCCCATGTCGTAAAGGGAAGCTGGGATCTCTTCAGCGAGATTCCCGGATGGGAACTGATCTCCGGACCAGGCATCGAACTTCAACGAGGCGTTGGAGGATGGGATTCCTTTGATGGAGAACAATGGCTGGAATTGGATGCCGATCAGAATGGGCCTGGAGGCGGTTGGTTTCAGAATGAAACCGGTTCTTCAAGCATCATGCAGGCTGTCCAGACCGGACTGGGCCAGCAATACATGCTGACGCTGTCCTTCTCCGCTCGCCCTGGTGTCGATGACAACCATCTCCTGGTCAGCTGGAATGATGATGTCGTCATCGATCTTTCCGCAAGTGGCAGCGGATTGACCAATACCGCATGGGAAACCATCAGCATTCTGGTCATGGGCAATGGTGATCTTTCAAGATTGACGCTGGGCGACAACAGCATGGATGACACACTGGGCACACTGGTCGATGATGTCAGCCTGGTGGCGGTGAACATGCCCGCACCAGCCTCACTCTCGCTTCTGCTTCTTCCACTTCTGACATCCAGACGCCGAAGAAGCTGACCCGACTGCCACGCATCGCATACGCTGTCGTGGATGAAACTTCTTGTCCTGACTCTGTTTCTGTTGCCGTTGCTGGCCTTGCATGCCTGCCAGCAACCTCAAGCCTATTCATTGCAGGGTCGATCGCTGCATGCACCGGCTTTGCCTGATGAGGTTCAGGCACAGCGAGAACTTGCACTGAAGCAGGCCAAAACGATACTTGCCGTGCATCCTGAAAGTGAAGATGCGACCATCTGGGTCGGAAGACGTACCGCTTATCTTGGCCGGTACCGCGAAGCCATCGAAATCTATACCACAGGACTCCAGGAACATCCCGAGAGCCATCGACTGCGAAGGCATCGCGGGCACCGCTACATCACGCTGAGAGAATTTCCAGCTGCGATTGAAGATCTGAAAGAAGCCGATGAACTTTCGAGACATCTGACTGATCAGATCGAACCCGATGGCATGCCCAATGCTCAGGGAAAACCAAGAAGCACGACCCGCGGCAATATTCTGTATCACCTGGGCCTCGCAAGATATCTGACCGGATCATTCGACCTCGCGAGCCTCGACTTCCAGAGATGTCTTGAACTTGCACGCAATGATGACATGGCCGTCGCCGCTGCCTACTGGATGTTCCTGTCCGCCACCCGCGCCGGACAGGCTGAACTGGCAAGAGAGGCTTTGATGGCCGCCGAACCAGAAATGGATCTGATTGAGAATCAGACCTACCAACTGCTCCTGCTCCGCTTTCAAGGGAACCTCATTGAAGCAGAAAGCAACTCTCATCTTGATGCGGGTGTCGATGAAGCAACCATGGCCTACGGGATCGCGATGCATGAGTTGTTTCAGGGAAATGAACAACTCGCCAGAGCCCGACTGGAACAATTGGTTGAGTCAACGAACTGGGCTGCATTCGGCCATATCGCCGCAGAGTCGGATCTCACTCGCGGGATTGAAGCCACCACGATGCGGCCAGACCCGACAGCAATCAGTCAGGAAGCAGTACAACCAGAAGCTGATCAGTTGACGCCCATGGACTGACCGAAGTCGCTGAGCACTTTATTCGGTCCTACATAACTGCCGTTGACATAACTCTTGGCTACCGCCTCATCAGCCGCATTCAACCAGACGAGATTGGGAATACCCCGATCGCCATAGACCGTCTTTATCCCACTTGGGTTGACTCGATCAAACGGTACCGCCCAGAAGTCCATGTTGTAATCCTTCATGTACTTGAGCATCGCATCCTGGCTTCGATCGGAACTCACGAAGACGATTGTGAAATTCTTGTCTTCAGCATTCTTGTTGAAGAATTCGACCAGGCCAGGCGTGAACCGCTTGCATGGCGGGCACCAGCTGGCAGAGAAATAAAGCAGGACATTGTCCTTGGACCCCAAGGCACTGCTTGAAACCCTGCGTCCGTTCTTGTCGACCACCTCGGAGCCGATCATTCCGATCAATTTGCCATGAGCACCACCGGTTGCCTTCGAAGCAGCGCCCACTGGTTCAGCAGGAACGATTGACCTGATCGAATCAGGAACATTGAACGTATCTGCTGGAATCTCAGGATTGAATTCCAGCTTCGTGAGCTTCCCGGTCGCTCCGCCATTGTCGTCGGTGGCGTCAAAGGTGAATGGAACAGTGAACCCGTCCTGTTCACGAAAGTCGCTGAAGGCGATCTGATTTCGGGTTGTCTCTCTGCCCGGACGCTTGCGAAGGTATTCAAGACCCTTCCACTGGCCCGACTCAACGGAGAAGAACAGTTCAATCCGATTTCGGTTCGGCAGGAGCCCGATCACCTGCCAGCACAGTTCGCCACCAAACTGCTGCTTGCTTGCTGATGTCGCCATTCGCTTGAAGATCTTGTCCGTCTTCTTGCCCCAGAGTGGATCTTCGACGATGTCGGTGACCGCCTGCTGGGTCTCCGTCATCAGCTTCGCCTGCCCTTTCTCATTGATGAGCCAGGCACCCTGGCCATTACTGGCCTCGATCATCTTCTTTTCCTTGAGGGGAGCCTGTGTCATGACGAAGTAACGACCCTTGGCATCCGCAACACCGTTGATGGTTGCTTCACCGCCGTTTGAAAAGGTCAACATCCAGGTACGGCTCCGCCCGGTCATGGCGTCATACGCCGAGCTGCCCCCGGAGACCTCCATCCAACGTTGAATCAACTGCTCTGGCGACTGGCGTACCCGACGGTCAGGAGCGGAACTGGCCTGAGCCCAGGCCACTGTTGTCAGAACCAGAGTGAACAGAACGGTGCAGATACGAAGCATGGGATTTCTCCTGAAGCGAATGGTCGTCTCGACCACTATAGAAACAAAGCTGAAAGACATCCCCTGAACCACCCGGAATCGCCTCTGCAGGGCGAATTATGCATTCCTGCAGATTGAACTGATAGATCCTGCCTTGAGGAACGGATTCCTTCCGGAGCCCTGATTCCCATCCGAATCAAGCAATCCAGAGAGGAACTCAAACATGAAATTCAAGCCCGTTCTTGGCAGTGGCTGCATTCTGGCTACTACCCTCATTCCGACCCTGCTCATGACCTCGAATCCAACCGCTGCCACGACAACGCCTGCTCCTGGCGTCACTGTTCCGCAGCATATGATTGATCACGCCAAACGCAGTCAGGTGACGTTCGATACACCAGGGGCCTGGCGCAACAAGGCCAAGGCCGCAAAGCTGGCCCGCGAAATGGGTGACCACGGTGGTGAACGCAATGGTGCTGCACCTGTGAACCGAGCCGTCACAGGTGTGCTGGATGTTCCCGTTCTCTGCTTCGGCTTCAACAACGTCAATCTCCCCGTCAATACTGCAGTCGATCTGCAACAGGAACTCTTTGATGGGCCCTGGCCGACCGGGACGCTCACGGAGTACTACTACGAAGTCTCCTATGGCAACTTCACCTTTGATGGACGTGTCTTCGACATTGGAAATCTGGCCAATAATGACACCGTCTACCAGGGTGGTGGAAATGGAATCGGTGGCGCAGGCCAACTGGTCTATGCCTATCTCGATGAATCACTGACGATTGCAGATGCTGGCATCGACTTCAGCGCCTACGACAATGATGGACCTGACGGCATCCCCAATTCCGGTGATGACGATGGCATCGTCGATCTCGTTGCCCTGGTCCACCCTGAAATGGGTGGCGAATGCGGCAACCCCAACATCTGGTCCCATCGCTGGACCTACAACTCCGCCAACTGGGCAGCCAATGGTTCCGGCGGCATGTTCACGACTGATGATGCCTCTGCCAATGGCGGCATGATCCAGATCAACGATTACACGGTCATGCCCGCGCTTTCATGCAACAACACGCTGATTGAAATCGGCGTGTTCTGCCATGAATTCGGCCATGCTCTGGGCCTCCCCGATCTGTACGGAACCGGCATGTCATCCAATGCCGGTTGCGGCCATTTCTGTCTCATGGCTTCGGGCAACTGGAACTCTCCCGAACGACCTGCACACATGTCTGCGTGGTGCCGTGCCGAAATGGGTTGGATTCAGCCTCAACTGGTGATCGGCGAGTACACCGGATTGAGTCTGCCGGCCATCGGCAGTCAACCCTTTGCGCTGAAGATCCAGCATGACCCTGACAGCAGCCAGTATCTTCTGATCGAAAATCGTCAACCAATCGGGTTTGATCAGGAACTCCATGGCTGTGGCCTTGCGATCTGGCATGTTGATCCAAACGTGGGCTCAGGCAACGACATCGCATGGTGCGGCGGCGCCGCCAATGCACCTCACAGCATGATTGCACTTGAACAGAGTGATGGACTCTGTCAGATGGAAACCGGTCAACGAGGCGACAGTGATGATCTCTGGTCCGCTGCCG
>PBAY01000014.1 GCA_002717655.1 Phycisphaerae bacterium | reverse complement strand
TGTCCGTCCATACCATCGTTTCCTTCGACTTCGCTGTTTCCCAGCTTCCTGGCTGGCATACCACGATCTTCCCGCCGTACTTCGTCGCGGGTGCGATCTTCAGTGGATTCGCCATGGTGTTGACGCTGGCAATTCCTGCTCGTGAACTCTGGGGCCTGAAGAACTTCATCACCCAGAGACATCTGGAGAACATGGCCAAGATCATTCTGCTGACCGGCACGATGGTCGGGTATGCCTATGGCATGGAATTCTTCATGGCGTGGTATTCCGGTGAGATCTACGAGCAGTTCGCCTTCGTGAATCGAGCCTTCGGTCAGTACGCATGGTCCTACTGGATCATGATTTCCTGCAACGTCATCACGCCCCAGATCTTCTGGTTCAAGTGGTGCCGTCGAAACATCTGGGTGCTGTTCTTTGCGTCCTTGTTCGTCAACATCGGCATGTGGTTCGAGCGATTCGTGATCACGATCACTTCGCTTGCCCAGGACTTCCTGCCCAGCAGCTGGGGCTGGTTCGAGCCCACGTGGGTGGACATCCTGACCTTCCTGGGCAGCTTCGGACTGTTCATGACGCTGTTCCTGCTGTTCATTCGCTTCCTGCCGATTCTGGCGATTTCGGAAATCAAGGCTGTGATGCCGGAAGCGGATCCTCATGCAGGCCACCATCACGATGATGAGGAGGGGCATGCATGAGCGCATCTGATCTCCATTCAGAACCAAAGACCATCATTGATGACATGAGTAATGACGGTACCCCGACCAAGCTCTGGGGCCTTGCCGCCGAGTTCACGACTCCAGCAGCAATCACATCGGCTGCCAAGAAGGTTCGTGAAGCCAATTACCGCTGGTGGGATTGTCATGTTCCGTTCCCGGTTCATGGACTCGATTTCGCCATGGGTGTGCAGTACACGATCCTGCCCATCATCGTGTTCTTCGGTGGGCTCACTGGCACGTGCATCGCCTTGCTGCTTCAGATCTTCACCAATTCTCTGGAAGTCAATATCTGGGCGATCGTCCCTGTGGTGGGGTATCAGTTCGAGGTCAGCGGCAAGCCATTGATCTCTCTGCCTGCCTTCATTCCGGTGACGTTCGAGTTGACGGTACTTCTATCCGCGTTGACCACGGTCGGTGGCATGTTCCTTTTGAACAAGCTGCCTTGTCTGTATCACCCGGTTCTCAAGTCGACCAAGATGAACCGAATGACTGACGACCGTTTCTATCTGGTGATCGAGAGCCGGGATCCGAACTTCGTACGTCCACAGACTGAAGCATTGCTCGAGTCGTTGGACCCCGTCGCCATTCACGAGTTGGAGGACTGACCCATGTCGCATGACAAGCCAAAGCGACAATCCGACCTCCTCTTCATGAAGGTGCCACGTGGTTTCTACTACGTAGCCATCATCATCACGTTCGTGGCCCTGATTCCGCCAGCGCTGATCATCCGGGCCCGTTCCGTGCCACGGGATTCTCGCCGTATCCACATCATTCAGAACATGGATAACCAGCCGAGGTACAAGGCCCAGCAGCAGAACATCCTCTTCGAGGACTCGCGTGCGATGCGGCAGCCTGTGCCCGGAACGGTCGCACGTTCACAGATGGTTGGTGATACGCATTACTTCCTGGGCACCGTTGACGGCGAGTACGCGACGACCTTCCCGGCACAGATCGATGTGGACATCGACCTGCTGAATCGTGGTCAGGAACGCTACATGATCTACTGCCTTCCCTGTCACGGCGTGCAGGGTGAAGGGGATGGACTGGTTCACGAGCGTGCCATGCTTCTGCTGAATCTTTCTCCGTCGGTGAATAACGGCACGACCTGGGTGCAACCCAAGAATCTCCATGAAGAGTCGGTCGGCGAGCAGCCTCTGGGTCAGTTGTTCTACACCATCAGCAATGGCAAGAACAACATGGCCAGTTATGCCGCGCAGATCCGTGTTGAGGATCGCTGGGCGATCGTGGCCTACATCAAGGCCCTGCAGGTAGCAGGTGACGCAAGCGATGAATCGATCGACGGCATGAGCAGTCTTCCTGAGAAGGTTCAGGTTCTCGACCCTGATGAAGCAGCTGCATCGCAGGCAACTGATGAAGCATCCACCATGGATCATGGAGGTGCATCATGACCGCTCTTGATCGCAGCACACTCAGTCTCGGCGGTCTTGGTTCAACCGGCATGGCTGGAGGAGGACTCATTGGAGTCGGTGGCATCGGTGCGACGATCGCGCTGGCAGCCAGCAGTTCCAGTTGGGCCGTCTTCTGGAAGTCCTATCTGTTTGGTTTCATGGTGATCACCGGCGTGTCGCTTGGAGCACTCTTCTTCGTGATGCTTCAACACATCACAAGAGCAGGCTGGTCGGTCAGCCTTCGTCGTCTGGCGGAGGGTCTGGCTTCCAACCTCCGATGGCTCTGGTTGGCCTTTGTTCCCGTGATCGTCATGGTCTGGATGGGCGAGGGCGCCATTCTCTATCCATGGGCTGATCCTGCAATCGTAAGTCATGATGTGGTTCTTCAGAAGAAGGCCGGCTATCTCAATCCGACATTCTGGAGCATCAGGGCCATCTGCTTCCTGGTGATCTGGGCAGCACTCGCGCAGTTCTTCGTCGGCCAATCGGTTGGACAGGATCATGATGGTGATCTTGCCAGAACCCGAAGAATGCAGACGGCCGCTCCAGTCGGGATCATGCTGTATGCCCTGTCTCAGACCTTTGCAGGCGTCGACTGGGTGATGAGCCTTGAACCAACATGGTTCAGCACCATGTTCGGTGTCTACTGGTTCGCTGTGAGCGTGACCGGTTTCTTCTCCTGCCTGATCCTCTTTGCGACGTTCCTGCAGTCGAATGGTCGGATGCAGGGGGCCATCTCGAAAGAGCATTATCAGGACATGGGCAAGCTTCTGTTTGCCTTTGGAGTCGTCTTCTGGGCCTACATCGGCTACAGCCAGTACATGCTGATCTGGTACGCGAACATCCCGATCGAAACGGGTTGGTTCCTGCCAAGGCAGATGGGCAACTGGAAGTGGGTTTCCCTGCTTCTGGTCTTCGGCCATTTCATGCTTCCTTTCCTGCTGCTGGTTTCACGCTGGCCCAAGAGGTGGAACAAATCACTTTCAGTGATCGCGGTCTGGATGGTGTTGATGATGATCGTCGACGTCTACTGGCTTGTGATGCCGACTTTGCCTGTGAAGGCGGCCCATGATGCCGAGAGTCTGATTCAACTGATGGATCAAGTTGATTCAGGCGCCGTTTCAGTCGGATGGAACCTGTCGATCCTGAATTTCACCGCAGTGGTTGGAATGCTTGGCCTGCTGGTCGCAGGGACCTTCATGGCCCTCCGACGTTGCTCGCTTGTGCCGGTTTCTGACCCAAGATTGAGTGAATCCTTGGACTTTGAGAATATCTGAGCCTTCAATATGAAGGCGGAGTAAACATGTCGCACGCTGAGCATGACAATCAAGTCGACCCGCATCTGGAAGACACGGAGGACCCTCGAGGGGGGCCGACCTGGGTCATCACGATTGCTGGAACGATTCTGACCGTCGTCACTTGCCTGGCCGTCGGTGGGCTTTACTTCGGTGCGGAGCGAAGAGAAGAGAACAGGAAATTCGTTGCCGATGCCTCTGAGGCACGTGAAACGCAGCGAATCGCCGACAAGGATCGCCTCATGGAGGAGGCTCATTGGGAGACCTACACCGATGGTTCCGGTGACATGGTCATCGAACGCAAGTTGAAGCTCCCCATTGATCAGGCCAAGCAGATCATCGTTGATCGATACGCCTCGGACCAGAATGCAGAGGAAGCCCCTTCAAAGCCATGACCTTCGTTTGTGCCCCAATTCGATTCGCTTCTTCCATCGCCATTGCCGCGATGGGAATGCTGTCGATGTCCAGTGCTGCTCAGGGGCAGTTGCTGGCCGATGAACTTCCAGCAGAGCTGCAAGGGGTCGGTATCGTCCAGCGGCTCAATCAGAAGGTACCGATGAATCTGACCTTCCGTGATTCGGAGAATCGCGAAGTTCAGCTCAAGGATCTCACGCGAGCTGGTCGGCCCGTCATCCTCACGCTCAATTACTACCGTTGCCCGATGCTCTGTTCCCTGACTCTGAACGGTCTGGTGGATGGTCTTCGTGAGATGGAATGGACTGCTGGTCAGGAATTCGACATCGTCACCGTGAGCATCAATCCGGATGAAGATGCACCTTTGGCGGCGCAGAACAAGGCTGGTTATGTCGCCAAGTATGGTCGAGAAGAAGCAGCCGAAGGCTGGCATTTCCTGGTCGGAGATCAGGCAGAGATCGAGACCCTGGCTCGAACGGTTGGATTTGGTTATCGCTTTGATGAAAAGAGCGGCGAATACGCCCATACCTCGAGCATCATGTTCCTGACGCCGGATGGAGTCATCTCCAAGTACATGAACGATGTTCGATTCAAGCCTCGTGATCTTCGATTCGCGCTGGTTGAGGCATCGGAAGGTGGCATTGGAACCCCGATCGATACCCTTCTCTTGTTCAACTGTTTTCAATGGGACCCGGAGACGGGCGCCTACGTGGCTGATGCCTGGAAAATCATGCGGCTTGGTGGTGTGCTCACCATCATCGTGCTGGCAGTCGGCATTGTCCTGCTGGCAGCCAAGGGACCCAAGCATCGCGACCCGAAGGCTCAACCCTCTTCAGATGCATATCAATGGCACCGCGGAGATCCCGTGGGAGGTGAGGCATGATGTCCTTCCTGGGCTCTGTTGCAGGAACGCTTCTCGCGTTCAATGACCCGCTTGTCCCGACTTCGGGCCAGGGCACGTTCTGGATGCCCGAATCAGCGTCGACACAGGCACCCTTCGTTGATCATGTCTTCGACTTCATCACGGTACTGAGCTACTTCTTCCAGATCGTGATCACGATCGTTCTGGTCTGGTTTGCCATTCGATATCGAAAGAGGAAGGGACAGGTCAATTTCGAGGATGACGGCCCGGTCCACAACACGGCACTGGAACTCACATGGACCCTCGTGCCACTGTTCCTGGTAGTCGGAATCTTCTATGTCGGCATGGCCGGCTTCCTGGATCTTCGTCGGGCACCAAGCAGTGCCTATGAAGTGTCGGTCACGGCCCAGAAGTGGTCATGGTCCTTTGATCATCCCGAGTACGGGGTGAATCAGGCCGGCGTCGTCACCGTCCCGGTTGGACGTCCGGTTGAATTCCTCATGACCTCAGCCGACGTGCTGCACAGTTGCTTCGTTCCTGCTTTCCGAGTGAAGCAGGACATCATTCCCGGTCGCTACAGCCGACTCTGGTTCGAGGCGACCAAGCCCGGCGTGTACCAGCTCTACTGTACGGAGTACTGCGGTACGGACCATTCCAAGATGCTCGCGCTGGTGGAAGTCCTTCCGGAGGATCAATTCCAGGAGACGATGGGCAAGTTGGCCACGGAATACATGGATCTGCCCGAGCAGGACCTGCCGACCTATGCATTGGATCGTCTCTACAACCGCTGCTCCTCCTGCCACTCCCTCGACGGCAGTACAGCCGTAGGCCCCTCCTTCAAGGGTCTTTGGGACCGGACCGCCAATGGTGAAACGGTCTTCAAGGACGGCCGCAGACTTTCCGACATGATCGGGCCAGGCAAGGAGTTCCCGGAGCCGGAGGACTACATCCGTGACTCCATCCTCGTGCCGCAGAGCCATATCGTCCAGAACTATGCTGGAGCCATGCCCAGCTTCCAGGGCCAGCTGAAGGAACGTCAGGTTCTTGCGCTGGTCCTGATGATGAAGTATCTCGATCGCATGGTTGACGACCAGGGCAATCGAATCGAATCTCCGGATCTGAACGAACTGGATCCCGGCATGGGGGAAGTTGAAGCATCGGCACCTGAAATTGGTGACGAGAACGAGTTTGATGCTGTTGCGACCGCAGGAAAAGGTGGCTGACATGACGACGCTTGAAGCAGGAACACATGAACGACCAAAACTGGTCGAAGACAACTACCTGACTCATACGACGGGCTTGAAATCCTGGTTGCTGACGGTCGACCACAAGCGAATCGGATTGATGTATCTCGTATCCGTCCTTGGTGCCTTCTTCATGGGCGGCGTGTTCGCGCTTCTGGTTCGAACGCAGCTTCTGACCCCAGAAGGCACGATCATGGGTCAGGATCAGTACAATCAGGCCTTTACGCTGCACGGGGCCATCATGGTCTTCCTGGTGATCATCCCGAGTGTCCCGGCCTCCTTGGGCAACTTCATCCTGCCCATCATGCTGGGAGCCAAGGATGTGGCCTTCCCCAGACTGAATCTCTTCTCCTACTACCTCTGGATCATCGGCGCCCTGTTCTTCGTGATGGCCATGTTCACGGGTGGTCTGGACACCGGCTGGACGTTCTACACCCCGTACAGCACGGACACGAATTCAGCGATGGGTGGTGTGATTCCCGCATTGACCGGCGCCTTCATTCTGGGCTTCGCCTCCATCTTCACCGGGATGAACTTCCTGGTGACCATTCACCGTCTTCGTCCTCCGGGAATGACATGGTTCCGCATGCCATTGTTCCCGTGGTCGATCTATGCGACTTCAGTGATTCAGGTTCTTGCGACACCGGTCCTGGGCATCACACTGGCATTGCTGGTGGTTGAACGAGCCTTTGGAATCGGCATCTTCAACCCGGCATTGGGTGGTGACCCGGTTCTCTACCAGCACTTCTTCTGGTTCTACTCACACCCTGCGGTATACATCATGATTCTGCCGGCCATGGGTGTCATCAGTGAACTCATCTCGGTACACAGCCACCGACACATCTTCGGATACAGCTTCATCGCCTGGAGTTCGATCGCGATCGCGGTCTTCTCCTTCCTGGTGTGGGGTCATCACATGTTCACCTCCGGCCAGAGCGGTCTGGTCAGTGTCATCTTCTCCGCGATCACGTTCTCCGTGGCGATTCCTTCAGCGGTGAAGATCTTCAACTGGCTGGCCACCATGTACAAGGGAACGATCAGCTGGAATACACCGATGCTCTATGGCATGGGCTTCCTGTTCATCTTCACCATTGGTGGTCTGACTGGTCTGCATCTGGGTACCCTGGCGACAGATGTTCATCTGCATGACACGTATTTCGTGGTGGCTCACTTCCACTACGTCATGATGGGCAGCGCGCTGCTCGCCTTCATCGGCGGCATTCACCACTGGTGGCCGAAGATGACCGGCAAGATGTACAACGAGAATGCCGGCCGCTTCGCCTGGTTCCTGGTCTTCGTCGGGTTCAATGTCACGTTCTTGTCCCAGTTCATGCTTGGTTCCCAGGGCATGCCTCGTCGTTACGCGACCTATCCAGAGGATGCGGGATTCCAGATCTATCACATGATCTCCACCTATGGTTCCTATGTGATGGGACTCGGGTTCGTGGTCACCGCGATCTATCTGGTGGCCTCACTCTTCAGCGGTCGAAAGGCTCCCGCCAACCCATGGGGTGGCCGCAGCCTTGAATGGCAGTGTGCCTCGCCGCCACCATGGGACAACTTCGCGGAACAGCCAGTCGTCGGCGACTGTTATGACTTCACGGTTCTGGAATGGAGCGAGAAGGAGCAGGGCTATGTCTGGCGATCCGACATCCCTCACCCAGACGGCAGCCCGGCGGCTGAATCGGAAGGGAGCCACTAGTGTCCCAGCTTGATATCAATCCGGCGCACGGGCATGATCATGATCATCATGATCATCTGCCTCATCAGGGGCATCACTGGCGTGATTCCAAGCAGCAGTTCGAAGCCGGCAAGCTTGGAATGTGGCTGTTCCTTTCAACAGAGATCCTGTTGTTCGGCGGTCTGTTCGTCGCCTATGCCGTGTGGCGGGCCAATCATCCTGAGATCTTCGAGTACGGCTCCCAGTTTCTGGATACGTTCTGGGGCGGCTTGAACACCTGCGTGCTCCTGCTCAGTTCGATGACGATGGCCATGGCAGTCACCTACTCAGCCCGTGGCCAAATGAAAGCTGTGGCGATTTGTCTGGTGCTGACGCTGTTCGGTGCGGGCGGATTCATGGTGATCAAGTACATCGAGTACAACCATAAGATCCATGAGGGTCTGCTGCCTGGCATGTATTTCTATGAGAAGCCCGAGGCTTCCTACATGTGGCTCCCGCTTGATGAGCAGGGGCGTGAAGCTGAGGCCGCAGCAGCACTTTCCGCAGAGGAACAGTCCGCAGCGTTTGCTGCTCAGGTTCAGCTTGAATCGGAGATGCCACCGGCTCCAGCCAATGCGGAAATCTGGACGAAATCTCCAGCCGCTACCGGGCCAGAGGGCTTCACCGACAGCAAACTCAAGGTCGAGACGTCCGAACTCCGAGCCTTCCTTCCTGATTCCGTCATCGGAAAGGTGGAGAATTCGGGCCCATTGCTGAAGTTCGCCGAGGACACTTCGCCGAACAAGGAGCTTCATCTGGCTCATCCTCTTCAGGACCCGGAACGGCCGGTCAATGCCCAGAAATTCTTCTCGATCTACTTCATGATGACGGGATTGCACGGCATTCACGTCATCGTGGGTGGAATCGTGATCACCTGGCTCCTGATTCTGACGCTTCGTGGCAGGTTCAGTTACGACTACTACACTCCGATCGATCTTGGCGGTCTGTACTGGCATATCGTCGACGTGATCTGGATCTTCCTCTTCCCACTGTTCTATCTGATCTGACGGGCTGTACTCAATGGGTAAACACGAACATGGCGCTGTCGATCATATTGTTCCTCTGAAGGTTCTCATTGGAACCTGCGCGGCACTTCTCTTTCTGACCGCGGTAACCGTCTGGGTTGCGGAGCTTGATTTCAATATCCTGAACATCCCGTCGATGAACATGGGGCTTGCCCTGGCGGTCGCCAGTCTCAAGGTCTTCATCGTGACGATGATCTTCATGCATCTTCGCTGGGACCGTTCCTTCATCGGATTCATCTTCGTCATCTCCTGTCTTCTGGTGTTCCTGTTCATTGGATTCGCCTTGATGGATACGGGTGAAAATCAGCCGAACATGATTCCCGGCAACTCGGTTCCAGTACAGCAACAGCTGGACAAGTTGATGACGGAGGCTGCTCCGGCAGCAGCCACGACCTCCCAGGTTGATGGCGATCAGTGAGTTGAATCAGGCCGGTCACGGAACCCGCTTCGTCTTTCGTACGGAACAGGATCAGTTCGTTGCAGGCCGATTCGGAATGCTGCTGTTTCTTGGTGGTGTGGGCATGCTCTTCGGCGCCATGATCCTGGGCATCCTGGCCATTCGGCTGGATGATTCATCATGGCCATCCAAGCTGCCGCCGCTGCCTCCAGCGGTCTGGTGGAGTACTGGAGCATTGGTCTTGAGCAGCATGACGATGCAGTGGGCCATCTGGTCTTCACGCAAGGGTCAGGCGTTTCAGATCAGGCTGTCGCTCGGGCTGACCCTGCTGCTGGGGGTTTCGTTCCTCGCTTCGCAGACCATCGCATGGTTTGAATGGGACGCAGCGATCCAGTCGTTGATTCAGCAGGAACAGGTGCCACGTCTGGCGGTTACCGGATTTCATGTTCTTACCGGATTGCATGCCGCTCACCTGATCGGCGGGCTCATCCCTCTGGCCGTGGTCACGATCACGGTGATCATGGGAGCGTGGCATGCCGGGAGAGTCAGGGGAATCCACTACATCGGGATGTACTGGCATTTCATGGATATCGTGTGGGTGTCGCTGGTGCTGACCCTGCTGCTGGTTCTCTAGATCAGAACAACAGTATGCTCAGTGGCCAGTGCAGCATCTGGATCCAGATCAGCACGGCCGCGCCGAAGATGGTCCAGATCAGCCACCCGGGCAGGCCACTGACTCTGGATCGGAATCGCCACATCAGGATGCAGATGATCGGTGACAGCATTTCCAGCCAACCACTCAGGAAGGCGAGGACGGGAAAGAGTTGCATTCCTGGCAAGCCGAAGAGATCGCTCAGGCTTGCTCCGCCGAGAACCAGTTCGCTGATGTAGACCGCCCATTGAGTCATCGCCATGTAGCACAGCAGGAACCAGGGAAGAAACAGGATTCTCCATCGTCTGTTGAAGGCGGGATCATTCCAGTCATCATGTTTCACGATGCCGAGCTTCAGGACTTCATTGCAATTCAGGCATCTGGTCGTATCAACCAGTTTCGATTTGCAGAAAGGGCAACTCGACTGATGTTCGGTGATGAACTGCTTCAGGATCTCATGATTTTTCGATTCAGACATGAATGATCCAGAACGCCGTAACCAGGTTGTAGGCCCATCCCAGAAGGGGAGCCAGCCCGAGCAGGAAGATGGTGGAGTTCTTCCAGTCATGCATCTCCAGACGTTTCTTCCAGAGGAGAAGGATGATGAAAGGCGATCCAAGCAGCATCAGTTCAAGGCTCAGTGCCAGTGGCAGCTGAACGGGAGAGATCATCGAGAATGATTCGGCGAGACTCGCAGGGCCGACCATGAGGATGGTCACGATGTAGAGCAGCCAGTTCAGGATTCCACTTCCTGCCAGCGACAGCCAGGGAATGAAGGCGAACAGCCACCGAAACGACAACTTGTCCCGTGGATTCAGAGACAGCTGCACCGAGGCGCCGCATTCGGGACAGATGTTTCCCAGATTCAACTGATGGCCACATCCAGGACAGTCAGGATGATTGAGCGCCAGAAACTGCAGCAGCAGCTCCGTCCTCCTGTCCGGATGTCGTATCGTCCGTTCTTCCGTGCTCAAGGAGCAACTCGTTCTTCCGCAGTTCGAAGCGGATCAAGGCTTCCATCAGGAGAAACTTCGGCGCTGAGATCATCGAGTGTTCCGGCAGCACCATCAGGCCCGTTGCTCATGATTCTTGCGATTGGAGCCTTGGGATCATCGGAGGCCGGAAGCATGACCAGCATCATCGGATTGCCCCAGCCATCCTCGGGTGACTCGGGTGTACTGCCAGGGATGCCGGATCCCTGCGCAACCTCTGTGGCCCAGGCTTGAGCCGTCTGCTCGGTTTCGGCGCGAGCGTTTTCAATCCGTGCCTCACGCATCGGATTTGTTCCGGACCAATCAGGTCGAAGCCGGAATCTGCTGGAATCAACAAGGGGCGGATAGGTGTTGTCACTTCGATCGATATCAGCAATCTCGTCATGGGGATCGAGGGTCACCCGGGTGATCGCCAGAGGTCTGATCAACATGGTCGAAGTATTGCGATGGTCGGATCGCCAGAGGTCCGCGGGAAGGGTAAGTTCCTCCGTTGAACCATCTTCATATTCAATGAGCAGAGGAATCGGCATGACCTGAGCACCATTGCTCGAGAATCGCAGGATATGGAAGTAGTCCTTGGTATCCAGCAAGGCCTCGTCTTCTTCCTTGATCTGCTCGAGGAGGCGTTCCCGTGCTCGCTTGTCCGCAGGGGTGACCGCATGTTCATCGTAGGTGTTGTAGAAGTCGATCAGTTCGGGATACCGGTCGGTTCGTCGATTGATTCCCTCATTCCGAGTCGCGGTGATGGGGGTTGGTTCGTCCAGAGACTCCTCTTCCCGATCCACTTCATTCTCGACTTCCGGCTTTTCACTGTGTACCCGCCAGGTTTCCACGCCACTCAACTTCAGATCCACGGGTTGGGTGGTGTAGAACCAGCCTCTCCAGAACCAGTCAAGATCTTCACCCGAGGCGTCTTCGATGCTGCGGAAGAAGTCGGCTGGCTCAGGTCGCTTGAAGGCCCATCGTCGTGAATAGGTCTTGAAGGCGTGGTCGAACAGTTCGCGGCCGACGACGGTTTCACGAAGGATGTTGAGCGCCGTTGCGGGCTTGGCATAGGCATTGGGTCCGAACTGCAGGATGGATTCACTGGTGGTCATGATTGGACGCTGATTGGGACTGGACATGTAGCCCGTGATATCCCTTGGCAGACCTCGTTCACGGGCGTAGTCCTCTTCCCATTCGCGTTCTGCCAGAAACTGCACGTAGGTATTGAGCCCTTCGTCCATCCACGTCCATTGACGTTCGTCGGAGTTGATGATCATGGGGAACCAGAAATGTCCGACCTCGTGAATGATGACTGAAATCAGACCGTACTTGGTTCGCTGGGAATACGTTCCATCTTCTTCGGGGCGAGGCCCATTGAAGGTGATCATTGGATATTCCATCCCACCGCCCACGACACCATTGACGGAAATGGCAACTGGCCACGGATAGGGGAACACATGCTTGGAATACTGCTCGATTCCATGTGCCACAGCGTGTGTGGAATACTTGTCCCACAGCAGATCAGCCTCGCGGGGCCAATAGGACATGCACATGATGTTTTCATCATTGCCCTCGACCTGAACCGCCATGGCATCCCAGGCAAAGTCCGGTGAGCTGGCCCAGGCGAAGTCTCGCACGTTCTTGGCGGTGAACCTCCAAGTCCGCATCCCGTCCGCTTCACGATTGCACTTGGCATCTGCATCTTCGCGTGTCACGATCATGACGGGACGATCCGAGGCTGCAGCCTCTTCAAGCCGTTCTCGTTCGGTCTGATTGAGAACATCTTCTGGATTCTGCAGTTCGCCGGTTGAGGCGACGATGTGATTCTCAGGCACGGTCAGTGAGACGTCGTAGTCGCCGAATTCAAGGGTGAACTCACCTCGGCCGAGAAAGGGTCGGGTCTGCCAACCGTCGTAGTCGGTATAGGCCGCCATCCGGGGAAACCACTGGGCCAATCCATAAAGCGATCGACCGTCGTCAAAGAGCTCGAATCCACTTCGTGCACCGAATTTGTTGGTTGGGACGATCCGATGCGTCCAGTCGATTGAAAAGACGAATTGCTCATCAGGCTCGAGTGGTTCAGGAAGATCGATCCGCATCATCGTGCCGGTCACGACATGAGGCAGTGGATTCCCCTGACCATCAACCACGGCGCTGATGTTGAACCCGCCGGGAAACTTTTCCTTTTCCAGATGTGAACGAAGATCATCAAAGCTCATCCCGCCTGAGATATTGGGCGCTCGCTGCGACATCTTCCCCTTGGAGTCAGCCTTGAATCGGTTCTGATCCAGCTGAACCCAGAGATAGTCGAGTGTGTCGGGACTGTTGTTGTAGTACGTGATCGTCTCCTGCCCGATGATCGAATGGGTCTGCGTATCAAGTCTGGCATCAATCCTGTAGTCCGCTTGTTGTTGCCAGTAGTCGGGACCCGGCGCACCTGACGCGGTCCTGAATCGATTCGGACTTGGCAGGACCTCATCATCCAGTCTGGCAAATGGATCTGTTCGAGGCAGTTCGATTTCGGGTCGCCAGGGATGATGGTCCGGGTGCAGGCCAGCGGCCGTGGAAGCAATGCAGCTCAGAACGATGAGTCCGATCAGGATACGCATGAAAAAACCTCCCGGGCCGGCATGAGGCCGGAACCCGGGAGGTGATCGTAGCACTTTATGGATGACTGGTTCAGCAGTCGCCGAAGACCGAAAGCAGCAGCAGGATGTCATTGACATCCACATTGCCGTTCCCATCAAGATCGCCTGCGGGATCGCTCGTATTCCATACGCTGAGGAGGTAGAGCATGTCATTGACGTCTGCATCGCCATCACCATCGGCATCCCCATCGCATCCAGGCTCATCAGGATCACATGGGATCGATCCCATGACGATGTTGTCGATAGCCGCTTCGACGCGAGAGGTCTCATTCAGATCCGAGGCATTGAAGCGAATACGGAATCGCTCGTTGGGTTCGAATTCAGGGAAGTCGGCGAAGAACTTTTCTTCAGTCAGCCACTCACCGGTGGTACCTGGCCCAGTCGGGCCGACGGTCAGGATATTGATCCAGGAAGCGCCGTTGTCATCGGAGATGTCGACCTGGAATACATCGTCTTCGACATTCGAGCCGCCACCGATGTTCCTGTACCAGTAGCAGAATGACACGCTGGCAACTTCCGTTGCATCGATCTGTGGTGAAGTCAGAATCGTCGCGCCGCCATCCACATCACCTCCGCCACTGGCCGTGTTCTCGGTGATCCAGCAGAAGGATGGGTTCTCATCGCAATCGGTCTGCGGCCTGTTGCCGCCACCTGCGGGGATGCCGCGTTCCCAGAATCCGTCAGTCGCATCGCCGGACACGGTCCAGCCTGGATCAGTCGTGCAGTCATCTGCAAATGCGACATTGGGTTCCGAAGTCGCTGAAACCGTGGAGTACTGGTTGTCCGGTGCACCTTCGGGAAGAACCTGAGTAATACCGTCGGTCGTCTTGGCGCTGAACCAGAAAGGTACATTGGCTGCGCAGGTCGTTTCTGGGAAGTTGGCGGCATATTCTCCGTTGCCAAGATCGGTCAGTGTGGAGATGTCGTAGATGCCGTCTACATTCACGTAGATCTTGGCGCTACCTGCCTGATACGAGCCAATGCTGTCAGCGATGGACAGGCGGATCTCATCGCCGCCCGAAGAAGTGATCCAGGCAGGCACCCCGTTGGGAAGGGTCATGGTCAACCAGTCCAATTGGGGTGCATCCATGTCATGGAGACCGAATCCACCTGCGATTTCGTTGTAGTTGGGTGACCCGTTGCCGAGGTCTCCATCGTCATCATCAAGTGTGAGATAGTCGATGGTGATGGCTGGATCAATGCTGGTTCCTGTATGGACGAGCGTACTGTTTACGGCAAGATCGCGAATGGTCTGGGCGGCCGTGAACGGTGATGAATTGGAGAGTTGAAGATAGGTGTCATAGACACAGCCGGAGATCAACTGTCCGCAGGAATGGATCGCACTTCCGCAGGTGGAGCAGCCGGAATCCAGATACTGACATGAATTGTCGGCGTTCCTGATGCCACTGGTGCAGTTGCCGAGGAAGAAGCCTCTGGCCAGCACCGGATCGAAGGTCATGATCAGTGAGAGCACATCACTCTGGCCTTCGCCGTATTCGTTTTGCCCAGAGCCAGCACAGGCAATCATGTGGTGCCCGTATTCGTGATAGGTGATGGTGCCGAACCCGGTGTTGTTGCATCCGCCGCCCGAGCTGAAGAAGTTGATTGACGAGTAGTCGTAGTAGGCATTGCAGGTGTCGGACAGGTTGACGTTGATCGGCCAGTTGACCTGTGTCGCGATGGTCGGGAAGTCCGGGTTGGATTGGAGGATGACTTCGCGTACATCATTGGCGGCGATGTAGGTGTCTACTTCAGCGAACGTGAACTCGGTGGCGTCCTTGTTGTGCTGGATCGTTACATCGTCACCGTCATTGACGGAATAGACGACTTCGCTGTCGGCCTGTGCCTGATTGTTCACCAGGAAGTAGCGTCCGTCGACTGCGGCGGTCAAGGTGGCGCCGGACCCGACGTTTCCTTCGATGGTGAATTCGCCGTTGATATTTGCATAAGCCGAGAGTCCATCGACATTGACCAGTGCATAGGGCAGGGCGATCGTCGCTTCAGGATCGCATTCTTCGGCGCTGTAGCCGTCGCCCGCAAAGGCCTGAACCGTACCGGTCACGGAACCAGGAGCCATGAGACTCATGGCGGAGGCGGCTTGCTGACCAGCATGAGCAGCCATGCAGTTGAGAACTCTGTTTTCCTCATAGAGAACCGTATTGGCAACAGGATCGACGACATAGAGCATTCGTTGGTAGGCATTGCCATCGGCATTGGTGCCCACACGTGCCTCGAAGATGAGTGCCATGGTCGGATCGGCAGGATCATTGTCGACGCCTGCAAAGACGGCAACGCCCGGAGCAGTTTCCACGACAGCGTCCGGCCCCATCAGTCCTCGAGCAATGCGGGATGCATTTTCAATGGTGGTGTACTGGGCTGGCAACTCAACTGGTTCGAAGTCACCAAGATCACGGAGATCGGAGGAGGCCATTACCAGTTGATGGTCATCAGCATTTCGAGCGAGCAGGATCAGGCTGGTCCGCCAGACTGGATATCGCCCAGATCGCTGGGTGTAGCAGACGCCGGTGAACTTGTAGCCGGTCACGTTTCCATCAGCGTCACGTGCGGGCATGATCGGCTGGAGATGTCGACCATCCTGATAACGTCCAATCGGTGCCAACTCATCACTTCCAACACCCCAGATCAGGGAGTGGTCTTCAAGAAATGCATCAGCGGATTCCTTTGGGGTAGATCCTTCTGAAAACGACTTGCCCCACACCCTTGCAATTCGACCATCCTTTGAATGGTGCAGTTGAAGCCCGGGGTAGGTTTGGAGCAGTTCCTGCTGAAGAACATGAGGCTCGGCGGTCGTAGCCATGGTCAGGCTTGTGATTCCAAGCATTGTTGTCGTTGCCAATAGGCTCAGGCGGTGAATCATGTGTCTTCTCACTCGAATCTGAAGGGGTCTTGTAGGACCAGGGTCAGGGTTTGCATGCAGCAGGACCCCAGTTCCGGGGCACGCGCTCCAGCCATATAGAGTACGTCCTCAGGAGTGGTTATCTCCCTAAATTCAGGCTGACTAAAGCCCTTTTTCGAGTCTTAAACCGTGTTCAGGGCTGATTTGGGGCGAATCCGGTCTCAGGTACCAATAAGTCTGCTTCCGGGTGCATGGCATGAGCCGTGATCCAGAGCATCCGTTGTGCCTGAAATCCATCAGGAAGATCCTTCACTCTCGCGGTGTAGGGATTCTGGGTGAATTCCATTTCCAACTGCTCACCGTCAAGTTCGATGGTCAGATGCCCATCTTCACCTGCTTCCAGGGCCATTTCCTCGATCGGAATCACCAGACTCGAATGCTTGCCCTTTGCCAGCAGAACCGGGGCCTTGGGCCTTGGGCCGAAGTTCGGAGGTGGCACGGAGAACATCAGGCCGGACGAGGCAAACCAGGTATCCGGTTTGCCTTTCTTGTATCGCTGTTTCAATTCAGGAACAGCGGCGACAACCGTCGTCTCAGGATGACGTTCCAGCCAGTCGCCCCAACGTACGACGTCATGTGGGATTGATGTGAGCGTCAGTTCCGGACCGGTCACACTCTGTCCCAGTCCCTGGGACAACAGTGGCTCACCACCTGTTTCTCCAGACTGGTTGCGGGGATAGAACAGCATGTTTCCATGTCCAACCAGACTGCTGAAACCAAAGCTCATGTTCTCATCGGCAATCCGGCGGTCGAACACGGTTGCCGTCCCTGAAGGCCAGTGCCACATCACGGCAAGAGGTACATCCTCCATCTCGTCATTGATGATTTCATGCACGTTCAGGAGGAGCAACGGGTATGCCCGTGACACTCCACCCAGTTCAATACCGATCACAAGATCATCCGGCACGAGATAGGGCTTTCGTGCCTCATTGAGCTGTCGTACAGATTCCGGATCCAGAATCATGGGATCATCAAGCACCGGAGGCATGTCGCGATACAGCATCGCTGGTTCAATCGCCTCAAGTGGAATGCGTGGTTGTGAGAGATCGAAGGCGTAGCTTTCGAGTGTCTCTCCGTCTCCAGGCGGACGATTTGTAATTTGAAGCAGTGGCCCGGCGAGCGCCCAGGCCAGCAGCGCAATGATCATGATGAACATCACGAGTATGAGCCAGCCACCTTCTCGGAATCGAAGTGGTCCCTTGGGTGTTTTCTGAAGAATCTGAATCTGTGGGCTATTCATCTTGTGAACGGGGCTGGATGGCGGCGTCAGGGTTCATGTCGACAACGACAAGCCCATCAGACGGAATGATTTGACGGTTGAGGCTCATGGCAAGGAGCAGAACCGGAAGATAAAGCAGGCTGAAGAGAAAGGTGCTTCGTGCCGAGCGGCGGTCACGTTTCAGAAGGAATTTGATGGAATACCAGGTGAATCCGAGTCCCAACAGGGTGGCGACCACGGCAAAGAAGACCCCCGCCAATCCACTGAGTGTGACGGAAAGACCCAGTGGGATCAGAAGCAGTGTCGTCAGCAGCACGATCTCCGATGTGATGGTTTCGCCGCCGGGAACTCCTGGAAGCATTCTGAATCCTGCTCCGGCATACTGATCTCGATACATCCACGCGAGCGAAAGAAAGTGTGGAAGCTGCCAGATGAAAAGGATTCCTGCGAGTATCCAGGCCTGGATTTCCAGAGAATCTCGAACAGCAACCCAGCCGATCATCGGTGGTATGGCTCCAACGATGGCGCCGACAATGGTGTTGAACGTGCTGATGACCTTGAGTGGTGTGTACGCAAGCAGGTAAAGCAGAAGCGTGCCCAAAGCGAGCCCCGCAGCGTAGATGTTCACCAGCATCGCGAGTGTGAACACCCCCGCGTAACCCAGGATGACAGCAAAGATGAATGCGTGCTGTCGACTCATGGCGCCACTGGGCGTCGGTCGACCCTTGGTCCGATCCATGAGCCGGTCGCGATCCGTTTCAAATACCTGATTCAACGCATTTGCAGACAGTGCGCAAGCCATGGTGCCGAGGACGGTGAAAAGAAGTCTCAACCAGAGGATCTCATCACCAGAGGCCATCAGATATCCCACAAAGGTCGTGATCACAACCAGAATGCTCAGCCGCATCTTGGTGAGCGTGGCGTACAGGCTGGGGAGATCTCCCATGCGGGTGTCCGGTTTGGCTGAGATGGCGTCAGTCATCAGGGGAGGAATCTTTAACTTCAGGAATCATGATCAGTGCAGTTCGAGCGAGCTAGTATAAGAGCCAATGGCCTCTCAATCGTAGGCAGCAGGAGCCGCTCCAGATGCTGGATCGTGAAACCAACACCTTGCCCCTTTCTCAACGGGTTGCCCGTGTGCTCACCTTTGGTTTTGGGGCTACTACGGTCATGTGGCTGCTTTGCTATGTCGCGATGCTGCAGCCAGGGCAGATGGTGGGCGAAGTCCTCTTCGTCCTTGTGGTGCTGGCTTTGACGGGGGCAGCGGCACTGGGCAGCTCCGATCTTCGCTCGCCTGCCGCTGGCCTGTGGCGAGGAGGCTGGATCGGTGGCGTGAGTGCCATGCTGAACCTTCTTCTCATCGGCAGTCTTCTCGGTGGTGACTCGGCTGAGGAGATGCTGGTCTGGATTGGAGGTCTGATCGCAGGTTCAGTCGCGGCAGGTGGAATCGGTGGCCTCATCGGTACGGCGATTCGATCAGGTCGTCAGCTCAATCTGATTTCCGGAAACTGGCTGGGCGCCTTTGCGTTCGTATCCGCTTGCATCGTCTTTCTGATGATCATCACAGGTGGCATCGTGACGGGATTCGAAGCAGGCCTGGCCGTTCCGGACTGGCCCAACTCCTATGGTCACAACATGCTCCTGTATCCACTGTCGGAGATGATTGCGGATCTCGACAACGGCATCTACTACGAGCATGCCCATCGATTGACCGGCATGTATGTCGGTCTTACGACCATGACGCTGTGCGTGATGCTCTGGTGGGGGGATCGGCGTCTCTGGGTCGGAGTGGCCGGCACCGCGATTCTTTTGATGGTGATTGGTCAGGGTGTTCTTGGCGGGCTGCGTGTAACGGGTGTGTTGACCATGAGTGACGATCCTTCGATTCTGTCGCCAAGCACCGCATTGGGCATCGTTCACGGCGTATTTGGACAGATCTGTTTCGCGGGCATGGTTCTTCTTGCCGCAGTCACCACCAGTCGCTGGTCGACCGGGCCCGCGGCAACCACTCATGCATCCGCTTCAACGGATCGCTTGCTTGGAATCATTCTGCTTGTGGCCTTTCTGATGCAGTTGATCATTGGTGCCACCTACCGACATCTCATCGTCGAGATGGGTGTGAAATCGGATCAGTCGATGCTCCTTTTGATGGGGCACATCTTCATGGCAGTACTGGTCACGGTGCTTGCGATTCTCAATGGCCTTCGTGCAGCAAGTACACATGGCAGGGACCCGATTCTGAAGCGAACGGGCCTGATCCTTCTGACGCTGGTCGGTGTGCAGTTGCTGCTGGGTGTTCTGGCTACGGTGGCAGTGCTGATGCGTGGCGAGGGAGAAGGCATACCTGCACTTGAAGTTCTGGCCACCAGTGCTCATCAGGCCAATGGGGCACTGCTTCTTGGCACAAGCACCTTGCTGGCCTTCTGGTACATCAGGCTGCTGCAGCCAGCAGCCGACCAGGCCGGCAGCATTCTTCAGATGCAAGCAGACTGATTGCCTACTGGTTCAGAAGCAGCAGCCTGGCTTTCATGTCTTTCATGATCTGACCGCGAAGCGGACCGAACAGAATGCTGGAGTGATCGCCTGGCATCATCACGATCATCTCGTCCGCATCGAGCGCTGCAAGTCTATCCTTCATCAATCTTGCCGCAGCATCAAGATAGAAGGTGTCGGAGTTGCCCATGTAGACCTTGACCTTGCCTTTGAGCTTCGGGCCGAGTGTCTCCCAGTTGCGTGTCAGGATCAGACTGATGTCATAGGCTTCCCAGGCCTTGGCGACTTCCGGGTCAATCTTGCCTGTTCTGCGATCAAACAGTGGCCGAGGTCGACCATCCTCGCCTCGCGGGGAGAAGACCCATTCAAAGGAACGGATCTGCCCGCCATCTCCAATGGCTTCTTCCATCTGGCAGAAATCATCAAGATAGATGCTGGGTTTGTCGTCCTGGCCTCGTCCTACAGCGGAACGTGAGCCGTCCATCTGCTGGTACGCATTCCCATCTTCTTGATAGATGTCGACTTCCTGAAAGGCTCTGAAGTCGACTGGGTCTGGTGCGGTTGACCAGGTGCCACCAAAGAAGTCGGGATACGTCACCTGAAGCCACAGGGAAGACCAGCCGCCAGAGGAGTGTCCCGTGAGCAGCCTTGCTTCAGGCAACGCGGTCAAAGGGAATTGTGATTCAAGCCATGGGATGAATTCCTCGACCAGCGCCTGGCCTCGTGGGCCGTTGTTGGCGGAGTCGGCGAAGACATGATGGCCAGTTCCGCATTCAGCACCGAGGTACACGATGACCAGTTCCTGTGTTCCGCTGGGATCACGCCACATCATCTGACTCATCGGGGCCTGATCCAGACCGCCTGGAAAGCCTCCGATGACGTATAGCACCGGCCAGGTTCGATCAGGATCCTTCTCGAAGTCAGTAGGAAAGAACGCAACGGCTTTCATCTCAATGTCACGACCATGGAAGTCACTGAGCAGATCGCTGCGTTGCTTGAGGATCCTGCTGCCAGGAATCTCTCTCATTCCACGGGCCTTGAAAGGCGTATTGATTTCGATCGCAACCGGCCAGCTGCTGTCCGAACCATTCTCAATACTCACCACATCACTGACGAACGAGTGTTGGCCGGCGATCGAAGCGCCGTCGAGATCAGTGCGCATCACAGCCTGAGCACGCCATTGACCATCAGGCAGTTGATCCAGTGCAGTGGGATAGCCTGCGGTCTCGGGTCCGAATTCAAGTGTTTCGCCGGGCTTCCAGTCTTCGACATTGATTCGGTAGAACGGTTCAGGGTTGAACCAGTCAGGTCCAGCACTGGGACGACCTCTTCGTGATTCCGTGAACATGAGATACACGGGTCCGGTGAAGGTGTCACTGAGTTCCGCGTTGTAGGTGACCGTGAAGGAGGGTCCATCTGCTGCTGCGGTGACGGCAACGTTTTCGCAAAGGGCCAGCGTCAAGGCGATTGCTGCAATCATCATTTGATTCCTTGCTGAGTTGGTGTCGACACCATGGCGTGCGGAGTGGGTTTCAGAATCTCCTCCAACGCCAGAACGGCGTAGATCGTCGCAAGATCCTTTCTTCCTTCCAGCCATCGGCTGGCAGGGTTGACCCAGGAGCCGTCCTTCGATTGACGAGCGATCAGTGCCTGGCCGAGTTCCAATCGCCAGTCATGTCTTTCACCATTAGTTTCAGTGATGTCATTCAACCCCGATGCGTAGAGTGCACGAGACATGGTGTAGACATAGTAGAAGAATCCCTGTTGGCCCAGACCGGGATTCTCCGTGGTTGACCAGTTGTCGCGAAGCCAATCCATCGCGGCACTTACCCGTGGATCATCGGACTGGAGACCGGCATACAGCATGCTCTTGTATCCGGCGTAGGTCATTGATCCATAGCTTCGAAGGCTTCTGGCGGTGCCATTCAGATTCTCATTGCCATGTCGTCCATGGCCTGCAACTTCAGAGGCCAGTGATTCGCCGCCATTGGCTGCCGTGTAGACGAAGCCACCATCATTCCCACACCAGTCGGCGGAGTTGCTGGCCTGACGATTCTGGCATCGCGACAAGAACACGACGGCTCGCTGAAAGGTTTCATCGTTGGAAGACACGCCCGCATCATGGAGCGCATCGAGCATCATCTGCGTATTGGAAAGATCAGGGCGGCCGCGATTGCCATAGCCTGCTCCTCCATACCAGTCCTGTTCAATGAACAGGCCCTCCTGGCCATCCCATTGATTCTTTCTCAGCAACTCGACGCCAGCTTCGATTGTTTCCTGATACGCAGGGTCATCCAGGCTTGCCAATCCACTTGCGACCGCTGCCATGATGTAGTTCGAGAGCGGGTCATTCTCGAATCCAAAGTCACCGCGAGTGGCACGTTCCAGCCTTGAGATGGCGGGTTCAAGTGAAGCGGTCGGTGCACCACTCTGGGCGACAGCTTTCAATCCAAGGCCGGTGATGGCGGCTGCAGCAGGGGATGCCCAGCCATCGGGTTGTGTCGTAGGCTTTGCGGTGGCGCCGCCACCCCATCCACCATTGGCGTCCTGATGTTCAAGAAGCCAGTTCACGCCCCGTCTCATTGCCTGTCGAAAAAGAACCGCCTCCTCCTCAGGAATTGCCATGTTGGCCGGATCGGTTGCGATGCGATGGCACGGTGGAAATGGAATCTGTCTAGTTGCAACAGGCTCTGGCTTGGCCAGAATCGTGATGCGATCAGGCTTGATTCGTGTGTCAAGCGGCATTTCTTCTCCAGCGGGTTGGCAGGAGAGGGCAAGAATCAGAACGAGGCAGTGGTAGGTCATTAGTCTTCACCTGTGATCAATTGCCCCTTTATCTTAGAAGGGCGATGATGCCTGTGTCCTGATGATCTCAGGAGAATGATCCGTGATGAATCAGCCTGACATGCCTGAAGACCGTGGTTATCCCATCGAGCCTGAAGAGGAACTGATTCCTCCAGTGCTGCCTGGTGTCGTTGATGTCGTTGATCAGGGTGAAGATGTTCTGGATCTGCTGACCGCCGATCTTCTGGCTCAGGCGCTTGACTCGGTACATCGCTATGGCTCCTTCCATCTGGCAATCAGTGGCAGTGAAGGGCTCGAGCCTCTGTGTCGCCGGCTGATGTTCGATCCTGATCTGCGTCGTCTGCCCTGGGATCGGACGCATCTGTGGATCGCTGATGATCGATGTGTCCCTCGTAATGATCCACTTTCATGTTTCTGGAGACTCCGAGACACCTTGATCATGCCGGCAGGCATTCCTCTGGCGAATGTTCATCCCATTCCCAGTACGGATGAGGCGGCTGATGAACTGGTCGAGCGTGCGCTGGTACGTGATCTGGATGGCCGAAGCCACGGGGCAGGACATCTTGATTGCATCATTCTTGATGTCGATCAGAGTGGTCGAGTCGGCGGCATGTTTCCTGGAGACGACGCGGTTCTCGAGACAACACGTCGAGTCAGATTCACGCATAGTGAGGAAGACGCCTTTCCTCATTGGGTTTCTCTGACGTTTCCAGCCATTCTTGCTTCACGAATGGTGATGGTGCTGGCCTGTGGAAACCAGACCGGACAGGTATTGAGTCAGATTCAAACGCGAGCACATGACGTTCGAAATCTGCCTGTAGCAGGGCTGATTGAAGGCGAAGGCCTGTTGAAGTGGTATCTGGATCGTGAAGCGGCCGGGGCCTCGAACTGACAGGACGCCCAGCGGAAGCCGGACGTCCTGCGAGTTGAGGGTTGTGATCAACTGGAATCACTCACAGCTGCCATAGCTGCTCAGAATGGTCAGCAGATCATCGATGTTCGTGACATCGTCACCGGTGATATCCGCATCCGGGCTGTCCCAGGCGGAGATGACCAGCAGGAGATCATCGACATCCACGACGCCATTGCCGTCGAGATCGGCGGGGCAATCATCCAGATCAATCGGGATCTCGAATCGTGAGTCCTGGGCTCCGCCGAGTTCCGTGAAGGCACGGATCACGACTTCTGCGTCAGCCTCGACCTCAAGATCAAATGCCAGAGTTCCATCAGCATTGAATCGATTCAGTGAGAAGAGTTCTCCATTGATGATCGTCGAGACCAGTACATCCTGTGGATCCATGCCTTCTTCGAATTCGATTTCAAGGTCGACCTGATTGAATCCGGGGTTGATCCGATTCGGGATGCCTTCGATCACGAGGCTCCATGGGGACTGCTGCCACGGTCGAAGTTCGGGATCGCCCAGAAGCTGCGACATGTAGATGTTCTTGTCCGCGTTGGAGGTCGTGGTGCTGTTCATTCTGGCCGTGAGCCAGGCATCCTGCATCATTTCGCCGATGCAAAGGCTGTAGCCACACCAGTAGTAGTTCTGGAACGCCTTGGCAAAGTAGTGATTCGGATTGGTCTTGCTTGAACGGATCGATCCGATGTGGGCGACGCCGCCATTTTCAGCGCCTTCCATCCAGGTTTCACCGATTGAATCATCTTCAAGGTCGATGGCGTTGTTGCCACATGCGACGGCTACGACGATCGGGGTGTAGTGCCCATTGGTGAGTGTCTCAACGTCCGTGTCCCAGAGCTCCTGATTGTAGACATTCCAGTTGTCACCCCATTTGAGTTTCCATCCATGGCCTCGGTACATGACCAGTCCATAGTGGGTATCGCTGATGTCATTGAGAACATTGGAAACCAGAGAATCAGTCGAGCGACCGGAATAGAGCTTGAAGCTCGGGTTGAAGCCCCAGTAGGAAGCAGCTGCGATTTCTTCGATGCACTCCACGTATTCCTTGGATTCCTGCTTGTGTGCAGCAAGCAGTGATCGTTCGTAGTGAGCGGAAGTCAGCATCGGAGATTCCGAGTACTTGATCGTCTTGGCGATCTGTTCCGAAAGATCGGTTTCGGAGTCGACTGAATAACGACCGATTTCACAGGAGGGATACAGATCGTCTTCAAGACACACGTAGTAGTGGTCGGAAGGCAGTTCACGTACAGGATCGAGATGCATGGGCATTTCATCCACATCGCCGATCAGCAGCACATAGGCTTCGCCCTGACTGTTGCAGTCGTCGTACCAGTCGCTGATGGCCGCCTTGACGTCGACATGATCGAATCCCGAGCCGAGACTTTCGGTGGTCACGATCTTCACGCGAAGTCCACGTTCGGTCTTCTGGCGGATCAGGGGCATCAGCTCGTCGACGTATTTGGTTGGAGTCACGATCAGATAGCAACCTTCATTGGCGCCCATGTTGAGCAGTGCCAGTTCGTAGTGCCACCACAGAAGTGCATTGTGATAATTCATGTCGAATCGGGTTGCGAACCGTCGACTCATTCGCATCGGTTCAAATGCCTCGCCTTCATGGGCAATGCTGAATTCGAACCGGGTGTCGATGATGGCCTGCTTCGAGGCAGGTATGGAGCGTACGCACTGAGCAGTCATGGTCTGGGTCATGATGCCGCGATTCGACCGCATGTCTCCGACCAGACGGCCTGCTTCCTGCGGCCATGGACTGTTCGTCTGCTGATAGAAGTCCTGGTTGTAGTAGAAGCTGTTGTCCTGTTCGTCATCTGATCGATCTTCACCATCACGAGGCTGGGCCGGAACAACATTCACCTGGTCCAGCATGACCTGTTCGAGTGTCAGTTTGTCGAAGCCGAGATCGGCATTGCGAGCCGGGATCGCGAGATTCAGGGGGATGGCGGGGAGTTCTGGCAGGCCAAGCGCATCAGTCGAGGCACCGCTGCCCGGGAGTGTGAGTTGCTGGAAGACCCGACCATCGTCAGTGGTCTTGTCCTCAAGCCACAGGCCGTGAACCCTGACGTCGAATGTTGAAAGCTTGGGGGAGCTCCTGTCCAGAAGCAAGGTGATGGTTGGAGGTGTGCCAGCGGGACTGTTGTCGAATGAAACCCACTCCGGGGCATTCTCGGCCAGTGCGGAGCTGGTCATGAGGCTGGTGGTGGCTGCCAGGGCAATGGCGAATCCACGTTGTTTGAAATTCAGTGTGGTCATTGTGGTTCCTCGTTGGTTGCAGATCACAAGCTCATGGCCCATCAGGGAGCCATGCATGCAAGTCCTGCGACCACAAGGGTCTGAATCTCACACTTGGGGTTGAAATCGCCGTTTTCAGAGCCCTGAGGGCCTTCAGCGAGCCAGATAGTCTTCAAGGATGACGCAGGCAGCCAAGGCGTCCCGAAGCTTTTTCTTGCCACCATGCGTCCGGCCTGACCCCGCCATTCTTCGATTGGCTTCATCCGAACTCAAACGCTCATCCTGGTAGCTGACTTCCAGTCCGGAGGCGGCTTCAAGGCTGTCACCGAAGGTACGGCAGATACCGGCTCGATCACCTTCGCTGTCGTCCATGTTCAGGGGCAGTCCCATCAGAAGTCGAGCGGGCTCATGCTCCTGAATCAACTCGATGATGGCATCGACCAGCAGGGGTCCTCGAGGAATTTCAAGGACGGCTACCGGCATGACCGTTCCGGTCTCCTGATCTGCAACAGCCAGGCCGGTTCGTTTGTCACCCAGATCAATGGCCAGAATTCGCATGGTGTCTATCGCAGGGATTCGTCTACTGAAGTCGCGAGATCCTTCACCCGCTGCGCTTCGGAACTTGGACAGACCATGGTGACACGGTCGGTATGGATGATGACCAGATCCTGGCATCCAACCGTCGCGATCACATGATCAGGATCCTCGCTGACCGCCAGTACGCGATGGGAATCGACATTGACGGACTGGACGTTCGACCGGCAGCCGTTGGAGTCGGGCGCCAGGGTCTCGCCGTAGGACGTCCAGCTTCCGACATCAAGCCATTGGATGTCCATGGGTACGGTGCACACGGGTCGTTGTTCATCGCGTGAGCCAGGTTCCATGATGGCGTAGTCGACACTGATCTTGGGAAGGGTTGGGTAGATCTTCTCCAGTGTGGATTGTCGATCAGGACCTCCCCATGCCTGTGCGATGATCGACAAGCCTTCTGCAGCTTCAGGGAGGTAGCTTTCAAGTGCATTCATGAATCCAGCAGCGGAGAACACGAACATGCCACTGTTCCACAGGAAGTTGCCCGCCTGGAGATATCCTTCTGCCGTCGACTCATCAGGCTTCTCCACGAATTGAACGGTCTGCCTGGCGCCATCGAAGCCATCGACTTCTTCGCCCAGTTCAACATAGCCGTAGCCGGTTGCGGCATAGGTCGGGGTGATCCCGAAGGTGACGAGTCGTGCGGGGTCCTGCTCGACGAGTTTGAAGCCGGTTTGCAGGGCTTTGCGGAATCGATCCTGAGGTTCGATCAGATGGTCGGCCGTGAGAACGGCGAAGATCGCATCTGGATCTCGTTGGTGCAGCACCGCTGCGGTAAGACCGATGGCGTTGACGGTGTCACGACCTTCGGGTTCACCCAGCAACTGGTCATCGGTGAAAGCCGGGAGTTGTTCGAGGATCGGTTCGCGAAAGGCTTCACCAGTGCAGATCAGGCGACGAGATGCAGGAACAACGCCATCGAGCCGATTGGCAGCAACTTCAAGAAGGCACTGGCCATCAATGAAAGGAATCAGTTGCTTGGGTTGTCGGCGTCGGCTCATGGGCCACAATCGTGTGCCGGCTCCGCCCGCCATGATCATTGCATATTCCACAGTACGTCCTTCCAGAGGTTGTTCCAGATCCTAGTGTGCCGTTTCACGCAGTCGGAATACAGCGGAAAGCAGGGCATCAGGTGTTGTGATCTCAGGCTCGACGGCCAGTGCGCGTTGCGCCAGAGACTGCGCTTCAGCTCTGCTTTCGCCCAAAGCGGTGAGCATGGCGACGGTGTCGTTGATCAATGAACTTGTCGCATCATCTTCAGCAACCGATGCCACGATGTCTTCGACGAAGTCATCGACCTTGCCGCTGAGTTCCGCAATGATGGTCTCGGCGGTTCTCTTTCCGATTTCAGGAAGCGTGGTCAGCAGACTCGCATCCTTGCCTGCAATCGCCGTGGCAACTCGGTCAAATGGAAGTTGAAGGGCCCGGAGGGCCTTGCGGTATCCAATGTTCTTGACCGTGGTGAACAGTTCGAAGAAGGCACGATCACGTTCATTGTGGAACCCGACCAGACGAGGTACGAATGATGAACCTTGTCCGTGGGACTCGTGGTAATGCAGCGTATGGAAGACCACGGTTGTTCCGCATCTTGTATTGAGATAGGGGATGTCACAGCCTGGTACGAGGATCTCGTAGACCACGTGATCGCATTCCAGCAGGGCGTGTCCCTCACGAGCCTCGATCAAGCATCCTGAAATTCTGCTGATCATGCTGTCATGGTACCGGCAGGGCGTCTTGCTGCGGCCAGCAAGAGGGCGTGAATTCAGGGCCTGAGTGGTATACATGGAATTGAATTCCATTGGAGTTGGCTGTTACATTCACAGTGGGGTGTTCGGCCTCCCAATTCAGGAGCACGAAATGAACCGGACCATCTACTGGATCAGCCACATCATTCTGGCAATCATTGTGGTGGCTGCCCTTGTTCTGGCCAATCTGGTTCATGAGATTCAGGAAGAGGATCCTGCCTTGAAGGATGAATACACATCATTCTGGGTCGGGTTCTTTGTGTGTTGTGGTGTTCTGGCGTTGATCTGGTGGTTCGGGGTTGTCCGTGGAAGGATGCAGAACATGGGCTTCCCGCCATGGGCCTGCTGGTTGTGGTCAATTCTGGCCTTGTTCGTGCCGATCCCCTTCATCCGTCTGATTCCCTGGTTGGCGGGCTTCTTTGTCCCGACTGACACCTTCGCTGACACCTTGAATTGAACGGCTTAGGGATTAAATCCATCATTCATGAAAGAAACGGATCCTGATCATGAATCAGAGGCTCCGGGGTGTTGTCCTGAGTCCAGCCGGATTCCGATCGCATCCTCTGCTGAAGTTTCCGATTGATCTCATCAGGATCATCGCCCTTGCCGAACTCCAGCAATCCAATGATCCGAACCCTCGATCGGCTCCTGCGAAAGAAGGCAGCCGCAATCGTTTCGGTTCTGGGGGTTCCATCCACGCAGACCATCAGTACAGGAGCACCGCTGAGTGAGATCAACGTGCCGCCACCGGGCTGAAATGGGAGCAGGGTGTCTGGGGCAGTCTCCAGTCGACCCTCCGGGAAGAGGCCGACGGTCTTTCCTCGCCTCAGGAGCCTGATCGCCGCCAGAGCTGCAGCAGTATCCCCTTTGATGCGATCGGTCGGAATGATCCCAAGCATCTCCCAGAACCCTCGAGCATCTGAGCCCATCTGATCCTTGGCCATCATCCAGTGGATGAACAGGTGTGGAAGACTGGCCTGAATCAGAAAGGGATCCAATGGTGAACCATGATTTGAGATCAGCAACAGGCCCTTTGGAGGTGTTTCAGGCAGGTTCTCCAGTCCCTCAACCTTCAGCTGGTGAAACAGGCGGGTATAGCCGTGAACAACGAATCTGAGCAATTCGACTCTGGGGTCTCCACTAGGCCCCTTTCGGAGTCGTGGTGCGGCCAGACCGTGCCAGCATGCGATGATCGCCAGAAATGAGCCAATGATGAGTGTCAGGACCATGAGCGTGTTCACAACAGGGAGCGTCGCGCTATTTTTGTCCCCTGTCAATTCACCGAAATTCTCCACACTCATTGTGAGCTGGGATCAGGTGCGGTAACTTGCCCCAGATCCGTACTGCGCCAGTTATGCCACGTAGAGAAGATATACAGACCGTCTTATTGCTGGGCTCGGGACCAATCGTCATCGGCCAGGGCTGTGAGTTTGACTATTCCGGAACGCAGGCCTGCAAGGCGCTCCGCGAAGATGGGTATCGCGTTGTCCTGGTGAATTCGAATCCAGCGACGATCATGACCGACCCTGGATTTTCGGATCGAACCTACATCGAGCCGATCACCGCTGAGGCTGTACGCCGGATCATCCAGCGTGAGCGTGATCTCGGGTATCCGATTGATGTGTTGTTGCCCACCCTCGGTGGCCAGACGGCCTTGAACTGTGCAACCGAACTGGATGAGAACGGAACGCTTGCGGAACTGGGTGTTGAAATGATCGGCGCGACGCGTGATGTCATTCATCGTGCGGAGGATCGTCGAGCATTTCGCGAAGTTGTTGAACAATGCGGATTGAAGATGCCGCGTGCTTCGATTGTCACCTCCACCGAAGAGGCGGAAGCCTTTCTGGATGAAATCGGTTTGCCAGCGATCATTCGTCCTGCGTTCACGCTTGGCGGCAGTGGTGGCGGCATCGCCTACAACCGTGAAGAGTTCGATGATCTGATTCGAAGAGGTCTTTCTGCTTCACGCATCGGCCAGGTACAGATCGATCAGTCCGTTCTTGGCTGGAAGGAATATGAACTCGAGGTTGTCCGTGACCGCAACGACAACTGTGTCGTGGTGTGTGGCATCGAGAACATCGATGCCATGGGTGTGCATACCGGTGACTCGATCACGGTTGCCCCGATCATGACACTGACGGATCGTGAGTATCAGCACATGCGGGATGCCGCCTTCGCCATTCTCCGTACGGTCGGTGTTGATACGGGTGGTGCCAACGTCCAGTTTGCCGTCAATCCCCGCAATGGTGAGATGGTGGTCGTGGAAATGAATCCGCGAGTCTCCCGATCATCGGCACTGGCCTCGAAGGCCACAGGATTCCCCGTCGCCAGAATCGCCACCAAACTGGCGATTGGCTACACGCTTGATGAACTTCGAAATGACATCACGGGAACGACTTCTGCCTGCTTTGAGCCGTCCATCGACTATGTCGTGACCAAGATGCCTCGCTGGACATTCGAGAAGTTCCCGGAGGCGGACGAAACCCTGACGACACAGATGAAGTCAGTTGGCGAGGCCATGAGCATCGGCCGCACCTTCAAGGAAAGCCTTCAGAAGGCGATCCGTTCCATGGAAGTCAAGCGATTTGGTTACGGGCTTGATGCTCAGGACCGATGGCTTGCTGCACGTCGGGGAGATGAAGGCGCGTCCTGGCCGATCGAAGAGGACACCGTCTCCCGCAAGTTGAGTGTTCCCTGTCAGGGTCGCCTGTATTACATCCGCTATGCGATGAAGATGGGTTGGTCTCTGGAACGCATTCATGACCTGACGGGGATTGATCCCTGGTTCCTCGATCAGCTGCACCAGCTTGTGACCTTCGAGGACACGCTTGTGCAGTGGGACAGACTTGAAGATGTCCCAGTCGAGGTGCTGGCTGAAGCCAAGCGACTCGGATATTCCGATCCCCAGCTTGCCTGCCTGTACATGGGTGAGATCTGTACGGAGAACATTCTCGCTGTCCGAAAGATTCGAAAGCAGGCGGGCATCAAGCCGGTCTACAAACTTGTGGATACCTGTGCGGCAGAGTTCGAAGCAGTCACGCCGTATTTCTATTCGACGTACGAACAGCCCTATACCCGCAACGGCGAAGAGGTCTTCGATGACGAGATTCGCGTGAGCGACCGTCCGAAGATTGCGATTCTTGGAGGCGGTCCGAATCGAATCGGGCAGGGCATCGAGTTCGACTACTGCTGTTGCCAGGCGGCCTTTGCCTGTGGCGAGATGGATTTCGAATCGGTCATGATCAATTCCAATCCGGAGACGGTCAGTACCGACTACGACACCAGCGACCTTCTCTTCTTCGAGCCGTTGACTCTTGAAGACACGCTCAACATCCTCGAAGCACTCAATGGCGGCGGGGTGGAAAACCCTGATCGAAGTGGTGGTGTCCTCGGGGTGATCGTCCAGTTCGGTGGACAGACCCCTTTGAATCTGGCCCACGGTCTCGCTTCAGCCGGCGTCCCGATCATCGGTACGGGGCTGGAGTCCATTGATGCGGCTGAGGACCGGGATCGATTCAAGCGGATTCTGGAAGAGCTGGATCTCCGGCAGCCTGAGAACGGGATTGCCCATTCAATGGAACAGGCTCGTGAGATTGCCGCTGAGATCGGCTATCCGGTACTGGTCAGGCCCAGTTATGTTCTGGGTGGCCGTGGAATGGAAATCTGCTTCGATGAAGAATCGCTCGATACCTACATGCGTACCGCTGTGGATGTCTCCGAGCTTCGCGAAGCGCCGGTTCTGATCGACCGATTCCTTTCAGAGGCTGTTGAAGTCGATGTTGACGTCGTCGCGGACTTTCAGCCGAATCAGGCCACCAGCAGCCAGCAGCTTGAACTGAGTGCCGATGCTTCACGAGCAGTCGTCTGTGGAGTCATGGAACACATCGAGCAGGCAGGGGTGCACTCCGGTGATTCCGCCTGCACCCTTCCTCCGGCATCCCTCAGCCTCAAAATGCAGGAACGCATTCGTGAAACAGCTCGGCAGCTGGCTGCGCATCTGGGTGTACGTGGCTTGATGAATGTGCAGATGGCCATCAAGAATGATGAGATCTATGTGCTTGAGGTCAACCCCCGTGCCTCTCGTACCGTTCCCTATGTCGCCAAGGCGACCGGGCAGCCCTGGTCACGTATTGCCGCCAAGGTGATGATGGGTGCTTCACTTGATGAGCTTGGTGTGGAAGAGATCGGTTCAAGTGATTTCATCGCGATCAAGGAACCAGTCTTCCCCTTTGAGAAATTCCCCGGTGTTGATGTCGTTCTTGGGCCGGAAATGCGATCAACGGGTGAGGTCATGGGATTGGATCGATCAGCCGCCATGGCCTTTGCCAAGGCGATGATGGCGGCTGGATTGTCCCTCCCGGTATCAGGTCGTGTGTTCCTCAGTGTCCGTGATTCGGACAAGAGCACCTGCATCGAAGTGGCTCGGGCCTTGGTGTCCATGGGCTTCAATGTCTGCACGACCGCCGGAACGCATGACATGCTCCTCCAGCACAGCGTAGAAACCGATCTGATTCGCAAGGTTTCAGAGGGCGTGCGGCCCAATATTCTGGATTTGCTGGCTGATGGCGGCATCGATCTGATCATCAATACTCCGACCCGTACCGGTGCGGATACCGATGAGGGCAGGATTCGAGCCATGGCGGTTCTGAATCGTGTCCCGATGATCACGACCGGCACGGGTGCAGTGGCTGCAGTCAAGGCGATCACCGCCCTGAAGGCTGGCAACTGGTCCGTGCATTCGCTTCAGGATGCCTTCCCTGAAATGGTCATCGCCGCCCCTCGGATTGGTGCGGCGGAAGGTTCCGCTGGAAACTAGATTTCCACCCCGACAACAGCCTTATCGCCCGCTACACTGCCTTTCTGTATGGATTATCCGTGGCTGCCCCAATTCATCGCCTCCATGGTTGTCATCTTCGTGGTGCTTCACCTGTGCCTTGGAGCGGCGGCCTATCTGATTCTTCTGGAACGGAAGGTCTGTGCCTGGGTGCAGGATCGATGTGGCCCGAATCGAGTAGGTCCACTTGGTCTATTGCAGCCCCTTGCTGATGGTTTGAAGCTCTTCGTCAAGGAAGAATTCATGCCCAATGGCGTGGATCGGGCGTTGTTCATTCTGGCCCCGGTAATCACGGTCATTCCTGCATTGATTGGTTTTGCAGTCATCCCCTGGGGTGGATTTCTGGACATTGGCAGTGGTGAAACCGTGGCCATCATGGGTGCGGACATCAATATCGGTGTGATCTACATCGTTGCTACCGCTTCTCTCGGGGTCTATGGAGTCGGGCTTGGCGGCTGGGCATCGAACAACAAGTACTCATTCCTCGGGGGGCTCAGAGCATCAGCTCAGATGATCTCCTACGAGATCCCCATGGGGCTGGCCTTGTTGTGTGTGATTCTCACGGCGGGAACGTTGTTGCCACAGCAGATCGTGGGACAGCAGCTGGAAGGTCAGTGGTTCCTGGTGCAACAGCCTCTTGCCGGTGCGATGTTCTTCATCTGCCTTCTGGCGGAAGCCAATCGAGCTCCATTTGATCTGGCCGAAGCAGAGCAGGAGCTGGTAGGCGGCTGGCATACCGAGTATTCCTCCATGAAATGGGCACTCTTCTTCATGGGTGAATATGTCCATCTGGTCGTAGGGGCTGCATTCTTCACCACCTTGTTCCTTGGTGGGTGGTCATTGAATCCATTCACAGGATGGGATCTGCCTCAGACCGGCGGAATCTTCCTGATTCTGCTGCAATTCGGGATCGTACTGGGCAAATGCTTCCTGCTGATCTTCTTCGGCATGATGATTCGCTGGACATTGCCTCGCTTCCGTTTCGATCAATTGATGAAGCTGGCCTGGGAGGGCATGATCCCTCTTGCATTGGGATTGCTTCTCATGACTTCATTCTTCGTCTTCATGGGCTGGACACAGTGGCTCTGGGCGGGATCGCTGGTTGTCCTGGTGATTCTGGTTTTGATCCAACCCCTGATGCCCTATCGATCCAAGGCGAATCGTCGAATTGGCCTTGTTGGCAGTCGATTCAGTCCACCTGAAGACGAAGCGTCGACACGTATGACAGCGACGGACTAGCCCGTTACTCGTCTGCTGCATCCCAAGATGTAATCAAAAAAGACCAGACGCCGATCGTGTCGGAGCAGCGATCGACGTCTGGAGATTGATGTATGAAGTGCATCAAGATGCAAATACTTGTTCGAGTGTAAACACAAGTCTGTTGCAGACTCAAGTTTTCTACAGCTCAAACGTATGTTGTGATGTTTGATCAGGCGTGTGAATGACCGGCATGCATCTCTGCCTGCGGCGGATGAGACGCGCAGTCTCCGGCAGCAGGACCATGCATCAGGCTCCATCTTCGGCGCATTGAGAAGCAGGCTCGCAGGCTTCCATCATTGCCGATTGTCAGAAGGGCAACCCTTCCTCATGTGGACGGGGTGACTGCTGAACCTTATATATAGAAGAGCCGCCACGAATCGCTGCCAGCAGAGGAGCAAACAGGAATGCAAGGGCCACTTTGTCGCTTGATTGGATTGTCCAAGGGTCTGCTTGGCCTGTTTGTCATCGCGATTGGCCAACGGGGTCGACTGGGTTCGAGTTATTGGCACTGGAGGCGTGAAACCGCATTTGGGCCATCCAAAGGCCGAAACATGGCACGTTGGACCCGATGGCGAGCCCAGCTGGACTTTGGCAGATGGTCCTGGACCATGCGACGAGGCTAGTGCCCGATCAAGCATGATCTGGCTGCGGGCTCTTGTGCGGCCAAGGATCTTGCGTGTGAATTTCGAATTTGATCGCTCGATCGAGGAAAAAACTGGTTCTGAACAAAAGAAATGCCCAGAAAGTTGACCCCCTCTGAAGGGGTCAATTTCGGGGCACGACCCCTTGGAAAGCCTCTAGAAGAGGGGGGTGGATTAGTTGACATCAAATCCAGATAAACTTTTCCTGCCAAATCCCTGAAAAGCGGCCTTCAGCGGGCATTTATGAGGGTTTTTAGGTTTTCGGACCCTGTGAATGCCCCAAGAAATCGCCTCTTTCGGCCCACTGGAGTAGCAGTACGGCTCCAACTCGGTATGATCTCGCCTTCAACAAATCGGCCTAGGTTGGCCGATAGGCGAAGATCCCACTTGTGCCGGGCCGTGTTGGTCCGGATTGTCGCAAGTGAGGCACGAACAGAGAGAGCGCAGACGGCTGGGAGTCGGCCAACGCGTTCGAGAGATTAGGAGTGTCGACAGATGAGTCTGACGACGAAGGTAAGTCTCCTTAGTGGAGCAACCGCAATCATTCTGACGGGCGCAGCATTTGGTGCTACCCCATCCAGCAGCAACGACATGCAAGCTCGCCTGGCAGCAGCCGAGGCCAAGATTGCAGAACTGTCCTCACAGCAGGACGCTGACTGGCTTACTGAACAACGTTCCGAAGAGATCCGCGAGATCGTTCAGGACGTCCTGGCTGACGCGGACACCCGTGCAAGCCTTCAGGGCTCCGGCATGTCTGCCGGTTATGACAATGGCTTTGTCATTTCCAGCTCAGACGGCAAGTGGAAGCTCCGAATCAACGGACTCCTCCAGAATCGCTGGGTCCTTTCCCACGACAAGACCCCTAACACCCCGCTGAATGGTGCAGCTCTTGCTGACGCTATCGCGAACGGTACCTGGGTCGCTGGTCCTAACGGAAGTCTGCCACCCAACTATGGCAACCAGACCAACAACGGCTTTGAGACCACCCGTGCTGCAATCAACCTCTCCGGTGACATTGCTGGCGACTACTACTTCAACATGCGTCTTGATTGGTCCCCATACAACACGACCAATGACACAGCAGCTCAGTACGCCGCAGCTGGCCTGGGTGCTGGCCTTGTTGCAGCAGCTACCCCGAACACGGGTATCTCAGACAACGTCCTTGAATGGGCCTACGGCGGCATCCGTGACGCCATGGGTACCGGCATGGACATCGAAATCGGTCGTCAGAAGTACGACGTCATGCGTGGCTTCATCGTCAATGCTGAGTATCAGCAGGCGATCGAGCGTTCGCTCTACACCTACTTCTGGGGCACCACCAACGTTACCAACGGTATCAAGGTGAAGTATGCCAACGACAACTTCCGCATGAATGTCATGTACTCCAACGCTGGTCAGGACTTTGGCAATGGTGCCAACTCCGCTTACTTCACCAATGCTGCCAACTGGGCTTTCTCCGGTCGTGCAGAATTGCTGATGGCTGGTACTTGGGATCAGTTCAATCAGATCAGCTCCACCCCAGGTGAAGAAATGGGTCTGCTCCTCGGTGTCGGTGCTGCTTACCTCGACAGCGATGAGAACGTCTTCCCATTCAGCAACCGCAGCGATTGGCAGATCACTGGTGATCTGTCCCTCCAGATGGGTGGCTGGGACCTCATGGGTTCAATCACCTACGGTGACAGCTCCGCTTCCACCAACAGCAATCCTTGGGGATTCGAAATCGGTGGCGGTATGTACCTCAATGACGATGTCCAGCTCTACGGCCGCTACCAGTGGCTCGATCCTGGATATGGCAACCTCTTTGGCCAGAGCGCTGACCTCAACATGCTCACCATCGGTGCCAACTACTACCTCGCTGGCAACAACGCCAAGCTGAGTGTCGACTGGAGCTGGTCCTTCGATCAGGTCGTCGCCCTCGGTTCCGGCTACGGCTACACCAACTGGCTGCCTTCCGGCAACAATGGTGGCGAGTGGATGCTGCGTACGCAGCTCCAGCTGATGTTCTGAGTTAACGCTCAGAAACCAGTTACATCTCTCGATGTTCGCGCCGGCCGACCCTTCTGGGTCGGCCGGTGTCTATTTTTGAGCAGCCTTCTTCAGGCGAAGGGAGATGATCGGGATCCGCAGAATCCTCATACCGGTATCGTTCAGCTGGCCTCCAATGCCCACATGAGGGTGGGGCGATACACTGCACATCACTGATTCCCCCTCTTCGGAGTACACCGGATGCCAAGACCTTTCTGGCTTCGTACCAAGCACACTCGTTTCTCTTTGCCGGCCGCCACCGTCTTCCTGGCACCATTGCTGCTGAGTATCGCGACAGGCTTCGCTCAGGAAGTCTCTGAGCAGTCTTCGGCGTCGGATGTTTCCAGTCGACAGATGGATGACATTCTCAAGCAGCTTGAGGAAGTTCGTGCTCAGAATGAGCAGATCAGGTCCGAGAACCAGCAGATGCGTGAAGAGATCGACTTTCTTCATGCGGATGCAACCCGTGATTGGTTGACGGAACAACGAGCCGAAGAGATCAAGGAACTTGTTCAGGATGTTCTGGCGGATGCAGACACACGTTCCAGTCTCATGGGCAGCGGTCTCATGGCAGGCTGGTCGGATGGTTTCTTTCTCGCCAGTGCCGACGGGCGCTTTCGTCTGAATGTCGGGGCTTTGATGCAGGTTCGATTCATGGCCAACATTCTCAATGGTGGTGAAGGTTCGGTCCTGGGCGAAGATGGAACCCGATACGGATTTGAGAACACCACCACGCGGATCAATCTCGGTGGTCATGTCTTCGATGACACCGAGTTCTTCATTGAGATGGGATTTGGGCGGACTGACCCCTTCCACTTCACGGCTGACGATCAGGTCTTCGGGTCACGTCTGTATGAAGCCTGGGTAAGGCACCGACTCACGGACAACATCGCCATCAAGGCCGGCATCTTCAAGCTGCCCTATACCCGAGAGTTTCTCGTTTATGAAGGTCTTCAGCTTGCCGTTGAACGATCACTGATCGATTATCGATTCGGCCTGGGTCGTTCTCAGGGTGTCCAGCTTGATGTTGCGATGGGTCCAGTACGTGGGCAGTTGGCGTACACGAATGGCTCAACAGCATTGTTCAGCCTTCGTGGTCTCGGGGAAAATGTCGTGCCGCCATGGGCAGCCTATCGGGCCGATACGGAATGGTCCGTAACGGGCAGACTTGAATGGCTCTTGCAGGGTGAATGGGAACAGTTCAGGCAGTTCACAAGTCCTACTCATGAAGAGTTCGGCATGATGATCGGTGTGGCCGGTCATGGTCAGAGCGAAGAGCGAGATCGAACATCCCGAAACTTCCGAAATACGCTCTACGGGGTTACGGCGGATCTGTCCGTGGACTTCGGCGGGGCATCAGCCTTTGCTTCGATCATCTATGAGCATCAGCTCCATCCGGGAGGCGCTATTCAGAGCATCGACTACTGGGGAATGGTGGTTCAGGGCAGCATGTATCTTGATCCCAAATGGGAGGTCTATGCTCGCTACGAGATGGGGGGCCCGTTCCGTCAGGACCTCGACCCGCCCTCAGCGGGTGGTATTGATGATCAGGGGGTCGCGATTGCAACCGTGGGATTCAATTACTACATCGATGGTCAGGACGTGAAATGGACCACTGACTTCGGTTTCGCCATTGATCCAATCTCCACGTTCATGGTGGTTGATCAGACGGGCTGGCGACCTGATCCAGAGAACCACGGAGCTCAGTTCCTGATCCGCAGCCAGTTGCAGTTGATGTTCTAGGCTGGAGTTTCCTGAAGCAGCTGTTCCAGCTGTTGGAGGCCCTTGTTGGGTCTTTGCCTTGCACCTTGCCCCCTGTTGGTCCACAGGTCCGGTGGCCGATGAACACGTAATCGTCACTCGGTATAGACTTCGTGGGTAAAGAGGCAGGAGTCAGAGCATGGCACTTCCAAGCCAGATGCAGTCAAGTCCAGTTCGAGGTCGTTATGTCTACAGGCGACGCCGCCGACGTCGTGGGCCAGTGATGTTTCTGGCCCTGGCTGCTGCAGTCGGCGTGGGTGTGTGGCTGGCGGTTGACTGGGATCAAGAATCTGTTGCGGAACAGGATGAAACGCAGGCTTCCTCGGACCGTACCGTGGTCGATCCCATGAGTTCCTCGATCGAGGAAGACTCTGACTGGCGCCAGCAGGCGTCCGGATTCAATACGCCGCCGGCACAGGAAACCGAACCACGTTGGACTCCAGAGCCGCCTGCAGAGTCCACTGCAGTCTTCGAATCGGAAGTGCTGCCGGAGCCTGATCCAATTGTTGAAGTGGCGAATGCCGAGGAGCCTCCTCCTGTCGTCACGGAAGAAGTGTCCACGGTCACTGCGACTGATCAGACCGATGGACCTCTCTCGCTTGGTCAGGCGCTGATTCAGGAAGGTCGACTGGTTGAAGCACGGGAGTTGCTGACTCAGGGTCTGGATGCACAGTTGCTGGATTCGGCTCAGGCGGCAGAAGCTCGGATGTTGCTTGGGCATGTGAATGACGAACTCATCTTTTCTCCACGCATCTATCCCGGGGATCCCTGGGTGAGGGAGTATGAGGTGAAGCCAGGCGACTCGCTTTCCAGGATTGTCAGTCGTGAAGGGCTGCAGGTCGATTGGCGTCTGCTCCAGTGAGTGAATGCCTTGAGTCGTCCGGAAAGCATTCAGGCGGGTAAGTCAATCAAGGTCGTCCAGGGGCCATTTCACGCGGAGATTGACAAGCCTACGCATCGAATGGATCTTTATCTTGGCGAAGGCCCACAGCGGGTCTTCGTACGGTCGTATGTAGTGGGGTTGGGCGAACAAGGCTCGACTCCTCTCGGGAGGTTCCAAGTGCAACGAGGACGCAAGTTGGTGAACCCGACATGGACGAATCCCAGGACGGGTGAGTTCTATCCAGCAGATGATCCGGAAAATCCCATTGGCGAATACTGGATGGGCCTGCAGGGCCTTGATTCCGTCAATGCGGGTGAACGGGGCTTCGGTATTCACGGAACGATTGAGCCTGATTCAATCGGAACAGATTCCTCGATGGGATGTGTTCGCCTTCGTGATGGCGAGATCGATGTGGTGTATGAAGCGCTCGCTGAGGGCGTCAGTACCATCCACGTCAGACCCTGAGGATTTCTTCTCACGACTTCTTGAATATGCCTTGTGGTGCAACCACAAGGTCGAGTTGTCTGTCCCATTCTTCGATGGGAACAGCCTCGACGAGTTGTTCCTCGAATCCGATTCCAATGGTGAGGCACTGGGATGGGATCTGTTCAAGGAAGCGATCGTAGAAGCCGCCTCCTCGGCCAAGTCGATGGCCTTGTTGATCAAAGGCGACACCTGGAATCAGAATGGCATCAATCTCTTCCGCTTCCACAGGATGATCCTCAGCGGGTGAATAGACACCATGCCTGCCTTTCACGATGTGAGGTGACTCGAGTCCCTTGAGCCTTGCCGCATGCATGGTTCGTGCATTCCAGTCCACGATTGGAACGGCTACTCCGATGCCAAGACGGTTCTGCAGGAACGGCTTGAGATCAACTTCGTCCTGCATTGGCAGATAGGCCATGATGAGCCCGTTCAAGTTCAGTGATTCCAGTCTCCGACACACGGCTGCTGAGCCCATCTCCAAGGCCGCTGGAGTACAGCTCTTGAGCCGCGTGGCAATTTCAGCGCGAAGATTGATCTTGGCTTCACGGGGTGTCATGTGGGTCACTTTGTTCAAGCCGCCTGGTCACTTCTGCTTCAAACCCACTTGTGCTCGGTGTGAAGTAGCTTCGGGGAGAGGTCAGGTAGTTCTGGTCCTGTGACGCTTCAGCATCCCGGTGCGGATTCACGTAGTTCTTTGCCTGAGCATCATGTGTGGGGTTCGGGCCGCTCTTCAGGTCAGGAGGCACCGGTTGGCTTCGTGAATCTCTGACATCCTGCATGGCGGTCCAGATTGCCTGAGCTGAAGAATCCGATTTGGGGCAGGTCGCCAGATACAGGACGAGCTCAGAGAGCGTCAGTTGGCATTCCGGCATCCCGATGCGTTCCGTGATGGTCCAGGCGGCAGCAGCCATCTGAAGCGCTTGTGGGGAGGCAAGACCGACATCCTCGGAGGCCAGAATGGCCAGACGGCGGCAGATGAACCTTGGGTCTTCTCCAGATGACAACATGACTGCGAGCCAATGAATGGCCGCATCAGGATCAGAGCCACGGATGGATTTGATCAGTGCACTGATGTGGTCGTAATGGGCATCTCCCGCACGGTCATACCGAAGCGCCTTGGCTTGGATTGACTGAGCTGCTTCAGCTTCTCCAATCTCATGAGAAGGCTCTCTGTCGTCACCAAGTATGGCAATTTCAAGTGCGTTGAGTGCACGTCGGGCATCGCCATCACACCGATTCGCCCACAGACCCAATGCCGCATCCGAGACGACGGGCTTACGTGATCGAAGCAGGTCATCATCCATCAAGGCCCGTTTAAGGATCTCAATGATGTCGGATTCAGCAAGTGACTCAAGTTGGAAGACGGTGGATCGACTGGCCAGAGCGGCATTGACCGAGTACCAGGGATTTTCAGTCGTGGCGCCTATGAGTGTCAGGATTCCACGTTCAACATCACCCAGCAGGACATCCTGCTGATTTCTCGCGAAGCGATGGATTTCATCGAGAAACAGGATGGTGCCAGGACGACCTTCTTCCAGTCGTCGTCTTGAATCATCAATGACATCTCTTATTTCACGTACGCCGACCATCGAGGCATTGGCCATGACGAAATGCCGACCCGTATGACCTGCAACCAGTGAGGCGATGGTGGTCTTTCCGGTTCCCGGTGGACCCCAGAGAAGAATGGAGCCAAGCCGGTCTGCCGTAATCATCCGCCTCAGGAGGGTGTCGGGACCCAGTACCTGCTGCTGGCCAACCACCTCATCCAGAGACGCGGGTCGCATCCGATCTGCCAATGGTCGGGCCTTGGCGAGGCGTTCTGCATGCTCTTGAGCCCAAAGTTCAGCCATATGAGCATATTACGCCGATCACCGGGGTAGACTCACCTTGAACCATGTGTGGAATCGTTGCATATATCGGTGAAAAGCCCGCTCGAGACCTTCTTCTGGAGGGCCTCAAGCGGCTGGAATACCGTGGCTACGATTCGGCGGGGATTGCCGTCCTGAATGGAGGGCTGCATCAGGCCAAGACGGCGGGCCGCGTAAGGGTTCTGGAAGAGCAGATCGAAACTGATGATTCCTTCAATGGCAGTCTGGGGATTGCTCACACCCGCTGGGCGACCCATGGTGAGCCCAGTGACCGCAATGCACACCCTCATGGAGATCAGCCTGACACGGGTCACGGCATTGCCTTGGTGCACAACGGCATCATTGAAAATCACACCACACTGAGGACCTATCTTTCTGATCACGGTCATACCTTCCAGTCAGATACGGACACGGAGGTCCTTGCTCATCTGGTCGGTCACTTCTATCAGGGTGATTTGGAATCAGCAGTCCGGCAGGCGCTCAATGAAGTCACAGGCGCCTATGCGATAGCCGTGGTGTGTGCGAATGAACCCGGGGTTCTGGTTGTCGCCCGAAAGGGTTCCCCTCTGATGATCGGAGTCGGCAGCGATGAATACATCGTCGCCTCGGATGCCAGTGCAATCGTTGCGCATACCAATCGCGCCATCGAGCTTGAAGATGACACCATTGCAAGGTTGACCAAGGACAACTTCCGCACGTCGACACTTGAGAATGTCACGGTGACGCCTCAGATGCGAGAGCTTGAAGTCGATCTTCAACAGATCGAACTGGGCGATTACCCGCATTACATGCTCAAGGAAATCTACGAGCAGCCTCAGGCCATCGAACAGTGTCTCAAGGGTCGGCTCTCGCCACATGAAGGGCGTGTTGTTCTGGGTGGCCTGGCTGAATACGTGCGGGAGTTGGGTCGTGCTCATCGAGTGATCTTCCTTGGTCAAGGCACGGCGTTGCATGCTGGAATGATCGGTTCGTATCTTGTTGAAGAGCTTGCCAAGATTCCAAGTCGAGCCGACTTTGCCAGTGAGTTCAGATATCGAAATCCGATCATGGAGGAAGGCACGGTCGTGGTCGCCATCAGTCAGTCTGGTGAGACTGCTGATACCCATGCCGCCTTGCGGGAAGCATCACGGAAGGGTGCGATGACGCTCGGTCTGGTCAATGTTGTCGGTTCAACCATTACTCGGGAGTCCGATGCCGGCGTCTACCTGAGAGTTGGTCCGGAGATCGGCGTGGCTTCGACCAAGGCCTTTGTAGGTCAAGTGGCCGCGGCGGTGATGTTGGCAGCCTGGTTGGGCCGTCGGCGTTTCCTTTCGCCTACCGAAGCGTCTTCTATTCTTGAGCATCTCAATACCGTTCCGGACCTGATGCGCAAGGTCTTGCAGCAGGAAAGTCATATTGCCGAAGTCGTCGCCAAGTATGTGCAACGGGAGAACTGGTTGTTCCTCGGCCGCGGAGTCAACTATCCCGTGGCGATGGAAGGCGCCTTGAAGCTGAAGGAAATTTCATACATTCATGCCGAGGGCATGCCTGCGGCGGAGATGAAGCATGGGCCCATCGCGCTGATTGACAAGGGCATGCCTGTGGTAGTGGTTGCGACTCGAAACAGTCAGTATGACAAGGTTCTGTCCAACATCGAAGAAGTACGTTCGCGTGGTGGTCATGTGATTGCGGTTGCGACTGAAGGCGATGAGTCCATCCGCCGTATCTGTGAAGACGTCTTCTATGTCCCGGATCTTCCAGAGCCACTGCAGCCGTTGTTGACGGTTGTACCGCTGCAACTGCTTGCTTATCACGCAGCAGTTCTCCGTGGTCATGATGTGGACAAGCCTCGAAATCTCGCCAAGAGCGTGACCGTGGAGTAATCCATGGCAGCCAGCTGGCAACTTGATTCATCAACAGCACTCGATCTGGATCGCCCTCGCCTGATGGGCATTCTCAATGTCACGCCGGATTCATTCAGTGATGGCGGCAACTATGATTCCGTTTCATCAGCAGTCGATCGTGCCATGCAGATGTGTCACGAAGGAGCTGACTTGATCGACATCGGGGGTGAGTCGACTCGTCCGGGCAGTGATCGGGTCGCGGCAGCGGAGCAGATCAATCGGGTCGTCCCGGTCATCAAAGCCATTCGAGGCCGGACTCCAGTACCGCTCTCCGTGGATACCACACTTGCTGAAGTAGCCGCTGCGGCACTGGAAGCCGGTGCGAATGTCATCAATGATGTGTCAGCAGGGCAGGAGGACTCCGAACTCTTTCCACTGGCTGCTGAACGCCAATGTGGGCTCATCCTGATGCATCGTCTTCGTCCTCCGGGTGAGGACTCCTACAGCACGAGCTATGAGCAGCCTCCGGAGTATGGCGATGTAGTGGGGGAAGTCGCCGCATTTCTTGTTTCTCGAGCTCAGGAGGCTCAGGCGGCGGGGGTGAGGGCTGATTCGCTGGTGGTGGATCCTGGTCTGGGATTCGGCAAATCCGTGGACCAGAACTGGGATCTGATACATGGCAGCAGCCAGCTCTCTGACTGTGGCTATCCGGTTCTGGGTGCCGCTTCCAGAAAGTCCTTTCTGGAACGCCTGTGTGGCCCTGAAGTGGCTCCAGTGGATCGAGGGCCTGCTTCCGTGATGGCCTCGATCATCCAGTATCGAGGCGGGCTAAGGCTGTTTCGAGTCCACGATGTCGCTTTGCATGCTGCTGGACTGGGTCAGGCGGAATCCCGTGAACGGGGGTCTTCTGGACCGAGTCCGGCCTTGCTATGATGCCCCCCCCTTTCTCAGTTATTTTTCGCGAACACCGACTTGTTCTGGAGACTGCCCGTGGCATCCGACGCCTTAATGGACTTTACTGATGATGGCTTTCAGGCTGACGTTCTTGACTCGGATGTCCCGGTCCTCGTGGACTTCTGGGCCGAATGGTGCCAGCCATGCAAGATGCTTACTCCCACGATCGAAGCGATTGCAGAGGAGTATGCGGGCCGTGCCAAGGTTGGGAAGATGAATATCGACAACCACAAGCAGGTGGCCATGGAGCATAGTGTGCAGAGTATTCCAACCGTGATCATCTTCAAGGGTGGCCAGGTTGCTCAGACCTTTGTGGGGATCACTCCCAAGGAAAAGATGGCTGAGGCCCTCGATGCGGCCATGTAGGCTGCATTTCGCGGGTTGCTACAATGATTCATGCGGCACAAGCCGCGACAGATACATGGGGCCGTAGCTCAGTTGGGAGAGCGCCTGCATGGCATGCAGGAGGTCGTCGGTTCAAGCCCGATCGGCTCCACATCAATGACAAGCCCCCTCGCGATGCGAGGGGGCTTGTTGATTTTCTGGTGCCATCTATTCTGATTCGCTGAGCGAGATCGTTTGCATTGGTACCGAGCGGTCTGCATCGCGAAGACGATTAAGCATCGACAGCAGCCGGGCAACCTGTTCAGGATGCTCAAGCCAGAGATTGACGGTTTCCTCCGGATCAGCCTTCAGATCATAGAGTTGGCCAGTGGATGAATTCCTGACTCGCTTGGGTTGAGTAAATCCACCGGAACCTTCTGCCTCGATGAGCTTCCACTTGCCGCATCGAATGGCAAGCATGCCATCTCCGGATTGGTGAATGATTCCTTCCCGTGGATCGGTCCAGGGTTCCTGTTTCAACAGCGGGGTGAGATCGACACTGTCTTCGCCTGCATCATTTCCCCATTGGCCACCACCGGCCTTGACGCAGGTAGCGAACAGGTCAGTCAGGCAGATGGTCGTGTCGCAGGTTGAATCCGGATCGATGACTTCTGGCCAACGAATCAGCAGGGGTATCCGGTGGCCACCTTCCCAGATGTCTGCTTTCTGTCCGCGCCAGCCGGCATTGCCATCATGTCCCCATTTGTCGATGTCCGAATCAGGCCAATGGCATCCGTTGTCGCTTGTCACGATCAGCAGCGTATTGTCGAGTTCTCCGGTCTCTTCCAGTGCCTTGATGATCTGACCAACGGTGTCATCCACCTGTGCCACGAAATCTCCGTAGTAACCTGCAAGGGAGCGTCCAGTGAACTCTTCCGTGGGTACCCAGGGGGTATGTGGCGCGGTCAATGGAACATACAGAAAGAGTGGCTGTTCTTGTTGCGCTCGGGCATGCTGGCTGATGATGTCACAGCTTCTGGCGGCGATGCGAGGCAGCACCTCTTCGAATCTGAAATCAGTCGAGGCCTTGCCCGCTCTCCAGAAGCCCCCTCCGTTCTGACGACGATGGCTGCTCTTGTTCATCTGGCGGCTGATGGGCGCCTCCAGATGATCATCTTCAATGAAGACATAGGGAGGCATGTCCAGAGAGGCCGGGATGCCGTAGAACTCATGGAAGCCGGCTTGCAAGGGGCCTGGTCGGAGCGGCTTGGCCCAGTCCACAGGGTCGGCATGGCCAAGGCCAAGATGCCATTTGCCGACACAGGCGGTTCGATATCCCTCGTCTGCAAGCAGTGAGGCGATGGTGGCACGATCTGGTTCGAGAAGGGCAGGACTGCTTCCGCCAAGAACCCATTTCTTCAGATTGCTTCGCCATGGATAGCGGCCGGTCAACAACGCGTATCGACTAGGCGTGCAGACGGCAGCAGGGCTGTGCGCATCGCTGAATCGCATGCCTTCGTCGGCAACCTGATCCATATGAGGTGTCGGGATCCTTGATGAAGGATTCATGCAGTTGACATCGCCGATTCCAAGATCGTCAGCAAAGATGATCACGATGTTGGGCTTCGCGTCATCGGGCCTGTTCGGCTTCGACGGTTCGAGATCCCAACTCAATACGGCCATGACGATCAGGAGGAACTGCATGCAGGCATCATGCCATGAAACAGTCTTTCAATGCCGAGTGATACCTGCTCATGACCCAAGATGGCTGGAAATGTTCCAAGTGGTGCATTTAAATGGCATCAAAGCATCTTTGGCAAGCTTGCGCTAGTATGTGGTCAACAGGAGGCTCTCTCATGAAGTGCATTGTTCAACTTCTTGTCGCATCACTCTGTCTGCTGCTGGCAGGATGCGGGAATCCGTTTCTTCAGAATTACAAGGGTTCGACATTTCCTCATATCTCCTCGGCTACTCGTGTGATGCAGACTCCTGACACAAGCCAGGTTGACCTGATCGGTCAATCAACCTTCCTCACGGCGCAGCAGATCAATGGAGAGAGCGCCATTGCGGCGGCAAATTCAATCGGCGCTGATTTCGTGGAGTGGGATCGCAGTTACAAGGGAACGACCACCACATTGGAGCTTCAGCCGATCTATGGCCCGTATACAAGCGGTGCTGCCTGGGCAGAGGGTGGCTCTCAGGTGGACATCGAGCGTCCGGTGACAGAGAAGTGGTATCGCTATCACGCACGCTTCTATCGCAGCAAAGGTTCCTGATCCGGGCCCGGACTCAGTTGGACCAGCAGTCAAGCACGGCGAGAATGTCGTTCACGTTGACGATTCCGTCGTCATTGGTGTCGGCGTCGCATCCGTTGCATGGTCCCCAGTCCGCCAGAACAGCGAGAATGTCATTGGTGTTCACCTGCCCATCACCAGTGACATCGCAAGCAGGGGTCTCAGGATCTCCTTCGGCCGTTATCTGTGACGACACGGCAATCGACAGTGAAGTCGATTGTGGGATCAGCGTGAGCAGCACGTTGGCCGTGCCACCTGGTGGGATGATGGTTGGCAGTGGCACTGGAATCGGAGGCAGTGGTTCGCCGCCTGGGAGGTCGATCACCTCGGTCTGGTCGATTGAAAGGGATGCATTGAAGACCTGCTTTCCATTCACGGTACCCACCTGGCCTGACAGCACAAGTGGCGCCGGCAGCGGGCCCAGTGGAACAGTCTCATCGTTGATGACCGCTTCAAGATTCAGCGACACCTGCAGGATGGCATCGATCTGATACATGTTTTCATCGATCGGGGAGATCGTTGTGGAAACACTCTCATCCTGCTCGATGACGCAGAGCGTCACATTGCCCTCGCCAAGAGGCAGTTCAATCGGAATTCCTCCTGGGTAGAGAGAGGTGGGGTTCTCGGTATGGAAGACTTCAAACAGCAGTGATGTCGTCAGACTTGCCGTGATCGGATTCTCATTGAGGACATCGAGGAACAACCCATAGATGATGGCATTCCCCTGTTCAGGGAACAGTTCTATTCCAAGGCTTCCGCCAGGCGTGCTTGAGCCGGAGATTCCGGTGCCGGTTGAAAGCTCGATCGGAATCTCCTGATTGCCACTGCCGCCCCATACGCCTGGGATCGTGATGGTTCCGTCTGGATTCGAAGTTTCGTCGTAATCCCCCGTCAGGTTGCCACCGTTGTTCAGTGCGTTGCTCACATCAATGGTCATGGAGCTTTCGCCTGGCAGGATCTGCATGTCGCTTCCCAGCGCGGCCGTGGTCAGAATCGTCGTGGCAAGTAGATACATTCAAGTTCTCCCTGGGAAAAGCCTATCACGGTTGGGTATGAAAACAAGCAGCCATCGGGAAATTGGGGTTCAGCTAACGACCACGGTCTTGATATTCACGAATTCCTGAATGCCAAATGGCCCGAGTTCGCGCCCATAGCCGCTGTCGCCGGTCCCTCCAAAGGGGAGTCTGGGGTCGCTTTTGACGAATCCATTGACGGCACAGCACCCTACGTTCATCTGCTCTCTCGCCAGATTTCGGCCATGTTCAAGATTCCGGGTGAAGACGGCTCCGCCCAGTCCATATCGAGAGTCATTGGCAAGCATGAGTGCATCTGCTTCATCAGTCGCTTTGATGATTACTGCAGTGGGCCCGAACAATTCCTCTTCAAAGGCAGGCGTTTCAGGTGTGACATCCGCAAGAATAGTGGGGGGATACCACCATCCATCTTTGGAAGGCTTGGTGCCGCCCATCAGCAGTGTGGCGCCGGCCTCCACACTTCGGACAATCTGATCATGATGATGATCCCGCAGATCCTCGCGGGCCAATGGTCCGAGTCTGCATGTCTCGTCTTCGGGATTCCGCATGTCGTACTCCTGCATGAGTGAGACGACATGCTCAGTGAACTCCTGGTGTATGGAATCGCTCACAATGAAACGCTTGGCCGAGATGCAGACCTGCCCGTTGTTGAGCATGCGTGAACTGACGCAGAGATCTGCGGCTTCTTTCAGATCGGCGTCTTCAAGAACGACATAGGGATCACTGCCTCCCAGTTCAAGAACCGATTTCTTGATCGCAGCCCCTGCCTGAGCGCCGACGATTCGGCCGGCACGTTCACTGCCGGTCAGCGTGATGCCCCGTACGAGGGGGTGCTCGATGACACGGGGAGATAGATCCAGATCGATGATCAGCGTTCGGAACAGGTGTTCAGGAAATCCGCATGCCGCGAAACAGGATTCAATGGCCATGGCACATCCTGTGACATTGGGTGAGTGCTTGAGCAGGAATGCATTGCCGGCCATCATGGTCGGAGCGGCTGATCTCAGAACCTGCCAGAAGGGAAAGTTCCAGGGCATGATTGCGTAGATGACGCCGATGGGCTGAAAGGTCGCGAACGCTTCACGATCGTCGGATGGTAGGGGGACATCAGCCAGAAGTTCTTCTGCATGATCTGCGAAATAATCGCAGACCCATCCGCATTTCTGGCTCTCCGCCAGACTCTGGGAGATGGGTTTGCCCATCTCGCGGGTCATGAGCGAAGCAAACTCCTGCTCACGATCACGAAAGATCTGTGCAAGTCGCTTGAAGCAGTCTGCGCGTTCTGCAAACGACATCTTTCTCCAGCTCAACCAGGCTGAAGAGGCGGATTCGATGGTCGTATCGACCGTTGCGGCATCCATCGCCTCCCATTCCTGGATGAGGCTTCCGTCCACTGGGTTGATTGATCGAAGGGCCGTTGCTGCTGAAGTGCTCATGTCGAGCACTTTAGCAGGTGGGAATGCTCTACTGGAGTCGGCCTTTCTGCTTGTACTTCTCGCGATACTTGTCACGCAGTTGGGTGTGGCGGCTGGAGAGATCGATCTGTCGACCATCGATGAAAGCCATCTCCACATCCGTCATCATTTCAAGAGGATCTCCTGATGTGATGATCAATGTCGCGGACTTGCCGGGCTCAAGAGAGCCAAGGCGATCCGAAACTCCGATGATCTCCGCGGCATCAAGCGTGACACTTCGCAGTGCAGCATCACGAGGGAGTCCATGTGCGGCCGCTGTAGCGGCATGGTGTGCAAGATTCCGGATATGTGCTGGCCGATCACGGGGCGCGATGCAGAAACGTACTCCGGCCTCGTGTAGGAGGCCCGGGAGTTCATGTGGCGTATGTGGTGCCATGTGTCGGGAGACCGGTGCACGGTGAACACCCCGCACGATCACGGGAATGTCTTCGGCAATGAGCAGGTCGGCAACTCGATCCGCTTCTTCGCCACCAAGGATGACGATGCTCAGGTCACGGCTGGCAGACCAGCTGGCAGCCGCTTCGATCTGAGCAGCTGTGGAAGCGCGGACCAGAAGTGGTACGTCGCCATCGACTGCGGATCTCATTGCTTCATATCTGAGATCGGGCTTGACGGTTTCATCATGTTCTCGTGCGTTGTAATACGCGTCTGCTGCATCGAAGAACTCGTCGATTTCTCTGATCTGATCTTCACTGGGGCCACCTCGACGTCCGCCTCGAGGCCATTCAAGTACCAGCGCGGCATTTGGAACGATGGCAAGATCCTCATAGGTCCATCCATCAAGTCGAATCACCGTGCTTTGCCCGGCCAGCTTGCCGCCTGAAGGGTTCACCAGTGCGGTGAGTACGCCAGCGGCGCGAGTCACGGGGATCAAGTCGGAGTCGGGGTTCAACGCGACAACGGTCTCGGCTTCAGGAGTCCAGGTGCCGAACTCGTTGTAGTCGTGGGTGACATCGACCGCTTGTGTTTCAGTAAGCCCAAGTTCGCTGTCAGCAGCAATCAGCCCGGGGTAGACGCGTCGTCCTTCAAGTTGGATTTCACGGCAGCCTTCAGGGAGGTCGGGTACGACACCGGATCCGACTGCTTCGATCTTTCCATCGGATACGAGAACCCAGCCATCGGGAATCATCGCCGAAGAAACGGGATGGATTTCACCACCGATGAACAGAATCGGAGTTGATTGTTCCGCTGCGGGAATCTGACGAGACTGGCCAATGGCCACGCTTGTGGTTGCGATCAGACTGATTGTCAGGAGTGTCAGATATTTCATTCATTCACCTCGTCGCAGCCGCAGACGCCGCGTTCGTCATGGTCTTCATAGGGGAATTCATGTACGTGCTCTTCGGTTGGGCGACCTCTTCGTCCTCGTCTTCGAGGTGGACCTTCTGGTCGACCGTGCATCGTTTCCTCGGCTTCCTCATGATGATCATCTTCATCATGCGCCTTCAGAGAGGAGGGGTTGCCGATGGCCATTGCCAGCACCTTGCCCGTAAGGCGTCTTCGTTCCTGAGCAATCTCATCTCTCAGCAGCAGATCCTCGTCCTCGTCGAAGTACTTGGCTCCCTCGATCCAGGTCTCGAGGCATCGACTGTAGGAGCTCAGAGGATCTTCGGACCAGATCACGAAGTCCGCGTCCTTGTCCTGCTCGAGCGAACCTGTACGATGATCGATCCGAAGTTGCCAGGCAGGATTGATGGTGACGAAGTGAAGTGCTTCTGCACGATCTACGCCGCCATATCGAACGGCCTTGGCAGCTTCATCATTCATGCGGGTCGCAAGCTCGTTGTCATCGGAATTGAACGACACATTGACGCCGACATCCCGCATGATGGCGCCGTTGTAGGGAATGGCATCCATGACTTCGACCTTGTAGGCCCACCAGTCGCTGAATGAACTGGCGCCAGCTCCGTGGTCGGCGATGGCGTCGGCCACCTTGTAGCCCTCGAGAATATGCTGGAGTGTCCCGATGGTGAACTCCATCTCCTCCGCCAGTCGCAGAAGCGCCAGGATTTCATCCTGTCGATAGGAATGACAGTGGACCAGGCGTTCACCTTCGAGGATTTCAATCAACGTGTCCATTTCCAGATCGCGTCGTGGCGGCATGTTTGCTCGCTGTTCCTCGTCACTCATCTCATTCCATCGAGACCATTCATCACGATAGGCCTTGGCGGCCATGAAGCGATCACGCATGAAGCTGTTCACGCCCATGCGAGTGTTGGGATACCGGCCGGTGCTGCGCTTGACATTCTCGCCCAGCGCGAACTTGATGCCGCCAATCGCATCAGTAACCTTGAACTCACTGGCCTGTCGACCCCACTTGAGCTTGACGACGCTGTTCTGGCCGCCAATAGGATTGGCAGAACCATGCAGCTGATTGCAGGCGGTAAGTCCTCCGGCAAGCTGGCGATACCAGCCGATGTCCTCGGCATCGACCACATCCGCAATTCTGACTTCAGCGGTACAGGCTTCACTGCCTTCATTGACGCCACCATTGATGCCGGTATGACTGTGACAATCAATCAGTCCGGGTGTGATGTGCAATCCGGTGGCATCGATGATTCGGAGGCCGGATGCTTCCGGAGCCTCACTCATTGGTCCGACCCAGGCGATTTTTCCATCGCGTGTGATCATGCATCCGTCTTCGATGATTCCTGCAGGGCCTGAAGTCCAGATCGTGGCATTCTCGATCCGGATGTCTTCCTGTTCTGGTGGCGACAGTCGGCCGAAGGCACCCATCGGGTAGGCCAGCTGCTCTGGAATGTCACTGGATTCCGAATTCTCCTCATCGTCCTTGCCGGCAGAGGCAACTGCTCCATCAGCACCCTCTCGAACGCAAGAGATTGCGAATTCGCCGAATGGGCTGGAGGCGGTTCCGCTGGCGGAGTTGCCATTGACCGTGGCTTTGAATGTGAATGATCGGCCACCCTGACTGCTTGAGGCCTCCAGTGTTCCACTGGCCTCATCGAAGGACAGTGAGTCCATCTTCTGTTCGTTCTGCATCATCATGATGGTGCCTGAAAGGGCGTCTCCATCACGGGTGATGACCACTTCCATCTCAGGAGTGAAATCAGCTCCGGGAATTTCCATGGTCATCATCCAGGTGCCGGCGATTGGATCCTGTGATTCACCCTCGGCCGCTTCAGCTGTTTCGGTTTCTTGGGCTTCAGCCTCATCATCTTCTTCAGCATCATCGGAGACGACGAAATCGAAGGTGAACGGCGTGCCGTCAGCAAGTCGACCTCGTCCGGCGAACTGTTCGCCTTGAATTCGACCGCTAAAGCGTGCCCAACCTTCCTGTCCCCAGGGCTTCGAATCGATCACGCCCCACATGCGGTGGCCGGAAACAGTCATGGACTTGCCCTTGATTGTTTCCGTGGCAGGCGTTTCATCCGCAGGCTGTTGCTCATCGCCTTCGGGTGTCTCTTCCTTCTTCGGGACGGGTACGTCGATGGAGAAGGACTTCTTGCTGGTATTGATTGATCCCTTGAACGTCTGGTCACCTGATGTGAACGTGCCCTTGCCGGCCAGTTCAGCCATCGGCTCCTTGTCATAGTCGTGCCGTGTGCCGGCAATCCAGACTTCATGGATCTTGGTCTTCTTGTCGAACAGATCGCCGCTGCAGATGACCAGATGTGCAGCCTTGCCCGGTTTCAATGTGCCAACCTGATTGTCGATACCCAGCAGTTCTGCGGGGCGTGTGGTCAGCAGTTCAAGTGCCATGGTCTTGTCGAGTCCGCCTGTTTCAATCGCCTTGCGAAGCGATGATCTGATTTCATCCGGTCGACCAAGACCGGTACTGGTGACGTAGAGATCAACGTCCGCGTTGACAAGACGTCGAAGATTCGTAGGAGCCTGTTCCCATTGCTGCATGGATTCGAGAGAAATTCGATCGGCTGCTTCCAATGAAGCGAGATCCGGCCTGCTGGGGAACTCCAGCGGAACGATGATGGGGCATTCCAGCTGCTTGATGGCGGTGAGGTTCTGATATTCATCACCAGTGCCCACGAGCCACAGATCGAGGTCGAATTCATCGGCGATCGCGCCGGCTCGTGCTGCGTTGTTGAGTGATCCGGTCTCAATCAGCAGTGGTTGTCTTCGATTGATCACATCCTGCATGGCCGCAAGCGCATCGCGCCGCGGAGGCCGCTGCATTCTCCCGGGATCTCGCTCCCAGTTGTCCAGGCAGGCTTCGTGCCATTGGGCATCAAGGAGGCTCTGTCGCATCATGGCAATCGCGCCCATGAGTGAATTGGGATAGCCGGCGCCCCAGCCGCCACGATCAAATCCAGCGGACATTGGAATGATCGCGTGATAAGGTCGGACATCCACGGCGTTTTCGGCCATTGGTACGACCAGTCCGCGTCCACGAAGAATCCCCTGTGAAGGATGTGCAGCCGCTACGGCATAACCAGCCTGCCGCATGGAGGAGCGGGTCGAGGCAGCGAGCGGTTCAAGACCCTGAGGGTTGGACAGATCAACCTGTGATCGAATCCGAGCATTCCAGTGGGAACCCATGCCCGTAGGCGCATCGCCTGTTTCCACCATCAAGGCCGGCTCTACGAAGCCCGGGTAGATGGTCATGTCTTCCGCATGCCATACCTGTGCTTCCGGGGGAACCGAGACATCGGCTCCGATTGCTTCAATGACACCGTTGCGAATGACGATCGTGCCAGCTTCAATTCTTTCGCCGGGTTTTGGAACGAGATCAGCGCCGATGATGGCATGACAATCAAGTGATCCGTATCGCTGATACAGTCCGTTTGGTGCTTGTAGTGAAGTGGAATCCGCCAGAACTGCAGGAACCAGAGCGGCAAGCAGTCCAAGATGAATGAGCGATGGGGCAGGCATGATTGAGACTCTCCATGTGGCTTGGCAATAGGCCGAAAGCCGGACCGAAGAGTCTACTGTGGGAAAGCCTGCAGGGCGGCCTTCACGGAGCCCGACTCACTGCGTTTTTGCCGATTACAGCGGCTTTGACGTGCCTCAGGGCACTGTAGGGATCATGACCTGTCCATCACGAGCCAGCGCATCAACCTGATTGGTGTTCAGTTTCAATCGAATAAGGGCTCTGGGGACCCAGCAGCCCATCTCGACATCGAGTCTGTGGACATAGATACAGCCATAGGTGCGGCGGCCGAGATCCATGGCGAGAGAGCCGTTTCGTAGCAGGAAAAGCGTCATGTACCGGATCCTTGGAACAAGAAGAGTGGTGCTTCATGCCCGTCTATGGCCCAAGGAGGCTGTTGTGTGTCCGATCGGGCAACTCTACTGCTGAAACTTGTAAATCGGTCCCGTTTCAAGCATCGAAGTCAGCGCATCCAGCGCATCCCTTGTATTGGTCAACAGTTGTGGGTCAGCAAGTGAATCCGGGAGCAGTGACTCCGGGTACCAGCGATTGATCCATGTTTCCAGCTGCTCAGCTCGTTCTGGAGTGAGGATGAATCCAGGATGAACGGCCGCTCGTTCCTCATCTGCCAGAGGCACTCTCAGCCGAAGGCAGGCAGGACCGCCACCATTGCTCATGGATTCCCTGACATTCATCCAGACGACATCCTCAATGGGTGTGTCTTCGGTACACCAGCGACGGCAGACGGCCTGAACATCTTCATGTTGCTCGCCTTCACTCGGTGCAACCAGAATCATCGAGCCATCAGGTTTCTCGAGTAGTTGGCTGTTGAAGAGATAGGAAGAGACACAGTCTTGGACACTCAGTTCGTCACCTAAGACGCAAAGTGGAACAAAGGAAGTGCCGAGTCGTTCCTGAATCATGTCGATCACACGATCCGAATCCACAAAGGCCTGTTCGTGATAGAGCAAGACTCGTCCAGTACCCACGCTGATCACGTCATTGTGGAAGACGCCCTGATCGATCACGTCTGGATTCTGTTGCACGAAGATGGCTGAATCCAGCCCATGTCGTCGAGCAATGGCTTCTGATGCCTCAAGCGTTTGTCTTGCAGGGAAACGGTGAGGCCTTGGGGCTTCCTTTCTTCTGCTTTCCACGCCATAGACGAAGAGATGCAGTCGTTGGGCATCAGTGGCCAGTCGAGTGTGATTGGCGGCGCCTTCATCGCCGTATTGATCGCAAGGTGGCAGCGGGGCATGGTGTTTGAACCGAGCAGGGTCGGCAAAGATCACGGACAGGATCCGGCCGGTGTCTTCAGGTTCGATCGACCGATGGAACTGGGCACGCAGGTTGGCTGGCGTGAAGTGGACTCTGCCGTCATTCGTATCGCATGAAGGGGACACCGTTGCCGCATTCGCCGTCCACATGCTGGAGGCGGATGAAACCTGAGCCAGCAGGACTGGATCATTCTTCGATGCATCCTGCAACACGGCCGCATCGTCGCCCTGGAATCCAAGTCCGCGAAGGACATCTGCCTCAGGCCTTGCCAGGGGTGGAATGAAGCCCTGGTCGAAACCCATCGCTGCGACCGCTTTCATCTTCTCCAGACCCTGAAGTGCAGCGGCACGAGGGTGGCTTTCCTGCCCGCCATGACTCTTCGAGGCGACGTTGCCGAACGACAGGCCCGCATAGTTGTGGGTCGGGCCGATCAAGCCATCGAAGTTCATTTCTCGCAGCGTCATGTCTTGATTCTACTTGTCACGGGTCAGCGTGGGATGCGAGTCAGTGCAGCATGTTTCAGGAAAGCATTTCCCAGTCGATTCCTGCTTCCGTGAAGATCGCCTGAGATTTCTGAACACTTTCGGCCCAGTGTTCATCACCTTCGGTGAGCTCCTTTGACACCACTCTGGCAAGTCCCGCCTGCACGATCATCAACGCACACTGGATGCACGGGAAGAAGGTGGAGTAGATGGTGGCGCCGATCGGAGAGACGCCGTGTCTCGCACATTGAATGATGGCATTGGCTTCAGCGTGGCACATGAGATCATATTTGGCGGGTCGAGCCAGCCGGTCAGGTAGATCTTCAACACCGGAGGGCAGTCCATTGAAGCCGGTTGCGCAGACCCGTCGATCAGTGGAAGCGATTACGCACCCGACACCACGATCAGGATCCTTGCTCCAGGTGGCGATTGATTCCGCGAGTTCGAGGAAGCGTCGGTCCCATTTTTCACTCATGACTACAGTCTCCTTCCATGAACGACTTCCTTCAACGGAAGGCAGGGATTCCCGTCAATGCATGCCCCAGAATCAGATGATGAATATCGCGTGTGCCTTCATAGGTTGCGACGGATTCGAGATTGCAGAGGTGCCTGAAGCAGGCTCGATCATCGCAGATGCCGATGCCACCAAGCAGTTCTCTCCCCGTGCGTGCAATCTGAGAAGCTGCTTCGACATTGGCAGCTTTGCCAAGTGAAATCTGTTCGGTCGTGAGATGACCATCCGCTTTCAGCTGAGCGAGCCGCCAGGCAATCAATTGTGCCTGATTGAGCTGGGTCAGCATGGTGGCGAGTTTGTCCTGAGCAAGCTGGAATCCTGCCAATGGCCGGCCGAAGATTTCGCGATCCCCGGCATGTTCAAGTGCCTCCTCAAGACATGCCATGCCGGCACCGACCACTCCCCAGGTGATCCCGTAGCGGGCGTGGTTCAGGCAAGACAGGGCTGCGCCAAGTCCAATGGCATGAGGAAGCATCGCTTCGACCGGGACACGTACCTCGTTCAATGAAATCTCTGCCGTAAGGCCGATGCGCAGTGACATCCTTCCTTCAATCAGTCTGGAGTCATAGCCGCCAAGGGAGGTGTCGACCAGAAAGCCTCTGATGGCGCGACTGGAGGTCGGCTCCACGCCATCCACATCATCAGCTTTGGCCCAGATCAGTGCGGTGTCCGCAACCGTGGCATTGCCAATCCATTTCTTTTCGCCCGAAAGAACATAGTGATCTCCGTCTCGTCGGGCGATGGTTGTCATGCCACCGGGATTTGAACCATGTCCGGGTTCGGTGAGTCCGAAGCAGGAAAGGTGTGTTCCCGCAGCCATCCCGGGCAACAGTGAGTTTCGCTGTTCTTCTGATCCAAACTCCGCAATGGCGTTCATCGCCAGCGAGCCCTGAACCGAAGCACAGGTGCGAAGGCCGGTATCGCCGCGTTCCAGTTCACGCATGATGATGCCTGAAGTGAAGGGATCAAGGCCGGGGCAGCCCCAGCCTGAGATGGTGGTGCCGAACGCATTGAGTTTGCCCAGTTCAGTGAAGTACTCACGAGGAAATTCATTTTCCCGCCAGAGTCTTGAGGCCTGGGGCATGAATGTGTCGTCCACCCATGAGCGGACAGCATCCCGGGCTGCAATCGCAGCGGACGGGAGTCCAGAATCGAGATCAAGGAAGTCCAGGGCTGAGCGGTCCACAGGCATGCAGTATCCTCCGTTGGCCGGCTGCTCCATCGCAGTTGTCCGGTCTTCTGCGTCTGCAATGGTAGGAGGGAACACCCGTCCATGCCCCGATCAGCCCAATCCACAAGTCCGGGGGAGGCCTTGCTTCTGAAGAATCTGCTGTTCAGGGGCGGGATGATTCGTCCTGAAGCACGTGTCATGACCCGTGGTGAGCAAGGCAGGCATGCGCAGACCTTGCCCCGAACGCTTGAGCGTGCAGGCATGCTGGCACATCTGCTTGCCTCGGCGGGAATTCAACCCGGCGATCGAGTGGCGACGCTGATGTGGAACACGCACCATCACCTGGAAGCCTATATCTCCATTCCATGCATGGGCGCCGTACTCCATGCCTTGAATCTTCGTCTCTCACTTGAGGATCTGGCATGGATCGTGGAAGACGCTGGTGATGTCGTCATACTTGCGGATTCGGATAACGCCGGGATGGCCAATGACATTGCTGCTCGAGTCGAGTGTGTTCGAGAGGTCATCATTGCAGATCCGGAAATGGATTGGCCGGATCTCAACTCGCATGATTCTTCGTACGACTGGCCGGATCTCGATGAAACATCGCCGATGGGGATCTGTCATACGAGTGGTACAACAGGTCGTCCACGCGGTGTGGTCTATTCCCATCGTTCAACATGGCTGCATACGATTCTCATCTCGCTGCCGGATGTCATGGGGTTGAGTTGGAAAGATCGTGTTCTGAACGTCGTTCCGATGTTCCATGCCTTGTCATGGGGGATGCCGTATGCCGCCTGCATGCTTGGATCCGATCAGATTCTGCCAGGTCCAAGGCCCCATGCCGAGGATCTTCTTGAGCTGATTGATGGGGAGGGGGCCACTGTTGCGGCAGGTGTTCCGACCGTCTGGGCGTCCGTTCAGTCTGCGATCCAGAAGGAGCCCGACCGCTGGCAGACGGGTTCGCTTCAACGCATTCTCTGTGGTGGAGGACGGGCGCCTCGAGAACTTCGTGACTGGTATCACGCCTCTCTTGGTGTAACGGTTCATCGTTCATGGGGCATGACGGAACTCAATCCAGTCGGTACCTGGTCACTCGATTCAGATGGAGACGATGCCGGAGTGCCTCTGCCTGGATTGCAGTTGAAGATTGAAACAGATGACGGTCGACCGATTGCGCCTGACGGGGAAACGATGGGTCGGCTTCTGGCATGCGGGCCTACTGTGGTCTCCAGTTACCTGCATGATTCCGGAGCTGATTCATTCGAAGACGGCTGGTTGGTGACCGGAGATATCGCAACGCTGAACGATCGAGGTTCTCTTGAACTTCGTGAGCGGGAAAAGGATGTCATCAAATCAGGTGGAGAATGGATTTCTTCGATCGATCTGGAAATGCGCATCAATGCCGTTGAGTCCGTGGAGATGTCAGCTGTGGTCGGGCGTGCTCATCCCCACTGGGGGGAGCGTCCGGTCGCCATGGTGGTGATGAAATCCGGGCATGAATGTGATCCGGTCGAGTTGCAGGATGCGATGGTAGATCTGTTGAAGTGGCAACGCCCCGACGACTTCATTGTCGCCGAGGCGTTGCCGATGACTGGAACCGGTAAGGTCGACAAGCGGGCGATTCGTGCCCAATTGGACCGTGATGGGTATGTCCTTCCGGATCTCCGGGATCAAGACTGATTCCGGTCTCTTCCATGTCGGATCAGTCGATCTAAGGACAATTGCCCCAGCCCTCCAGAATGATCAGGATGTCCCCGACGGCCACCACACCGTCACCGTCCAGATCGGAGGCATTACCCGGTTCGGTGCTGTTCCAATTGTCCAGCACCAACAGTAGATCAAGTACGTCTACAACATTGTCGAGGTTCACATCTCCATTGCATCCGATGGCATCGTCATCCGAGCCATCGCCAAGATCGATGTCAAAGCCATTCAGCGTGACATTACTCATGTTTGGAGGCCAAGAACCAAGGGCAATGAATTCAAAGCTTGTTGAATCGCCAGCTTCGATGTAGCCATTCCAATGTTCATTGTCTACTACGGTTCGATCACCCTCGGAGCTGAGGATTCCATTCCAAAGACTGCTGAATTGAGGCCCGCCATCCCAGGACAGTGTCCAATTGAGCATTGGAAGTGTTCCATTGGAGTTGGTGACGGTGACCTTGCCGTGCCAGGAGCCATCCCAGCTGTCAATCAATGAAAGGGATGCGGTGTCAGGACCTTGACTGTCATGGTCATTGTCGTTGTCGCCGTCATCGTTGTTTCCATCATCGCTGCCGTCATCGTTGTTTCCGTCATCGCTGCCGTCATCGTTGTTTCCGTCATCGCTGCCATCATCGTTGTTTCCGTCATCGCTGCCGTCGTCATTGCCGTCGTCAGATCCAAAGATGATGTCGGAGGTTGAATAGAAGCCTTCCCCCGCAGGGTCGAGCCGTTGCCAGATGCAGTACAGCACGTGGCGACCTTCACGTTCCGGAATGTCGACCTCGAACTTGTATTCGTTGTCAATGAGGCTGACAGGACCCACTTCCAGTTCTTCCATCTGGTCCCAGTTGAGTTCCATCGATGGGTCCCAGTCCGGAGTGGTGATCCAGACATGAAACACGCTTGGATTGTGGATGACCCATGCTGCCCATGTGAGTTCGGTCGGGCCAGAGGTCATCTGTGTTGCTGGCCAGTCATCACGGGGCGCGTCGTAACAGTAGTAGATGGGATTGTTCCCGCTCGCGAGTCGCCCATCGGGTATCTCCTGTTCATACGGAATGTCCTGTTGATAGGAAGCATTGCCGGGAAAGAAGTTCGCGACCTGATGCCAGTCATAGAGTGGCTGTGTGCCACCACAGTCAACGGCATACTGAATCGCATCGGATTCTGGGTTTTCAGGACCTTCGAGATAGCCGCTGTAGGTCCTGCTGATTGGATAGCCCATCGAACCGTGGCCAAGCGCAACGGTTGCGGGTACGACCGCGAGCAATGAGATAATGGTGATTCGGTTTGACAAGGAATGGCTCCTTAAACAGTTTGAGACCTGATACGCAGGGGGAAGGCGGTGGGGGGCGTACAGGAATCAGATCTACGTTTGAATCCGAGGGTAGATCGTGAGAGATCCAGACAATTTGAGGAATTGCTGGATCGAAGGTCCATTGGAGCGTTATGAGTGCTCTAAACGCCATTCTATCTTGATTGGGTGTTACCATCGGAGTCGGAATGACACTGTTCTACGTCGCATTCATCGGGTACACGCTGCTTGTCATCGGGGTTGGGTTCTGGTCTTCAAGAGCCGCCAGACGCAGTGATGAGGAATATTTTCTCGCGGGTCGTTCTCTTGGTCCGTGGGTGGCGGCACTTTCAGCATCCGCATCCAGTGAATCAGGATGGGTGACACTTGGACTGGTCGGCTTTGCCTTTGCCGACGGCGTCACGGCCTATTGGATCCTTCCAGGTGCCTTGATCGGCTTCATGTTCAACTGGTTCGTTCTTGCGGGAAGACTGCGTGATGACTCGGCGCGGCTTGGGGCTGTCACGATCCCCGACTATCTGGCCATGCGATTCAGAGAACATGTGCCGGTGATCCGCCTCATGTCGGTCATCGTCATTCTGGTTGCGATGATGCTGTATTGCGCAGCTCAGTTTGCGGCTGCGGGCAAGGCGTTCTCCGCCAGCTTTGATGGTCTTTCCTATCAATGGGGGGTCTTGATTGGTGCTGGTATCGTTCTGACGTATGTGACCCTTGGCGGATTCAGAGCGGCATGCTGGACCGACACGCTTCAAGGCCTGCTCATGGTAGGTGTGCTGGTGGTATTCCCGTTGTGGTTGTTGATGTCGGGTAATGGCATCGACATGATCAGCGCCGGTCTCGCCAAAGGTGGTGATGAACTGCTGACCTTCTGGCCGAAAGCGACGGGTGCTGCGCTGATAGGTGTGCTGCTGGGTTCAGGTGCGCTTGGAATCAACTTCGGGTACTGCGGACAGCCGCATGTTCTGGTCCGATTCATGGCGCTGCGAAGCCGTCGAGAAGCCATTGCGGCCGGGGTGATCTCGGTTCTATGGGGGGCCCTGGTGCTGGCCGGTGCAGTGACGATTGGTTTGATTGCCAGAGCATTGGCTGAAGATGGTGCGCCGTGGGCACAGGAGATGCTTGCAGGAGTTCCTGCGCAGGGATCCGGTGCGGGCGAGTATGCACTGGTTGCAGCAGCCAAGGCATTGGTGCCACCGATGATCGGTGGTCTTATTCTCGCAGCAGTGTTGTCAGCCATATGCTCCACTGCCGACAGTCAGCTTGTCGTGGCATCATCAGCTGCAGCAAATGATGTGTACGCTCGTCTGATTGATCAGAGTCGCAAGCTCAGCCATCTCATCATCAACCGGGGAACGATTCTGGTTCTGGGTGTGCTGGCCGTTCTGCTGGTGATCGACAAGGAGGTCACCATCTACAAGTATGTCCTGACCTATGGCTGGGCCATCCTGGGTGCTTCCTTCGGTCCTCAGATCATTCTGGCCGTCTTCTGGAAGCGTGCGACGTTCTGGGGCTGCGTCCTGGGGATGGCCTCTGGATTCGCTACGGCCATTCTCTGGCAGCTTTACTACACCGGCTCAATCGAGATCTACAACCTTCCTTTGGCCTTCATGGTGGCGTTGATCGTCAATGTGCTGGTCAGTCTGGTTACGGCTCCTCCCTCCTCGGAGGATCCGGTGTCATCAGCTTCTCAAGAGGTATCATGAAATCATGTCTGATGAGACCCTTCCTGCTGCACGTGCTGCCAATGAGATCGATGTCATTGCGGTTTCTGGTCCCAGTGAATTTGAGCGAGCCAGACTGTCGCTGGAGCGTCCGGTCACGGTAGGTCGTTCAACAGACTGTGATCTGGTTCTTCCCGAAGGCAGTGTTTCGCGTGAGCATGCCCAATTCATCATCGACAATGGCAAAGTGCAGGTGAAAGACCTTGAGTCCCGGGCAGGCACAGCCGTCAACATGATGTTTCTGGAGAAAGGTGATTCTCTTGAGCTCAATGATCGTGATCTTGTCACGATAGGCCCATGGAAGATTCTGGTTCGCATCGGTGACGGTGACTCGGATCGGGAACTTGCCGATCAGGAAACAAGTATTGCCCCTGATGATGAGACGCTGGGAGCCGAGCCAGTCATGGCTCCACCAAAGGATGCCACCCCCGCAGACAAGCCTGATCCGAAGTCGTCGGAATCCGATTCGGCTACAAAGAAGGAATCAACCCCTCGCGGTGATTCGGCCTATACGACTCGAGCCAGCATCTTCCTGCGTCTGCAGGCGGATGGTTCTCTTGACCGAGAGCTTGGCTGGCAGGAGTTCACGGAAAAATATGCTCGAGTGATCGCAGGCTTTGCTCGCAACGCCGGCCTGCGTGCGCAGGATGCGGATGATGTGCTGCAGGATGTATTGCTTGGGTTCTTCCGGGTTTCAGATCAGTTCGACTATGACCCGGAGCGTGGTCGATTCCGTGGCTATCTCAAGCGAGTGACCTTGAATGCGATACGTGCACGTCATCGTCGCAAGCGTCCCAGCACCTTCATCAAGGATGACTATGATCCGCCGGCGGAACTTCCCGATGTGGATGCTGCCTGGGATCGACAATGGACCGAACAGCTCCTGCAACGTGCCATGACCGAGGCTCGAGGCGGTGTTGAAGAGCGGACCTGGAAGGCATTTGAACTCTATGGAGTCAGAGGTGTTCCCGTTGAACAGGTCGCGACCGAACTCGATATGACTCCCGCAGCGATCCGGCATGCGAAGATGAGACTGGTCAAGCAGGTTCGTGAGATCGTTGATCGTCTTCGTGCCGAGGAAGGCTAGCGTTCGAGTCATCTTCCTGAAAGAAGGCCTGTCGTGGTGGCTTGATCTGCGCAACGATGATCGCCGCCAGCATCAGTCCACAACCGATCAGTTGGATGTTCGTGAGTTCTTCATCCAGGATCCACCAGCCAAAGGCAAGTCCAAAGACGGATTCAAGGCTGATCAGAATGGCTGCATGTGCGGGCGGTGCATCCTGCTGAGCCCATGCCTGCAGAATGAACGCCACACCTGAGGCCAGAATGCCGCTGTAGAGCAGTTCCCATTTGGCAGCCAGAATCGCGGAGAAGGAAACGGGTTCGAAGATCGGGGTGAGAATCAGGCTGATGATTGCAGCCCCTGCAAGCTGGATCACCGCGAGTTGGATCATGTCCATGCGCGGTGCCAGCCATCCGACGAAGAGAAGCTGTGCGCCCCATGCAATGGCGCAGACCAGAACGAGAAGGTCGCCGATATTGAGAACCGGGCGTCCGGCCACGGAGAGAAGAAAGAGGCCGACGACGGCAACGAGAATCGCGATCCAGGTCAGCGATCGGATGTAGTAGCCGACGAAAAGTCCCAGAAGTGGTGTGAAGATGACATAGAGGCCCGTGATGAAACTGGCGGTGCCGACTTCGGTCGTCATCAGGCCGACTTGTTGCAACCAGGTGCCGAGAAACACTGCAATGACGACGCCAATCAGCATCGGTATCAGTGCGCGTGAAGATGTCTTCACGCGTGGAGCGGCTCTCTTGCCCAGATAGAGGAATGGCAGGAGTACGAGTGTTCCCAGCAGCAGCCTGATCGTGACAAAGGTCAATGGGCCGATGTTGAGCATGGCCCATTTCTGCGCAATGAACCCATATCCCCAAAGGATGGCCAACGCCAGCAGCATCAAGTCGGCACGTAGGATCCTCGAACGGTTCATCGCAGCAACAAATCCCTTTCATCAACCATGGCCCCATCCTCATCAGGGTCGGCCTGTTAGGCTGCGACAATGCTAACGACCCTGGCGGTACAGATCTGGTCATTGGAGCTCTGGGAAATCGGAGCGTTGCTCGCGATCGGCATCTGTGCAGGCATGGCAGGGGGACTTCTGGGGATCGGCGGGGCCGTGATCAACATCCCGGCCATCTCTCTGCTGATCGGCAGGGATATCCATCTGGCTCAGGCTGCGGCCATGAATGTCACCTTCTTCGTGGCCTTGCCATCAGCGATCAGGCACAGTCGAGAAGGTGCCTTGGACAAGCGGATGTTGAAGATCGTGGTGCCTGCGGCGGTGATCGCCATCATCGGGGGCGTCTTGATCTCGGGGCAGATTTCGAATGCCTGGCTGGAGCGAATCTTCGGTGTGTTTCTGATCTATGTGATTTTCATGAATGTTCAGAAGCTTCTGCCGTCGAATTCCAGTTTCCTGAGAATGCTTGGTGCAGGGCGTGCGGAGTATGGTCCGGATGATTCGCGGGTCACGGTGCCTCGGGGAGTCGCACTGGGCGGAATCGTTGGGAGCGGCGCTGGTCTTCTGGGAATTGGTGGCGGCCTGTTGACGGTTCCGCTTTCGCAGAAGATCTGTCGGATCGGCTTGCCCAACGCGATTGCTACATCGGCTGCGATCATGTGTTTCACCTCCATCGTCGGAGCGATCACCAAGGATGTGACACTTTCGAGTGTTCCCTTCATAGAGGATGATGGGAGTGTCACCTATCTACCCTGGTATGAACCATTCAAGTATTCAATATGGCTTATTCCAACCTGCATGATCGGAAGCTGGTTCGGCGCCAAGCTCACGCATCAACTTCCATTGAAGACGATCAGAAGCGTTTTCATCGTGGTGGTGGCCATCGGCGCAATCAAGATGCTCTGGTAGCCCCTATTCACTCGGATTGGAAAGTGAGATCTACAACCAGCGGCAGATGATCGGAGGCCTCCGAGGTGGCATGGGGTGGCAGTTCGCCGAGTTCCTCCGAAGTCAGGTCAGTGGAGTCGAAGATGTAACTTTGGGCCTGATGAGCATCGCCTCCGGTCAGGATGAAATCGAGCTGGCCAGGGGTGAACTGTGAATCGGCGTCAAACCAGGTATAGGTGGCCCCATCGTCCAGATGTCCGGGTGTTGCAACCGTGAGATCACCAGTGTGGCCTTCACCCAGCATGGCCTGTCCTTTGTCCTGCAGTACCGTCAGTGGCAGCTGGCTTGCGACAAGATTCATGTCACCGCCAATCACGAGTGATGTCGGACTGTGTTCTGCTGCAGCAATCGTGATGGCTTCTCGAATGGACATGGCTTCGCTGATTCTGACCATGTCTTCAGGACCATGGAGTGCTCCACAGCATCGAAGATGAAGGGATACTGCGAGAAGTCTCGACTGGTTTTCAGTCGTGATGACCAATCCAGCGGCCTTGACGATTCGATCGGAATCATCCACTCGCCGGATGGTGTTGAAGCCGGTAGCTGGGATGGCAGGCAATCGAGTTGCCACGGCGCTGCGAAGTCCAGTTCCTCTGGGACTCAGTGCCACGGTCCACGTTGAGTCGGGCATGGCGGTTTCCAGAACCTGCTTGATGTCCCGTGGTTCCTGATCATCCTGAAGTTCCTGAACAAGCAGCAGGTCAGGCTGGATCGCTGCCAGTATCTGACTCACGAGCTCCGCTCGTTTCAGCAATCCTCCTCGTTCAATATTCCAGGAGGTCACTCTCAGCGCATCGTCACTCCTCATTGGAACAACAGCATGGCTTGCATCGGCCTGGAGTCCATCCGAAGGATCAAGAGTTTCAGAGATGAACTCTCCTTCCGATGGGTTGAGGAGGATGCGAATCGGGCCATTGGTCAGATCAAGTTGAGAACGGCCGATACGGATTTCATGCCGGCGAGATTCGATTGAAGGTGCGAGCAGGAAATCGAATTCATAAGGAGAGCGGTAGTCTTTGGTGCCGTCTGCAGACCATGAGACGGCAAGTACACCGCCTCGTCGCTGGCCAGGCTCCTTCGGGCTGAGGATGAAAGCCAGTTCCGTACCTTTGAGCTCACCTTCTGAACAGCCTGTTGAAGCATTCCCGTCAAGATCGAGTCCGATTTTCAACGGAGTGTCGAGTTGTTGGGCTACACGCGTTGGGCCCGTTCGGTGCGCCATCAGATAGATGTAATCAGCATCGGATCTGACCTGAAGGCTCCAGGGCTGGTCAGTCTCGATCGAGGCCCAGTCATCAAACCGACCATCGATTGAAACAGAGTGATCCATTGCCAGAACGACAAAGGTGAGAGGGATGAGGGCAAGCATGCCATGGCTCCTTCTTGTCAGATGTTCATTCGACGGCGCGTTCACGCTTGCGTGGAGGCTGAGCGAGTTTCCACACTTCAAGACGCACGTCATAGACCGGGACCTTGACCACTTCTTCGACGGTTATCGTTCGAGGTCCCTTGATCTGAATCCAGCCCTGCACCTCATCAGCAGACAGGCCGGATGCGTTGGCAACAGTCATGACCTGATTGCGTGCCCAGGGCTGTACCTGATGAGCCCGAAGTTGCTGGTGGCCTGAGATCTGCAGCAGCCTTCCATTGGGTCGGTTGAGCTTGATGTCCTTGACGGAGCCGTCCGGCCTGATGGAACTGGGGCCCGGGATCTGGATCCGGGAAGAGCCTGCAATTGGTTGTATGGATTTGCCTTGTGCGATTTCATCCACAGTCTGGCAACCTGTCGTCATGGTCATGATCAGGGCCAGAATGGCGAAGCAGGCATGGCGGAGGATCTTCATGGTGAAGCAGTATAACTTTCGTAACAGAGTCTCATGTCAGTCATCCGGTACACTCGCGATCCAGCATAGGAAGGAGAAGGATCCATGCGTTGTCTGCTCATGATTGTCACTGGTCTTGTTCTTGCATTCCAAATGGGTTGTCGCAGTACTCAGGAGGCGCCTGATCTCGCGCCGATCAATCAGGGTGTGGACTACTTCGGAACATGGGCGATCAATGACACTGAAAATCAGTTGTTCAACATCATTGTGCGTCCGGATCGGACAGTGATCAGCAACTGGTCACACGGTAATCGTGGTGCATGGGGCGAGCGTGGTTCCTGGAAAAGAAATGGCTCGCGATTGATCATCGAATATGGAGATGGCTGGACCGATATCCTGATGCCATCGAGATTTGGAGTTACAAGGCAGTCCTATCGACCTGGCGCAAAGCTCGATGGAACCCCTGCCAGCTTCGGATCAGTCGTCAGAGTCGATGAAGAAGCTGCACGATACTGTGGTGTATTCAGTGCCGATGGTGAAGATGAAACGGTATTCGTATCGGTACTCTCGAGCGGTCTGGCCTATCGATCCCATTCAGCGGATCGTGAGCAGTCGACACCTGGGACAGTCATAGGTTGCTGGTCTTCGAAGGATGGCTCGATCATTCTGGCCTGGTCCGATGGGGGGCGACATCGCATGATCCGGCAGCGTGGGGTCTACGTGCTCCAGCCTCTTGAGGAGGCAGGCAGTTCCGCAGATTCATGGACGGCACAAGCTCGTATGCTGACCCCTGTTGATGGATTGGCCTTTGGTGGTCTTTCGCAATGATCATGAGGAGAAGATGAAGCATGAACTCCTGGTTTCCTGATGTCCCGGTGATCCCATTCGAGGGTCCGGATTCCCGCAATCCACTTTCGTTTCGTCACTATGACGCAGGTGAAGTGATTGAAGGCAAGCCGATGCGCGAGCATCTCAAGTTCGCTTCTGCCTACTGGCACACGATGCGAAACGGGCTTGATGATCCATTTGGTTCAGCTACTGCTCGAATGCCCTGGGATGACGGCACTGATTCACTTGAAAATGCGGAACAGCGAATCGGCGCTTTCTTTGAGTTTCTCGAGAAGATCGGCATCGAGTACTACTGTTTTCATGATCGTGACGTTGCTCCTGAAGGAGCAACGGTGGAGGAATCCGCTCGAAATCTCGAGCATATTGCTGATGTACTCGATCGCTATCAGAATGAGACTGGAAAAAAACTGCTCTGGGGCACAGCCTGTCTCTTCTCACATCCTCGATATGTTCATGGTGCGGCAACCTCATGTTCGGTGGATGTCTTTGCTCATGCCGGCGCGCAGGTTCGGCAGGCCATCGATGTGACCAGCAGGCTTGGTGGTTCGGGGTATGTCTTCTGGGGTGGTCGAGAGGGATACAGCACACTTCTCAATACGGACATGCCGCGTGAGTTGGCTCATCTCGCACGATTTCTCGAGATGGCGGTGGATTACAGGAATCGATCAGGCTTTGAAGGCCAGTTCTACATCGAGCCGAAGCCGAAGGAGCCAACGACTCATCAATATGACTTTGACGCTGCTGCCTGTCTGAATTTTCTTCGTGAGCATGGACTCATGGATTCCTTCAAGCTCAACATCGAAACCAATCACGCCACGCTTGCAGGCCATTCGATGGAGCATGAACTTGAAACCGCTGCTGCAGCAGGTGCGCTTGGTTCCATTGATGCCAACATGGGTCATCCGCAACTCGGGTGGGATACCGATCACTTTCCTACGGACATCTATCTGACAACCCGCATCATGAGAATCGTTCTTGCCATGGGGGGGTTGGATCAGGGCGGTCTCAATTTCGATGCCAAGCGGAGGCGAGGCTCCTTCGAGCCGATTGATCTGTTCCATGCTCACATCGCCGGGATGGATGCCTTTGCCAGAGGTCTGAAGATCGCCGCTGCCATACGCGAGGACCGTCGTCTGGATGATGCAGTCCAGATACGCTATGCGAGTTGGGATTCTGATCTTGGTGTTTCCATTGAGGCAGGTCAGGTCACGCTTGAAGAGCTTGAATCTCATGCCAAGTCGGTTGGTGAGCCAGACCTTTCCTCTGGTCGGGAAGAGATGCTCGAGTCGATCATGAATGATTTCATTCGATGATTCGTGATCCGTTGAAAGTGGCATCAAGGCTTGAACTGGGCCAATGGCCTTCGCCCATCATGGATGCATCCGCTGTGCGAGATGGACTGTGGATCAAGAACGATGGTGTCTGCCATCCTGTGTATGCAGGGAACAAGGTTCGAAAGCTGGAATTCATTCTGCCTCAAAGCGAGCAGAAGATCGTGACATTCGGAGCCGCAGGCTCGCATCACGTTCTGGCAACGGCCGTGCATGGTCAAGCACATGGTTATGACGTCGCTGCTGTTTTGTTTCCTCGGCCATGGTCGGTTCATTCCCAGGACGTCCTGCATGCAGCAACTGGACTGGCAGATCTCAGATTCGACGAGGATCGCGATCGTGCCGCCAGGCTTTATGACGAACTCTCCAGATCGCGTACGCCTGTACCTGCAGGAGGTTCCACCCCGCATGGTGCGTTGGGTTATGTGGAGGCTGCGTTGGAACTCTCAAGACAGATTGAGGCGGGATTGTTGCCGGCGCCGCGTCGCATCTATGTTCCGGTCGGTACTGCGGGGACTCTTGCAGGTCTTGCAGTGGGACTCTCGATAGCAGGGCTTGCGAGTGTTGTCGTTGGTGTTCGCGTCGTCCCTGAAGAGTGGTTGACTTTGAAGGAAGTGGATGCACTCTGTCGGGCTACAGCTGATCTGCTTGGGGCAGAGGTTGGCGAGTGGTCTCTCGACGATGGCCAGTTGGGAGATGGGTATGGCTACTCGACGAAGGCGGCGACTGAGTCGATGGAACGGTGCAGCAGCCTTGGATTGAAGTTGGAGGATTGCTACACCGCGAAGGCGTTGGCGGCTGCAATTGCGGCCGGAGGGGGTCCGGATCTCTACTGGCAGACGGGCAATCAGGCTTCTCTGGCACCATTGATTGCCAAGGCTCCACCCTGGCAGCCATCGGCATGGAAATGGCTGGATCCCGCGTTTCATGAGGGATTGGTGCCCAAATCAATGTCTTGAGGCCAGTTTCCTTTCCTGAAGAAAGCTGGTGGTATCTATACTCGAACTACGCGGCAATACCACTCATTGAAGGGGGTGGGGGAGGCTGCGATTCATGATCCGAGGAGCAATCAGCCATGTCTTTGAGTCGTTGCGTCGTCAGTCTGTGTGCCTCAGTTGTCACGATCACAACTGTGGCATCAGCCCAGTCATTTCAGGGTATCGAGTCGCCATGGTCCTACTCGGTTGATGGCCAGATGATGCCTCTCAAAGTGGATACGGAGCACATTGCCTGTTTCCAGAATGGCGTTCTTTCAACACAGTTGGCAGCAAAGGCTCTGGTTAAGCATGAACTCAATGGTGAAACACTGGTTCCCAGCGGTGTTTCGGGCTGGATGTATGCCGAGTTGATGTCCGCCATTTCGTCTCCGGCCGAGATTGCCCGGCTGACTCGCACGATTGCTGCTGATGATTCCATTGACTTCGTGTCACCAGTCTTTCTTGCCGGCACACGCGAACTTCCCTGGGTTGTTACGCGTGACATCATCGTCTCCTTTGATTCATCGATCAGCCAGATGGATGCAGAGTCCTTCCTGAACCAGCGGGTTCCCGGAGGAATCATTGAGCGTGATCTTGCTGGCATGTCGGGGATGTATCTTCTTGAAACAGATCTCACTCATGCCTTTGAGGTGATGGATCTTGTTGCTTCGCTCGAATCATGCCCAGAAGTGCAGTTTGCTCAAACAGACGCCATCTGGTGGACGATGCCGGCCTATGTGCCCAATGATCCTAACTTTGCAAGTCTCTGGGGCCTGCAGCAGGCAAACGATCAGGACATGGACGCTCCTGAAGCATGGGACCTCACCAAGGGCGATCCGAGCATTCTGGTTGCGGTCATGGATGACGGGTTGGATCAGGATCATCCGGACATGAATCAGGTCCCTGGTCTTGATCTGACTGGAAATGGCACTGGCGGCAATCACTACAGCGTTTGTGATGGTCATGGAACCTGCGTTGCAAGCTGTGTTTCCGCAATCATTGACAACGAACTCTACATCGTCGGTGTCGCGCCGGAATGTCGCTCCATGGGGGTGAAGATCTTCAACGCCATCGAATTCTTCGGGTTCTGTCTGGGTTTTCTCGAAAGCCAGGACTCCTGGACGATCAACGGAATCAATCAATCCGCCGATGCGGGTGTTCAAGTCACCAATTCCAGCTGGGGTGGAGGCGGTGCTTCATCAGGCGTGAATGCCGCCTTCAATGCGACTCGTGCCGCTGGCGTCCTGCACTTTGCGGCTGCAGGAAATGATGGTTCTTCGAACATCAGCTGGCCTGCGAGTCATTCCACCGTTCTTGCGATTTCAGCTCTTCAATCATCAGGCAACATCGCCTCGTTCAGCACTACCGGCAACGGCTTGTTTGCGAGTGCTCCTGGAGCAGGCATCCTCTGTCTTGATGCAGTCGGGGGAGAAGGATTCGGCGGCGGAGACACCATCAACGTAGACGGTACTTCCTTTGCCTCGCCTTATGCTGCGGGTGTCGCCGCCATGGTCTTGGCACGTGATCCAGAGCTCACACCGGATCAGGTGGAAAGCATCCTTTCGGAAACAGCGGTTGATCGAGGTTCATCAGGTTATGACACCACCTACGGCTGGGGGTTTCTGAACGTAGGCAATGCCGTCGAGGCAGTGGAAGGTGAAAAGCCGTGCGTCGGTGATACTGATGGCGATGGCTCAGTCAATGTGAATGACGTTCTCAGCCTGATCGGGGCCTATGGTGATTGTGCTGGCTGTGTTGAAGATCTTGATGGTGATGGAGTCGTCAATGTGAATGATGTCCTGATCCTGCTGTCCGTCTACGGCCCGTGCCCCTAGTGCATGACCCGTTGCTCTTGATTCAATCTCTTTCAGATGCCCGCGAAAGCGGGCATCTGTCATTATCGCTGGGTGGACTGCTCGGCCGATAGACAGCAATGAGATGAATCTGTTCACTGTCATCGCCATTGTGCTGGTTCTTGCCGCTGCGGCAGCCTATGTGAATGAGCGATTTCTGAAGCTGCCCAGCGCGATCGGGGTGATGCTGGCAGCTGCCAGTTTCTCGCTGATCCTGTTGTTGCTTGATGCAGTTGGTGCGGTTGATGACACCTGGGCGATCAACATGATCACCGGGATTGATTTCGAGGCAGTCGTATTTCGTGGACTGCTTTGTTTCCTGCTTTTTGCGGCCACCATGCAGACGGATTCGGATCTTCTTTCACGTTCTCGCTGGCCGATTCTGTATCTCTCCACGGTTGGCGTCTTGTTGTCGGCACTGATCTGCGGCACGCTCTTGTGGATCATCATCAATGCGATGGGTGTCCAGCTGAGCTGGATTGCAGCCATGGTCTTTGGTGCTTTGATCGCGCCGACCGATCCGGTGGCGATTACAAGCATCATGCGGAGATCGGTCACGCGTCCTGAAATCAAATCACCGATCATCGGTGAGTCGATGTTCAACGATGCGGCTTCGATCGTCCTGTTCTATCTGGTAGCGAATCTTGCGGTGGCGGATACCACATTCACGGCAACCGACGTACTCTTCGGCTTTTTGTGGCAACTCGTCGGTGGTGTCGCACTTGGGCTGATGCTTGGATGGTTGGGTCAGTATCTGCTGGCAACTGCTGAAACACACAGTGTCTCCGTCTTGATCACGATCGGCCTGGTATTCGGCGGTTCAGAGCTCAGTGAGGCCATTCACGTTTCCGGCCCGACGGCGATGGTTGTCGCTGGCTTGATCATCGCTGCTCGTGGTGGTCTTTCGTCCGGAGATCGTGAGCATCCCATGGTCAACTTCTGGAGTGTCATTGATGTGGGGCTGAATGCCGTGCTCTTTGTTCTCATAGGACTCGAGCTTCTGATCGTGGTCTTCAAGTGGCCCTATTTTCTTGGTGGCATCATTGCGATTCCAATCGTTGTTACCGCGAGATATGTCAGCCTTTTCCTTCCCTGGCTTTCCTTGAAGCGGTGGGTATGGATTCCACACTCGTCATTGCTCTTGATGACATGGGCAGGTCTGCGAGGAGGTGTTTCGATCGCACTGGCCTTGACCATTTCAGAAAAAGCTGATTTTCGTGAAGGCTTCATCGTGATGACATTTGTTGTCGTGATCTTCTCACTGTTCGTTCAGGGATTCACAGTTCCGACCATTGCAAGTCATGACAAGAACCAGATCAGTCGTTATCAACGACGAATGGGTTGGGAGGAGTAATTGCCAGTCTATTACAGGGCGGCATGTGATGACTGGCGAACCAGTCGGAGCTCATTCCCAGTTCTTGCGCTTGCTGGTCTTGCCGATCCCGGCATTGAACGAGTTGGTCGGGTCGAGTGATCGGTAGAACCCTCGCAGGGTTTCGTTGGCGTGGTATTCATGGCCAACATTGTGTTCCGCTGGATATTCGGCCCCACGTGCATCGTAGGTCTCAAGCAGACGTGCCTTCAGCGCCTTGGCGTCAACGCCTTTCTTCACAATGTAGTTCTGATGGAGTACGTGGCAGAAGAGATGCCCGTAATACAGCTTGATCTCGAGCAGGTCATTGATGTCGTCAGGTAATTCTTCAAACCACTTCTGTTCATTGCGTGGAAAGGCGATGTCCATCGTCATCATGTCGCCGAACTTCTTGCGATTCAGCGCATGGAGTCGGCCAATCGTTGAACCAGCGACGAATCGATGCAGAAGCGCCTGTTGTCCTTCTCGGTCGGTGCATTCGAAATAGGAGCCATCTGCAGAGGTAAACAGTTGGTCAAAGTAGTTTCTTGCTTCGGCAATCCCCCCGTCGCCCATTTCGATGATCCAATGGTGTTCATAACGATCTCGAAATTCTTCCATCCGTCTGGGCAGATGATTTGGCCAGCATTTGCTGAGCCCTTGCATCAGAAGATCCGTGAACTTGTCCGGCATGAACCAGACTTTCTTGGCCATCCGATCGGCCCACCTTCGCATGGCGAAGAGTTTTGGGATGAACTCCGATCCAAGCTTGTCGATGACCAGGAATGAGTCCTTGCCGTATTTCTTGGTCGCGTCGTAGCAGTCTCGATGGATGTATTCGCCTGAAATGGGAAGGTGTTCAAAGGTGGACAATACATCCCTTCGAATCTTCTCAAAGACATCGGGATCATTGCTTCCGACATAGAAGATCTGCTTTGCTTCGGGAATCGGAAACGTGTCCAGTCTGACCGCGAAAACTGCGACCTTCCCTGCACATCCTGAAGCTTCATGCAGGCGTCGACCATCGGCATTGAATCTTGCCGGAACGGGCGAATCTACTTCTCTGACTCGCTGGTTGTATTCATTGTCCGAAGCCAGCTTGTCAGGAAAGTTGACATCGCTTTCAGCGAAGCAATGGCTTTCCAGGTTTTTCAGAATCTCGACAGGCGTATCGCCAAGCTCAATGCCGAGTTCATTGACGAGTTCGAGCTGGCCACTCTCCCCGATCTGAGCAAAGAGTGACATCTCGGTGTAGGCAGGTCCACGTTGGACCAGTGCACCGCCTGAGTTGTTGCAGATCCCACCCACGATTGAAGCGCCGATGCAGGATGAACCAATGACTGAATGTGGCTCTCTTCCATGAGGCGCCAACTTCTTTTCCAGACCGAACAAGGTGCTGCCTGCCAGTCCAATGATCTGATTTCCATCATTGATGATGTGGATGCGCGAGATTCGCATCGTGTTGATCACAACCACATCGCGGTCATAATCATCCCCACTTGGCGTTGATCCACCGGTCAGTCCGGTGTTCGCAGCCTGCATGACCACGATGATGTCATGTTCGACGCAGGCCACCAGAGATTCCCAGAGTTCAACCAATGTTGCGGGCTTGACGACTGCTACGGCAGATCCAGAACCAAACCGCCAGCCTGTGCAGTAGGGGGCCTGCTTGTCCGATCGCGTGATGAGATATCGATCGCCGACGATTGATCGCAAACGTTCAAGGAGTGAAGGCTGTTCCCTGTTGGTTGAAATGACGAATCCTTCCGTATTCCTGATTACCCGACGAGTGTGGAGCACCATCCGGATCTCGTCGGTGTGCGTATTCTAGCAGCCGTCATTCGGCGGGTTCTTCTGGCGGCGTGCATGCCTGTCCGGATCATCACCAGCCAAGCAACAACGCGGCGATCTGAGATCGCCGCGTTCACGGTGCAGTGTTGATTCCCTGTTGTCCAAATTCAATTCATCGAGCTCATCCAGCTCGGGCGTTGGGATGTGTCGTATGCGCTGTTGTGGGAGTTGGTGCAGCATCCTCGAGCTTGGATGAGATTGGCCCAAGGCGATCAAATCGTTTCAGCCAGATGCGAGGAATCTTGGTAATCGACCCCATCTCTTCCGGCCCCTTCGTATCGGTGATGGCTACCTGCTCTGCATCTTCATAGACCAGAAGGCCGACGGTATGCATGATGGGCAAGGGGCGTCTTGCATACTCGATCATGTCCTCTGGATCCTGCCATCCACTGCCTCCATCTGATTCGGCATCGATCCAGTAGACAGAGACCATTTCCCATTGCGTATCAGTGAAGCCTTCCAGATGAAAGGCGTCCCGTTGAACACCGTTGCGAATTTCACTTGTTGTACGTTTGGGTTCAGGCATTGCGGACCTCCGTATGATCACAAACCGGAAAGCCCAGGCTTTGCAGGCATGAAACAGGATTCACGCCGGGACTGATCTTCTCCGGGTAAACAGTGATTTGCAGATGCTGCGAATCTGCGACATCAGCGTCATCTAGTTCGTCTATCGTTCTATACGCAGGCCGACCCCAGTTGGGTTCGCGTATTGCGGCTGATCGAGCAGATGGCAGCAGGAATGACCTGCATGTCCTGCTCAAATTACGGGTCACCCCTCATTTGGGGGCTTTCAGACGGGTGTGGCTCCGGAGTCCGTAGAAGCCTCTGGTTCAACGTCCAGCTTGGGAGCATCGCCAGAAGGGGCTGGAGCAGCGGGGTCGGTCTTGGCCAGATTCGTGATGAACACGCCCATGACGATCAGCCCGATTCCAGCGACTTTCATCATCGGCATGTGCTCGCCCCAGATCTGCCAGCTGAGCAAGGCGATTGTTGCGGTTCCAACTCCACCCCAGATTGCATACATCAGACCCAATGGCAGCGTCTTGACCGCCTGAATCATGGCTGCAAAGCACAGGATGTAGAAGACGATCATCAGGATCCCGGGGCCGATTTTGTACTTCTCTTCAGGTGGAACCGGGATGGTGTATTTCAGGCTAAGAGCCGCACTGACTTCAAAGATGATGGCGATTGAAAGATAGATCCAGCCCATGATGCAGTCCTCTCGCGTGGCAGATGGCCACGTGAGAAGTGTAGACGATGGACGTGGTTTGCGCTTGCGCTGCTGGATGAATCAGAATTGACCGTCGGGTGGGGGGGGACCGTCTCCCCGTCGATCGCGTGGTGGTCGATCGCGAGGAGGTCGATCGTGTGGTGGCCGATTTCGATGATGCGACTCACGATTCTCCAGGATGTGCTTTCGATAGGCCTCATGTTCTTCAGGAGAAAGAGAGCCGTCACCATTGAGATCAAACTGCATTCGAGTCTTCTCTCGGCGCAGCCTTCGCTGTTCATGTTCCTGCTTTGCGAACTCTCGTGCATTCTGACGTTCAGATTCATCCAGTATGCCGTCGCCATTCAAGTCGAACATTTCCACGGCACGTCTTTCGATTTCTTCGGGTGATCCGCGACGTCCTCGGGGATGGCCACTGAGACGGCGACCGAGATCCCGGCGTTGATTGGGTGACAGCATGTCGACGAAGAATGTGAATTGGTCGACACCGAGGGTTCGTCGCTCAGCCAGTAACGCTGATTCCTGTGCCGAGAGATATCGAAGTTGCTCGACATTCGGCGTTTCGCTTTCAAGTTCCTTGGAGATCCGATCACGCATTTGGAGCAATTGCTCGCGAATCACCGCTGATTCCGTCTCGAACTGACGGCGCATCGACAGGAAGGCCTGCTTCTGCTGCTCATCCAGATCAAGTTTGCGGGCAATGTCAGCAACCTCCTGCGTTTCATCGCTTTGAGCAGGCACGCGCCACGTCATGGCGCCTGCCACGAAGAAGATGTTGAACAGAAGAGAAAGCCCCAGCAGAAAGATCAAGGTGGACCGGTTCATGGTGTTTCGCCTTCCTGTGTTGTGTCAGGAATGAGGCTCAGGCCTGTAATCGAAAGAACGGAGTCATATTGATCCGGGTCCGCCAGTACGTCAAAGGTCACGATCGAGGCGAAGTCGTTGGTGGCCTGATTCGTTGCTGGGGCGGCAGCCCGGCCGAAGACGAAGCCCAGCATTGAGATGGCAACAGCAGCAGCAGCAGCACTTGCCTGCATGCTGAATTTCCAAAGAACACCGGGGCGAGCAGGAGGTTTGAATTCAGCAGCTATCGCTGTTCTAAGAAGCCTCTGCAGATCCGCTGAAGGTTGCTCGGATTCAACGCTTCGACGTGCATCAAGAACGAGATCCCGAATTTCACGAGAATCTGCCAGTGCAGCTTCCACCCGTTCGGCTTCAGTTGCATCGAGCGTCCCATCAAGCCATTGCGCAAGGATCGACTCATCCACTTCGTGAGAAGTGAAGGTGGCTTTTCGAGCAAGCCAGAGGGCTCTGATATTTTCTTCGCCTGAGGTCATCGGTCTACTTTCCCATGTGAAGGTGGTACGTCTGCTTCCTGGATTTCATCCCCGGCAACTGGTTGATCGGAGCCAAAGTGGGCTCTGAGCCGGTCCAAAGCCTTGTGTTTGGTACTCCTGACCGTCTGTTCATTGACTCCAAGAATCTCAGCTGCTTCGGCGACTGTTCGGTGGTCATCAAAGAGAAGGGTCAAAACCAGCCTTTGGCGGGCTGTGAGTATCTGGAGAGGAATATCAACTTGTGATTCGGTAGATGGCTGGGGTGGGGCGGCTGCTATGGACTCATCCACCTCAATGGCCAGTGGCTTCTGGCGTCGAAGGGCGTCAATGGCTGTGGTTCTGGCCACCAGAGTGATCCAGGTCGACATGGAAGCTCGTTCCGGGTCAAAGGTCCTCAGCAGTCGGCAGTCATTCCGAACCAGTTTCAGGTAGACCGCCTGGACAATGTCTTCCAATTCCAGATCACCAGGCCGATTCCCGCTTCCGATGGTGCGTCGCACAGAGGCCACCACCAGTCCGGTTGTACTGGTCATGAAGGTGTCCCAAGCCTTGGAATCACCGCGAAAACAGGCTTCTAAGTCGATATTCAGCGAATTCCGCCTTTGAAGTTCATCAAGAGAATCCTAGCAGGCCCCTTCTGCCATACAGAAACATCCTGATTGTTGGTTGTGAAGGGATGGAATCCAGAATGATCCCGTAAGGTATGAAGACCGGCTTATTGAGCCCTTCAGAGGCACTTGCTCCGGCACAGATGAAGTACACCCCTTGAAATGACCCTGGGAGGTCTTGAGATGAAGCAGATGAAGTCTTATTGGAATGGATCACGATTGGTACGTGGTGGCTTGTACGCCATTGCGATCATGTCAGCATTCAGCCTTTCGGGCTCATTGGCTGTGGCTCAGGATCGCCCTTCTGGTCAATCAGAGCAGGGCTCTGGACAAGCTGGCCAGCCTGATCGGGGTAGCGAAGGACGTGGCGGCGAAGGTCGTGGCGGCGAAGGCCGAGGCGGTCGCGGCGGTGAAGGTCGTGGTGGCCGAGGCGGTCGCGGCGGCGAAGGTCGTGGTGGCGAGGGCCGAGGCGGTCGCGGCGGCGAAGGTCGTGGTGGCCGAGGTGGTCGTGGTGGTGAAGGTCGCGGCGGCGAAGGTCGTGGTGGCCGAGGTGGTGAAGGTCGCCGTGGTCCAGGATCAAGTCTTGGTCTGATGGGTACCCCAGACGGTCTCTTTACGCCTGATTTCATGACACGAGATGTTCCCATGGTCATGGAGGTGACGGGCCTTGAGGATGGTCAGCGGATGATCATCGCTCAGCTCTTTGAAGATTACGACGCCAGCTTCAGGGAATATCTTGAGCAATTGCAGTCCGAAACAACCTCTCTTCGGGAGGCTTATGTGCCGGATCCAGAGTTGGAGGCCGCTTCTCAGGAGATACGTGATCGCTTTCAGGACATGCGGGATGAGATGCGGGATCTTCGCGGGCAGTTTCAAGCTGGCGGCAATGCCGATGAGGATGCAGGCGACGGTCAGGCTGAAGAGAATCAGATGACGCGTGAAGAACGTCAGGCCATGGCTGAGGACATGAGAGCGAGCATTCGGGATCGATTCGAGACCATGCGAGAAGAGATGGAGTCGATTCGCGAAAAGCAGGCGGCCAGTGCGCCGATGCAGGCGATGCTTGATGCTCGTGTGGAGCTGATTCGTCAGTTCGCCAAGAACAAGCTTTCCCTTCGTGAATCAACGGTGGATGGCATTCGTGCCTTGCTGTCCGAATCACAGCTTGAGCGTTGGGATGAACTTGAACGGGATCTGCGTCGTGGACGCATCTTGTCACGAGGCAGACTATCTGGTGAATCAACGGATCTCTTCAAGATTCTCGAATCGCAGGATCTGGAGGAAGTCATGCAGTCGGAAGAGTTGTCCAGCCTCTTGGACAGCTATGCCATGGATCTTGATCAAGCTCTGGTTGCTCGGGAAAACTATGACTATGACCATGGTCTGGACATGATGGAGCAGCTTCGTGATCAGGCCTTTGATCAGGCCTTGTCAACGCTCAAGAAGCGGCTCGACATACAGGAGTCGATTCGTAATGTGAATGACCGGTACATCGATGCGATTGCTGCAGCCATGCCAGGCACCCCAGGCACCGTATTTCGAACTGATGCCTTGCGTCAGGGTTATGCCACCATCTTCCGCCCGACTCGAGGTGAACGTGCAATGCTTTCTGCCATGGAGATCGAGGACCTCGATCCAGACATCTTGATAGCTGTCGCAGATCTGATGCAGCAGCATTCAGATGAGATTGCATCGATCAACGGTGATATTCTCGTCATCCTGCGTGCCGAAGAGATCAATCGTGAACTCAAGCGTGCCGAGGATCGCATGGCTCGCTACCAGTCTGATCGAGATGATCGTCGCCGTGGCGAAGACAATGAATTCGATGCTGTTCGCGAGGCCTTTGACAACCGTGAAGAAGTCGATGAACGATATCTGGCGACGTTGCGAACCTTGCTGGGTGAAGAGCAGTTTGAAGCAGTGGCCGGGCGTCGGGGTCGTGGCTGGCGAGATGACGCTGGGGGCGGTCGAAATGGCGGATTCAATCGTGAGGAATTCATGGCTGATTTCGACAAGAACGGCGATGGGGAAATCGATGAAACTGAACGCGAGGCTGTTCGTGAAGCCATGCGAGAGCGATTCCGTCAGGGTGGCCGAGGTGGACAGGGTGGTCGAGGTGGACAGAGCGGTCGAGGCGGTCGAGGCGGTGGGAATCGTGGTGTCCAGCCCAGAGAGGTATGACCGAACGCATAAATTGAACGATTTCAACCCCTAAATCGTTCAAAACCCCCCTTTTTTGCACCTCAATTGCCGATTATTGTCGTTTTTTCGACAACTGCTTCTGTTATTTTTGCGAATGATTGTTTGAACACGCCGTCCATGCGGGAATAGTTCTGCATGGGCGATTTTGATGAATCGAAGTGCCTTTTAAGGAGAGAGTACTTATGTCAACCAAGCAGATTCTGGGGGCTGTCGGTCTATCAATGACCGTACCGGCGCTTTTGGCGATGGGGCCAGAAGTCGGGCCTGATCTTGATCAGTCACCAAATGTCTACAGTGCTGTGCCTGATGCCACCGCTTTGGATCATGAGTACAAGCCACGTTCCTTGATGATCCGCTTCAAGGCTTCCTCATCAGCAGAAGCCCGCCAGGCACTTCTGGATCAGGTTGGAGCCAAGGTAACCACTCGTTACAACCTTGTTCCTGACCTTGTAGCAGTTGATATCGATTCGTCTGTTGCCGAGGCCCTTGCTGTCATTGGAAACAGAACAGATGTACTTCAGTATGTAGAGCCGAACTTCATTTATCGCACCTTTGCGACTCCAAATGATCCGCTGTATCCAACGCTGTATGGCATGCCTGCAATCAATGCGCCGCAGGCATGGGATGATCATGTCGGCGATCCTGACTTCGCCATTGCGATCATCGATACCGGCATTGACTACAACCATCAGGATCTTGCCGCCAACATGTGGATCAATAACGGTGAGATTGCCGGCAATGGTCAGGATGACGACGGCAATGGTTATGTTGATGACGTCTACGGCTATGACTTCGTCAGCAACGAAGGTGATCCGATGGACGGCAACAGTCACGGAACACACTGTGGCGGCACCGTCGGTGGTGTCGGCAACAATGGCGTTGGTGTTGCAGGCGTGGTCTGGCAGTGCAAGCTCGCTGGTGTCCAGTTCCTTTCCTCCGGCGGCAGTGGCAGCCTCGATGATGCTGTTTCCGCGATTCAGTACTGCGAGGTCATGGACTTCAAGGTTTCCAACAACTCATGGGGTGGCGGCGGCTTCTCCCAGTCCATGTTGGATGGAATCAATGCTGCAGGAAACCAGGACGGCCACATCTTCTGTGCGGCTGCTGGCAACAGTGGCAGCTATGGCGCCTCCTATCCTGCGGCCTACGACTCTCCATACGTGATTTCAGTTGCAGCAACTGACTCAAATGACAATCTGGCTGGCTTCAGTCAGTATCACCCTGTGGAAGTTGACCTCGGGGCACCTGGCGTTGATGTCAATAGCTGCACTCCTGGCAATGGTTATTCGTACTACAGCGGTACTTCGATGGCGACACCTCATGTCGCTGGTGGTGTGGCGCTGATCTATTCCCTGATGGGCGATGCTTCCGCTGCGGAGGTCAAGGCACTCATCATGGACCATGTTCGTCCAGTCGGTGCGTTGTCCGGCAACTGTGTTACTGGCGGAATCCTTGATGTGGAGGCTGCAGTGGCCAACACATTCCTCGGACCTCAGCTCGCACTGAATTCTTCAGTGCCTGATTCAATGGATCCAGGCATGGTCAGCAGCTGGTCCTTGAACGTCAATCCACGTGAAGATGTCCTGGTTCAGGGATCCGTGGTCATGAAGTACCGCTTCGGTTCTGGTGCATACCAGACGATCCAGATGTCCAATGAAGGACTCTTCAATTATGTAGCGGACATGCCCGGTGCTTCATGTGATGAAGCTCCTGAGTTCTACTTCCAGGTCGAAGGTCAGACGGCCGGCGTCGTCACCTATCCAAGTGGTGGCCCGACCAATCCTCTGAATTTCTTCATCGGCGAGATGATCGTCAGCATGAGTGATGACTTCAACTCGGACATGGGTTGGACGGTCACTGGTGACGCGCTTGATGGTGCCTGGGAACGAGGTATCCCGATCGCTGGCTGTGATCGAGGCAATCCTGGTTCCGACTTTGATGGATCCGGCCTCTGCTTTGTCACAGACAACTCATCAGCGAATGACTGCAACAGCGATGTGGATGAGGGAACGACGATCCTGACTTCACCAATCTTTGACGCATCCGGATCTGGTGATCTTTCAGTTTCCTATGCACGCTGGCACAGCAACAACTTCGGTGCTGCACCAGGTACCGATCCGATGATTGTCGACATCTCCAACAATGGTGGCGTCTCCTGGGTCAACCTGGAAACTGTCGGTCCAACCGGCGAAGGCACCACTGGAGGATGGAACAAGGTTTCATTCATCGTGTCTGACTATCTTGCACCTACGAACCAGATGCGAATTCGTTTCACGGTTTCGGATCTCGGCGCTGACACGCAGTCTGTGGTCGAGTCTGGTGTCGATGCATTCTCAGTCGAATACATCGAGTGTGATCCAGGAACTCCATGCCCTGCTGATCTCAACGGAGATGGCCTGGTTGATGTGAATGATCTTCTCGAGATCATTGCTCAATTCGGTCAGGCTGGGTCAGGCGACATCGATGGCGATGGCGCCGTTGACACAGATGACATTCTGTCAGCAATTGCTGCCTGGGGTGTCTGCTGATTCGTTCCGATCTTGATTGACCCCGATTGGCACGGGGCGGCGATAGCTCTAGGGCTTCGCCGCCCCGGCCTTATTTTTAGCCCTGTCATCTTCTTCAACATAATTCATGGTCTGCGAGAACAGGGATGATGCGACTTCTCTTCCGGGTTGGTAAGCTGAGCCAGACCCTCTATCTGAAGTCACGGGAGCACTGCTTTGAATGACGGATACCAAGTTGAAGCAATGATGGGCCTAGAGTCGGGTCAGATTACGCTTGTTCCGCATGATCCAAGCTGGTCAGAATTAGCTGAAGTGGAACTGGCTCGTATTCACGAGGCTTGTCCGGAGCGGATCGTCGAGTGGGCACATATCGGATCGACAGCTGTCCCGGGGATTTCAGCTCGTCCAGTGCTGGATCTCATGATTGGTGTTGAAGAGATGATGCACTCTGGCGATACGATTCAGCCATTGAAGGGGATTGGGTATCGATGTCATGGTGAGCAGGGAGTTCCTGGTCGCCGCTTCTTCTCATTCTCCAGAGAAGGTCGAGCTCTTGTGCATGTGCATTTGTATCGTGTCGGCTCGCCCTTGTGGCAGTCGGCAATAGCGATGCGTGACGAGCTCCTTAACAACGCGGAGCGTGCTCAGGAATACGAGGAACTCCGCACAAGGGTCATGGAATCCGACCCTGGTGATCTGGCAGGATACGAGCAGGCCAAGCGACAGTTCGAAATGGCTTGTGTGGAATAGGTCTCTTTGAAAGAGGGGATCGTATTGTCGTGCACTGATGCAGTCGTCTGCATCGCTCCATCTTTAATTGTGCAGCAGGTGTTGCCTATGACAGGCATCGGGTCTCTTTCAGGGTCCCCCTCGGCTTGAGGTTCGTGATTTCACCATTTATGCAACCAAAATGTTTTCATATTTATTCAAATCAAAGCCAGCCCGGACCTTGTTTGGAACAAATATTGATTTGATCCTCACGTATCCAGCCGCTGCTTCTGGTGGTGCTTTGCATTCTTCGCTTCGGATTGATTTGTTGATGGAGGTTGAAAGGTGATGTTTTCAAATGCTCGCTTGATCTGTCTCGTTGCCTTGTGTGCAATCGGTTCACTTTCTTACGCTGAATGTCCGGATGCAAACAATGACAATACGGTTGATGTTGATGACCTTCTGATGGTCATCAATCAGTGGGGGGATTGTGGATCGTGCAGTGGCGATCTGGATGATTCTGGAGCTGTGGATGTGGCTGACTTGCTGCTCCTCCTTGATGGCTGGGGTGATTGTGAAGGGGGCAGTGATGGGGAGGGTCCATTCAATTACGGCGAAGCACTTCAGAAGTCCCTGACGTTCTACTTTGCGCAGCGTGCAGGCGATCTTGCGAATCCCTATCGGTTGAACTGGCGTGGTGATTGCTTTGATTACGAATTGGAACAGCTCAATGGAAACTATGTGGTTGATGATGCGATCCTCAATCGCTACATGGACGCAGGTGATACCCCGACCTTTGTTCTTCCGATCAGTTCAGCCATGACCCTCATGGCATGGGCCGGAGTTGATTTTGCTCAGGGGTTCAATCAGGCGGGATTGAGAGATGAACTCAAGGAGGTGCTGAAGTGGCATGCTGACTGGTGTGTTGCAGCTCATCCCTCCCCTGATGTCTTTTGTGGCCAGATTGGCCTGGGTGCCGATTCCCATGCTTTCTGGGGGCCTCCGGAGATTCATACCGAGGCTCATGGTTATCGTCCGAAGATCTGGTGGCTGAGTCCGGAGTATCCAGGGTCCGAGCCAGCAGCGGAATCAGCTGCGTTTCTTGCTGCGGCTTCAATGCTGTTTGGAGTCGATGACCCGATTTACGCAGCCGAATTGATTCAGCATGCCAGAGAGTTGTACAACTTTGCTGATACCTATCGAGGGAGTTACACAGCTTCCATTCCGGATGCTACTTCCTTCTACAATTCATGGTCGGGATATCACGACGAACTTTGTTGGGCAGCAGCCTGGCTTCATCGTGCGACCGGAGAACAGCAATATCTTGATCGAGCCGAATCTCATTACCAGCAGGCAGGCGCTGATCCGAATTGGGCTCACTCCTGGGATGGCAAGATCAATGGTGCAGCAGTGCTGTTGGCCAGCCTCACCGGGAAACAGCAATACCGTGATTATGCGGAACAGCATCTCGAGTTCTGGATGCCCGGCGGTGGCATTGCCTATAGCGATGGCGGTCTGGCATGGCTCGATACCTGGGGATCATTGAGATACGCCGCGAATGCGGCGTTCATTGCCTTTGCTTATGCAGAGCTTGTGGGGGATCATCCTGACAGTCGTTACAGAAACTTTGGCGAGCAGCAGATCAACTACATCCTTGGGGACAATCCCAGAAATTCAAGCTATGTCTGTGGCTTTGGAAACAATCCTCCAACGCGTCCGCACCATCGTGGTGCTCATGGGTCATGGAACAATCAGATCAATGATCCAGGTCCGAACAGGCACGAACTGTGGGGAGCTTTGGTTGGCGGCCCTGCCTCAGCGGATGACTTCGACTATGTGGATGAGCGAAGCGACTACATCGCCAATGAGGTGACCTGTGACTACAACGCCGGGTTGACAGCGGCATTGGCGAGCATGTCGGACAAGTATGGTGGAGATCCGATTTCCGGATCATTTCCATTGCCGGAGGATTCCTATGGCAAGGAAATGTTCGTAGAAGCATCGATCATTGAACAGGGTGTCAGTCATACGACCATTCGCTGCATGCTGAACAACCGAAGTGCCTGGCCAGCAAGAATGAGTGAATCTCTTTCTTATCGAATCTATCTGGATCTGAGCGAAGTGATGTCTTCAGGTTATTCGCCTGAAGATGTGGTGATTGAAAGCGGATTCACGGATGGTGGAGTTGTTGGTGGACTTCAGTTGTCTGATTCTTCAGCAAATCTCTACTTTCTTGAAGTCAGTTATGACGGCGAACTCATCGGTCCCGGCATGGGCACGATGTATCGGCGGGAGTGTCAGATCAAGATGGGTCTCGACGGAAATGTCCCCGCTGAAGCATGGGACTCCTCCAATGATCCATCGCTGCAGAGTCTGCCTGAAGGGCAGGGTGCCATTGAGAAATCAGAGATGATCCCGGTCTACGATGCGGGAGAACTTGTCTATGGCGAGCAGGGAACGGTCGACTGCAATGACAATGAGATACCTGACTCTGACGAAGTCGCCGATGGCAGCGTTCCTGATATCGATGGCAATGGTGTTCCCGATGAATGTGATCCAGACTGCGATGGTGATGGTGAACCAGATGCCTATGAGCTCCAGCAGGGCGCAGTAGATTGCGATGGCGACGGTATTCCGGACGACTGTCAGCCACTGAGTGATTGCAATGGCAATGGTCTGAATGATTCCTGTGATCTATCGGAGGGGACTTCATTCGATTGCAATGGGAATGGAGTTCCTGATAGTTGCGATATCGATGGAGGCCAATCGAGCGACAAGGATGCTGATGGTATCCCTGATGAGTGTCAGATCGATGGACTCGGGTTTGAGTTTGTTGTCGTGGATCAATGGGAAAGTGGATTCCAGGCAACGCTTTCCATTCATAACAACACGGGTAATCCAATTGATGGCTGGCAGTTGGAATTCGATGTTTCCTATCAACTCACCGGTCTCTGGCCTGTTGGCCCATCGCTCTGGTCTCAGGATGTCAGTGGGCATGTGACGGTTCAGAATGAGAGTTGGAATGCGGTGATTGCTGATGGGTCGGTGTTGGAGATTGGATTTCAGGCTGAGGGATCCCCGAGTGTCCCATCTCATGTCACCATCAACGGAAATCAAGTGATTGAGCTTCCCTGAGAGGGTGGCATTTCTCGTCTCTCAGGAGCCAGGTTCATCGGTCTTGGGTTTGAGCAAGTGTGCCGGTTATGCCGATAGGCAGCCGGTATGCTCGATTTCTGTTTGGTCTTGGAGGATTGGACATGCAGGCATTGCTTCCATTGTTGGGCCGGATAATGCTGGCTGCCATATTTCTTTCTTCGGCAATCAACAAGATTCGTGGATTTGAAGATGTCTCCTCGATGATGTCCGACAAGGGTATTCCGCTTGCCGACGTGCTCCTTCTTGGGGCGATTACCTTTCTGCTTCTTGGCAGCATCGCCTTGATTCTTGGAATCAAGGCGAGGTGGGGGGCCGTCCTGCTGATTGTCTTTCTCATCCCTGCCACGATCATTTTTCATCCACCAACAGGATCCGAGGAAGATCTGATCCAATTCATGAAGAATCTGGCCATCGCCGGAGGCCTGTGCATGGTCGTGGCCTATGGAGCCGGTCCGGTGAGCTTTGACGGACCATCGCCTTCAATGAAGAAGTAGAGCGGCAGGATCAATCCGTTTTCGGATCTGTTGGTGTCTGCGTCATGTGATCCAAGGCTCGCTTCGCGATCGAACTGATGACCATCAAGACGGCAACCATGACCACAATCCCGATGGCGAGCACCCAGAAACCCAGTCCATCCTTGACGAAGGTCTGAATGTCGGTTGCTCCAGTGGATCGTGCCGCAGCGGCAAAGAATACTGCCACGGCAGTGCGAGGAAGCATTCCAATTGCAGTTGCCATCAGGCAGATGCCGAATTTCACACCGCATGCAGCAATCAGAAGGTTGGTCAAGGCAAAGGGTGAATTAGGTGGGATTCTGATCAAGGTGACGATGCCGAAGGTCCGCCAGCGTCCATGGCCGATCAGCGCCTGCTTGATTGTTTCAGCCTTGCGATGTCGTCTCAGCATCGCTTCAATTCGTTCACCTGAAACAAGTCTTGCAATCGCGTAGCCGATGGCAGAGGCCAATGTGAATCCAGCGAGTGCAGCGGGTATGCCAACCAATGTGCCAAACACCCACCCCCCAAGGATGGCCTGTGCATACGTCGGCAGCAGGCCTAGTCCTGCTGAAACAGCAAAGATCGAAATGTAGACCACGATCCCGAGGTTGCCCATCGATCCGAGCCATTCGGAGATGGCCCCCAGCTGGACCAGCAGCGTGAGGCCAAGAACAGCAGGAAGCAGCGTCCAGGCAATGGCAAGAATGCCGGCAGGGCCAGCTTCTCGAAAGAGGCTTGTCCTCGAGTCGCATGCCTGTTCTGCCTGATCAGCTTTCTTGTCATGCTTTGGCATGGAGTGAATGATAGGCCACGCCTTTGATCACTGCTGTTCAATCATCATGCTCATAGGGGGCTGATGTGCAGCCTTCTGGACGATGGGCTTCATAGATCTTCTGGCGATTATGTTCAAGATTAAGTTCCATCGGCCAGGCATGCTCGGGATGCCGATCCTGATATGCCATAGCTGCTTCCTGGAGAAGAACGATCAGGCCTTCCAGCCTCGGGTGCAGATTGTCATTCTGCATGAATCGTGATTTCGAACCCGCGGGCCAATTCTGCTTGCCAGCTTCAAAGGCATCGTTGGATCTCAGGTGCTCCATCAATCGGTGGAGTGGAAGCAGTATCACATTGGGGTGTTCGGCTGCCCATTCATTGACACGAGCATTGAGCATCTTCAGTGTTTCCGGGTTCGGAATCTGATTGGGGGAAAGCATCCTGCCAACGGCATCAGAGACATCAGGGAAGTCGCCGAGAATCACAGGGCATTCGAAGGTTTCCAGATTTTCAAGGGCAATGTTGAGTAGCTCCAGTCGCGATCTGCTGTTGTTCGAGCCGCGTGGCATCGGATTGCCAGATCGATCCCGGCTTCCATATCCGTACCAGAACAGATAATCAATTGCGAGAACAAGGGTGGGTTTCGCCTCGGATGCCTCGGACTTCTGCGTACTTCCGATCTGGACGGGGTTCCAGAAGAAGCCGCCACTGCCACCGACAGAAACAATCATTTCTTCATGATCGATCGTGGCTTCGACAATGTCGTTCAATGTGATCGGCTGATATTTCTTTCGCTGGTTTTCATCCTCATATCTCAATACGACTCCGAATCCAGCGGAAGCACTTGCTCCGATCACGGAAATCCTGTCCAGTGAAAGCTGATTCACTGCGGTTGTCTCTGTCTCGCTTTGGGTATCTGCAAGTGAGCAAGCTGCCAGCAAGACGATCAAGATCAGATGCAAGTGCAGATTCCGGATCATTGATCAACCATTTCCAGACGGCATCGCCAATCTTCAGGCAGGCTGTCGGCCACGATGAGAATCGCATCAATCACTTCCGATCGTGGTTGGCTTGATAGTTCGGTTTCGTGATCAATCATTGCAGCAGCAATCGCAATCAGATACCAGAGGAGACCGCTGTGACGATCATCATTTGATTCAGCATCGTGAAATCTTTTCTTGCCCAGGCGATGGAGTTGCTTGAGTTGATCGAGATCCGTCGGGCCTTGGATCAGATCATGGGCTTCCAATCCTTCCACGGGAGTGCTTTCAAGAATGCGGCAGGCCCATTCCCTGCCTTCTTCACCTCCAAGCCTGATAGCCAGCGCATCGGCAGGTCGTACCGCCGGTTCTGCAGCAACACCAAGCAGGTGAGAGACGGTTGAATGATCAAGGCCGCCTTCAGGGTTGGGGGTGTCGCCAGCGGATGGTATGGATGACATCATTGAAGAAGGCTCCTGAGTCCTGCGAGTTCATCGTTGAATGATGATTCATCTGCGCCATCAAGCGAGAGCTGTCGGCATATCGCCTCTCTGAAACGGGCAGCTGCTGTGCGAGCCATCACCGCTGCGCGAGCCGTGTCTACATTGTGGTCGCGACAGCAGGCCGCATATGGCTGTTGTTGTACATGGTGTCGAATGAAGATATCCCAATGTTCCGCCAGTCCTTCCTTCTGACAGATCTGGCCTGCTTCGGACATCGCTCGCCGTACGATGGATGCGGCCCAGGCCTGATCGAAGGCGCGGTAGTGATCTCCGGAATCCTCCAGGTCCGCTTCCAATTCAGGAGAAATAGGCGTCCCGCTCTTCTTTCGACGTCGGAATTCTTCCTTGATGTAGAAAATAAGTCCATTGATCAACCACCTTCTGAGGCGTTTGTCGCTGGCTCTCCATCCATCAAGGTAGTCATCCCGCGACAGGCGATTCGCGAAGAAGCCGTTGATCAGTTCTTCAGGTTCGCCGGCACTGCGAAAGCTGGATCCAAGGAGATAGATCCGGAGAGGTTCGGCATAGACATCCATGAGATGGGAGGCCACTTCCCGTCGACCTTCCTTGCCAGCGTCCATCCGCTCATGAATCCACTCCATCTGAGTGGCGGGGAAGGCATCTTTCTTTTGTTCAGGCTTGGCCATGGCCGATCTCCACATTGCCACGTTAGGCTCTAGGAGTCCGCTACACAAGCGCCACGAGTCCAGCATTGGTGCACGCCATGCGAAACGGAGGTCTGTCGCAGATCCATGTCCAGTCCAGCTGACCTTGAAGTCACAGATGATCTGTCCATACCCGGCCATGAACTGGTCGAGGATTTTTCTCGATCCTCCGGTCCAGGCGGCCAACATGCAAACAAGGTTGAAACGAGAGTCACCTTGTCATTTGATGTCGCAGGGTCCTCCGTATTGACCGAGGAACAGAAGGGCCTCTTGTTGGAGCGGCTGGCATCCCGCATCAACAAGAATGGAATCCTTCGGGTTTCATGTGAAGAATCACGCGCTCAGGCGGCCAATCGAGATCTGGTTCGCGAACGATTCGCATCCATTCTCGAGCAGGCTCTGGCAACGGATGCCCGCCGAATTCCAACCAAAGCGACTCGGGCCAGCAAGCGTAGACGCCTCGATGACAAGCGTCGTCGAGGTGATGTGAAGCGTGGCCGAGGTGGCTCATGGGATGACCATTGATCCTGAAGATCAATCGTTGATGGCATTGGTACGGTTTTCATACCGTTGCATGCAATCCTCGATGATGCGATAGGACTCCATTCGATCCAGCCAGCCATAGGTGTCGGCGAACTTGCCTTCCAGATCCTTGTAGATGTGGAAGAAGTAGTCGATTTCCTTCAGCGTATGCCGTGGAATGTCCTGCAGTCCCTGGATCTCCGCCTTGCGTGGATCGCTGATGGGAACTCCGAGAATCTTGTGATCCAGGCCTTTCTCATCCCGCATCTCAAGTACGCCGACTGGTCGTACCTCGACAAGTGTCCCTGGATAGGTGGGGCCATCAAGAAGAACCAGAATGTCCAGCGGGTCATCATCTTCTGCATGAGTCCGCGGGATGAAGCCATAGGCGCCCGGGTAATGAACGGGGCTGAACAGTGTTCGATCAAGCTTGAAGACATTCAATTGCTTGTCGTATTCATACTTGTTCGAGCTGCCACCGGGAATCTCGATGACGGCATTCACCACGGTGGGCGGTTCTGGTCCGACGGGTAACTCAAGGTAGTGAACAGTCATGGTTGATTCCTGGCAGTGTGATCAATTCAACTGATTGAGGATGGCCCGGATCGCTCTGTCAATCCCGTCATCATCGACCGCAAGACTCACGACAGCACGCATCATCGAAGGCCCGATGGCAAGAAGATGTACATCCATGGCATCCAATGCGGCCTGAAATGCTTGTGCATCATGTTCCGGGATTCCGAAGTACACGATGTTGGTCTCTACGGATGTGGGATCAAGTTCAATGGCGGGGCACGTGGCCAATCCTTCTGCAAGCCTGCGCGCTCGAGCATGATCCTCCGTCAGACGTTCTCGATGATGGTCCAGAGCGTGGAGGGCTGCCCCCGCGAGGAAACCTGATTGTCGCATCGCACCACCCAGCATCTTGCGGATTCGATGGATCTGGCGAATCGTCTCGTGATCACCGACGACGATTGAGCCAGCGGGTGCGCCAAGGCCTTTGGAGAAGCAGGCTGAAACGGTGTCAAAGTGCCGTGCCCAGATATCGGGTTCGTGTCCGCTTGCGGCGCAGGCATTCCAGATCCGTGCGCCATCAAGATGGCATCGCATGCCGTGTTCCCGCGCTACAGCCGTTACCGACTCGATCTGTTCCAGTGGCCAGACGGATCCACCGCCCTTGTTGTGCGTATTTTCCACGACCAGAAGTCTCGAGCGTGGAAAGTGGTGGTCATCAGGTCGAACAAGACTGCGTACATCATCAGCCGTGAACTGACCACGATCACCTTTGAGAAAGGCGAACGAACAACCGGAGATTGCTGCAGGAGCGCCGCATTCGTACAGATATACATGGCTGCTCTCATGCGCCATGATCTGATCGCCTGGAACCGTCAGTGCACGAATGGCAGCTTGATTGGCCATTGAGCCTGATGGCACGAAGCAAGCATCTTCCTTGCCAAACAGTTTGGCGCATTGTTCCTGCAGGGCGATGACGGTTGGCTCGTCGCCAAGAACATCATCACCCAGCGGAGCGGCCATCATCGCCTCCCGCATGGCAGATGTCGGTTGGGTGATGGTGTCACTTCGAAGGTCTACGGCATGCTCATTCATGGTGCTACATCATAGATCCTGCTTGAGGGTGATCCTGATGATGCAGTCGGAGAGGCTAAAAAGGCAGACTCCTCGGGAACGTCCCGAGGAGTCTGCCTCGCGCAAGGGGGATGAGTCTGTATGTCGTTCAAGAGAGGTGAAGGAAGAAATGAACAACCTTCACTTGGACTGCGTTGCTCAGGCCCGGATCTCACCTTTGGAGTGGGAATATTTGAAAAAAGAAGTCCGAGTGGCCCTTCAGCCGCCAAAATCGGCGATTTGACGGTCTCGAGCCTCATGGATTCCATCCAGATGGGATTGGGCCTGTCGGGCGGAGAGCTTCAGAGGCAAGGCCAGGAAGTAGCAGATCAGAGACCAGCCCGCGACGGCCGCGATATCCCATCCGAATGGAATGGCATCAATTCCTCCATGGCCTCCAAGCCAGGCCAGCAGAACGATTCCGGCGAGAAATGGCCAGAGCCAGAGTGATCCTGCGAAGTCGATCTTCTGATGGCGTGGAAGCTTGATGGCGACAAAGGCCAGTCCACAACCGCCGAAGGTAATCCCGAGCTTCCAGACGATGGCCCATCCAGCCCAGTAGATCAGGAGGCCGCAGATCATGAAGGCGATGGGGCAGATCAGCGCAGCAAGCGGAAGTTGGAATGGCCGAGTGTGATCAGGGAGTTGCTTGCGCAAGGCCATCAGGCAGATGGGGCCTGTGGCATACGACACGACGACGACCGAGGCGAGAAAGGCCACCAGATCCTGCCAGCCAGGAAAGGGCAGAAAGAGAAAAAGCCCAATTGGAAATGACAGGGCAATCAACAGTCCGGGAGTGTGGAATCGACCAACCTTCCCTGCTCTGGCGGGAAGATACTGATCATGGCTCATCCCTTGTGCAATTCTGGCACTGGATCCAAGGTTGATCAGTCCAGCGCCCAGAGGTGATGCAATGGCGCCTGCAAAAACCAGAATGAAGAGCCAGGTTGCGCCGAGCATCGTAGCCAGTCCTGCCAGCGGTCCAACTTGATCCTTGAAGGTGAGATGGGCCCAGCCATGTGGCATTTCTGTTTGACGCATGGCGCCGATGAAGACCAGTTGAACAGCCAGATACAGAATGGTGCAGATCAGAATCGAGCCGATTACTGCGAGGGGCACATCTCGATGTGGATGTCTTGATTCTCCTGCTGCAATTGCTGAATGTTGAAATCCGGTGAAGGCGTAGATGACTCCACCGTAGGCCATGGCTCTGAAGATTCCATTCCAGCCATCAGGCGCGAACCCACCTTCCTTCAGATCATCGAACATGGTCCATTCAAAGGCCATGGCATAGAGGCTGATCGTGACGATCAGGATCAAGCCAACCTTGATCCAGGTCAGCACGCCATTGACCTGAGCAAACAGTCGGACTCCAACCCAGGTCACGATACTGAAGAGAATCCAAAGCACCGCTGCGACCGTGAACCCCCAACCGGTAAGGGGGTGAGTTCCATCATGACTGGTGGAGGTAAGCCAAGGCCAGTAGATCGAGGCGTATTGCAGAACCGCCTGAACCTCTGCTGCCACGATGACCGTAAAGGTGAGCCAAGCCGCCAATGATGTGAGAAAGCCCGTCGTCTGACCGTAGGCAACCAATGCATGGCGAGCGATGCCTCCATTGAGAGGTAGTGAGGCGCTCAGTTCGGCAAAGGTAACGGCGATGAACAGGATAGCGAGGCCGCCGATGGCCCAGGCGACCAGCGCTGCAGGGCCGGCGAGTTGTACGGCGTAGAGCGGCCCAAAGAGCCATCCTGAACCAAGGATCCCGCCAATGGAGGCGAAGAGCATTCCAATCAGCCCGAGGTGGCGGCGAGGAGGTGTCATCCGTTCAAGAGTGTATCAGCGGACATCGTCACCTCCCGCCTGTTACAGTCATGGTCAAATCATCTTCAGTCAGGAGAATTTTCATGACAACACTTTCCACCTCAACATCCCGCATGGGCCTTGGCCTGGGAAGTCGATTGTCATTCATGATGTTCCTCCAGTACGCGATCTGGGGCGCCTGGCTGCCAATTCTGTATCCATTCCTGATGGGCTATCGTGAATTCTCGCTTGATCAGACGGGTTCCTGTCTGGCTGCTGGAGCAGTCGGAGCTATCTTCGGTCCATTCATTGCGGGGCAGCTGGCTGACCGGTTGATTTCAACCGAGAAGCTGCTCGGAATCAGTCATCTCATCGGCGCGGGCCTCATCTACTGGCTCGGTCAGATCGATACTGGAGTCGTCGAGGAGACGTACAAGCAGTTTCTCTGGATTTCATTCATCTATGGCTTCGTCTATGCACCAACTCTTGCCTTGACGAACTCGCTGGCGTTCCATCACATGCCCGATCGTGATCGTGATTTCGGGATCGTCCGGTTGTGGGGAACGCTGGGTTGGATCATTGCTGGCATTGCCGTCGGTCAGTATCTCTATCGATTTGCAACTCCGGATACGGGAACGATTCAAGAAATCACCAACGCTCAGAATGCAGGGCGTATCTTCGCCTTCAATCTCAGTGCCATTCTCGGCTTGATCATGGGTGTGTATTGCTTCACGCTGCCTCATACTCCTCCCACGCGGAACTCCGCCGGAAAACTGGCTTTCCTGAAGTCGGTTCGAGAGATCAGAATGCAGCCGCTGGCGACCCTCTTCCTGATCGCCATTCCGGTCAGCATGGTTCACCAGTTCTACTTTGTCTACACAAGTGATTTTGCAACCAATATCCAGAATCTGGCACTTGGTGATGATGTTGATGCGTTCCAGAAATCCATTACGGAATTCTTTGGTCTGGGCGGCGGTGGAATCATGACCATCGGTCAGATGAGTGAGATCATTGTTCTGGCCATGATGCCTTTCCTTGCGAAGCGATTCAGTAGAAAGACGCTTCTGTCCGTCGGCCTTCTGGCCTATGCGGCAAGAATGGCGCTCTTTGCCTACTTCCCGACTCTGGTTCCTGTTCTCATCGGGATCGTGCTGCATGGCATCTGCTTCGGATGCTTCATCTTCGTCGCCTTCATGATCGTTGATGAGCGATGTACGAAGGACGTCAAGGCCACTGCGCAGAACCTGTTCAATCTGGTCATTGTGGGTGTTGGAATCATCATCGGCAGCAAGTTCGCGACCAGTCTGGTCGGAACGTGGGCTACCGGTGAAAATGGGATTGATTTCCAGCAACTCTTCAGCGTCCCGATGTACATGGCCATCGGCTGCCTGTTGCTCCTGCTGGCGTTCTATCCTTCGAAGGCGGAAATCGAGCCGCAAGGACCATCAGTCTCGAGTTGACGGTGAGTCGGTCGCTTGTGCAAGATCGCCGATCCACGCCACGATTTCCTCAATCGCGGCTGTGCTGATCGGTCCGACAAGCATCCCTTCCTGTGGCGACATCTGATGCCCGAGGTTGGGAATGATTCTGATCTCCAGCTGACGAAGATGCTTCTGGTCGACAAGCGATTGGAGTACGGGTGCATGATGTCCCTGGGCATTATCCAGTTGTCCATAGATGGCCAGGACAGGCAGCGATCTTCCCTTCAGTGATTCTTCCCCAAATGGAATCCCATGTTGATCGGTTCGGGGAGCGGTGGAGATTTTGCCTCGCTCCGTGATCGCAATCGCAGCAGATATTTCCCATGCCTGAAGCACTCCATCGAGATCAAAATCCAGATCTTCCGGCAGCTCTTCGCCCATGACCTTGCCGTCGTCATCCTGATCAAGTTCCTGCAGTCTTGATCGGGCTGCTGCAGCGTTGAGGTTGCGTCCGGGATCCTCCGGCCCGGTATGAGTCATCTGGGCGGCTCCCATCAGAACCATGGCATGGATCTGTTCATTCTTCGCAGCTTCAGCAGCAGCTCGTTGTGCGCCCATGCTGTGGGCGAGAAGTATCAGACGATCATTCCTGGTCGCAGGATGTGTTCGGACCAGTTCTGTTGCTGACTTCTGAAGCAGAAGCAGATCGCGAGGTGCATGTGGTGTGACTTCCAGAGGCCACAGATCTCGCTTGGGATCTTCATCAGCAATGGTTGAATAGTGAAGGACGGCATGTCCCTGATCAGCAAGTGCGCTGGCGATCGTGGGTGCATCCTTATGCGACTCGCCGGTGATTGTCAGTTGTATGTTGTCTTCGCCGACCTTGATTTTCCCAGGGGTCGTCCAGTCCAGATCATTGGAGATGCCTCCTCCGATCATGACAACGGTCAAACCGCTTCGTTCATTGGCAGGCTCAATCAGTCTTGCGTCGAACGTCCAGTCTTGAGGTCCTTTCAGTTCGAGATCATGCACGACATGATCTGCTGCTGTCATGACAGCAAGGATGATTCCGAAGCAGATCAAGTGGGATCAACCTTGCGGTAGGCTTCGATCAGTTTGACTTCGCCTTCCTTGCCACCTTGGCTCTTGCCATGCTCCATGCCCACGATGCCGGCATAGCCGCGTTCATGCATGTGTTTGAAGACGTTGGCGTAGTTGATCTCGCCAGTGCCGGGTTCGCGACGTCCGGGGTTGTCTCCGACCTGGAAGTAGGGGATGTACTGCCAGGCTGAGTTCATGTGATCGATCAGATTCCCTTCGCTCGCCTGTTGGTGATACAGGTCCTGAAGGATCATGCAGGACGGGCTGTCGACGGCTTTCATGATCTCGATCGACTGTGGGGTGTACTGCAGGAACTGACCTCGATGGTCACGTTGATTCAGAGGTTCGCAGACCATCACGATTCCATGGGGTTCCAGAACAGCTGCCGCCTGTTTGAGCGCTTCGATGACGTGGGCAGTCTGCTGCTCCATCGGTACACCTTCGGCAACTTCACCCGGTACAACCGTCATCCATCTGGCATTGGTCCGCTTGGCGACTTCCACGGAATCCTTTGCGTTCTGTACGAATTTCTCAATTTCATCCGTCTTCCCGGTCGTGATGCTGGGATACCAGGCACAGTTCATGTTCATCACGAACACGCCCATTCGCATCTCATGACGTTCAAGTGCATCGGCAATTCGCTTCTGCTCTTCCAATGACCGTCCTCGCATGCCGTTGTCTTCGATTGATCGAAATCCAGCATCAGCCATGAAGTCGATCTGTGAGACGTGGTCATTTCCGGCATGATTCACGAAGTGGCCGAAGCTCGGTGCGTAGTCCAGCGTGAAGGTCTTCGACTCGGATGGAGCGGAAAGGGCTGCTCCGGAAGATCGGCCAGTGTCGCCGAGTGCCAGAGGTGCCATGGCGGCTGCAGCGGTTCCTGCTGTAGTCGTGTTGATGAATTCTCTGCGATTCATGTTCAGCCTTCCTTCTCTGATTTGATCCAGAGTTCGGCATCAGGTGCGGTACGACCAGGACGGGGAATCTCCGGGATGGCAATGTCAACCATTGCATACTGTGGGGGCGTCATGTCGAGATCGGCATTGAGTGCCTCCTCCCAGGTGATGTCCTTTCCGGAATAGGCGGCCATTCGCCCCATGATCGCGGTGAGCGTTGACTCGCCGATTCGATGGCCTTCATTCAGTCGATCCGAGTCACCGCGGATGCTTGCATGAAGATTGCGATGTTCCATGACGTATGGATTCGGGTTGTCGCCACTGAAGGACCAGTCCGTACCGCCTTCGAAGCGAGCACGGCCTGAACTGGTGATCGCTCGCCCCTTGGTTCCCTGGATGACTTCTTCGACACGACTGGAACATCCATCACCCTGACGGCACATGCTCAGAGCATGGATGCCTCCTGGATACTCATAGTCGATCGCGAAGTGGTCGTAGATGTGACCGTAGGAGGGATCAATACGGGCCTGACGTCCACCCATCCCCGTGCATTTCACGGGATGTCCGCCCAGGGCCCAGTTGGTGGCGTCGATATTGTGCACGTGTTGCTCAACGATGTGGTCTCCGCTGAGCCAGGTGAAGTACAGCCAGTTCCGCATCTGCCATTCCATGTCCGACCAGTTGTCCTGGCGATCTCGTTTCCAGAGTCCGCCCATGTTCCAATAACAACGAGCAGCGACCGGTTCGCCGATTTCACCGTTTCGGATACGTTCCATCGCATCCAGATAACACTTTTCATGTCTTCTCTGCGTGCCTGCGGCAACGGATAGATTCTTGCTGTCGGCTTCGTCTGAGGCGGCAAGGACCAGTCGCACCCCGGCAGGGTCAACCGCTACCGGTTTTTCCATGAAGACATGCTTGCCTTTACGGATGGCTTCGGCGAAGTGAATGGGTCGGAAGTGAGGCGGGGTCGCCAGAATGACGACGTCGATATCATCCCGTGCCATCAGTTTCCTGTAGGCGTCGAATCCGACATGGCAGTCATCGTCGGTGACGGTGCATTGTTCCTGCCGTTGCAGATTGTTGCGTGAGCCCTGCAGGCGATCAGGAAAGACATCGGCCAGGGCTACGATTCGAGCTTCTGGAGATGCCTCCATGGCATTGAAGGCTGCTCCGGTTCCTCGTCCGCCACAGCCGACCAGACCGATGTTGAGCGTTTCAGATCCTGCGGCATGAGCAGCCTGCCCAAGCAGCGAGGGCACCACGGCGAGTCCGGCCGTTGCGGCGGTGGCTTTCACCATGGTTCTTCGATCCGGTTGATGGTTCTGTTTGCTCATGGTTTGCTCCTCCTGCATTCACTGCCAGCGTCTCGATGCTCCCTTTCAGGAGTTCAGGACGCGTTTCATTCGTTGTGCGATCTCTGACAGGCGGGCGGCATCTCCGCCTCCAACCTCTGCGCTTGCCCATCCGGTATACCCGACCTCATCGAGTGCTGCCATGGTTTCCTTCCATTGGCAGTCACCTTCACCGATGGAAACCCCGAACCCAGCCCAACGCCCCTCGTTATTCAACTTCTCGCGGCTGTATTCCTTCACATCGAGTCTGAGAATTCTCGGGCCCAGAATTCTTGCCCACTGCGAAGGCCAGCCGTAGGCGACGATGTTGCCGACATCGAAATACCATCCGACATTCGGACTTTCGAATTGATCGACATAGCGTGCCGCTTCCAGAGGGCTCAACAGGAAGTTGTTCCAGACATTCTCGATGGCAATGGAGACCCCCAGTTCCTGAGCCATCGGGAGGGCTCGACGAATGGCCGCGGTTGATCGTTCCCATGCTTCGTCATAACTGACTTCTGGTCCGACGACGGCGGGTACAAGCAGTACAGTTTTTCCTCCCACCGCACGACAATCCTGCATGGCCTGAGCGAGTGCCTTCTCTCCACGTTCTCGAATCAAGGCTTCGGGATGGGCCAGCTGATCTTTCCAGTGGAAGCTGCCGACAACTCCTGGAATGACAATGCCGGTCGTTGAGCATGCATCGCGGACTTCCTGAACAGGGGCCATTCCAGGGCTGTCCAGTTCAACTCCATCGAAGCCGGCTTCTCTGGCAATACGGAACTTGTCCAGCAGGGTATCGCCTTCCTGGATCATTCCGAGCTTCAACGCATATCGAATATCACGTTTGGATTCGATGTCTTGTTCTTCCGAAACAGCCTGCCGTGACAGACCGGCAGCGGCAGCCGTTGCTGCTGTGGCTCGTATGAAGTCTCTTCGTGAGCTTCCACTCATGAGTCGAAGCCTGTTTGCATGTCATGAATGAAAAGAAATGGCATCAGGGTTTCTTCTTCTCGGAAGGGGTATCGGCTTTCTCTTTGGATGCAGGCGCTTCGGCGGGATGCCTGGTGGTGATGACGCGAAAGCCTGCAAAGGGCGCATCTGAAAGCCACCAGATGCTTTTGGGAATCTGAGGATCCGTATCATTCCATGCTGGAACCTGAGTCTTCGTCATGTCACAGGTTGATGTTTCATCTTTGTAGCACGAGCCGGCCAGAACATAGTCGTCTTCGCCCTTGCCATTTCGACACCATTCGGAAACATTCCCATGGATGTCGTAGAGCCCAAGTGCATCAGGCTTCTTTGAACGCAGCTTGTGGGTACGTCTTTCTGAATTGCCCTTGTGCCAGGCGTGGTCATCCAGGCTGTCTGGGGTGACGCCACCAAGACTGCAGACCAGCTTCCATTCCTCCAGCGTGGGCAGGCGATACTTGACTCCCGATGCCGCAGTCAGCCAATCGCAGAAAGCCTTGCCGCCGCGATGTGAGACGCTCAAGGCAGGAAAGCCGGCATGCCCCCAACCTTGATCGGCTGAGATATAGGGGCGTGTCGGACGAGTGACGGCATCTACCTTTTCGTTGACTTTTTCATCCAGTTCGTAGACGAAGACGTCATAGTGATCCCAGCTGATTTCAGTGTCCGAGATCCAGAAGGCAGGCTTGCCATCAGGCCCTGGCACCGGCACCATCTTCAGATTCAAGGCTGTGCCGGGGATGGCGCAGACCACCGGTGCTGGTGTGGCTGGAGGCTTGGCATCAGGTGCATCCTCACTGGCCAGAACGGGCAGAGACAGCAGAACACACATGGCAGCGTATGCTGGTAGGACAGGAGATCTCATGATTGAATTCAGGGTCATCATCCTTGCCATCATACTGCTGGTTTTGCCGGCTTCTGGATTCTCAGGCTGTCGGATGCCCTCTGAATCGCTCCAACGGCATGAATTCTCCCTGCTGCGAATGGGTACGCGGGTCAGCCTTACCTTCTATATAGAGGATGATGCCATGGCTGCGAATGCGGCAGAAGCGGCATTTCTTCGTCTTGCTGAACTTGAGGATGTCATCAGCGACTGGCGGTCGGACTCCGAGATCATGGTGGCTCAGGCAAGACCACTTGCGCTATCCGGGCCAATCAGTTCTGATTTTGCAAGGATCATGGAAGTTTCCCTGCAGGTTGCCCGTCAGTCGGAAGGGGCATTTGACGTCAGCTGTGGTGCCACTACCAAACTTTGGCGGAAGGCCCGGCAGTCTGGAGTCGTCCCTTCTGAAGCTGAGATTCAGGCCGCAGCAGCAACCTGTGATTATCGTGACCTGATACTTGGACATGATGATCATGGGTCCACCTTGCAGATCAATCGAGCAGGTCTCGAGTTTGATTTCGGTGGAATCGGCAAGGGATTTGGTGCTGATGAGGCGTTGGCGGTTCTGGCAGACCGAGGGATTACATCAGCGTTGGTCGATATCGGCGGCGATATGGCGGTGGGGCAACCGCCACCAGACCGTACCGGTTGGCGTATTGAATTGCCGGATTCAAAAGTTCTTGAGCTGTCCTCGTGTGGGATTGCAACTTCAGGAGCGACTGAACAATTCATGATGTTCGAGGGTCAGCGTCTTTCGCATCTGGTGAATCCTGAAACAGGACGGCCCATGGTTGACCGTGGACAGGTCACGATTGTTGCGACAACAGCTGCGTTGGCAGATGCCTGGGCCTCGGTTGTTCTGGTTGCAGGCCTTGAAGAAGCCAGACGGCTTGCAGGTACGGATTCGGGTATCCGGTTTCTGGTGCATTCCGAGCACTAATACAGGCATTGCTGCCAAGCTGTCATGAGATCTGCCGTAGTGGCATTCGAAACACCACCTTCGTGAAGCGGTTCACAGATCATGTGATGGCCTTCTGGCCTGACGTGAAGCATGAATCTCGGTTGATGGCAGTCTAAACCTCGATTTGAGGGTGAATCGCTCTGGAATTCACCAATCCGGCACGTGAGTTGTTTGATCTTTCAGCGTCGCACCGACGAACGGGTCGAATGCGACGAACTTCGATGTGAACCCAAACGGGAGATCAGTCATGATCATCACTCAACTGCAAGCAAAGAATCGAAATGCAACTGGAAATTCAACAGTCTTCTCAGCAGATTGGAATGACGATACGACCCTGTGCGAAACCTGCCATGGAACAGGCGAGGTCTTTCAGGCCTCACTTGCCGAGGGCCGTGCGACCATCACCGAATGTGAAGCATGTGAAGGTACGGGCTTTGCCATGGCCTTGAAGGTTCCACGCACGTCCGTGGTCGAGACAGCTGGCTGGCTGATCATCGACATGGAAATTCCAGAAGTCGTCGCTCGTGACCTGGACATGGAAATCGAAGGAAATCTGGTGAAAGTGCGTACCTTGCCTCGCATCGATGCTCCGGAAAGTCCGGTTCGAATCACCAGAGAATCCATGCCCAGGCCAATGGAACGTGTGATTGAACTGCCGCATCCAGTGGATCTGGATCGTAGCAGTGCCATCCGGGCCACGTTGCTCGACGGTGTTCTTCGAATGGTTCTTCCAATACTCGGTACTGGCCGCCGTTCGAAGCGATTTGAAGATTCTTCTGCCAACTAGAACAGTCAATTGATCCGAGAAACAGACCTGAATTCGTGTGTAGCGCAATCAGGTTCTCGGAGTACGGACTTGTCAATGCCTCTCTACATAAGGAGTTTCGAGATGGCTATCAAAGTTCAAGTCAAGGAAACAGGTGCCAACAAGGTTCAACCCAACCTCTTCAACAACGGTGCCGCAATGGGAATGGGCGCTTATGATTTCACCGGCGTTCAACCAACCATCGGAGGCGCATACGGCGCCTGGAACACAACGGTCAATGGCCTGAATGCCATGAATGATCTCTCCGGCATCTATGCCACCAGTACCACCCTGCCCTATGCCCGGCAGAATGCCCTTGGTGGCCAGCTCCCGGGCATGTGGCAGCGGGATTCACTCATCAATTCAGCAGCAACCATGACTTTCAATCCATGGGCTTCCAACTTCAGCACGACCGTTCCCTTAACGGGATCCGGCTTTGCCACGAGCCCCTGGATGACCGGCTTCAACGCCACCATGCCTTTCAATGGCATTGGCACGGCCATGACTCCATGGACTGCTGGTCTGGTCAACACCCTGCCCTATGCCGGCATGAGCCCTGCAGCTGCAGCAACAAACGGCATCAGTGCACATGGAACACCTGCTTCACTGATCGCACAGCAGTCTGCATTCAATACTCAGGCTACCGTTGCTCATCTCCCAGTGGATGTTCTTGACGATGGCACCCAGTATCTGCTCACAGCCGATCTGCCAGGCGTCAAGATCGATGATCTCGAATTGACGGTTGAAAACAGCGTTCTTTTCATCAAGGCCGTTGCTCAGGATCGAGCATTTGTTCCAGGTCTTGATATCGCCGCTCCTGTGGCAACGATCATTCGTGAGAAGGCGCCTGTCAAGGTGTATCAGCGAAGCTTCGTGATCGGCCGCGACATCACCGTCGAAGACATCACAGCCAGCATCACAAACGGCGTCCTGACCATCAGCCTTCCCAAGGTCAATGCCATGACTGCCGGTACGTCACGAATCCGCAATACGGTTGCTGCCTGTGCCTGAATACAGTCCTTTTAGGCGACCACTTGCGTTGTCCGTTTCTGGAGCCTCCCCCTGGAACTATTCCAGGGGGAGGCTTTTTCGTTCTGTGTCATCTGTGACATGTCGAAGCGGCAGGGTGTCTGCCAAGTCGGCACAGCAAAGTCGGTTAATGATCTTTAAACGCTGTTTCAATCTGGCATGGCTCTTGCATCAATCATCTTGAATCATCTGAAGATGGTCTTCGGGTGATCGGGAACGAACCAGAACGGAATGAACCAAGTAGTTCCACAAGACAATACGGAGGTGTGCCATGAACACACGTACACTCTTCACTCCTGCAACGAATGCCATGACCCATGTGCGCAATGAAGTCGAACGAATGTTCGACAATGTCTTTCCCTTCAGCTCGGCAACGCGGTCCTATCCAGCCTTCAACATGATTGAAGATGCAGATCGTGTCTATGTTGAAGCCGAAATGCCTGGTGTTCGCATGGAAGATCTCGAGATCACGGTTGCCAACGGCATGCTGACTGTCAGCGGTCGTCGCGAAGTGACGCCACCGGAAGATTCCAACACGCTTCGTCGTGAACGAAAGACGATTGAATTCGAGCGATCGCTCTCCTTGCCCGTCACTCTGGATGCCAGTGAAACCGAAGCCGTGCTTCGTGATGGCATTCTGGTACTCACGATGCCGAAGGTCGAGAAGGCCAAGGCGCGACGTGTAGAGGTCACTCAAGGCTGACGATCAACTTTGAATCGAATGAAGGAGTAATCCCATGAACACAAGCATCATGAACAACGACTGCTGCCGCAACGAAGCCATTGATTGTGTACAGGATCTGACGGTCAAGTCACCTCAGTTCTATCGAGCCGCAATAGATGTGCATGAACTGGATGATCAGTTCGTCATCGTCTCGGACATGCCAGGAGCGGAAGCAGACGGCATTGAAATTTCTGTCGAGGACAACACCCTCGAAATCACGGGCAAGGTGCCCAATCGATATGAAACCAAGGGTCGCATGCTCCGTCAGGAGTATGGAATCGGCGACTTCCATCGTCGTTTCAGGATCGGTGACGGCATTGATGTCAGTCAGATCAGTGCGACCTGCAAGGACGGAGTCCTGACCGTGAAGCTGCCAAAGAGTGCAAGCATTCGGAGCAGGACCATCGAAGTTAGGGCCGAGTGAGTGCGTAACCCTCGGTTCGCCGGGGTCGTCGCGGTGGGGCGGCCCCGGTCTTTTTTGCTCTCTCCTGAAGGGGCGGCACGGTGTTTGGCTTCGGCTGGGCACCGTGCCGCACATTTTCGGATGAGTCGCTGGTCTGAAGATTCTTTCTGGCTGGAAGCTTGTTCAGTCTCTCATCATCCAGGATGGACGGTTGAAGGAAGATTGAGCAACTCGCAGAGTCGGGCACTGGGGCGAGGGGCTTGTTCTCTCATGAAGGCGATTTCGTCCTGAGTCAATGGTGAAGAGCCATATTCCTCCTGATAGACCGTGAGCCCGTAGTCGACTGCAAGGTAGGTGACTCCTCCGATCACGAAGACCGGCAGGCTGATCGGGTTCGAGCCAGCCAGCACCATGAGCCCACAGGTCGATCCCACTGCGCCGGCCTTGATGCCTGACCCGACAAGTTGCTGTTGCGTTTCCGATACCGTCAAGTCACCCATGGCGGACTGATAGATCGCCACTCCACCATCAATCAGCACGATCAGCGCGGCGCCCGAGGCCGCCGTTCCCATGGCGGCACGACGAACGGTGCCCTTGGCCGCCTGGACGACTCCTCGTTCAAGTTCGGCATAGGTTCGACCCAGGGGTGCGAGCCGAGACTTGTTGTGCCTCCAGAGATCCGCCTTGGCCTCATGATGCGCGGCTTGAGCATGGTTTCCTCGAGCCCGCAGGTTGGCGGCCCTTCGCTGCTCGTTGTCAATATGGTTCTGAATCCTTGATTGCATGGTGGGCAGATGATCATCCGGGACCAGAAACCGCTCAGCCTTGTTGTCCTTGATCATGTCTCGCAGGTATTTCGACATGTGGCGAGGATGGTGGGTTTTGATCTGACCGCCTTCAAGACGAGTGGTCCTTCTCCAGACATCGTTCTGAGGGGCATTGGGATTGCGAACAGGATTCCAGTCGGGGTGATCCTTGAGAAACTGGCTTTCAGCCAGTGGTCCGATTGCCGTACTTCGAGCGGGTAGCTGGCGAAGAACGGCTCTGGACTTCTCAAGCATCGTCCCTTTCACGTTGGCACTGCTGAGCGCGGTGCGGGCCAGTGATCGGTCGACTGATGCGTGTCTCGGAATCGTCGACATCTGGCGAGTCTGTGCCGTCATGTCCATGGCCGGTGTCCGGGCCAGGGCCATGGTACTGGCCGCCCATGCGGCGGCCAGACCTGTGAGTGTGATCGTGGTGATGAAATTCATGCGGTGGTTCTCCTGTTCCTGTTCGAGAGTGCATCATTGTTTTTGGATGATCTGACTGAGTTCGACTTCATAGGGAAGGTCCGCACTGGCGAGCAGTGACTTCCATTCCCTGCTGCTGACACGCTGCTTGAGTACATTCAGAACTCGATAGAACTCGCCTCGCGTGTTTCTGTCCAGGCAGCTCTGCCGGTCATAGACCCATTGGAGATGCCGTAGCCCTTCAATGACCTTGTCTCGGTTGTTGAACCAGTACCAGCACTTGGACTCTTCAGCAGCCGCTTCCGCCAGTTCGAGTCGGGGCATGGTTTTCATCGAGGCATCTTCCTCCATCAGATCCCAGCAGGAATCGATCGTCTGTCGGAGTTCAATCACGTGGATGAGTGAGGTCGGCTGATCAGTCGAGCGGATGATCGCTTCGTGATCATGAAGCAAGGATTCGAACACATTCAGGCTCCTGCAGAGCTGAGGATGTTCCTCTCGTTCCAGCGCGGTGGGCATCGAGGCCGCAAGCGCCTGGGCATGGATCCGAAGTGCGTCAAGGTTCGTGACATCTGCCTTCAGCGCATCTTCGGTGTACATCAAGGCCAGTTGCATCTGTCCGCCTTCATAGGCCTCCAGGCTCAGTGTGATTCGATTGGGCTGTTCAACAACAGCAAGCGTCGCACGGTCTGGTGCATCAGCAACAAGGTTGGCCGCGGAGGCTTCCGGGGCTTTCATGGCGGTCAGGCCGATCAGGCCGGCGAGGACACTCGAGGCACAGAGGGTTGTGGTGAGTTTCTTATTCATGGTCAGGGTTCCTTATCTGGATCGTTCGATTCTTGAGCCGCCAACGTGGCGACTCGCTCCATATCGAGCACGCCAGGCAGGGACCAGATCGCGGGGGAATTCCAGAATTCAGTCCCATTTTTCTGATATCCGTGCTGAAGCGGTGCTCCTGGAGAGCACAGCCGCTGAGGCATGGATCGCGGAAGAATTCCAGAGAAACTCCGTTGTGTGTGTCGTGGTTCGGGGATTCCCGCGGAACAGCTCTCCGAGGCACACCAGTTTTCCGCGGAGGGGTAGTATCTCGTTCTGGCAAAGCCGGATTCAGGCCAGCCTGCTCGGGAGAAATTTCATGGAACTGACCGCGCGTGAAGACCGTTTGTTCAAGGAGATGGAGCCGCGTCTGAAGGCGATCGTCGCGACATTTCGCAATGGTCAGCCCAATCCAGACATCACGGAGAATGTTCATCAGCTGTACTTGAAGATCGTTCTGGAAGGCAAGCGGCCAGTGCATACGGCTTCAGATGAAGAGTTCTACAAGTACTTCTGCGTCTCCGCACGGAACCTGCTGGCCAGCGAATTGAAGAGGTCTTCCAGAGAGCAGGTTTCAGATGATCCTCACATGGAGAAGGGGTCGAAGCCAAAGCCCGTTCTGCACCCACGCGGATCCCTCACACGCGTAGTTGATGACGACATGCTGAAGCTGTTGACTGCGGCCGTCGTTGACCTTGGTGACGAGGACTGGCAGCTCTACTTCAGAATCAAGATGCTGCATCAAGAGCAGACCAAGGTGTTCCGGGAGTTGGGTCTTCCCGAGTCGACCGGCCGGGATCGCCTGGACAGGATTCATCGCCAACTCGCCCTTGTATTGCATGAACTGGATCCTGAGGAAGGGGCCAGTCCCGATGGCTGAATCCGCATGGACCATTGCCAGGAAGCTCTTTCTTGAACACTCCGAAGCGCCGTCCAGCAGCGATCTTGAAGCGGCTTGTGGCGGCGACCTATCACTGGTTGAAGCGGTTCGTCTTGAACTGGCCAGGCTGGATTCAGCCGAACGCGACGTGGCATCCTGCGAAGCGCATCTCTTCGGTCTGCCGGGTGATCAAGTGGATCATGATAAGTGGTACGAGGGAGTCGAAATCGATGGTTATCGAATCGGGGAACGTCTTGGTGAAGGCGGGTTCTCAGAAGTCTTCCGGGCCAAGGAGATCTCCACCGGGCACCCAGTCGCCATCAAGGCCTTGAAGCCCGGTTCTCGTGATGTCTTGAAGCGTGAAGCCGAGTCGCTTCGAGAACTGGGGACGATCGAGGGTGTCGTCAAGGTGCATCGTGTCGGCGATGATTTCATCGTTCTTGATTTCATCGAAGGTGAGACGCTTGACGTCTGGTTGCAGCAGCCGCATTCCTATCTACGACGATTCAAGGTGATCCGACGGCTGTGTGGCATTCTGGCCCGTATCGAGAAGGCGACCGCAGGGTACATGGTTCATTGTGATCTGAAGCCCACGAACATCATGATCAAGAAGGAAGACGAGCCGGAACTGATCGACTTCGGCATCGCCACATCCCAGGGCCATTCGAGCGGTGCCAGAACCACGGGCTATCAGGTTCCCGAAGAGGTTCTCAAGGGGGAGACGAGTTCCGCAAGTGATCTCTTTCAGATCGCCCTGGTTGCATTCGAGATGCTGACGGGTCAGCGGTACTGGAATCTGAGCGATCAGAATCGATCCAGCATGCTCCGAGAGGTGGCGTTCCAGAACATGAAGGGGAGCCCGGGCGACAACACGACTTTGGCGTCTTCCGTCTTCGGAAGAGGTTTCAACTGGTGCGGCAATCTCTGTTCAGGGCGTCTGTTCACCTTGCGAGCCATTGAAGAGGCGTTGAACTGGAATCCCGAGCGAAGGATGAAGAGTGCCGCCACGCTTGGGCGAAGGGTGCGGTCGCCCCGGTGTTCATGGTTGTTTCATTCAGACCAAAGTGGGTGGGTAACGCGGGCGATGGCTGTCCTGCTGATGGTGATATTGGCGGGATTGGTCGCCACTGTTTTGATCACCCGGAACGAAATTCAGTTTCGCGATCAGACTATCAGCGATCTTGAAGCCGAAGTGGACCACAAGGATACGAGTATCCCAAGTGATTTCGACTTCGACCAGAACGATGAGTATCAGGTCAAGTATTCCAAGGAATCGCAGGAGTATGAGGATGCGCCTACATTTAAAATGGGTAAGAACCTCATCACAGCATGGACTGGTAGAAGGAATTCAGTTCAGCGTTGGCAGTCGCCGGATGAAAATGGTCACGAAACACAGCAGGATTTGATTCGGATGTTCGACGAGGGAATCCGCTCGCTCCAGAATCATCAAAGACAACGAAAATTCGTGCTGGAAATCACCTCAATGGAGAATTGGACTGGACCAGACTACCGGTGGTTGCCCGGCGGCAGTCCTGTCACCATTAAAATCCCAGGTCATGAGTCTTCCATCTCCATTCCATGGGGAGCCTATGAGGAACGTATTCCACCTGCCGAATTTCAATGGGGGATGAACGACCAGGCCGCTGAGATCGAATTCAAATTCTGGAGAGATGATGACACGGAGGTTGTCGTGGTCCATAGCATCTCTACAGTCGAGTTGATCAAATGTATCAAGAATGGGAACTGTACCGGGGCTTTCCCAGAAGGCCAGCAGGTTGATTTCCACTGCGGTTACATCATTTCATGCGACCTGATGGATGATTGATCAAGTCCGCCATCTTCCCGTCGGTTTGCAGAGGCATGGCTGGGTCTCTATTCTTCGTTCATTGCATGATCACGCTCTTCCTTTCCTGACTTGAGCCGGAGAATCAGTCCCATGGAAACCGCAACGATGAACAACTGGATCAATCTAGACCGTATGCGGGAAGCACGAGGGATCATCCTCATTGAAGCCATCCTGTTTCTTCTCTGCGGTCTGTTCGCCGCGGTGATCTCACCGCTCATCGCGTCCAAGTTCCTGATCCTGCTCATGGGATGGATCTCCATCGCCTGTGGTCTGGCGTTGTTCATCCGATGCTTTGCCGCGGGCAGTGGCGCCAAGGCGCTGGATTTCATCAATGCGATTCTGATCGGCGGGCTTGGTGTGATCTTCCTGGCCTGGCCGTTCGAAAGCCTGGAGATCGTCACCCTGGTTCTCGCGGTCTGGTGCTTCCTTCGTGGCTTGATGGATCTCAGTGGATTTCCACAACGTCATCAGGTAGCGCCAGGCGTGCAGATGTTCAGTGGCATTGCCAGCATCGTGCTTGCGATTCTGCTGGTGATCTGGTGGCCTTCAGATGCACTCTGGGCTCCCGGGCTTCTCTTCGGCGTCCAGTTGTTCTTCATGAGCATCATGCTGTTCGCGGTCTGGAATGCGCTTGGCGATGCTGGTAATCAGGCGAATCCACCAGCTGCCGTGATCGAAGGCTGATCCAGATGTAAAAACTGGAACGCCGCGCACGTACGCGGTGTCCCAGGAGGAGAGAGAGTCTTATTGAGCTGCCGTCCCTGGCAGCGGGTCGTGGTTCACAAAGGACAATCAGGACCCATGTCTACTCTTTCAGAAACGTCGAAAAAAAGTTCCAACGGGCTGGTGATCGACCTCTCTTGTGTCAGCAGGTGGGTCGGCGCGGTATAAATCGACAACGATCCAATTCATTGGAATCTCCGTGTGTACCGGAACGAGCTCGAATCAAGCATGTCGAAAGAACCGAAATTTCTTCCACCTCTGGAACCGGATGAGTCCAATTTCTGGCGATCTACGGTTTTCTCCTGGGCGGCCTCATGGCGACATCTGCTTGTCATCGCTGCAGCATGTCTCACGGGGCTCTTCGCCCTGTTCTTTCAGGAAATCGATGACTGGGGCACTCAGTTCTTTCAGGCCCTCACAGGGCAGCATGAGTGGCTCGGCTGGAAGATGGATCCGACGCTGGGTGTCATTCTCGGGATGGTCCTCATAACGGTAAGCATGATCGTGATCATGCGATTGAGGGATGTATTCTTTCCCGGCACCGAAGGCACTGGTATTCCTCAGGCCATCGCATCACTGCATGTGAAGGATGGGCCGATTCGTTCCTACATGCTCTCGGGCAGGATCCTGATCGGGAAGACCATTCTTCTCTGCATCGGCCTCTTCTCAGGCATGACGATCGGTCGAGAAGGACCATCCGTGCATGTGGGCGCATGCTTCATGTATCTGATTACGAAGATCACAAGATTCCCACGGCATCTGGTTCATCGAGGTCTGATACTCGGAGGTGGCGGGGCAGGAATTGCTGCAGCATTCAATGCGCCGATTGCAGGCATGATCTTTGCCATGGAGGAGATCGGACGTTCTTTCGACAAGAACAATGCGAGCACCATCGTCAGAGTCGTCTTGATCGCCTCCATCGTGGTCATTGCAATACTGGGCTGGGACTACCTCTTCTATGGCAAGATCGAACGTGAGTTCGGCTTTCATATGGTTCACTGGGTTGCTGTTCCGCTCGTAGGAGTAGTTGGCGGACTGCTTGGTGGTCTATTCTCAAAAGCAGTGGTTTGGGGTACGCCGGTAGTAACAAGACATGCGCGCACCCGACCGTATCTCACGGCGGCTGTATTGGGTCTGTCTCTTGCTGGCATTGGCTTTGCCAGTCAGGGCGAATCCTATGGAAGTGGATATCCGCAGGCCAAGGCCATGCTGATGTATCGCGGTACGGATTACTATCAGGTTCTTGGTCAAGATCAGACCGCCACGACCGCTGAGCTCTTTGCCGCGTACCAGGACAAGGTTGAGAACCGAACGCTTCTTACAAGTGCGGATGAGATTGAGCATGAAGTCCGTGAAATTGAAATGGCATGGGAAGTGCTCGGGAATCCTGATGAGCGTGCTTTCTACGATCAATGGCATCGCCCGGAGGGGTATCCCTGGTGGTATCCATTTGCCAAGGCAGGCGGAAGTTTCTTCAGCCTTGTGAGTGGTATTCCCGGGGGTCTGTTTGATCCAAGTCTGTCAGTTGGAGCAGGACTTGGAAATCTGTGTGCCGATCTCTGTGAGCACATCTTTGATGAAATCGATCCGCAGATCGTCATCATGCTCTTCATGGTCGCGTATTTCGCAGGTGTTGTTCAGAGCCCTATTACGGTCTTCGTCATCATGATTGAAATGACTGATGCTCGATTCCTCACGCTACCTCTGATGGTGTCTGCAATCATGGCCTACGAAGCATCGCATCTGATCTGCAAGAAGGCTATTTATGAAGCGTTGGCCGAGGTCTTCCTTGGCAATATCGAGAAACGTGCCAAGGAAGATGGGATTGTGGCGGAGCCTGCTGACAAGACCTGAATCGGCTCTATTGTGGTTTAAAACGCTTTTTTCAATCCCTGCCGAACACTGAATGGGTGGTCGCGTATTCAGAGGAGCGGATCGACTCATCCGTACGTCTCCTCTCTTCCATCTCCGATATCTCTCCCCCTCGAATTCAATCAATGACCTCGTACGACCCGTACGTGGGGTGTTCTATGGCAGAAACCGATATCCGAAGTGATCTCGAACTTTATCTCAATGAAATCAGTCGCATTTCACTGTTGACTGCAGATCAGGAGCGTCAGCTTGCCTGGGGCGTCATCAACGATCAATGCATGGATTGCAAGCGGCAGATGATTCAGGCCAATCTGAGGCTCGTTGTCAGTATTGCAAAGCAGTATCTGCGCAAAGGAATCTCGCTTCAGGATCTGATCAATGAAGGCAACATCGGTCTGATCAGGGCGGTGGAGAGATTTGATCCTGCACTCGGGCATCGCTTCTCGACCTACGGGACCTGGTGGATTCGCAAGACCATCAAGCAAGCAGTGATGGAGCATGGTCAGCACCTGCATGTTCCGACCTACATGCGACAGCGTATGGCTGCCTGGGATCGCACCATCAAGGAACTCGAGGAAAAGCTTGATCGTGCACCAACGGCGGAAGAACTTGCTGATGCCATGAACGTGCCACGAAGCAAGCTTCGAATCATTCAGATGACACTGGCAGCTACGCAATCAGCACCAACGGGTGCCAAGGAAGGCGATGAGGTCAGTTCCCGTGATGTCGACATGCAGCCCGACGATCTCTTCGAAACCGCATCCAGCATCGTGGAGCAGCGAGAAGATGTGGAGAAGATGCGGGGTCTTCTTTCTGGATTTGATCCGATGTCAGCCAGAGTGATCCGGATGCGTTTCGGCCTCGATGGTCGATCGCCATTAACCCTCAAGGAAGCTGGGCGTGAAGTTGGATTGACACGTGAGCGTGTTCGCCAGATCGAGCAGGCAGCACTGCATCAACTGCGTGAAGCATTCCGTGAACGTGGTGGCCTTGGAAGCCGGCGAGCGGGCTGAGCAATCACTTGACCCCGAAGTAGCGAAGACCGATGTGCCAGGCACCAGAAGTGTGACGTGTCCAGGCGACAAGAACCGATGCCGTTGTGCAGGCTCGGGTGGTGTCCCCCGGCAGGCGGCCTGTAACGGTACCGGTCATTCCTTCGATCAATGGAACACTCGATTGAATCAGGCAGCCACCGGAACTCTCATTGATCAAGCGATATCGAACCGCCTGACTCGGATGATGATGCCAACTGATGAACAGTTCGCTTTCAGCTGGTTCTCTGGAAGTCGTTCGTCGATCATCGACACTGTTGGTAGATGACATCCTGGTCATCGGTTGATCATGAAGCATGCCGCAGAGTTCAATTCAAATGCAGCACCCGCAAGCCATTCGCACCCACACCCCTAAGGTTATGAGTTCAGAGGTTGGTCTGTATCGATTGCGCTTGCTACGGGGGTCGCAGGTTCAGGCCGAGTTGGCTCGGCGTTGGGTGGCATGAGCCAGAATGGCTTCCATTGCTGAAGCGGTCTCTCTTCCGCATGGGGAAAGCTTCTCAGCCTGTTCTTCTGCGTGATACGAACTTCTTACCAGTGGACCTGATTCCACCACCTTGAAGCCCATGTCGAGGCCAATCCTGCGATAGGAATCGAATTGCTCTGGTGTGACCCATCGATCGATCGGGAGGTGATTGCGTGTTGGCTGGAGATACTGGCCAATCGTGAGAATGTCGGTGTTGGCCCTGGTGCGGATATCCGCCATGACCTGATGGACTTCCTCGTCAGTCTCACCAATTCCGACCATGATGCTGGTCTTGGCGACCAGACCAGCTTCCTGGATCCAGGCCAGTACCTGCAGAGAGCGGTCGTAATCAGCCTGAGGCCTGACGGCGGGGTGCATTCTTTGTACGGTTTCGACGTTATGAGCAAGGATTTCCGGCCGAGATTCGATCACGGTTGTGACATCAGCCTTCTTGCCCTTGAAATCCCCGACCAGCGTTTCCAGGGACATGTCAGGACATGCAGCATGAACGCGATAAACGGTCTCAGCCCAGATCGCAGCGCCTCCATCAGGAAGATCATCCCGGTCTACTGAAGTGATGACTACATGCTTGAGGGCGACTTGAGCCAGAAGTTCAGCGACTCGACGAGGCTCCTCCAGATCCGTAACTGGTGGCCTGCCGGTCTTTACATTGCAGAAGCCGCAGGAACGGGTGCAGGTGTCACCCAGAATCATGATGGTGGCCGTCCCTCGGGACCAGCATTCTCCAATGTTGGGGCAGGAGGCCTCCTGACACACCGTGTGAAGTCCATGGGCTTCGATCAGGGCCTTTGTTTTGAGGAAATCGGGTCCTCCAGGTGCTGTGGCACGGATCCAGCTTGGCTTTCGACCAATGGCCATCTGATGAGGGGCATTCTGGTCATTATTCAGCACCATCCCCGTCAGGCTGATCTTGTGATCCCCGATATGCTGCCGCATCGTGTCCCCACCGAGGGCACGGGCATGGCGTGGCTTTGAGTTGGAGAGTGGGGATCGGTCCATATATAGGAGTCTATCGGGTCAAGCGGCCTGCGAGATAGGGTGTTCTTGAGTTCATAATCATGGCTTTAAGGTCCGGGATTATCAACATAAGGGCCCCATGGGGTCGATGAATGGAAACCGTGAGAACATCCCTGTGATGTGCCGCGTACAGTACAGTTCGTCCATTGGTCAGGAAAGGGCCGGTGGAAGGGCTCTGAAAGCGGTTTTTCAGTGCTCAACCAGGCAGTAGAGGCCTGAGGAGAGGAGTTCGCGAGTGAAGAGGCGTCTAGACGCCCCCCAGAGCGTGTCGCCATGCCGAATAATTTCGGTACTGGCTGTCCTTGCGATGGTCCTTTCTTCTGCTGGTTGTGAGGTGAATTCGTTCTTTGATCCCTCAAGAACAGGTCGATTCACCTTCACCCCGACCACGATGCCGATTCTGACAAGAATCGACGCGATTGAACCCGGTGATGATCTTTGGGGACAGACCACAAGTGTCGAGCCTGCTGATCTTGTACCCAGCGATCTCTCCTACCGAATTGTCCCCGGCGATCTCTTGCAGATTGAGATCTATGAGCTGTATCAGCGGGGAGAGTTCTTTCCGTTCGCGAGGCGTGTTGATCAATCAGGCAATGTCTCAATTCCGGAGATTGGTCCGATTCGTGCCGCTGGAATGACGGCTCAGCAGTTCAAGGATGAGCTGGTGAGTGATCTGGCCAAAAGTGGTGTTGGGCCGGTCAATCCAACGGTATCTGTTGACCTTCAGGAAGGCGGGGCATTTACCTACACCATCCATGGCCATATTGGTCAGGCTGGCAGATTCACCTTGCAGGATCCAAATCTTCGTCTGCTCGATGCGCTGGCCATGGCAGGCGGTCCTCCGCTGAGTACAACCTGGGTGTATGTGATCAGGCAAGTTCATCTGTCAGATGAGCTGCTTCCTCATTATGAACGAGAGAAAAAGCCTGAACCAGTTTCACGTGAGCCAAGATCAGCATCCGGCAGCACTTCCAGATCAGACGCTGACAAGGCTGTAGACATCGAGTCTCTGATCAATCAGCTCAACAACAATCGGACTACTGCCAGCCCGGGGGCCTGGATGCCTCAGGATGAACCAATTGTTGACATTGATGATGTGATGACCCCAAGGGCGCAGAAGCCTCAAGGTATAGATGTTGATGATTTGAATGGAAGCAAGGTTGAGATTCCCACATCAGACAATGCCTTCATCTATGTGCCTGAACGCAAGGAGTGGGTGAGGGTCAAGAGCAGTTCTCCTGAAGTGGCTCAGGCAGTTCAGTCCCAAGGTGTCACAAGTCCGGATCTTGTTCTTGAGCGGGTAATCAAGATTCCGTATCAGAAACTGTCACACGGCGACAACAGCTACAACATCGTGATTCGCCCATCCGATCAGATCTACATCGGAGGTCCACCTGTAGGGATTGTCTATATCGATGGCGAGATTCTTCGCCCAGGTGTCTACAACCTTCCCACAACGAATGAATTGACCTTGAGTAGGCTCATTGCCGCAGCAGGTGGACTTGCCACGCTGGCGATACCTGAGCGGGTGGATCTTGTGCGTGAGGTGGGAGAACATCGTGAAGCGACAATTCGACTGAACCTCGCTGCCATTCGTCGCCGTACTGAACCAGATATCTATTTGAAGCCCAATGATCACATCATCATCGGAACAAATTTCCTGGCTTATCCGCTGGCCATTCTTCGTAATGGACTGCGGGCGAATTATGGATTCGCGTTTCTGTTGGACAGAAACTTCGGCAACGATGTATTTGGTCCGCCGCCAGTCAGTTTCTAGCCTGATCATGAGGGCGATCAAATGGTGCATTACGGGTGAGGGTTGCGGAAATCAGGTGGCCATCGCTTCATGAGTACCTCTCCAACTTCGACAGCTCCACGAATGCCGGACGGATCTTCTCGTCCGAAGCCGATTCTGATCGGCAGCTTTCTGGCGATTCTGGCGATCTTTGTGTGGTTGTTCTGGGCGTTTCTGCAGAGGCAGTTTGAATGGGCCATTCAGGAACAGGCGGACTGGGGCCACACGCTTGTCATTCCATTCATTTCAGCATGGTTCGTCTATCTGAATCGAAGCAAGATCTTTGCTGAGCCATTCAAGCCTGCCTGGACAGGTTTGCTTCTGATTCTGATGGGCATGGCGATCTACAGCGTCAGTGCGCTTGGGCCGATGATGCTCAAGCACCACAACATCATGGGATTTGGTGCAGGCCTTACCCTCATTGGACTGGTTCTGTATTTCTGTGGCTGGCGAGCCATGAGATGGCTCTGGTTTCCGACGCTTTACCTGATCGTATTCGGCCAGACGATCTCAGATCGATTTCTCGAGATCGTCACCTATCAACTGCAGGATATTGCTGCCGCTGGCGCCTATTACGGCCTCGCCTTGATTGGCTACGACGTGGAGCGATCCGGCAACACGCTTCAGATCTTCCATATGGGTGAGCTGGTTCCAGTGAACATCGCCGAAGCCTGTTCCGGCATGCGAATGCTCGTCGCGTTTCTTGCTCTGGGTGTGGCCATGGCCTACAGCGGAATGTCTCATCTCTGGCAACGTGTTCTACTGGTCATTCTTGCGGTACCAACTGCAGTATTCGTGAACATCCTTCGAGTCATGACACTCGGCATTCTTTCGACACGCGACAGTGGATTTGCAGCAGGCGATTTTCACACGATGGTCGGATTGCTCTGGCTCATTCCAGCATTCTTCGTCTATCTCGGCATCATGTGGATTCTGAAGAATCTGGTTCTGGAAGATGGTGATGAATCGGAGCCTCAGTCAGAGCAACCAGTCGAGATCCAGTTCGATCATCGTACGCGACTGGCTTTCACGATTTCAGTCGTCGTGCTGATCGCAGCTGGGATCAGTTTCCAATATGCGGCAGTTGAACTTGATGTGCATCTTCGCAAGGATCCCGTGCCCCCCCGTCATGCGATCGATTCAATTCCCTATATGGTCGGTCCCTGGTCCTCGGCGAGGAGTCAGGAAGTTCGTATGGATGAAGCCGGCGTCGAACAGCTGGGAACGGATCTGTATCTCACACGAAGATATGTGAATGAGCAGGATCCGGACGTGCCGGCCATGCAGCTGCATCTTGCGTATTACACGGGTCATCTGGATACGATTCCACATGTTCCAGATAGATGTCTTGTGGCGGGTGGGTTGACGCAGGAGCAGGCGGAACCACTGAATCTGGATCTTGGAATCGAGATGGATCAGTGGGAGATCGATCCCGATCACACCCTTGATGGGCAGTCCTATCGACTTGCAAAGGTTGATCGTGGTTCTGAGGAGTCGGAGCTGGTTCGATTGCCAGTTGGTTCCATGCAGCTTCGTACCACTGAATTCGGCGATCCTGAACAGCCTCAACTGCAGGTCTTTGCTGGTTATTTCTTCATTGCCAACGGGCGAGTTACCCCGCAGCCCAGTGGTGTGAAGATGTTGGCCTTCAAGGCACAGGACAAGAAGGCCTATTTCTGCAAAGTTCAGATTACAGCGGTCAGTGCAAAGGAAATGTCGCTTGATGAGTTCGTTGAACTGGCGTCCGGATTTCTGGAACTTATGATTCCGGAGATCATGCGAGTACTTCCTGACTGGGTCGAAATCACCAGTCAGCTGGAGAGCGAGTCTGCCTGAAAAAGGCAAGTGAGATAATCATGGCAAAGGCAAAGAAGAAGTCGAAGAGATTCAATTACCGTCTGGCGGCCATTTGTGGTCTGCTTCTGGTGATTGCGGTTGGTATCGTCGGTGGGGCCCTTGTGCTCAAGATGAAGGGTGGTGCTGAACGCAACATGCGTGAAGCGCGGCAATATCAGGAAGCCGGCCAGTATGCTCTTGCGGCGGATTACTACGGCCGTGTCGTGCATAAGCAGCCCGGCAATCGTGAGGCGCTTCAGGGAATTCTCGACTGCTACCAGTACATCGTTCCTGATACCGCGGAATCCGCAGGCAATCTTTATCGGAGTTACCTGCGTGTGCTCCGTCAGGCAGCGTTGCATGCATCCCCTGAAGAGCAGGAGCAGCGATCAAGCGATCTGCTTGAGGAACAATACAAGGCAGCTATTCTGTCCGGCTCTTCGGGCTTCTGGCAATCACTCAGTGACACGGCAGATGACATCATTGCAAGAACCAATGATGACAGTGACTTGCTTGCTCGCGCATATTTTCTTCGTGCGATCAGCGAGTTGAGTCTGAAGGATGAGCAATTGACCGAGGACATCGATGGCCTGGGCAATATTCGATTCCCGGGCGAGTCGTATCTGCAGAAGCATCTTGAAATGCGACCCGAAAGCGACAATGGCTGGGCAAAGATGGCATTCGGCCAGATGGCTGTTGCCAGAAGGCTTGGGCTTGAAAGTCGCTATGCACAGGAAGAGCGCAATCTGGCTCTGGCGAAAGAGACCTTTGAAAAGGCCAAGGAACTCAACCCTCAGGGTGTATGGACTCTGCTGGAAGTCATGCGAGATGCATATGTTGAACAGCTGTGGTACATCGGCAAGAGTATTCGTGATCCAGGGTCAGTGTCTGAAGAGCAGTCCGAGCAGCTCAGAGACCTGGTGCGGGAATCATTGGCCGAAGCGGAAGCAGCTGTTCTATCGGAGGCGACTGATGATCCCATTGCGGTCATCGACATCGTTCGCTATCTCAGGCTTGCAGACGGGTTCGATGGTGAAGCCCGGGCGATCAAGATTCTGGAGAAGGCTCTTGAGCATGATCCAGACAGCAACCGTCTCAAATATGAACTTGGACTGAGCCAGTACGCGGAAGGTCTTCTGGAGGATGCAGCCGCCACGGCAATGGGATTGATCGACGCTGAGCCTCTTGGAATCTCTCTGGAAGCACAGACACAGTGGGGTTATCGCATTCTTGCGACCAAGTTGGCATTCGACACGCAGCACATGATCTTCGTCCGATCCACAGGTGAAGAACGTCAGGCTGCATTGGATCAGATGGAGGCCCTGAGAGAACAGATCTATGAATTGACAGGCGAGATGGATGACAATCCGATTGTGCTGCAGGTTGATGGAAAACTGGCATCCTCGGATCAGAGGTGGACGGAAGCAGCAGCCTTGTTTGAGCGTGCCATTGATAAAGGTGCGAAGGATGCGATGGTTCTGAGGCTTGATGCCTCGGCTCTGGAGAAGAGTGGTCAGACAGGTCTCGCTGAACAGCGATTTCAAGAAGCGCTCCAGGCAGAGCCAAGTGATCTTCGCAATCATCTCAGCCTTGCCGAGTTCTACGCAAGAACCCGTCAACCTGAAAAAGGTCTGGCTCTTCTTGAGCGCCTTCCCATGCGCGTCATTGAATCGAATGAATTGCTGAACAGCACCTATCAGTCCCTGAGCCTTCTGGCGTCAGGTACCGAGGTGGTTCCTGATGGTATTTCCGACCCTGTTCTGCTTGATCTTGCAAATGCGGATCGCGCACTCAATGACGAAGACTTCTCCACCGCGATGGCCGTGCTCCGAGCGGGCAGCGAGAAGAAAGAAGACGTTCGATACTACGTTGCCATGGCGCATGTCCAATCCATGTCGGGTGATAGTGAGAAAGCCATTGGATTCATTGACGATGCATTGGGGCTGCAGCCTGAGAATGATCGTTTGAAGCTCCTTCGCATTCAATACGGTGATCCGGTTCAGGGTGTCATCGAGTATTGCAATGACCGCTATTCTGATGAATTGGAGCGGGAGGCGATGATCTATGAGAATCTCCGCTCTCTGGCCAGAGTGCGAGACGGGCTTGCTGAAGATTTTGATTCTGAAGGTGATGCGGAAGCCGCTGCAGATGCGAGGCTGATTGCTGCAAAATCTCGTGAAGCGATGAAGGATTATCAGGCTGCTGCTGATGGTGCAGTCAATACGGTTGCTGGCGCCTTCATCGGGAGGTTCGAGGAGTATCTCAAGGAAGGCAAGTTCGAGGAGGCAAGGGCCATGCTTCCTGTCGCCAGAGAAAAGAACTTTGACAAAGCTGAAGGCAATCTGGCGGAGGCCAGAGTTGAGCTGAGTCTGGCCAGAAAGGCCGGTGAAGAAGGACGTCCAAATCAAGAACTTCTACAGCGAGGTATTGCAGCAGCTGATCGTGGGACAAAGCTGGCGCCCTGGTCGGATCTTGCCTGGCGGACGCTTGGCTGGGGGCGGGAAATGCAAGGCGACCTGGCTGCCGCTGAGCGAGCATACAGTGAGTCCTATCGATTGAATCCTGCAAATCTTGCGACCCTCAAGAAGCTGGCTTCATTACTTCTTGCCAATGAGGCGGAACAGGTTCGAGCAGTTGGGGTTCTTCGTGAGGGTGCGGTCCAATTCCCGAATGATGAATACATCCGCGACCTCTGGCTTGAGGCCGAATCGAGATACGGAGATCCTCTGGTCGCTTTGACCCAGCGCCGTCAGTCCTTCAAGGAAAATCCGGATAATCGAGAAAATGCAATTCGTCTTGCTGCAATGTTGGCCAGATTCAATCCCAGTTTTGAATTGATGGTGGATGATGATGGCAAGCGTCTGATGACGTCCCGACAATGGCTTGGTCTTTCTGATGTGCGTCAGGCTGAAATTCTCGCAAATCTGCAGGCTGTGTGGGACAAGCAGATGGATGACATCCTTGAGATGATCGAATCAGGAAAGGATGAAAGCTTCGGGCAGGCGATTCTTCATGCTCAAGTACACGTGGATCGTCAGCAGGTCGAATCTGCGATTACGGTTCTTCGAGATTATCTACGTAATCATTCGACTGATGAGAACCGTTCCTCCCAGACGCGAGCTGCCGCGCAGTTCCTGATTGAATCGGGACGAACCGACGAAGCCGTCGCTTTGCTTGAGGAGGCGATTGGCAGCCAGTCTGATGAAAAGGAAATTGATGCTGCCCTCGGTTCGGTGCTCTATGCTTCCGGGATCTATGGGGACGCCATTCCTTATCTGCAGTCGGCAGTCGATGCTGGAGAAGAGGATCTCTACCGCCATCGACTCATCGAATCATTGCTTCGTACACAACAGTTCGATGAAGGTCGAGCAGCTTTGGCAGCTTTGAAGGCGGAATCAGGCAATACCTACGAGTCATACATGCTTGAGGCATTTCTGGCGAATCGAGAATCGATTCTTGCAGGTGCTTCCGGTGATGCCTCAGGTGAGTCGAGTGGAATTGATCGATACCGAACGAGCCTTCAGGCTGCAATGCTCGAAGGGCCTGAAATGTCGAGGCCCTATGAACTGCTGGTCGAGAGTTATCTCTCTGACTATCTCAAAAGTCGGGATGAGGCATTGCTGACTCTTGCGAGAAATGTGATTGACAATGCGGGGCCAGAAGTCAGAGAGAGTGAGGCTCTGATGTTGTCCAATGCAGATGTGTTGGAGGCACAGAACAACAACCGTCGTGCTGTACAGGACATGGAAAGTTATCTGCGGTCCAATCCTCAGGCTGATGCGGTCAGAGATCGTCTGATCGCAGCTCACGTCAATTCTGGTAGCCCTGACAGGGCGCAGGATGTGATCCGTGCTGCAATTGTCATCAATCCTGATTCCCCTCAGTGGCGAGAGAAACTTGGCATGTTTCTTGAGGATGAAGGCGATGTGAAGGGTGCGAGTCAGGCCTATACGGAAGCCTTTGAACTCTATCCAAGTCAGGGTCTTCTGCTTCGATTGAGTGATGCGACGCGTTCTGCGGAACCTTGGGATCATGAGGGGATTCTCAAGATGATCCAGAAGCATCAGCGGCTGTTGGAGAAAGATGCGATCCTCCAGTCCATTCATGCCAAGTCCTTGGCTCGCCTGGGTGCGGAAGCTCAGTCGCGATCTCGAATTCGTCAGGCAAAGGACACGTTTGACAGACAAATCGCCTTGCAACTTCTTCCAAGGGCCACCTTGCGAAGGTGGTATGAAGATCTGCAGATCGTCTTTGCCAATGATGATCCTGCTGCAGGGGAAGCCTTTGCATTGGACCTGATCGAGGGTGAACCCAGCCTTGACGATCTGGCGGGTCTTGCCATCTATTGGTCACGATGGGCATCTCCTGATGCCTGGGAGAAGGCACTTGCCTATCAGAAGCAGGCAGTGGAGAAAGCCAGAGCCGAAAGTCCCGAGTTGCTTCTTGCTTCGCTTTCCATGCTTGGATCCATGGAATTGACTGCAGGTGATGAGAATGAAGCAGCAGGCACATTCAAGGAGATTGTTGATCTGACTCCGAATGATGCCATGGCCTTGAACAACTATGCCTATCTTCTTGCAACAAGACTGGATCAACCGGCAGAGGCGATGCCATATGCTGAGCAGGCTATTCGCCTGTCTCCTGAGAATTCGTCAATTATCGATACGGTGGCTACCATCCATTCCTTGACGGGGAATCCGAATGCTGCTTTGACCGCCCGGTTGACCCAGTTGGAATACACCCCTCAGGATGCAGGCCTTCTGGCCAAGATTGCATTGCTCTACGCAGACCATACGGATACTCCTGAGAAAGCGGTCAGCTTTGCTGAACGGGCAACTTCTCTGCGTCCTAGAGACGCAAGGATGACTGATGTCGAAGGTTGGGCTGCTTTCAAGGCTGGCCGAGTGGCCAAGGGCGAGGATCTGGTACTTCAGTCAATCCGCCGTCAGCCTACTGCCAGGGCTCATTTGCATCTTGCGGAGATCTATTTGAGCCAGAACCGCGTAGAAAAGGCCAGAGAGCAGCTGCGTTCAGCGGTCGAAATTGCCGATGATGAGTCAATCAAGGCCCGGGCAACGGAATTGGAGACCCAATTGAGCAATGGAGGCTGATCTGGAGGCCTCATTGCTTGAGAAGCGAGTTACGGATCAATGACTGAGAAGAATCGTCCATCACCGAATAATGCTGGAAGCAGGCCGGGTCAGCCGTCTGCAAGGCCTCGTACTCCTGCAGCTTCAGCAGCTCGGGTCACAATTGATCCAGTAAGGGTTCTGAGGCAGCACATTATCGGAATTCTGGTTTCGGTCATCATCGGTGCTGGTCTTGGTACCGGCTCCTATTTTGTTCTTCTCAGGTGGTTCCCGAAGTATTCCTCCGAGATCTATTTCGAGGTGCGGCCTGGTTTGAAGGACGCAACCGAAATCGGAACACGGACGTCACTGTTTGGTGATGATGTTGACCGAGTGGCTCATACCCAGACGAAGCTGATTCGTCAGCGTGATGTCATTGAGCAGGCCATCCTTGATCCTTCGGTACGCAACACCATCTGGCTTCAGACTGACTTCATTGATCCCAGTTCCGGACAGCCTCAAGTTGCCTTGGCGGCAGATGAGCTGGAGGAAGATCTGTGGACGCCGGTCTATCGTGACTCCAACCTATTCAGCCTTGCCTGGTCAGCGGCGAATCCGGCTGATGTCCCCAAGGTACTGAATGCCATTGCCAAGGTCTATACCCAGAAGATCAAGCAGCTCGATGAGCGTCAGTTCAGTGACAATGAGAATCTATTCGAGGATCAGCTGCGCAATACACGACACGCGTTGCAGGATCTTCGTGATGAAATTCAGGGATTCATCGTGGCCAAGGGCATCACCACGCTGGATGATCCTCGATATTCCCAGACGGCTACTGAAGTTGAAAATCTTACGACCTCCTTGACTGAAGCGATGAATGATCTCACCAGTTCGGAGTCGCAGTACATGCAGACTGCCGCCAAGCTTGAGGGCACCATCGAGCCAACAGCAGAAGATGTCCTTGAGGCGGATCAGGATCCATCGATCTACAACCAGATCCAGCTGCTTGAGTCATTGCGGGCAGAAGAGCGATCCCTGCGTGAGCGGTTCCATGCTGGTTCCAAGCCAGTTCAGCAGATCCAGTCGAGCATCAATGGTACCGAACAGCAGATCGAGGCCAAGCGAAACGAGTTGCTGAAGAGAAATCTCAACGCCCGGTTGAAGACCTGGTCCTCAGAGATCACCCGCCTTAAATCCCTGATTGAGAGAATCGAAAGCGATCTTGAAGAGAAGGATGAGAGACTTCGAAATCTTGCATCTGATGCCTCCTTGTTCGAGTCATTCGTGGCTCAGCGATCCCTTCTTGAGAAACAGCGTGATGAACAGTTGAATCTCATGAACAGTGTCAGTCTGATGAAACTGCGTGCCGATGCAGGGCGTGTCCGGCAGGTCGGCGCAGCCAAGTTTCCTCGTGATGTTTCGTTCCCGCAGCCTGAGGTCATCATCCCTGCGGGTGTCGTGGTCTGTCTCGGCCTCTATGTCATGTACATCTTCCTGAGAGCCTTGACTGATCAGCGAGTTCACACTCCATCCGATCTTCTGGTCATCCCGGGTACTCGTCTGCTGGGAGTCATCCCTGATACCGACGAAGATCCGACGATGCCTGACTCGGCGGAACTCATCCACAAGGAACACCCCGACAGCGTTATGGCGGAGAGCTATCGTCAGGCGTGGAATGCCATCTGGCGAAGCATGTCAAGGCAGGGGCATACCAGCCTCATGTTTGCCAGTGGAATGCCTGGGTCAGGTACGACTACTGTTCTGTCGAATCTCGCGCTTTCAGCTGCGGCGAGTGGTTTGAATATCGCCATCGTCGACGGTAATTTCCGCAAGCCACGTCTTGCCTCGGTCTTCGGCATCGAAGATGAACAGGCTGGTCTGGGTGATCTACTTTCTGGAAATCAGACGATCGACGATGTTGTACAGAAGGTTGATGGTGTCAGCATCATTGGTGCGGGATCGCCGTCAAGTCGAGTCTACGAAAAGTTCAATGACCCCATGCTTTCTTCATTGATGGCAGATCTTCGTAACAGGTACGACTGTGTATTGGTTGATGCTGCTCCAGCCGTTGCTGCGGGAGATGCAGTCGTTCTTGCCAATCGTGTCGAGTCCGTTGCGCTCGTCGTTCGAGCAGGCCAGGAGGCCCGCGGGCTCATCTCAAGGATGATCGGTCAATTCAGTGATACTCAGGCAGAGTTGATGGGTGTGATCCTGAACAGGCCACGGCAGACTGCTGGTGGATACTTCAAGAAGAATTACAGACTGATGGCCAAGTACACCGAAATCGAGGAGTAGTCCCGATCTGCAGGTGCCGGATTGACAGATGGTGAAAGCAGACGAGACGCGCAGCATCCTCGTGACAGGTGGGGCAGGCTTCATTGGTTCACACCTTGTCGAGAAGCTTGCGCTTCAGGGTCATCATGTCACCGTCGTTGACAATCTCTCAACGGGCAGGCGGGACAACCTGAATGCTGTTGATCCCGATCGGCTTGCCTTCATTGAAGGTGATCTTTCCCGGATTCTTCCCGACTTGGAGCCTGGAAGATATTCGGAGATCTACCATCTTGCCGCAGCCGTAGGTGTACGTCTTGTCGTCGAGCAACCCGTACAAACAATTGAAAACAATGTGGAGGAGACGCTGGTTGTTCTCCGGTTTGCATCCGAGGCTCGACTTCCGACTCTGCTTGCTTCGACTTCCGAGGTGTATGGCAAATCAGACAAGATCCCGTTTTCAGAAGGCGATGATCTGATCCTCGGTCCGACAACCGAGCCAAGATGGGCGTATGCCTGCTCGAAGGCGATTGATGAATTTCTTGGGCTTGCCTGGCACCATGATCACGGGCTGCCGGTGGTCATCGCGAGATTCTTCAATACCGTCGGGCCGCGTCAGGTTGGAACATGGGGGATGGTGCTGCCTCGATTCGTTCAGGCAGCTCTGGATGGGTCTCCGCTTCTGGTCTACGGGACCGGCGACCAGACCAGATGCTTCTGTGACGTTCGCGATGTCGTGGATGTTCTTCCTAGATTTCTTTCCGAAGGCAATGTCTTCGGTTCGGTCGTCAATGTCGGTCGTGACTCGATGATTTCGATATCGGAGCTGGCTCGCCTTGTGGTGGATGTGCTCGGCAGTGATTCGCCGATCGAGAACATCTCATATGAAAAAGCCTATGGACGATCGATTGAAGACATGATCCATCGCCGCCCGGACATCAGTCGTTTGACATCCTGCTTTGATTTCACTCCTCGCTTCGGTCTGGAGCAGACGATCAGAGATCTTGCTGATTCAATAAGTGATCAATCCAGCAATCATGTCGCAGGTAATGGACGATGAATACGGGGTCAGACCTTTCACAAATCGATCCTGTTGTCGGTGATGTGACTGTCTGGTCGTTGATCATCGACTACCTTCCGGTGCTGGTCTTGTCCTATGTCGCGGTCTTGATCGTCACGCCACTGTTTCGAGGGCTTGCCATTGCAATAGATGTCGTCGATCGACCCGATGTCGGCCGCAAAATACACAAGTCCGCAACTCCCTATCTCGGCGGCTTGGCAGTCTTCTTCGGCATTCTGGCGGGGATAGCAGCCAGTTACATTCTCATCGATGGGCAGCCGCCCGAGTATCGGCCGCTTCCTGTTTCAATTGTAGGTGGGATGGTTGCGATCACATTCACTGGACTGGCTGATGATGTCTGGGGATGGGATCCTCGATTGAAGATCGCAGGCCAGTTGGTTGCGGCAGCATTGCTGGCACTCAATGACATTGGTACACGTGTGGCAGCTGGACTACTGGAATATCTTTTCGGAGTCTCCTCTCTTGAGTACATGATTCCGCTTGTTGATGTGCCTTTCAATGTGACAGAGTGGATCGGTACGGCGATCATCGCGATATTCGTACTCGGAGGATGCAACGCATCAAATTTGATCGACGGGCTCGATGGCCTGCTCAGTGGAACAGTCGCGATCATTGCCACTGGCCTTCTCGCCTTGTCATTGGCGGTCGCTGTATATCTCACGCCAGTGGATGTGATGATCATTGCATCGACGATGCCAGAACAGATGGTTGCCGATGAGGGGGCTACTCTGGCAGGAGCAAGAATCGTTCTTTGCATGGCGCTACTTGGTGCGGTGTTGGGATTTCTCCCATACAACTTCAATCCCGCCAGAATCTTCCTCGGCGACTGCGGTTCATTGCTTCTGGGCTATCTCTGCGTTGTCATCATCCTCATGCTTGGAGAGCAGGGTGAAACACATCTAGTTCTTGCAGGCCTGATCATCTTCGGCATTCCCATCATCGATACCATCCTGGCCATCTTTCGCAGGAAGATACAGGGCATCAGCATGTCGGAGCCTGACGCCCAGCATCTTCATCATGTTCTGAAAGGATGGCTTGGTGGAGTCAAGCGTGCCGTTCTGGCCATCTATGGCCTGGAGTTTCTGCTGGCCATCTCCGGAGTCGTACTTGGATATCTCGTGATCATCGGCGAATTCCGAGTCATGGTGCTCTATCTGGTTTTCATTGCCTTCTACATGCTCATGGCGCTGGTGGGCATTCGAATGGGACTGCTTCAGAAAGCAGCAAGAAGTCAGTCCAGTGGTGAATCAACATGACCTCGATTCGACGAGTACTGTTTGTCTGTATGGGCAACATCTGCCGGAGCCCGATGGGCGAGGCCCTGTTGCGTCATCACGTCTCCGAGCAGAATCTGGAAGGCATTGAGATAGATTCTGCCGGCATCGGAGGCTGGCATGCCGGCGAACCTCCTGATCCAAGAATGCGGGAGACCGCACGTCGTTACGGTGTCATCGTCCGTGGTGAAGCCAGGAAGATCACGCGATCGGATCTGACTTCCTTTGATCTGATCCTTTGTTCTGACGCGGACATTCTTGGCCAAGTGAGATCACTCGGTGCCTCGAAGGACAGGGCGAGGCTCATGCTTGATTGTCATCCCGAGCTGGCAGGTTCAGATGTTCCCGATCCGTACTATGGTGGTGACGAAGGATTCGAGGCTGTCTATTCCATGCTGGATGAAGCCTGTCTCAATCTTGTAGAGATGCTCAGGAATGACTCGGTTTGAAAGTCTCCGGATTGATCGCCGAGGCACTTCGTTCAATTGGAATCGGTGAAGAACCGATCGAGTGCGTCTCTCTGTCCGGGGGCTGTATTCACGATGTCCGTCATGTTTCATTTGCGACAGGCCGCTCCTTGGTCTGCAAGACCACCATGGAACCGGCCGGTGCGGAACAGCTCGAGGCGGAATCGCAAGGCCTGCAGGCGTTGCATGATCTGGAACAACAGCCATTGAAGATACCGGCGGTTCTTGGATTCTTTCGATCAACCGATCGGGCCGTGTTGATTCTTGAGTGGCTTGAGCCAGGCTCTCCGACTGATCGGATGTGGAGTCAGTTCGGAACAGATCTGGCGACCATGCATGATCTGGTTTCCGACCGTCGATATGGTTTCGCTGCTTCAAATTTCATCGGAGCGACCAGGCAGATCAATGACTGGAGTGATGACTGGGTCAGCTTTAACCAGGAGTGCCGGTTCGAGCCACAGATAAAATGGGCCAGAGATGCCGGCCTTCTGCAGGCGGAAGAGGTGGCACGAATCAGCATGGTGACACGCTCGCTTGACCGTCATCTTCCAGCGGATCCGCATCCATCATTGCTTCATGGTGATCTCTGGTCTGGAAATCTGATTCCACTTGCGGATGGTCCCATCGGTGTGATCGATCCTGCATGTTCGATCGGTGATGGATGGGCCGACATCGCCATGATGCGGCTCTTCGGTGGTATTCCGTCGATCTGTTTTGACGCTTATGCAGAGGCAAGAACCAGTGACGATCCGCCGTCTTCGGATCGCCTGCTGGTGTATCAGATGTATCACCTGCTCAACCATGTCAACCTCTTCGGGCGAGGTTACGTGGGCCAGGTCATGCAGATCGCCGAATCGCTCGCTTAGCCGTTCTTTCTCGCGAATTCATTCATGAACTGGGCCAGCTGATGGCACCCGGCTTCCGGGAAGGCGTTGTAGACCGATGCGCGGAGCCCGCCTACGCTGCGATGTCCCTTGAGATTGGCCATGTCATGTTCAGCGGCTTCCTTGATGAACGCGGCTTCCAGTTCTTCAGTGGGGCAGCGGAAGGTGATGTTCATCAGAGAACGATCTGATTTCGCGGCATGCCCTTTGTAGAAGCCATCGGATTCGTCAATGGTGCGGTAGATCAAGCCTGCCTTGTGTTCATTCATCGCCTCGATACCGGCCAAGCCGCCTTGATCAAGTATCCACTGGAACATCAGGCTGACACAATAGACTGCGAACACGGGTGGTGTGTTGTACATCGATCCATTCTTCGCAAAGACGTCATATCGAAGCATCATGGGTAGATCGGTGCTGGCTTGTTCAAGCAGTGATCTGCGGATGATCACCATCGTCACTCCTGCTGGCCCGAGGTTCTTCTGGGCGCCTGCGTACACCATGTCATGCGATTCCCAATCGATGGCCCGGGCGAACATCTCGCTGCTCATGTCGGCGATCAGTGGCGTGGGCGAAGTGGGAGTCTGGGGCCATCGTGTTCCATAGATGGTGTTGTTCGAGCAGTAGTAGCTGTATTTGGATTGCTCATTCCAGGAGTAATCCTCGCCTGTTGGGATGCGGCTGAATTTTTCCGAAGCGCCATCCCAGAGGACATCGACATTCCCGAAACGCCTTGCTTCATCAATGGCCTTGCTGGTCCAGGACCCCGTATTGATGTAGTCGGCATGTGAGTTTGAATTCAGGAAGGCCATTGGAATCATGGCGAACTGCAATGATGCGCCGCCTTGAAGGAACAGGATTTCAAAGTCGTCTGGAATATTTCCGACTTCACGACACTTGTTTCTTGCTGCTTCGAAGACTTCCGTGATGGCTGGACCGCGATGAGAATGTTCCATCACGCCGATTCCGGTTCCGGCAAGATCCCAGATGTCCTGCTGTGCCTGCTGGATCAGGGACTCGGGCAGTACGCCGGGGCCTGCGGAGAAATTCCATTTGCGAGTAGATGACATGGTGGTCATGAGCGTTCTCCGGTCTGTTCGTGATGCTTGATTGGTGAACGGGTCACGCTGATCACGTGTTGATGGCTGCGGATCTCGTCCAGATCCTGATTCTGGATGCTGCCTGCGATCTGGATGCGGGCACAGGCGGCAATTGCCTCGGCATAGATGACATTTTCCATTTCTTCGACATTGCAGCCGCCGCGACCAAGCACCTCGAATACATGGGCGAGGACGCCGGGCTGGTTCAGGTGTCGGATCGACAACAGTTCGGAAGCCGCGGTTCGTGTGGCCAGGTTCACGCAGTTCGCCACTTCGCCAGTATCGAGCCAGGTCTTGATGACCCGTACAGTCTCCGCCGCAATGGCTTCCTGAGCCTGCGAGGTGCTGGCGCCGACATGATGTGTTCCATAGACGCCAGGCTCCTGCACGATGGGGTCATCGAAGTTCTTGTCGCCGGCGGATGGTTCATTGGCGAAGACATCCATTCCTACACGAAGGTTCTTCTCGCGAATGGCCTTTGTGAGTGCATCCTGATCGACCACGCTGCCACGTGTCGTATTCACGAGAATCGCTCCGGGTCGCAATGCCTTGCAGAATGATTCGTTGACAAGGTGTCTCGTCTCGGGATTGGCTGAGACATTGATCGTGACCACATCGGACATGCGTGCAAGATTTGTCACATCTTCACAATGATCAATCCCGAGCTCCTGTGCGGATTCGACCGTGAGATCCTTTGACCATGCAATCACCTTCATGCCGAAGGCCTGTCCCCTCGTGGCGATGGCAAGACCGATCCTGCCAAGTCCCACGATGCCAAGCGTCCGACCATAGAGTCCGGCTGCCTTGGCATATTCCTTTTTCTTCCAGTTCCCTTCGCGTAGATCCGCGACCTGATCAGGAATGCGACGATCACAGGAGAGGATCAGTCCCCAGGCCAGTTCGGCCACGGCAAGGGAATTCATGCCGGGACAATTGGCGACTGATATTCCCTGGGCCGAAGCGGCATTGATGTCGATGGTGTCATATCCAGCTCCAGCTCGCACAATGAGGCTGAGCATCTGTCCGGCGGAAATCGCATCCGCTGGCACCTTGGTCGATCTCACCACGAGAATCTGTGGATCATGCTCCTTGATGGCGGCGACAAGCTGTTCTCCTTCAAGCGAAGGATCGACGTGGACCTTGCAGCCCTGTTGTTCCAGTGCAGCAATGCCGGAGGCATCGAAGGAGTCTGCAAGAAGGACAACCGCAGGATTCTTATCCTGAGTGGACTTGGGATCATTTGCGGCAGCAGGGGTTGTTGTGGGGGACATGAAAGGCTCCAGAATTTCAGGATTGTGCTGAAACTTCACTTTTGCTGTTCGGCGATATCTGCTCTGAATCGAGTGCATGGATGAACAGGCCGCTTCTGAGCTTTGGTTCAAACCATGTTGACTTTGGTGGCATGCACAAGCCGGCATCGGCGACATCGAGAAGTTGCTCGATTGTTGTTGCGTTCAGTGAGAATCCGATGGCATCTTCAAGTTCATCAACTCGCTTTGACAATGCGGAAGTGCCTCTGATTCCACCAACGAATTCAATATTCGGATCAGTCCGTTCATCCTTGATACCCAGAAGCGGTTCAAGAATTCGATCATGCAGCAATGAAACGTCAAGTGAAGCAATAGGATCCTGCCAGGAAATCGAGTCCTGCTCCAGATGAAGTCGAACCCACTGCTTGTTCAGATAGATCGCAAAGCTGCCCGGAATTTGAGTATCGGGATCGGCATCGAGTTCAAGCTGTCCCAATTCAGAGAGGATCTTCAGTGCATCATCGCCACTGAGTTTCCCTTTGGTCTTGACGACACGGTTGTAGGGCAGAATCGCCAATTGACTGGCAGGAAAGAGCACGCTGAGGAACCAGTCGGATTCATGAGATCCATCCAATTCCGTTCGAGACTGCCCATCGGCGATTTCACGAGCAGCCCGTGCTGCTGAAGCACTCCGATGGTGGCCATCTGCAACATAAGCAAAGGGGATCGACTCAAATGCCGTGATATATGCGGCGGGATCAGCTACTTGCCAGCCCGTATGCGTAACGCCGTCCGGTGATTTGAAGTGGAAGAGCGGGCGGCCAGCTGAATCCATGGTCGACAGATGCTGGATGGCAGCCTCATCTCGATACGTAAGAAAGACCGGTCCAGTATTGGCATCAACGGTTCTCAGGTGTCGAGTTCGATCATCTTCCTTGTCTGGCCTCGTCTTTTCATGTTTCCGGATGACATCATTGACATAGTCGCTGACCCGACAGCAACACACCAGACCTGTCTGGCTGTGTCCATTCATCACCTGTCGATACAGAAAGATCCCGGGCGATCCATCTCTGCAGAGCGCCCCTTCGGTGACCAGCCTTTGGAACTGACTGCGTGCCATGTCATAGACCTCGTTGCCATATGGATCGGTTCCATCGGGCAAGTTGATCTCTGGTCGAATGACGTGCAGGAAGCTATCTGGATGGCCTTCGGCCAGTTGTCTGGCTTCAGACGTGTTCATGACGTCATAGGGCGGAGAGGCGACCGAGGCGACACGGTTGTAGGGGGGGTGGATGGCTTCAAATGCCTTGATATGCACCATCTTGCGTTCTCCGGGAGATCGAGTCGAGAGAGATCCGGTTGAGTGACGAATTCTATCAGGCTGGCGTGTCTGATCAGCTGTTTCAGCCGTATTCGGGCCTGAGTGCGGTCGAGGGAAGTTCCGGGCCGCCCTCAAGGTCGGTTTGGGGGGATTGGTCCGGGAAGGAGGCTTGTTCCGGGGTTGAATTGCACCATCATTGCGGGCATTTGTGAGAGGAGCTTGTTTGTCCGAGGGTTGTTGTCGATAGCCCCTCCGAGGTGAGTTTCGATTGGTCGCGTGGCGACAACTCATTTTGGTCGTGTTTAGCCCCACTTGCCCTGTAACGGAGTCTTTTACCCATGATTATTCGTAGCCAAGCCCGCAAGGCGTTCACGCTTATCGAGATTCTGATCGTCGTGGTCATTCTCGGAATTCTTGCCGCCGTCGTCATTCCTCAGTTCACCAATGCGGCTGATGATGCCAACAGTTCGAGTGTCCGCACACAGTTGCAGACGCTTCGCAGCCAGATTGAGCTCTATCGAATTGAGAATCAAGGCAGCGACCCCGCCTTCGCCAGTACTGGTTGGGCTGACTTGATCAATGGTGGCTATCTTCCGGCGCCTCCGAAGAACCCGATTACCGGTACCTCGAATTTCGGTACAAGTGCAGGTGATGGCTGGCGTTTCGGTGCCTTTCAGGTTGATGGCAGCAACAACTGGGCTTCAGGTGGAACCACGACAGTCCTTCTGGCCAACCAGGCGGATGGCACCATCTATCAGGACTGGGCCGACTGAACATCATCTGAAGATCTGTTGATCTAGATCATCAGCAATGGATTACTGTTGTCCAGCAGGTCTCATAATTCGGAGTGATGGCGAAAGACTCGCCATCACTCCTGTCGTTCTGGGACAGATGATCCGTCTGTGATGGAGATTCTCGGACGTTTCCTGTTTCTGCAGGACAACATTCGATCTGGCTGACCTTGCTCCCAGATCCAGCCGATGGGTGACTCAGATCACATTCTTTCCCGGTCTGGGAACCATGGAGCAAATCATGATGCGCAAGGATACGTATCTCAATGTCGTGTTGACCATCATCGCGGTTCTTCTGACGGTCGATGTCTGGACGAGAGTGGCTGAACGTCCTGTGGCGAGTGAAACCGTGATGGCTCAGAGTCGCAGCCAGCCCAATCGACGTGGAACGAATCGCACACCCGTGCAGAAAGGCGTTTCCGCCATCGGCGGAGAGTCCATCCAGCAGCGGGCGCTCATGATCCAGGAGTTGGGCAAGATTCGTGAGCAATTCACCGCCCTTCGTGGATTGTTGGAGAGTGGCGGGATCAAGGTAAGTGTCACGGATGATTCTTCAACTAATCGTGGAGCATCATCACGTCGTCGGTGAGACCCCATGAAGCAGATGACCAATTCCAATCCGCGTGCTTACACACTCATCGAGTTATTGATGGTGATTGCCATTCTGGGCATAGCAGCATCACTGCTGGTTCCTCAGATGATGGCTCCTGGTCGTCTGGAGACGTCTTCAGCAGTGCGTCATCTGATCGCGGATATCACGTATGCCCAGTCAGAGGCACTGGCGAATCAGGGATACCACCGTATTCATTTCTTTGATGATGGAAGCGGCTATTGTCTGGTCCGTGTCACGGATGCTGATTTTGATGCTCCCTTTGATCCTGTGACTGCTGACTATGTTGCTGATCCGGCGGGAACGGTCAGAGGTCTGGGGCACTACATCATCAACTACGAACGTGATGGCCGATTTGATTCAGTGTCCATTTCGGATCTTGAACTGTCTGATGGCGGACGTTCATTGACCTTTGATTCACTTGGAGGAACCGTAAGTTCCCCAGGCGCTCCTGCAGGCGAGGGCCGTGTTGTGTTGACCGGTGAAGATGCAGAGTATGAAGTCACGATTGCACCATTGACTGGAAAAGTCAGTGTGCTTCGGATGGATGGCTGAACAGTCAGGCGAGGGACGAAGAAAGATGCAGAAATTTCTTGATCGATTCAGAGATGGCGTTGGATGCGTGGGCGTGGAGTTCACGGATCGTCTCGTACGTCTGCTGCAAATTCGTTCCTGGAAAGGCAGTCTTGACGTGGCAGGTGTTTCAACACAGCCGATGCCGATGACTGCGGAGCCCGGTGCGGATCAGGAAGCACTGGTGGCCCGTCTGCGATCAGCCGTTGTTGCCGGTGGGTTTGTTGGCAGGCGTTGCGTCGTGGCGCTGCCTCGCTCGGAAGTCCAGATCTATACCACTCGTCTACCGGAAATGCCGCTGGATGAACTTGCTGAAGCAGTCAAATGGGAAGCGTCGGAACGGCTTGGTCGTGAACGTGATTCAATCGAGGCGGATTTCATCCGCACGGGTGCCATGGGCGAAGGTGGTCGGCAGGAGATACTCATTGTCGCCACAGGAACAGACATCCTTGAACGACGGTTGAATGCCGTGATGGCAGCGGGGCTTCGTCCCATGGCTGTTGACACGCACTTCGGAGCCATTGCCCGCGTCATGAGTCGCCAGCATCGGCGAGAGGCGGATCAGGGCAGCATCAGAGCGGTGATCGAGATTGGTGATGTCGGCTCCACCATGCTGGTTCTTCATGGCGAGCAGATCGCACTCTGTCGATCACTTGATATCGGAGGTAATCACCTCGATGCACGTGTTTCGGAGCACCTTGGATTGGAGCTTGAGGCAGCGGCGGATCTTCGTCAGCATCGACTTCAGGGTGATCAGAATCATCAGGACGCATCTGTTGATCCAGCAACGGACCGAGCCGTGCATGAGTGCATACGACCTCTGCTTGAAGAACTCTCTCGAGATGTCCTCATGTGCATGCGTTACTACGGCGTGACCTTCAAGGGTCAGAAGCCGGCAAAACTGATGCTGACCGGTGCGCATGCCTGTGAACCAGGGCTGGCGGCTGCAATTTCACAGCGTTGCGAAATGCCCGTCGATCTTGATGATGAGCATGGCACGTTCAGTCATCTTGGTACCAGTCTCAGTCAGGCCAGGTCACGTTCGAATGGACCTCATTCAGCATGGTCGATTGCCGCTGGTCTGAGCCTTCGATCTCTTGCGGCACGTCGAACTCGTCGTATCAACACCAAGCTGGAGCGTGCGGCATGAGTGGAACCATGCTTGATCTCATGCCCGAAGGTATTCGTCGGCGCACACAGGCCGGTCAACGATTGCGTCGTTTCATGGCGATCGGCATCGTGGTGATCGGCAGTCTCGTGGCGTTTGCGACTCATTCGCAGATGCGAAGTGATCATCTTGAGGAATCACTCGTTGTCGCCAGAGCGCGTGCCGCACAGGCCTTGAAGCTCGAGCGGGAGGCTGCCGAGATGGGTGTTCTGCGAGAAGAGATTCAGTCCTACATGGATGCCTATGAAAAAGTAGCACTGCCAATGCGAATGGACGCGTTGATGGGTCGAATCGTCGCTGCACTTCCTGAGAGTGCGACAGTCGATCACCTTCTGCTTGAGTATGAAGATTCCAGGACGAATCATCGAGGTCGCCAGGCTGCAATGGAAGGGCCACGTCGGATCGTCGGCGGCCTTACTGGTTTCGCGATCTCGGACGATGATGTTGCCGGTCTTGTCCAGAAGATGGAGAAGGATGTTTCCTTTGAGGACATCCGTCTGGACTACACCCGTTCACGTGAAGTGAGAGGCGTAGCTGCCCGTGAATTCCAGTTGACCTTCACGGTCAATCTCGAAGGGATCTGGGAGATCCATTCCGGTTCCATTGCCGTGGCTGAGGAGAACAACTCATGAATCGCAGAAGATTGGAACAGTTCTATCTTGCGGGCCTCGCTGTCGTGGTTCTCGTTTCGGTATTTGGATTCATCTGGCCAAACTACAGAAGGGCGTCGGAGGTTTCTCTCGAGATCCACTCTCTTGAAGGCAAGATTGGTCGGCTTGAAGATGCCAAGGAATCGCTGCAGATTCAGACTGCGGCAGTCAGTGAACTTCAGGCGCGTCAGGCCCAGGAGTGTCGAGACGTTCCTGTCGATGCTCGAGTTGCCGAACTCGTAAGGGCCTTGTCTCTGGATGTCGATGGGGTACAGGTGGCCGACCAGACCTTCGCGGTCAGTGGTCGTCGCGAGAATGTCGATGGAAATGGACGCTTTGATGGGCTTTCAATGGTCGTCGAGTTGCAGGCGGATTTCGACCGTATCTGCTCGGTGATCGACCGTTGTGCAACGATGAGACATCTGGTTCGTGTGACGGGTCTTGATCTCGCGCTTGATGCCAGAGAGCCAGGCAGTGAACAGCTGACTGCCAGTATTTCAATAGACGCCATCTATCAGGCTGACGCTTTTGATTCAGAGGGGGAAACACCATGATGACACGAATCTCACTGGCGCTACGAAGGCTGCTGGTCCAGTTGACGGCGGATCGTCGTCGATTCGGCATATTTTGCGGACTGCTTGCGGTCGCCATGCTTTTCTGGACTCGATTGATCGTCATTCAGGACATGCCACGGGTTGCCATGGCGGATCCAGACCAGTCGGTGGAAGTCGAGTCCGAGAATATGAACACTTCGAGGTTCGTTACAACGAAGCGCGTTGTTCACCTGTCCAATGGTCCGATACGAAATCCATTTCTGATTAATCCGGCGTATTACCCGCCGAAATCAGAGTTCGCGAAAAGTACTGACGAAGACTCAAAGTCCAGACCTCAGGAGGCCGACAAGTTCCAGAGTGCCCTTCATGCACATCGCCTTGAGGCCGTCATGGGTTCAGTAGCTGTCATCAGCGGCCAGACGTATCGAGTCGGAACGCAGGTAAGGGACATCAGTGGTGGGGGGCTGCAGATCGAGCTCATTGAGGTTCGAGATCGATCAGCAGTCATTAGAGCCGGGGATGTGCAGTGCGTACTGCGCCTTGATTAGACCCCGTTGGGACGATGGGATGGGAGGCGGGAGAAGGTTTCATGACCGCTGAGGTAAGAGCGCTGCCCCTCATGGATAAGATTGTTCAATTCGTAATCGTCTGCGTCATGCTGGCCGTACCGACGGCTGCTGCGCAGGAAATTCAGGATGATCCGAATCGTCCTGCAGGCCAACTTGTGCCGAGTGATTCCGCTCTTGAACCTGGGGCTGACGAAATCGACATGGTCGATGACGTCCGGTCTCAACGTTCAGATCAAGCTGATCCGACCGATGGTCTGGTTGAACCGGATGTTTCCATGACCAAATTCGGTACGGTTGATCTTGCCGTGCAGGATGCGGATCTCTCGAAGATTCTTGAAATGCTTTCCGTGCAGTCCCGCAAGAACATCATTGCGGGGCGTGATGTCGTCGCGACGGTATCAGCCAATCTCTACGACGTGACCTTTCATGAAGCGCTGGATTCAATCCTGCGTGTCAACGGTTATGGCTACATCGAGGAAGGCAACTTCATCTATGTGCATCCCATCGAAGAGATCGAACGTATTCAGTCCGCGGCCAAGCGGGTTGAAACCCGGATCTATGAGCTGTACTACATTTCAGCCACTGACGCAGAATCGGTGATCACGCCATTGCTGAGTGCGGCTGGACAGACGGTGCCGATGGGTGTTGTCGATGACAGTTTCAATCCGGATGATTCCAACAACGGCACCGATTCGTGGGCCTATTCGGCTCGCCTCATTGTCTCGGACTATCCCGAGGTTCTGGATGAGATCGCTGTGGTCATCAAGGATCTTGATGTCTCACCGACGCAGGTCCTGGTCGAGGGCACGATTCTGACGACCAAGGTGGATGAAAAGAATGCATGGGGTGTGGACTGGAGCATCATCAGCAGCATCAACTTCACAGACGTCATCGGTGGACCGCTCCAGACAGTGAACAATCTCATTGGTGGTGATATCTCAACGACCAATGCGCTTGGTGGTGTCAGCAATGTCGGCAAGACGGCGGCAGAAGGCGGCTTCAAGTTCGGCGTCGTCAAGGATCACTTCTCCTTGTTCCTTCGTGCACTTGATGAAGTCGCCGATACCACTGTCATTGCTCGTCCCAAGGTCATGTGTCTGAATCGCCAGAAGGCAGAGATTCTCGTTGGTCGACGAGTGGCGTATCTTTCGACGACACAGACCGAGACCACGACCACACAGACGGTGGAATATCTCGATACGGGTATCCATCTGGTCTTCCGGCCCTACATCTCTCCGGACAACATGATCCGCATGGAGCTGTATCCGCGGCTTTCCGATGCGGAACTACGGCCGATTACCGATGTCATGGGAAACAAGGTCGATGTGCCTGACGAGATTACCTCTGAAGTCTTCGCGAACGTGCGTGTTCGTGATGGAGAGACACTGGTGCTCGGTGGCCTGTTCCGCGAGTCGACTGTGATCAAGCGGGATCAGGTTCCACTGCTGGGCGACATTCCAGTGGCTGGTGCTGCCTTTACGGGTCAGGATGACAAGATCGTCCGTGAAGAAATCATCTTCATGCTGACACCTACGGTGGTTCGCGATGAACGACTCTGGGGAGCCGGTCCCAGAACCTGCAAGCAATTGAAAGACAGTGGCATCTTTACAATTGGGGATATCGCCATGCGAGAGCCCTCCAGACTTCCAGGCGCTGGACGGGGCAAGCACTGGCAGCAT